>NZ_PQSR01000016.1 GCF_002920635.1 Streptomyces sp. Ru72 | reverse complement strand
TCTTCCCGCTGTCCGCCACCGACAAGACGCCCCGCCCCGCCGGCCCCGGGCGCGGTTTCGCACTCGGCCGCTGGCACTCACGGGTGCGCCGGCACCCCGAGGCGAAGGGCGAGCTGCCGATCTCCGCGCTCGCCGAGGAGATCGACACCGCCACCGACGAGGGCAGCCCGATCCGCGCCGTCATCGCGATCGCCGCCAACCCCGTACTCTCCGCTCCGGACGGCGACCGCCTCGACAAGGCGCTCGGCTCGCTCGACTTCATGGTCAGCGTCGACCCCTACCTGAACGAGACCTCGCGCCACGCGCACGTCGTCCTGCCGCCGCCCCCGCCCTCCCAGGCGCCGCACTTCGACTTCGCCTTCAACACCCTCGCCGTGCGCAACCAGGTCCGCTACACCCGCGCCGCCGTGCCGCTGGAGCCCGGGCGTATGGCCGAGACCGAGATCCTCGCCCGGCTGATCCTCGCCGCCACGGGCCTGCACGGCGGCGACCCGTCCGCCGTCGACGACCTCGTCATCGGACAGACCCTCGGCAAGGCCGTCACCGAGGCCCACTCGCCCGTCCACGGCGGGGACCCGAAGGAGCTTGCCGCGCGGCTCAGCGGCGACAACGGCCCGGAGCGGCGGCTCGACATGATGCTGCGCCTCGGCCCGTACGGCGACGGTTTCGGCGCCCGGCCCGACGGGCTCACCCTCGACAAGCTGCTCGCCCACCCGCACGGCATCGACCTCGGCCCGCTCGAGCCCCGGCTGCCGCAGCCGCTGAAGACCGTCAGCGGCAAGGTGGAGCTGCTGCCGGGGCCCATCGCGGACGACCTGCCGCGTCTGAAGCAGGCGCTGAGCGAGCGCGCCGACGGGCTCGTCCTCGTGGGGCGGCGTCATCTGCGGTCCAACAACAGCTGGCTGCACAACGTGCCCGCCCTCACCGGCGGCTCCAACCGCTGCACCCTGCACATCCACCCCGAGGACGCCGAGCGGCTCGGACTACGCGACGGCGCTCCCGTAAGGATCAAGGGCGCCGGGGGAGCGGTCACCGCGCCCGTCGAGATCACCGACGGGATCCGGCCCGGTGTCGTCAGCCTTCCGCACGGCTGGGGCCACGACCGGCCCGGCACCCGGATGAGTCACGCCGCCCTCGATCCCGGCGTCAACGTCAACCAGCTCCTCGACGGCAGTCTGCTCGACCCGCTGTCGGGCAACGCGGTGCTCAACGGCGTGCCCGTCGAGCTCGCACCGCTCCCCGCACAACGCTGACCTGGAATTTTGCGCTTATTGCTCGCACGTCAACTACTTGTTAACCCTTCTTTACGCGACCTAACGTCAACGCACCCCCGGCCCCCGTGGGGGTGTTCAAGGGCGAACGTTAGGTATCCACTCATGCTGACCATCCTCGGCTTCGCCATGATCGCGACCTTCCTGGTCCTGATCATGATGAAGAAGATGTCGCCGATCGCGGCGCTCGTGCTGATCCCCGCGCTGTTCTGCGTGTTCGTCGGTAAGGGCGCGAAGCTCGGTGACTACGTCATCGACGGCGTCACCGGCCTCGCTCCCACCGCGGCGATGCTGATGTTCGCGATCGTCTACTTCGGTGTGATGATCGACATCGGTCTCTTCGACCCGATCGTGCGGGGCATCCTGCGCTTCTGCAAGGCCGACCCACTGCGCATCGTCGTCGGCACGGCGGTCCTGGCCGCGATCGTCTCCCTCGACGGCGACGGCTCGACCACCTTCATGATCACGGTCTCGGCGATGTACCCCCTGTACAAGCGCCTGAGGATGAGCCTGGTCGTGATGACCGGTGTCGCCGCGATGGCCAACGGCGTGATGAACACCCTGCCGTGGGGCGGCCCGACCGCCCGCGCCGCGACCGCGCTGAAGCTCGACGCCAGTGACATCTTCGTGCCGATGATCCCCGCCCTCGCCGTCGGCCTGCTGGGCGTCTTCTCCCTCGCGTACGTCCTCGGCCGCCGCGAGCGCAAGCGGCTCGGCACGCTGACGCTGGACGAGGTCCTCGAGCCGCAGGAGGCCGAGACGGTGCTCGTCGGGGCGGGCGGCTCCGGCGGCGGTACCGGCAAGGGACGCGCGGCCACCGGCGGCTCCGGCTCCGGTACGGACGCCGACGCTCCCGAGTCCGCCGCCGAGGACGGCTTCTCGGGACTCGACCCGAACCGGCCCACCCTGCGCCCCAAGCTGTACTGGTTCAACGCACTGCTCACGGTCGCCCTGCTCACCGCCATGATCATGGAGTGGCTGCCGATCCCGGTCCTGTTCCTGCTCGGCGCCGCGCTCGCGCTCACCGTCAACTTCCCGCACATGCCCGACCAGAGGGCCCGCCTCGCGGCGCACGCCGAGAACGTCCTCAACGTCTCCGGCATGGTCTTCGCCGCCGCCGTCTTCACCGGCGTCCTGCAGGGCACCGGCATGGTCGAGCACATGGCCAAGTGGCTGGTGGACAACGTCCCGGACGGCATGGGCCCGCACATGGCCCTCGTCACCGGAGTGCTGAGCATCCCGCTCACGTACTTCATGTCCAACGACGGTTTCTACTTCGGCATCCTGCCGGTGCTCGCCGAGGCGGGCCAGGCGCACGGTGTGTCCACCCTGGAGATCGC
This sequence comes from Streptomyces sp. Ru72, assembly GCF_002920635.1. Lineage (GTDB taxonomy): Bacteria > Actinomycetota > Actinomycetes > Streptomycetales > Streptomycetaceae > Streptomyces. The sequence continues at coordinate 114,146 of NZ_PQSR01000016.1, read as the reverse complement.
CCGGGCCTCGCTGGTCGGCCAGCCGCTGCACATGTCCAGCCCGCTCGTGCCCGCCGTCTACGTCCTCGTCGGCATGGCCAAGGTGGAGTTCGGCGACCACACGCGGTTCGTGGTCAAGTGGGCCGCGCTGACATCGCTGGTGGTCCTCGGGGCAGGAATCCTGTTCGGCATCATCTGATCACTCGTGGAGGACGTTCTCATGGGGCCCGGTGGGAACCGCGGCTGGCTGCTCCGCCTCGTCATCGCCTTCGGCTTCGCGCAGGGGGCGGTGTCGATGGCCAGGCCCGCCGTGTCCTACCGGGCTCTCGCGCTGGGCGCCGACGACCGCGCGGTCGGTGTCATCGCCGGTGTCTACGCGCTGCTGCCGCTGTTCGCCGCCGTACCGCTCGGCCGCCGTACGGACCACGGCCGGTGCGTGCCGCTGCTGGTGACCGGCGTGGTCCTGATCTCCGGCGGCTGCGCGCTCAGCGGGGCCGCGGGCTCCCTGGCGGCGATGGCCGCGTGGAGCGGCGTGATGGGCCTCGGCCACCTGTGCTTCGTCATAGGCGCCCAGTCGATCGTGGCCCGCCGGTCGGAGCCCCGTGACCAGGACCGCAACTTCGGCCACTTCACGATCGGCGCCTCCCTCGGACAACTTGTCGGCCCGATCGCCGCCGGCGCCCTGATCCACGGCCCCGACCGGGCGGCCACCAGCGCGCTCGCCCTGCTGGTGGCCGGCGCGGGCGCCGCGGTCGCGTTCACCTCCCTGTGGCGCATCGAGCGCCGTACGGCCACGACGGCCCGTACCGCGCACGGCGACCGTGTCGCCCTGCACCGCATCCTGCGCGCCCGCGGTGTACCGGCCGGCATTCTGATCAGCCTGGCCGTACTGTCCGCCACGGACATCCTCACCGCGTACCTGCCGGTCGTCGGCGACCACCGCGGCATCGCCCCGGCAGTCGTCGGCCTGCTGCTGAGCCTGCGCGCGGCCGCCACCATCGCCTGCCGTCTCGTCCTCACGCCGCTGCTGCGGCTGCTCGGCCGGACCGTCCTGCTCGCCCTGACCTGCGTGGTGGCGGCGCTGCTGTGTGCCGGCATCGCGCTGCCGGTGCCGGTGTGGGTGCTCGGCGCGATGCTCACCGTGCTCGGATTCTGCCTCGGTGTCGGGCAGCCGCTGTCCATGACGACCGTCGTGCAGGCCGCGCCCCACGGCGCCCGCTCCACCGCCCTCGCCCTGCGGCTGACCGGCAACCGCCTCGGCCAGGTCGCCGCGCCCGCCGCCGCGGGACTGGTCGCCGGAATGGCGGGTGTGGCCGCGCCGTTCGTGATGCTCGGCGCGCTGCTGCTGGTCTCCTCCGGGATCGCGCTGCGCTCGCCCACGGCAGAGGCGCACGAGGCGGACTCGTCCGTGCGGCGGGGCGCGGCGGCCGGCCGGACCTGAGGCCGCCTTCAAACCGTCCCTCACGGCCGACCTGATCCGCAGGACAGGCCCTACGCTGACCTCCCGGAGCCCCCTGGCGCCACAAAACTACCGGCGCTAGTTTGGGGCGCGGACGATGCTGCCCGCCCGGGAGGAAGACGATGAAGGCACATGACGGCATGTACATCGACGGCGCCTGGCGCCCCGCCGTCGGCGCGGACACCATCGAGGTCGTGAACCCTGCCGACGAGCAGGTCATCGGCAGGGTCCCGGCGGGCACCGCCGAGGACGTCGCCGCCGCCGTACGCGCCGCCCGCGCCGCCTTCCCCGGCTGGGCCGCCACCGCCCCGGCCGAGCGGGCCGCCCGGCTCGCCGCCCTGCGCGACGTGCTCCTCGCCCGGAAGGACGAGATCGCCGAGACCGTGACGGCGGAGCTGGGCTCCCCGCTCCCGTTCTCACAGAACGTGCAGGTCGGCCTGCCGATCGCGGTCGCGGGATCGTACGCCGAACTGGCCGCCACCCACTCCTTCGAGGAGAACGTCGGCAACTCCACCGTCTACCAGGAGCCGGTCGGCGTCGTCGGTGCCATCACCCCCTGGAACTACCCCCTCCACCAGATCGTCGCCAAGGTCGCCCCGGCGCTGGCGGCGGGCTGCACGGTCGTCCTCAAGCCGGCCGAGGACACCCCGCTGACCGCCCAGCTCTTCGCGGAGGCCGTCCACGAGGCGGGCGTGCCGGCCGGGGTCTTCAACCTGGTCACCGGCCTCGGCCCGGTCGCGGGCCAGGCGCTCGCCGAGCACCCGGGCGTCGACCTGGTCTCCTTCACCGGATCCACGGCGGTCGGCCGGCGGATCGGCGCCACGGCGGGAGCGGCCGTGAAGAAGGTGGCCCTGGAACTGGGCGGCAAGTCCGCGAACGTCGTCCTGCCGAGCGCGGACCTCGCCAAGGCGGTCAACGTGGGCGTCGCGAACGTCATGTCCAACTCCGGCCAGACGTGCAGCGCGTGGACGCGGATGCTGGTGCACCGGGACCGGTACGAGGAGGCGGTCGAGCTCGCCGCGAAGGCGGCGGCGAAGTACGGGGACCGCATCGGCCCGGTGGTGAGCGCCAGGCAGCAGGCGCGGGTGCGCGGTTACATCGAGAAGGGCCTGGCGGAGGGCGCCCGCCTGGTCGCGGGCGGTCCCGAATCCCCCCGGGAACGCGGCTACTTCGTGCAGCCCACCGTCTTCGCCGACGTCACCCCCGAGATGACGATCGCGCAGGAGGAGATCTTCGGCCCCGTACTGGCGGTCCTGTCCTACGAGGACGAGCAGGACGCCCTGCGGATCGCGAACGGCACGGTGTACGGGCTGGCCGGCGCGGTGTGGGCCGGGGACGACGCGGAGGCGGTCGCGTTCGCGCGGCGCATGGAGACCGGGCAGGTCGACATCAACGGCGGACGCTTCAACCCCCTCGCTCCCTTCGGCGGTTACAAGCAGTCCGGCGTCGGCCGCGAGCTCGGCGCGCACGGCCTCGCCGAGTACCTGCAGACCAAGTCCCTCCAGTTCCAGGAGCGTTGAGCCAGATGGTCGTCCGTGCCGCTGTACTGCCCGCCGTCGGGGCCCCGCTGGAGGTCACCGGGATCGAGCTCCCCGAGCCAGGCCCCGGCCAGGTCCGGATCCGGCTGGCCGCCGCCGGGGTCTGCCACTCCGACCTGTCCCTGTCCAACGGCACCATGCGGGTGCCGGTGCCCGCCGTCCTCGGCCACGAGGGCGCGGGCACGGTGGTGTCGGTGGGGGAGGGCGTCACCCATGTCGCCCCCGGTGACGGAGTGGTCCTCAACTGGGCGCCGTCCTGCGGGAGCTGCCACGCCTGCGCACGGGGCGAGGTGTGGCTGTGCGCCGACGCGCTCACCGGCGCCGGTGCCGTCCACGCCCGTCGCGCGGAGGACGGCACGGATCTGCACCCCGGCCTGAACGTCGCCGCGTTCGCGGAGGAGACCGTGGTCGCGGCATCCTGCGTCCTCCCGGCCCCGGACGGCGTGCCGCTGGCCGACGCGGCGCTGCTGGGCTGCGCCGTCCTCACCGGCTACGGGGCCGTGCACCACGCGGCGAAGGTACGCCCGGGGGAGACGGTCGCGGTCTTCGGCGTCGGCGGGGTGGGCCTCGCGACCCTCCAGGCGGCGCGGATCGCGGGCGCGGAGAGGATCGTCGCGGTGGACGTGTCCCCCGCGAAGGAGGAGTTGGCGCGAGGGGCGGGCGCGACGGACTTCCTGCTCGCCTCCGACACCACGCCCCGCGAGATCCGCGGCCTCACCGGCAAGCAGGGCGTCGACGTGGCGGTGGAGTGCGTGGGCCGGGCGGCCACCATCCGCGCCGCCTGGGACTCCACGCGCCGCGGCGGCCGTACGACGGTCGTCGGCATCGGCGGCAAGGACCAGGAGGTCACCTTCAACGCCCTGGAGATCTTCCACTGGGGCCGCACGCTGACGGGCTGCGTCTACGGCAACTCCAACCCGGCCGAGGACCTGCCGGTCCTGGCCGAGCACATCCGGGCGGGCCGCCTGGACCTGGGCGCGCTGGTGACGGAACGGATCGCGCTGGAGGGCATCCCGTCCGCCTTCGAGAACATGCTGGCGGGCAAGGGCGGCCGGGCGCTGGTGGTGTTCTGAAGCCCTGGGTTCGTCCCGTGTTCTAGGACTCGGCGGCCGGCACCTGCTCGGGCGTGGCGTGCGGTTCCGGGGCCGGAGGCGGCGTGCGGGGACGCGACCGTGACACCGCCACTCCGGCCAGGCACAGCGCGCCACCCGCGAGCGTCACCGGCCCCGGGACCTCCTGGAGGAAGAGCCAGGACATCAGGACCACCAGCGCGGGCACCGCGTACGTCGTCGCGCCCATGCGGCTCGCGGTCGTACGGGCCAGGGCGTACGCCCAGGTCGTGAAGGCGAGCGCGGTCGGAAAGACACCCAGGTACACCATGTTGAGCGTGGCGGACACCGGCGCGCGGGCCGCGTCGTGCACCAGCTGTCCCGCGAACGGCAGACAGGCGACCGCGCCCACCAGACACCCGAACGTCGTCGCCTGCAGCGCGCTCGCCGCACCCAGCGCGGGCTTCTGCGCGACGACACCGGCCGCGTAGGCGCCCGCGGCGAGCAGGCACAGCACCACCCCGAGCACCGAGGAGCCCCCGTCACCCGACATCGAAAGGCCCACGGTCACGGCACCGGCGAACGACACCGCCATGCCCGCGAGCAGCCGCGGCGGCATGGCGTCCCCCAGCAACCGCGCACTCAGCAGCGCGATCAGGATCGGCCCGATGTTCACCACCAGCGCGGCGGTCCCGGCATCGACCTGCTGCTCGCCCCAGTTGAGCACCACCATGTAGAAGCCGAACCACAGCAGCCCGGATATCGCGATGCCGCGCCACGCCGCACGCGGCGGCAACCCCTCCCGCCGCAGGAGGCAGATCACCCCCAGCGCCAGTGCCCCGGCCAGCAGCCGGCCGAGCGCCAGCGCGCCCGGCGCGTACGCGGCGCCCGCACTGCGGATCGAGACGAAGGCGGAGGCCCACAGCAGCACCGTGACGGTGGCGGCGCCGGCGGCCAGACGGGAGGGGGAGACGTTCATCATTCTCCAGAGGCTAGGAGGGCAGGGGGCGGGAATGCTCGCGGATTTCGGACCACGGGGCTCAGCGCAGCGCCACCGCCTCGATCCCGAGCAGCCGCGACAGCGCGCGCTCGCCCTCGCCCGTGACCTTCACGGCCCGTTCGGAGCCGATGCGGACACACCAGCCCGCGTCCAGGGCGTGCCGGCACAGCGCGGCACCCGCGACACCCGCGAGATGGGGGCGGCGCTCGGTCCAGTCGAGGCAGGCTCGGGCGAGGGGCCTGCGGCCCTTGCGGTCGAGGCGGATGCCGGCGGTGCCGAACCAGGCCAGGCCCGCGTCGGTCAGCGCGAACCCGGTGTCCTGACGCAGCAGTCCCCGGGCGGTCAGCGCGTCCGTGACGGCGATGCCGAGCCGCCCCGCGAGGTGGTCGTAGCAGGTGCGGCCGCGGGCCATCGCGGACCCGGCACTCGCCTCCCGCAGCGTGCGCGGACGTCCGGCCCCGGCGTCCGGCACCACGTGCGCGGCGAGGTCCTCGACGATCTGGGCGACCCGCGCGTCGGCGAGCCGCACATACCGGTGCCGTCCCTGCCGCTCCTCGGTGAGCAGCCCGCCCGCGACGAGCCTGCCCAGGTGCTCGCTCAGCGTCGAGGCCGCGACGCCGGCGTGCCGCGCCAGCTCACCGGCGGTCCACGCCCGGCCGTCGAGCAGCGTCAGCAGACAGGCGGCGCGCGTCTCGTCGGCGATCAGCCCCGCGAGCCCCGCGAGCCCGGCCGCCGCACCGTCCTTCCTCGTCGTCATGAGCCCAGCATCGACCACGGACACTTCGGTGCGCACCGAAGTGTCCTCCGCATGTCCTAGACGGGGCGCTTCACCTGCTCGTACTGCCGTTCCAGTCCGTCCAGCAGGGCGGCCAGCCCCGTCTCGAAGGCCCGTTCGTCGATCTTCTCCTGCTGCTCGGCGAGGAGGTGGGCCTGCCCCAGATGGGGATAGTCGGCCGGGTCGTACGCCGCCGCGTCGTCGACGAAGCCGCCCGCGAACGAGCCGAGCGCCGAGCCCATCACGAAGTAGCGCATCAGCGCGCCGATGGAGGTGGCCTGCGCGGGCGGCCACCCCGCGTCGACCATCGCCCCGTAGACCGCGTCCGCGAGGCGCAGGGCGGCCGGGCGGCGGCCGGGCCCGCGGGCGAGGACCGGGACGATGTTCGGGTGGTCGCGCAGCGCGGCGCGGTAGGAGACCGCCCAGTCGTGCAGCGCGGTCCGCCAGGGCCGGCCGTCCTCGAACATCGACAGATCGACCTGTGCGCTCACCGAGTCGGCGACCGCCTCCAGGATCTCGTCTTTGGTGCGGAAGTGGTTGTACAGCGACGGTCCGCTGACCCCGAGTTCGGCGGCGAGGCGGCGCGTGGAGACGGCCGCGAGGCCTTCCGCGTCCACCAGCGCCCGCGCCGTGGCGACGATGCGGTCGGTGCTGAGGAGCGGCTTGCGCGGTCGGGCCATGGCGCACATAGTAGGGCTGCACAGGGAAACTAGCAGTGCTAATTTAAATGTGCCGCATTCAATGATCTGCACGAGGGGTGACACGTCGTGAACCTGGAGCTCAGCGAGGAGCAGGTGGCCGTGCGACGGCTGGCCGAGGAGTTCGTGACCCGCGAGATCGCCCCGCACGTCGTCGACTGGGACCGGGCCGAGGAGGTGGACCGTGCGATCGTCAAGAAGCTCGGCGAGGTCGGCTTCCTCGGGCTCACCGTCGACGAGGAGTACGGCGGCTCGGGCGGCGACCACCTCGCGTACTGCCTGGTGACCGAGGAGCTGGGTCGCGGCGACTCGTCCGTGCGCGGAATCGTGTCCGTCTCGCTCGGCCTGGTCGCCAAGACCATCGCCGCCTGGGGCACCGAGGAGCAGAAGCGCCGCTGGCTGCCGGGGCTGACGTCCGGGGAGTACGTCGGCTGCTTCGGGCTCACCGAGCCGGGCACCGGCTCCGACGCGGGCAACCTCACCACCAGCGCGGTACGCGACGGCGACCACTACGTGATCAACGGCGCCAAGATGTTCATCACCAACGGCACCTGGGCCGACGTCGTCCTGCTCTTCGCCCGTTCCACCGACGCCCCCGGCCACAAGGGCGTCTCCGCCTTCCTGGTCCCCGCCGACACCCCCGGCCTGACCCGCCGCACCGTCCACGGCAAGCTCGGCCTGCGCGGCCAGGCGACCGCCGAACTGGTCCTCGAGGACGTCCGCGTCCCCGCCTCGGCGAGGCTGGCCCCGGAGGGCAAGGGGTTCTCCGTCGCCATGTCCGCGCTCGCCAAGGGCCGGATGTCGGTGGCGGCGGGTTGCGTCGGCATAGCCCGGGCCGCGCTGGACGCGGCGGTGGCGTACGCCGGCGAGCGGGAGCAGTTCGGCAGGACCATCGCCCACCACCAGCTCGTCCAGGAACTCCTCAGCGACATCGCCGTCGACGTGGACGCCGCACGGCTGCTGACCTGGCGCGTCGCCGACCTGATCGACCGCGGCCTGCCCTTCGCCGTCGAGTCCTCCAAGGCCAAGCTGTTCGCCTCCGAGGCCGCCGTCCGCGCCGCGAACAACGCCCTGCAGGTCTTCGGCGGCTACGGCTACATCGACGAGTACCCGGTGGGCAAACTGCTGCGCGACGCCCGGGTGATGACCCTCTACGAGGGAACCAGCCAGATCCAGAAACTGGTCATCGGGCGGGCGCTGACCGGGGTCTCGGCGTTCTGAGTACCTCTTTGAGTACGCGTGCGGATGTGCCGGCGCCGCCGTGCGCCGACCCTGGTCCACATGAGTGAGACTCCGGTCAGACAGCAGAACACGGCCGCGTTCTACGGGCAGGCCGTGGCGTCCTTCGCCATCGCCCTGGTGGCCACCGCCGTCGGGATCTTCCAGCTGCACGCCGACGCCTGGGTGCGGGCCTTCCTCGGGATCGCCGTCCTGTACCTGGTGACCTCCGCCTTCACCCTCGCCAAGGTGATCCGGGACCGCCAGGAGGCCGGGCAGATCGTCAGCCGGGTGGACCAGGCCAGGCTGGAGAAGCTGCTCGCCGAGCACGACCCCTTCGAAAAGCTCTGAGCGGGCACGCTAAGCGCCCGCTCACCTTCGGAGGTATGGTGTTCGTCCTGCCAGTGGAAGGGGCGAGCGATGAGTACGGCGGAGGAGACAGCCGGCGGCGAGATGGAGCCGTGGGCCGAGGTGACCCCGGACGCGGCGCGGCGGCTGCTGGTCGCCGCGGTCGAGGCCTTCGCCGAACGCGGCTACCACGCCACGACGACCCGTGACATCGCGGGACGCGCCGGTATGAGCCCGGCCGCGCTCTACATCCACTACAAGACCAAGGAAGAGCTGCTTCACCGCATCAGCCGCATCGGTCACGACAAGGCACTGGAGATCCTGCGCACGGCGGCCCGGCGCGAGGGCAGCGCGACCGAGCGGCTCGCCGGCGCGGTGAGCTCCTTCGTCCGCTGGCACGCCGGGCGGCGCACCACCGCGCGGGTCGTGCAGTACGAACTGGACGCGCTCGGCCCGGACGCCCGCGCCGAGATCCTGGCCCTGCGCCGCCAGGTGGACGCCGAGGTGCGCGGGATCGTCGAGGACGGCGTGGCCGCGGGCGAGTTCGACGTGCTGGACGTGAAGGGGACGACGCTGGCCATCCTCTCCCTGTGCATCGACGTCGCCCGCTGGTTCAACGTCGACGGGTCCCGGACCCCCGAGGAGGTCGGCGCGCTCTACGCCGACCTCGTGCTGCGGATGGTGGGGGCACGGAAGTAGGCGCCCCCACCCGAACCGGGGTCAGAGGTAGTAGCGTGCGACCGATTCGGCGACGCACACCGGCTTGTCGCCGCCCTCGCGCTCCACGGTGAAGGCGACGGTCACCTGTACGCCGCCCTGCACCTCCTCGACGCCGGAGATCGTCGCGGTGGCGCGCACCCGGGAGCCGACCGGCACGGGCGCGGGGAAACGGACCTTGTTGGTGCCGTAGTTGACGCCCATCTTCACGCCCTCCACCTTGATCAGCTGCGGCCCGAACAGCGGGAGCAGCGACAGGGTGAGGTACCCGTGCGCGATGGTGGTCCCGAAGGGGCCCTGGGCCGCCTTCTCCGGATCCACATGGATCCACTGGTGGTCGCCGGTCGCCTCCGCGAACAGGTCGATCCGCTTCTGGTCGATCTCCAGCCAGTCGGTGTGCCCCAACTGCTCGCCCACCGCCGCCTTCAGCTCGTCGGTGGACGTGAAGGTCCTCGGCTCTGCCATGTTCCCGGCCTCTCGCGTCACGAAATCACGATGTCTAAGCAACTGCTTAGCATGGTCGGGTGCGGCACCGGTGTCAACGGACGACGCCTGTGCCGCGGTGGGTAGGCTCTGGAAGGTGCCCCAGATCCCGGAGAAGATCCACGAGCTGACCGTCGGCCAGTTGTCCGCCCGCAGCGGCGCCGCCGTCTCCGCCCTGCACTTCTACGAGTCCAAGGGCCTGATCAGCAGCCGCCGCACCGCGGGCAACCAGCGCCGCTATTCCCGGGACGCACTGCGCAGGGTCGCCTTCGTGCGAGCGGCGCAACGGGTGGGCATCCCGCTTGCCACGATCCGCGAGGCACTGGCGCAGCTCCCGGAGGAGCGCACACCCACCCGCGAGGACTGGGCCCGCCTCTCCGCGGCCTGGCGCTCCGAACTGGAGGAACGCATCAAGCAGCTGAGCCGCCTGCGGGACCACCTGACCGACTGCATCGGCTGCGGGTGCCTGTCCCTGGAGACGTGCGTACTGTCCAACCCGGACGACGTGTTCGGCGAACGGCAGTCAGGCTCCCGCCTGATGGTGGAACGCCGCAAGCGGTAGCCCCCGCCGCCCTGGGCCGTCATGCCTCCCCGGGAGCCTCGACGGTCCGGGGGCCCACGACAGCCCTGGTGGGCGCCGGGGCTGCTCCCTGCTCGAAGAGCCGGGCGGAGGCGCCCCGCAGGCGCCGCTGCGCACATTCCCCCGGCGCACCCCCGCGCCGGGCACCCGTCGGCCCCCGGCTCACCTCTGCGCCCTGTCCCGGTGGGTCACGAGCCGCTGACAACGGGGGTGCGGCATCCCCCGGCGCACCCCCACGATCCGGTCCCTAGGCCGACACGAGCAGCCGTGCGCGCCTGGTCCGCGCCAGGGCCGCGGGTGTCAGCACGTGAGACGGCACCAGGATGCCGCAGTCCGTGCAGACCGGGCCCGACGACGGCTCATGGGCCAGGTCGTATCTCCAGGTGAGGCGCTCACCGGCGCACACCGGACACGATGAGCCCGGATCGCGCTCCAGTGCGGCGATGAGCCGGCGCAGCACCTCCGCCAGCGGTTCATGAGGGTGGACCCGCGGGTCGTCGCACCACGCGACCCCGAAGCCGCCCCACGTCAGCCGGTGCCAGTCGTCCACACTGCCCGGCCGGCGCAGTCCGTCGTGCTTCTCCTTCCTGCGGCGCTCCGTGAACTCGGCCTCGTAGGTGAGCCACACGGACCGGGCCTCCTCCAGTTCCTCCAGTGCGGCCACGAGCCGCACCGGATCGGGGGAGCGGTCCTCGGGGCCGAACCCGGCCCGGGAGCACAGATGGTCCCAGGTGGCCCGATGCCCGTAGGGGGCGAACTTCTCAAGGCACTTGCGCAGTGAGTAGCGCCGTAGTGCCAGATCGCACCTCGGATCACGGACCTGTCTCGCCAGACTCCGGAAACCGGCCATCGCCCTGCACCTCCGTCACAACTGCACTTGTACTTCGGTCACTTCGGCGTCGTCCTGGGGACGTCGCCGAATAGACGTATCGACACGCGATTCGGCTCCATCGGATTTCCGGTGACCTCCAAAAGCACTTGCCGGACGGTTGAAAAACTGACGCATGTTCATCTTCAATCGCGGGGATACCGGCGGTAACGTCCGCCCGCCACTACCCCGTCGGGAGGAGCTGCCATGCCACGGCGCACCCCACGCACCGCCCTCGACAGACTGAGAACTCCTCGCAGAACCCCCAAGTTCCTCAAGGCCGCGTCGATATGCGTGCTCATCGCGGGGCTTTTGTCCCCGACCGCCGCGGCCACCGCCGAGGCGGCCGCGAGCACCTCGGAGGCGACCGCGTCGAACGACTACTGCGGCGGCCGGTGTTCGGACATCCTCCCGCCCGGCGAGAACGGCAACGCAACCCTCGCCCAGATCCTGCTCAACCAGGCCTTCGGTACCCAGCCCAACCATGCCGAGGACCAGCTCGGCCCCTACGCCAACCTGGCCACGGGCTACTCCTCGCTCACCGACGCGAAGATCAACAGCTTCTTCAACGACGCCTCGTTCGGCGTCCCGTCCGACCAAGTCGCCTCCACCGAGAAGCCCGCCGGTCGCGGTGACGTGACGATCGTCCGCGACAAGAAGACGGGCGTCCCGCACATCACCGGTACCACCAGGTACGGCACGGAGTTCGGCGCCGGGTATGCCGCGGCTGAGGACCGGCTGTGGCTGATGGACGTCTTCCGGCACGTGGGCCGCGGACAGCTCACCTCCTTCGCGGGCGGCGCCGCCGCCAACCAGGGCCTCGAACAGGAGTTCTGGCGCAACGCGCCCTACACCGAGGCCGACCTCCAGGCACAGATCGACAACGCGGTGGCCGCCGCCGGCGACCGCGGCAAGCAGGCCCTCGCCGACGTGAACGCCTACCTGGCCGGCGTCAACGCCTACATCGACGCCTCCGACTCCGGCCGCTACTTCCCCGGCGAGTACGTCCTGACCGGCCACAAGGACTCCATCACCAACGCCGGCACCATCGAGCACTTCAAGGTCACCGACCTGGTCGCGCTCGCCTCCGTCATCGGCGCGCTCTTCGGCTCCGGCGGGGGCGGCGAGGTCAACAACGCGATCTCCCTGCTGGCCGCCCAGTCCAAGTACGGCGTGGAGGAGGGCACCAGGGTCTGGGAGTCCTTCCGTGAGCGCAACGACCCCGAGGCCGTCCTCACCGTCCACAACGGCGAGAGCTTCCCGTACGCGACCAAGCCGGCGAGCCCCCAGGGCGAGGCGCTGCCCGAGGCGGGCTCGGTGACGCAGGAACCGCTCGTCTACGACCGCACCGGCAGCGCGGCGACCTCGAGCGCGGCCCGCGCGTCGAAGACCGCGGCCACGACCGCCCTGACCTCCGCCAGGCGCGGCATGTCCAACGCCCTGGTGGTGAGCGGCAAGTACACCGCGAGCGGCCACCCCATCGCCGTCTTCGGCCCGCAGACCGGCTACTTCGCGCCGCAGCTCCTCATGCTCCAGGAGATCCAGGGACCCGGCATCAGCGCCCGCGGCGCCTCCTTCGCGGGCCTGAGCATGTACGTCGAACTGGGCCGCGGCCAGGACTACTCGTGGAGCGCCACCACCTCCGGCCAGGACATCATCGACACCTACGCGGTCGAGCTGTGCCAGGACGACTACCACTACCTGTACCACGGCACCTGCACCGCCATGGACAAGGTGGAGCAGAAGAACTCCTGGTCACCCACGACCGCCGACTCGACGCCGGCCGGCTCCTACACGATGCGGGTGTGGCGCACCAAGTACGGGCCCGTGGAGTACCGCGCCACGGTCGGCGGCAAGAAGGTCGCCTACACCACCCTGCGCTCGTCCTACCTGCACGAGGCCGACTCGATCATCGGCTTCCAGATGCTGAACGACCCCGACTACGTCAAGGGGCCGAAGGACTTCCAGAGCGCGGTCCAGCACATCAACTACACCTTCAACTGGTTCTACGCCGACTCCCAGCACACCGCGTACTACAACAGCGGCGACAACCCGGTGCGGGCCAGCGGTGTCGACGCCGAGTTCCCCGTATGGGCGCAGGCGGCGTACGAGTGGCGCAACTGGGACCCGGCGACCAACACGGCCGACTACACCGCGCCGTCCCAGCACCCCAACTCCATCGACCAGGACTACTACATCTCCTGGAACAACAAGCAGGCCAAGGACTACACGGCCGCTCCCTGGGGCGAGGGCTCCGTCCACCGCGGCAACCTGCTCGAGGACCGGGTGAGGAAGCTGGTCGCGGCCGGCGGGGTGACCAGGTCGTCCCTGGTGAAGGCGATGGCGGACGCGGCTCTCGCGGATCTGCGCGCCGAGGATGTGCTGCCGAGACTGCTGAAGGTCGTGGGCAGCTCGCCCGTGACCGATCCGACGGCCGCGGCGGCGGTGGGCAAGCTGCAGGCGTGGGTGTCGGCGGGCGCCCGGCGCACCGAGACCTCGGCCGGCTCGAAGACGTACGCCGACGCCGATGCCATCCGCATCCTGGACGCCTGGTGGCCGCTGCTGGTGAAGGCCGAGTTCCAACCGGGCCTCGGCAGCGACCTGTACACCGCCTTCGGCAACAACCTGCCGATCGACGAGTCCCCGTCGGCCGCGCACGGCCCGACCGGCTCGCACGCCGGAAGCTCCTTCCAGTACGGCTGGTGGAGCTATGTCGACAAGGACATCCGGGCGGTCCTCGGGGAGCCGGTGCAGGGCCCGCTCGCACAGAAGTACTGCGGCGGCGGCAGCCTGAGCGCCTGCCGCGACGTCCTGATCAGCACGCTGAAGCAGGCGGCGGGCATGACCGCGTCCCAGGTCTACCCGGGCGACGACCAGTGCTCGGCCGGTGACCAGTGGTGCGCCGACTCGATCGTCCAGCGCACCCTGGGCGGCATCAAGCACGGCAGGATCAGCTGGCAGAACCGGCCGACGTTCCAGCAGGTGGTGGAGTACACCTCACACCGGTAGGCCGCGAGATGACGTGCGGCGGCGGGTCAGCTCACCCGGCCCGCCGCCAGCACCACCCGGGCCAGTTCCGGATGCACGATGTCGCTGTGCGCGCCCGCCGGCGGACCGCCGTGGCAGACCACCGCGCAGGCGTCGACGTTGACGCAGCCGGACGTCGGCAGTCCGCCGCCGAGCGCGTCGGCGAGCGTCATGCCGCGCGTACCGTCCACCGCCTGGACCCCGTCGTGCCCCATCGCCCCCCAACGGGGGCCCAGGAGCCGGCCGATGTCGAGGTTCGCCGTGAAGCCCCCGGCCAGCGACCGGTCGTCGTCCGCCATCCGGGACGCCAGCGGGTAGAGCGTGCCGAGCGCCGAGTCGAAGTGGGAATAGCAGCACACCAGGGGACCGTCGACCCGGTTCTGCTGCCCGTCCAGCACACCGCTGGTGTGCGGGTCCTCCGGCAGCCGGGCCGCGAAGGCGTAGTGGGAGAAGGCGCCCTGCAGCAGCGTCACCGACTTCACCGTGCGCACCCCCTCCGGCAGCCCGCGCAGCGCGAACGACACCAGCCGCCCGCCGAAGCTGTGCCCGACCAGGTGCACCCGCACCCCCGGCGCCGCCTGCGCCAGTTGCCCGATCACCTGCCCGAGCCCCCGCTCGCCGACCGTCCCCGCGCGCCGCTTCATCGCGTAGTACGTGGCCTGTCTGAGCAACTCGCGCGCGCCGTCCCACACGCCCTTCGGCGTGAACGAGAACCCCTCCGGGGGCTCCCCGCCGGCCGACTGGACCTGCTCCAGCGCCCGAGCGAAGCTCCGGCACACCTCGGCCGTGTCCCCGGTCATCATCCCGGGCTCGTCCTCGGGCGCCCCCTGGGCCAGCGTGTCCGCGGCGAACGCTGCCTGCGGCCCCTGCGGCCGCACCTCCACCAGCAGCCGCACCAGCCGCCCGAACTCCTCCAGCGAGGCACCGTCGTCCGGATGCTGCTCCAGCAGCCGTGAGAGCTGCTCCACCACGGTCGCGCGGCCGGGGAACACCTCGAGCAGCGCGTGGCGGCTGTCCTTGTCCAGCAGCGGAGCCGCCGGCACCTCGACCGCGACCGACGGCGGGAAGTGGGGGATCGGCTCGTCCGCGAACATCATCGACGGCCAGATCACCCCCACGTACCCGAGGCGGGCCCTGGGCGCGATCAAGGGCACCGGCGCGAAGAAGCTGCTGTAGAGCCGGGTGGCGCCGGAGCGCTGGTTGTTCCAGCCGTGCGCGAAGACCAGCAGGTCGCGGACTTCCCGCCGTGTCACCTCCGTCAGCAGCCGGTTCCGCTCCGGCCCGTCGACGTCGCCGTCCGCGTCGAAGGTCAGCTCCCAGTAGGGACTCACGCTCACTGCCGGTACCGCCATGACGGGCCCCCTTGCCCCGAGGTCGAGCGCGTTGCGCGCAGTGCGCGCATCGTCCTGCGGGCGGCCACGGTTGGCCATACGTCACGCTCATCCGTACAGCAGGTACTCCCTGCGGATCCGCCGGAAGGCGGCCAGTTCGTCCTGCCACGCCGCCACCACCTCGTCGGCCGTGGCGCCGGCGTCGATCATCGTGCGCACCCGCGCGGAGCCCGTGAGCTTGTCGATCCAGGCGTCGGAGCGCCAGGCGAATCCGCTCCACACCTTCTTCGCGGTCACGAGCAGCGCGATCCCGGTGCGGACGGGGTCGTAGGCCGCCCGGTCGTGGACATGGATCTGCACTCCACCGATCGTCCTGCCCTGGGACTTGGAGAAGGCGGGTGTGAAGTACGCCTCCCTGAAGTGCACGCCCGGCAGCTCCAGTCGCTCCGCTTCCGCTGCCCACCGGCCGTCGACGCCCTCCGCGCCGAGGAGTTCGAAGGGGCGGGTGGTGCCGCGTCCCTCGGACAGGTTCGTGCCCTCGAACAGGCACGTCCCCGAGTAGACCAGCGCGGTGTCGGGTGTCGGCATGTTGGGGCTCGGTGGCACCCAGGGCAGCCGGGAGGCGTCGTAGAAGTCCGACCGCCTCCAGCCGGCCATCAGGACGGTGTCGAGCGGCACGGGCGAGGTCAGGAACTCCCCGTTGAACAGCCGCGCCAGCTCCGCGACCGTCATCCCGTGCGCCTGCGCGATCGGCTGCCGGCCGACGAAGGTCGCGAACTCTCTGTGCAGGACCGGGCCGAGGGCGGCGCGTCCGGTCACCGGGTTCGGCCGGTCCAGGACCATGAACCGCTTGCCCGCGAGGGCGGCGGCCTCCATGCAGTCGTAAAGGGTCCAGATGTAGGTGTAGAAACGGGCGCCCACGTCCTGGATGTCGAAGACGACGGTGTCCACACCGGACGCGGTGAAGATGTCGGCGAGCGGCCGGCCGGCCTTCAGGTACGTGTCGTAGACGGGAAGCCCGGTCGCCGGGTCGTCGTAGCGGCCCTCCGAACCGCCGGCCTGGGCTGTGCCTCGGAAGCCGTGCTCGGGCCCGAAGACCGCGACCAGGTTCACCCTGGGGTCGTCGTGCATCACGTCCACGATGTGGCGCACGTCCCTCGTCACGCCCGTGGGATTGGTCACGACGCCGACCCGGCGGCCCGCCAGC
The DNA here is from genome assembly GCF_002920635.1 of Streptomyces sp. Ru72. Taxonomy (GTDB): domain Bacteria; phylum Actinomycetota; class Actinomycetes; order Streptomycetales; family Streptomycetaceae; genus Streptomyces. The sequence goes on along the minus strand of NZ_PQSR01000016.1, from coordinate 97,869 downwards.
GGCGCGTAGCCGTCCGCCGCCAGGCGTTCGAAACCGGTGCGCAGCCGCCCGCCGCCGGCCCCGGACGTTGCGGGGAACGGCACGGCCGCCGCCGTGGTGGCGGCGAGCAGCCCTCGTCTGGACAGCCTCATGCGATGACCTCCCTGCTCGATGGAACTGTCATGCCCGCGTAATGGCCGGCGAAGCAGCCTCTTCCCTGTTACATACCGACTGGTTAGTCTGGCCGCCGTACAGAGCCGACGGCAGCAGAGCCGGTGCGTGTCGCGTCGAAGGAGACCGATGGTGGAAGCCGTGCAGGATGCGGGAGTGGTCGTCACCGGGGCGGGAGGCGGCATCGGGGCCGCGCTGGCCCGCCGCTTCGCCGCCGAGGGGGCCCGGGTCGTCGTCAACGACCTGGACGCCGGGAAGGCGAAGGCCGTGGCCGACGAGATCGGCGGCATCGCCGTCCCGGGTGACGCCTCCGCGATCGTGTCGCAGGCGCGGGACGCCCTCGGCGGGACGATCGACGTCTACTGCGCCAACGCGGGCCTCGGCTCCGGCGGCACCGAGGCCGCCGACGAGGAGGTCTGGGCGCGGGCCTGGGACGTGAACGTGATGGCCCACGTCCGCGCCGCCCGCGAACTCCTGCCCGCCTGGCTGGAGCGCGACGCGGGCCGGTTCGTCTCCACGGTCTCCGCCGCCGGACTGCTCACCATGATCGGCGCCGCCCCCTACAGCGTCACCAAGCACGGCGCGTACGCCTTCGCCGAGTGGCTGTCCCTGACCTACCGCCATCGCGGCCTGAAGGTCCACGCGATCTGCCCCCAGGGCGTCCGCACCGACATGCTGACCGCCTCCGGCACCGCCGGGGAACTGGTGCTGGCACCGACCGCGATCGAACCCGACGACGTCGCCGACGCCCTGCTCAAGGGCATCGAGGAGGACCGGTTCCTGATCCTGCCGCACCCCGAGGCCGCCGCCTACTACCAGGCGCGCGCCACCGACCCGGACCGCTGGATGACGAGCATGAACCACATCCAGCAGAAGTGGGAGGCCGGCCGGTGACCGCCTCCCGCTACGCCGCCAAGCCCTGGCTCGCCCTCCTCGACGACGCCCAGCGCGCCCCGGTCAGCCCCGCCGACTCGCTCCCGCACGCCCTGCGCCAGGTGCCCCCCGACCGCACCGCCCTGGCCTACTTCGACGGCCGGATCAGCTACGCCGAACTGGACGCGCTGACCGACTCCGTCGCCGGGTTCCTCGCCTCGCGCGGTCTGGAGCGCGGCGACCGGGTCGCGATCCTGCTGCAGAACTCCCCGCACTTCGTGCTGGCGCTGCTCGGCGCCTGGAAGGCCGGCGCCACCGTCGTGCCCGTCAACCCCATGTACAAGTCCGGGGAGGTCACACACGTCCTGAAGGACGCCGAGGTGACCGCCCTGGTGTGCTCCGACCGCGCCTGGGAGTCGTATCTGCGGGACACGGCCGCCGCATCGCCCGTGCGGATCGTACTGACCGCCTGCGAACGGGACCTCCAGACCCGTGACGACGCACGTGTGCTCAGCTTCGAACGGCTGGAGCAGGCCGCCGACGCCGACGACCTGGTCGCCGTCGCCCGGCAGGGCCACAAGGCGCCCGAGGGCCGCGACCTGGGCCCGTCCGACATCGCGCTGATCAGCTACACCTCGGGCACCAGCGGCACCCCGAAGGGCGCCACCAACACGCACGGCAACATCATGTACAACGCCGAGCGGCAGCGCACGGGCCTCGGCCTGCCCGAGGTGCCCGTCTACTTCGCTCTGGCGCCGCTGTTCCACATCACCGGGATGGTGTGCGAGCTGGCGGCCTGTCTCACCAGCGGCGGCACGCTCGTCCTCGCCTACCGGTTCGAGCCGGGCGTCGTCCTCGACGCGTTCGCCGAGCACCGCCCGCACTACACCGTCGGCCCCTCCACCGCCTTCATGGCGCTCGCCGCCCACCCGTCCGTCACCCCGGACCACTTCTCCTCCTTCCGGGTCATCTCCTCCGGTGGCGCGCCGCTGCCGCCCGCCCTGGTGGAGAAGTTCCGGGACGGTTTCGGGCCGTACATCCGCAACGGCTACGGACTGACCGAGTGCACCGCGCCCTGTGCCTCGGTCCCGCCCGGCCGGGAGGCCCCCGTGGACCCGGTCTCCGGAACCCTGGCGGTCGGCGTGCCCGGGCCGGACACGGTCGTCCGCATCGTCGACGAGCGGGGCGAGGAGGTGCCGTTCGGCGAACAGGGCGAGATCGTCGTCCGCGGCCCCCAGGTCGTGCCCGGCTACTGGCGGCGGCCCGAGGCCACCGCCGAGACCTTCGCGGACGGCGAGCTGCGCACCGGCGACATCGGGTTCATGGACGAGCGGGGCTGGCTGTACGTCGTGGACCGCAAGAAGGACATGATCAACGCGTCCGGCTTCAAGGTGTGGCCTCGGGAGGTCGAGGACGTCCTCTACACGCACCCGGCGGTGCGCGAGGCGGCCGTCGTGGGGGTGCCGGACGGGTACCGCGGCGAGACCGTCAAGGCGTACATCAGCCTGCGCCCGGGGGCCGAGACGGACCCCGACGCGCTCGCGGCGTACTGCAAGGAGAGACTGGCAGCCTACAAGTACCCGCGCCAGGTGGAGGTCCTGCCCGAGCTGCCGAAGACGGCGAGTGGCAAGATCCTGCGTCGGGAACTGCGTTCCCGCCGGGAGTGAGCCGAAGGGGCTCGAGCGCTCCGGAGGCGAACGACCCGGGAAAAGGCGAAGACGCCCCCAGTAGTCATCATCGGAAAGGCAGGTGGCGGCAGTGCCCAGAACGACGGACGGGGACGGGACGCCGGTCCCCCAGCGGCTCCTGGCCGCCGCCACGCGGCTCTTCGCCGAGCAGGGCTACGACCGCACGTCCGTGCAGGAGATCGTCGAGGCGGCCGGCGTCACCAAGGGAGCGCTGTACCACTACTTCGGCTCCAAGGACGATCTGCTGCATGAGGTGTACGCGCGCGTGCTGCGTGTCCAGCAGGAGCGGCTCGACGCCTTCGCGGACGCCGACGAGCCGGTGGAGAAGCGCCTGAGGGACGCGGCGGCCGACGTCGTCGTCACCACCATCGAGAACCTCGACGACGCGATGATCTTCTTCCGGTCCATGCACCACCTCAGCCCGGAGAAGGACAAGCAGGTCCGCGCGGAGCGGCGCCGCTACCACGAGCGGTTCCGGGCGCTGATCGAAGAGGGCCAGAAGGAGGGCGTGTTCTCCACCGCCACCCCGGCCGACCTGGTCGTCGACTACCACTTCGGTTCGGTGCACCACCTGTCGACCTGGTACCGCCCCGACGGCCCGCTCAGCCCCCGAGAGGTCGCCGACCACCTGGCGGACCTGCTGCTGCGGGCGCTGCGGCCCTGACCTCAGGGGTCAGTACACCCAGCCGATCGACGCACATGGGTGAGGGGCGGACGCCGCGGCGTCCGCCCCTCACCCATGCCTCACAGGTACTTCTTCAGCTCCCGCCGCGCGAGCGACCGCTGGTGGACCTCGTCCGGGCCGTCCGCGAGTCGCAGGGTGCGGGCCGCCGCCCAGAGTTCGGCCAGCGGGAAGTCCTGGCTCACCCCGCCCGCGCCGTGCAGCTGGACCGCCTTGTCGATGATGTCGACGACCGTGCGCGGAGTGGCGATCTTGATGGCCTGGATCTCGGTGTGCGCGCCCTTGTTGCCCACCGTGTCCATCATCCACGCCGTCTTCAGCACCAGCAGCCGCAACTGCTCCACGGCCACGCGCGCGTCGGCGATCCAGTTGTGCACCACGCCCTGCTGGGCGAGCGCCTTGCCGAACGCCGTACGGGACACCGCCCGCGTGCACATGAGCTCGATCGCCCGCTCCGCCATGCCGATCAGCCGCATGCAGTGGTGGATCCGGCCCGGGCCCAGCCGCGCCTGGGCGATGGCGAACCCGCCGCCCTCCTCGCCGATCAGGTTGGCCACCGGCACGCGCGCGTGATCGAAGACGACCTCGGCGTGACCGCCGTGGTAGTGGTCCTCGTAGCCGTACACCTGCATCGCGCGCTTCACCGTGACACCCGGCGTGTCGCGCGGGACCAGCACCATGGACTGCTGACGGCGGATGTCCGGCCCGTCCGGGTCCGTCTTGCCCATCACGATGAAGATCTTGCAGTCGGGGTTCATCGCCCCGGAGATGTACCACTTGCGGCCGGTGATGACGTACTCGTCGCCGTCCCGCTCGATGCGCGTGGTGATGTTGGTGGCGTCCGAGGAGGCCACCTCCGGCTCGGTCATCGCGAACGCCGAGCGGATCTCCCCGGCCAGCAGCGGCTGAAGCCACTGCTTCTTCTGCTGCTCGTCGCCGAACTGCGCGAGCACCTCCATGTTGCCGGTGTCGGGCGCCGCACAGTTCGTCACGGTGGGCGCGAGCTGCGGGGAGCGGCCGGTGATCTCGGCGAGCGGGGCGTACTGGAGGTTGGTGAGCCCGGCGCCGTACTCGGCGTCCGGCAGGAAGAGGTTCCACAGGCCCTGCCGGCGCGCCTCGGCCTTCAGCTCCTCGACGACCGGCGGGGTGTCCCACGGCGAGGCGAGCCGCGCGCGCTGCTCGTGGGCGACGGCCTCCGCCGGGTGGACGTACTCGTCCATGAAGGCGAGCAGCTTGGCGCGCAGCTCCTCGGTGCGCGCGTCGAACGCGAAGTCCATGACGGATCAGCCTTCCTGCAGGGTGGTCAGGCCGTGCTCGATGAAGACGGGCACCAGCTCGCCGATGCGGTCGAAGCCCCGCCCGACCGTCTGACCGAGCGTGTAGCGGTAGTGGATGCCCTCGAGGATCACGGCGAGCTTGAACCAGGCGAAGGCCGTGTACCAGGAGACGGCGGAGACGTCGCGCCCCGAGCGGGCCGCGTACCGCTCGATCAGCTCGGCCGGATCGGGGTGACCCGGGGCCTCGGCGGTCGTGGAGACGGGGGAGTCGGGCGTGCCGAGCGGCACGCTGTACATCACCAGCAGGCCCAGGTCGGTCAGCGGGTCGCCGAGCGTGGACATCTCCCAGTCCAGGATGGCGGTGATCCTGTCGTCGTCACCCAGGAGAACGTTGTCCAGGCGGTAGTCGCCGTGGATCACGGCCGGCGCGGGGGAGTCGGGCAGCGCGCGGCCGAGCGCCGCGTGCAGCTCGTCGATGCCGGGCAGCTCCCGGTTGCGGGAGGCGTCCAACTGCTTTCCCCAGCGGCGCAGTTGACGGTCCAGGAAGCCCTCCGGACGGCCGAAGTCCGCGAGACCCACCGCTTCGGGGTCCACCGCGTGCAGCTCGACCAGCGTGTCCACGAGGCCGAGGATCGCGTTCCGGGTGCGCTCCGGGCCGAGCGGCCCCAGCTGTTCGGCGGTGCGGTAGGGGGTGCCCTCGACGAAGTCCATCACGTAGAAGGGGGCGCCGAGGACCGACTCGTCCTCGCACAGCAGCACCGGGCGCGGCACCGGCACCGGCGTGGGGTGCAAGGCGCTGATCACCCGGTGCTCGCGCCTCATGTCGTGCGCGGTGGCCAGGACGTGGCCGAGCGGGGGACGGCGTACGACCCACCGCGCCGCGCCGTCCGAGACGGCGTAGGTGAGGTTGGACCGCCCGCCCTCGATCAGCCGCCCGGTCAGGGGGCCGTTCACCAGGCCGGGCCGCTCGGCGTCGAGCAGGCCGCGCAGCCGGCCGAGATCGAGACCCGGCGGGTGGTCTGGGCTCATCGTTGCTCCTCACGTGCGACGTGCGCGGAAAACAGGACCTGCCTCATGATGCCGACCGGTCGGTATGTCGTCCAGTGTGCGGGGCGAACGTGATCGGCGCCACGGTGCCATCGTGGCGCCGGCGGTCATCGGTGTCACGGCGGCGGGGCGCCGCCGCCGTGACCCGAAGCGGCCTCACGCGTGGCTGGCCATCATCTCCCCGCCGTTCATGACCGCCATGTCCCGGAACGCGGGCAGCGGATCGACAGGCGCCCCCTCGGCCAGGCCGTCCAGCTCGGCGTAGGCGCGGTGCAGGTTGGCCACCAGCCGCTCGCTCTCCCGCCACTCGGCGAACTCCCCGAGATCCGTGGACCGCGCCGCCTCAAGCGGCGTGCGCCCCGCCGCGTGGTGCTTCTGCGCGACCTCGGCGACGAACCGCAGATAGCGCTCCGTACGGTCGAACGCCGACGGATCGGTCACCGGCCCGTGACCGGGCACCACCGTCTCGGCGCCGAGCGCGCGCAGCCGTTCCAGCGCGCGCAGGGAGCCGCTGAGCGACCCCATCAGGAAGAACGGCGTCCCGCCCTCGAAGACCAGGTCGCCGGTGAACAGCACGCGCCGGTGCGGCAGCCAGACCACCGAGTCGCCGACGGTGTGCCCGACGCCGGGATGGATCACCTCGGCGTCCACCGCGCCCGCGTGCACCGTCGTGTGGTCCCGGTACGTCAGGTCGGCACCCTGTATCCGGACGTCCCCGTAGTCGATCGCGGGCCAGATCAACGGCAGGTTGTGCCCGGCGGCGAGCGCTTCCCGGCGGCAGTCGGTGTGCGAGACGATCATCGCGGCCGGCGCGAAGAAGGCGTTGCCGTAGGTGTGGTCGCCGTGGTGATGGGTGTTGACCACGACCCGCGGCGCGGGGGCGCCCGTCGCCGCGATCGCCGCGCCCAGGGCACGGGTGCGGCGCTCGGTCGCGGTGGTGTCCACCAGCAGGGTGGCCGTCCCGTCGCTCACGAAGCCGGCGTTGTTCAGGCACCAGCCGCCGTCCGGCTGGACATAGGCGTGTACGTCGTCGGCGAGTGCGACCGTGTACGGATCAGCCGCGGCCATGGAACCCCCTGTTTCGTTGCCAACTGGTGCCGGACAGCCTGCCAGTCGACAACGAGCCTCCCGTGCCGGGGGTTCCTCTCAGCGTCCTCCGTCGGTGCCTTCAGAACACCAGGGCCGCCGCGCACACGGCCAGCGCGGCCGTGCACAGGGTCGCGGCCGCCGCCTGGCGGGGCGTGAGCCGCGGGGGGTGGCCGGGCTCGGCGGCCGCCAGGGCGTGGATGCGGCGCCCGGCCAGAGCCAGGAAGCCGAGCCAGAGCAGGCAGCACAGCGCGACGGCGACGAAGCCGCCCGTCGTCCTGCCGTGCAGTGCCGTCTTCGCGGCCAGGACGGCGGCCACGGTGCAGGACAGGGTGGTGCGGCGCCATGCGAGCCGGGTGCGCTCCGGCTGGAGCCCCGGGTCGCGCTGACCGGCCGGGGCGCTCATCCGGCCCAGCCGCCGACGACGACCACGACCATGGCGACGGCCACCACGGCGATGGCGAGGCTGAGCACCGCCGGGAAGCGGGAGGCGGGAAGGTCCTCGCCGCGCCGCATCGCCCGCTCGCAGCGCACCCAGTGGTTGACGGCCCGCAGCGAGCACAGCACCCCCGAGCCGAGCAGCGCGAGGGCGAGCCCCACGCGCCAGGCCCAGCGCAGGCCGGGCAGGAACTGGTCCACGGCGAAGCCGCCGCCGATCAGCGCGAGCGCGGTGCGCAACCAGGCCAAAAAGGTGCGCTCGTTGGCCAGGGAGAAGCGGTAGTCGGGCGTACGGCCTTCCTCACGGACCTCCTGGGGCGCGAACCACAGCCGGACGTTCCGTACGAATTCGATCACGGCAGGACCCTACCGGGGGCGCCGTGCCGCGCCTCAGGCGGTGGACCGGCGGTACTCCTTGAGCCGCCGGTAGGCGGCGAGCCCGTCCGGGACCCACTCCCACTGCGACAGCCGCCGTTCCACCTCGTCCTCGGGCAGGAAGGCGTGCCAGGCGACCTCCTCAGGCTGGGGGTTCACCGGCAGGTCGCAGCGGACCTGGTAGACCGAGGACCACCAGGTGCGGCCGGCGCCGTCGTCGTACAGGAACTTGAACAGCGGCTCGGGCCGGGGCAGTCCGCTGACGCCGAGTTCCTCCTCCGCCTCGCGCAGGGCGGCGTCGTCGTAGGTCTCTCCCGCGCCGACGACGCCGCCGACGAACATGTCGTAGAGGGAGGGGAACACGAGTTTGGTCGGGGTGCGACGGTGCACGAAGACCCGCCCGTCGCCGTCGCGCGCCAGCACGAACACGCACCGGTGCCGCAGCCCCCGCGCGTAGGCCTCGCCGCGCGGCGACTGCCCGACGACCCGGTCGTCCTCGTCCACGATGTCAAGAAGCTCGTCAGCGGCACTCATACGGCCATCCAACCAGGCGTTCCCGCCCGCCGGCCGCCGAGGTTTCGCTCTACGGCCCGTCGCAAGGGGCCGCCGCCGCAAGCGGACGACCGTCCCGTCCCGCCCCGGCCGACGCCCAGTTCTCACCGGGTCTGCAGATCCTTCTCCTGTTCCACTTCCCCCAACCCCCGCGGCATCGCCGGGTGCAACCCGAGCAGCACGATGCCCAGCACGATCGCCGCGAGGCCGGAGGCCTCCCAGGCGAGCGCTCCCGTGTCGGTACGCAGGCGGTCGCCGAGGAAGCCCACCCCGCAGGCGATCCCGGCCAGCGGCTGGGCCGCGGTCAGGGCCGGCAGGGACATCCTGAGCGGCGCCGTCTCGAACGCGCTCTGCACCAGCACCAGTCCGGTCACCCCGAGCACGAGCACCCCGTACGGCTGCCAGCCCGTGACGAACTCCGTCCACCCGCCCGTCGTCAGACGCTGCCCGCTGACCCGGGTGAGCGCGTCCTGCACGCCGTACAGCAGACCGGCCGCCAGCGCCAGCAGCAACGGTCCGGTGATCATCCTGGACCTCTTCGCGTACGTCGTCAGCACCAGTGCCGCGCCGACCATCGCCCCGATGATCACCCAGTGCCGCACCGGATCGGTGACCGCGTCGCCCGCTCTGGGCCGGCCCGCCACGATGAACGCGGTGACGCCGCCGGCCAGCAGCACCAGGCCGGCCCAGCCCTGACGGCCCAAAGGCTGCTTGGTCTGCCAGCGGGAGAGGGCGAGCGCGAACAGCAGGTTCGTGGCGACCAGCGGCTCGACCAGCGAGATCTCGCCCTGGGACAGCGCGACGGCGCTGAGGATCATGCCCGCCACCATCAGGCCGATACCGCCGAGCCAGCGCGGCACCCTCATCAGGTCCAGCAGCAGCCGGGGCGAGAGGAAGTCGCTGAGCGGTGCCTGCTGGGCGGCGTTCTGCTGCAGGACGAACCCGGTGCCCAGACAGAAGGCCGCGCTCACGGCGAGAGCCAGAACCAGTACCGACACGCTGCGCACCTCAATGATTCAGCGGGGTCACGGGATGCGTATCACGCTGACTGTAGCGCTCGCGGCTGTGACCTGCCCGTGCTTGACAACTTCTCGGCATGCTCCCGCTCGTACGTCACGCCGGGTGACCGCACCTCCGCCCGGCGCCGGGAACGCCTCAACAACCCTGCTCGGAGCCCCTTTCCGTCCCCGGTGGGCATCCGCTGCCGCGCGGCGGCGCACGCGTCCGCGCGGCGGACGACGTGAGTTTGCCGACAGCGGCGAGTACCCGGAAACATGCGGTTGACGCCGTCACTCTTCTGCCGAAGGATCTGACCCGTCAGTAACAAGGAGACGGACCGGTCGTCACCGTGAGAGGACGGGCGCATGGCCTACGACGCTGATGTCATCGTGATCGGGGCAGGCCTCGCCGGGCTCACCGCGACCGCCGAACTGGTGGACGCCGGCCGGAAGGTCATCCTGCTCGACCAGGAACCCGAGCAGTCGATGGGTGGCCAGGCGTTCTGGTCCTTCGGCGGCCTCTTCTTCGTGGACTCCCCGGAACAGCGGCGCCTGAGGATCCGCGACAGTCACGCGCTCGCCCTCCAGGACTGGATGGGCACGGCCGCCTTCGACCGCCCCGAGGACCACTGGCCGCGCAAGTGGGCCGAGGCGTACGTCGACTTCGCGGCGGGCGAGAAGCGGGCCTGGCTGCACGGGCAGGGCGTGCGTTTCTTCCCGGTGGTCGGCTGGGCCGAACGCGGCGGCTACGACGCCACCGGGCACGGCAACTCCGTCCCCCGCTTCCACATCACCTGGGGGACGGGGCCCGGGGTGATCGCCCCGTTCGTGCGGCGGGTGCGGGCCGGGGTCGCGCGTGGCCTCGTCGAACTGAAGTTCCGTCACCGCGTCACCGGCCTCGCCCGCAGCGCGGGCGCCGTCGACACCGTCACCGGCGAGATCCTGGAGCCCTCGGACGCGCCGCGGGGCAAGGCGAGCAGCCGCACGGTCACCGGCGCCTTCGAGTTGCGGGCCCAGGCGGTGATCGTCACCTCGGGCGGTATCGGCGGCAACCACGACCTGGTCCGCGCCAACTGGCCCAGGCGTCTCGGCAACCCCCCGGAGCGCATGGTCTCCGGTGTGCCCGCGCACGTCGACGGCAGGATGCTCGGCATCGCCGAGGAGGCGGGCGCCCGTCTGATCAACCGCGACCGGATGTGGCACTACACCGAGGGCCTGCACAACTGGAACCCCGTCTGGGACAACCACGGCATCCGCATCCTGCCCGGCCCGTCCTCCCTCTGGCTTGACGCGCGCGGCCGACGGCTGCCCGTCCCGCTCTTCCCCGGGTTCGACACCCTCGGCACGCTCGAGCACATCATGAAGACCGGGTACGACCACACGTGGTTCGTGCTCGACCAGAAGATCATCGGCAAGGAGTTCGCGCTCTCCGGCTCGGAGCAGAACCCCGACCTCACCGGCAAGTCGATCCGGGACGTGATCGTGCGGGCCCGCGCGGACGTGCCGGGCCCGGTCAAGGCCTTCATGGACAACGGGGTGGACTTCGTCGTCGAGAAGGACCTCGGGGCGCTGGTGCGCGGCATGAACGCGCTCACCAAGGAACCACTCATCGACGAGGCCGAGCTGCGCCGCGAGATCGTCGCGCGCGACCGGGAGATCCTCAACCCCTTCACCAAGGACCTCCAGGTGACCGCGATACGCGGGGCCCGCCGCTTCCTCGGCGACCGGCTGATCCGTACGGCGGCGCCGCACCGCATCCTGGACCCCGGGGCGGGCCCGCTGATCGCGGTGCGGCTCAGCATCCTCACCCGCAAGACGCTCGGCGGCCTGGAGACCGACCTGTCCTCCCGGGTGCTGACCGAGGGCGGCGACCCGCTGCCGGGCGTGTACGCGGCGGGGGAGGCGGCGGGCTTCGGCGGCGGCGGTGTGCACGGCTACCGGTCCCTGGAGGGCACGTTCCTCGGCGGCTGCCTGTTCTCGGGACGTTCCGCCGGACGGGCGGCGGCCAAGGCGGTCGGCTGAGCGGGGCGGTGGGCCGAGCGCACGAGGGGCGGGAGCAGTCGCACCCCGAGTACCGCCCCGCCCAGCGTGCTCGCGCACGTCGCGTGTTCAATCCCCTTGCCTCCAAGCGCGGTTGACACGTGTAGGGCATCCGGTACGCCCTTGACGCAGCCCGTCGGGGAAGGGTTTGCTGTGCGTGACCGCACTCTGATGAGCCGCGTTCGGTAAGGAATCACCGCGGTGCCACCCCCACCCCCACCGGCGTTCGGCCGCGCCCGCAAGCGCGCGGACCGGCTCTTCGACGCCGCGCTCGACGACACGGAACTCATCGCTGCCCGGGCCTCGCTCGCCCGCGGACGATGGGCGACCGTGCGCGCCCTGCTGGCCGCGACCCGGGACGACTGGGACCGCCGCGGCCACCGCGTCACCGTCCTCGCGCAGGAGTCCACGGCGCTCGCCTGGGCGCGCGACTGGCAGCTCGCCGAACCGGAGTCGCCCTGCGCGGCCGCCCTCGTCGCCCACGCCGTCGTCCACCGCGCACTGAACGGCAAGGAGAGCCCGGACGCGGCCCGCGAGGCCTGCCGGGCCGCCGCCGCGCTCGCCCCCGAGGACCCCACCCCGTGGCTCGGTCTGCTGATCCTGGAGCGGTCGCTCGGCACCGAGCAGGACGTGGTCCGCCTCTTCGACGAGGTGCGCGCCCGCTACCCGGACCACCACCACGCCCACCACCTGGTGGTCGCGCGGCTCGCCGAGCGCCGCGCCGACGCCGGCCAGGACCCGCTGCACGAGGTCTACGACTTCGCCAACTGGGCCGCCGAACAGGCTCCCGCCGACTCGCCGCTCGCCATCCTCCCGGTCGTCGCGCACGCCGAGCGCTACCGCGTGCTTGCCGCCACGGGCAGCGAGCCGCCCGACCCCGTGGCCTCCGGGCACTGGGTGGGGCGGCGCGCCCGCCAGGTGATGAAGGCGGCGTTCGACTGGTGGCTGGAGTGGGAGCGCGACGACCACCCGCGCCGACATGTCGACCTCAACTTCCTGGCGCACGCCAAGTTCTGCGAGGGCCGGGGCGCCGAGGCCGCCGCCCTGTTCCATCGCATCGGGTCGTACGCGACCCCGGCGCCGTGGTCGTACCCCGACCGCGACCCGTACACGGCGTTCTGTACGGCGCGCGACACGGCGTTGGGTACGGCGTGACGACACCGACGGCCACGAAGGCTCCTCAAGCCCCCACAGTCCTCACCATCCCGACAGTCCCGTACAAGGCATCCGAAAGGACAACCGCGCGATGACGACCGGCAGTTCGAGCACGAGCAGACCGGCCGCCGCCGACGGCGGCGCCATCCCCACCTTCAAGGGGCAGGAACGCGCCCTGCGCGCCGACCGGCTCGGCACGACGGGCCTGCTGCTGTCCGTGCTGGCGGCGACCGCCCCTCTCATGGTCGTCGCCGGTGTCATGCCCACCACATTCGGGGTGATGGGCGTCGTCGGCCAGCCGCTGCTCTTCGTCGTCCTCGGCGTGGTGCTGGTCCTGTTCTCCCTCGGGTACGCGGAGATGAGCCGCCACGTCCACAACGCGGGCGCGTTCTACGCGTACATTTCCCGAGGGCTCGGCGGTACGGCGGGGGCGGCCGCGGCGGCGGTGGCCCTCGTCGCCTACAGCGCGCTGCAGTTCGGGATCTACGGCATCTTCGGCTTCGAGGTCTCCGGACTGTTCGCCACCTATCTGGACGTCCAGTTGGCCTGGTGGATCCCGGCACTGGCCGCCGTCCTCGTCGTCGGCACGCTCGGCTGGCTGAAGATCGACGTCAACGCGCGTGTGCTCGGCGTCCTGCTGCTGATCGAGGTCGCGCTCGTCGTGATCTTCGACGTGGCGGCCGTCGCCGATCCCTCCAGGGAGGGCCTGTCCCTGCACGCCTTCAACCCGGACACCCTCACCGGGGCGGGCGTCGGCACCGCGCTGTGCTTCTGCCTCGCCGCCTTCACCGGCTTCGAACAGGCACCCGTCTACGCCGAGGAGACCAGCCGCCCGCACGTCCTGGTGCCCCGGGTGATGTTCCTCGCGATCGGCTTCGTCGCCGTCTTCTTCGCGGTCAGCTCGTGGGCGATGACGGTCGCCGCAGGGCCCTCCCAGATCGTCCCGGCCGCGCAGAAGCAGAGCGCCGGGCTGCTTTTCTGGCTGACCGGGTCCCTCCTTGGGCACACCTTCACGGACGTGCTGCACGTGCTGTTCGTGACCGGCATGTTCGCGGCGCTCCTCAGCTTCCACAACGTGGTCGCCCGGTACGCGTTCGCCATGGGTCGCGAGGGACTGCTGCCGGCCGCCTTCGGGCGCACCACGGGGACCAGCGGTGCGCCCGGCACCGGCTCGCTGCTGCAGAGCGCGGTGTCCGCGGTGATCGTCATCGCGTTCGCGGTGGCCGACGACAAGCCGAACGGCGACCCGACCGCGCCCGTGCTGCACCTGTTCACCTGGTTCGGCAGCGTCGGAGCGCTCGGCGTCACCGTGCTGATGGTGGCCGCCTCGGCCTCCGTGATCGTCTTCTTCGCCCGCCGTGGCTCCGCCCGCGCCCAGGCCTGGCGGATGGCCACCTCCGCGGTGGCGGGGCTCGCCCTGCTGGTGATCGCCGCCTACACGGTCAAGGACTTCGACGTCCTGGTCGGCACGGGCCCGGACTCGGAACTCGGATGGCTGCTCCCCGCGATCATCGGCGTCGCTCTGCTGCTCGGCCTGGGTCAGGGCCTGCTGCTGCGCTCCCGCAAACCCCAGGCGCACGCCCGCATCGGCCTGGGAAACGAGGCGTTCCAGCTGGAGAAGGCGGCGGAATCGACGGCATGACCGGCGTACCTCGCTGATGCACCTCGCTGAGCCGGCTTCCTGAGAACCCGGTGAGAAGAGATGACGGAATCCTGACGGGCACCCGGTTCCCCTGGCATCGAGGGGGTGCCGGGTGCTCGAATCGTTGTGTGAACCCTGAACGACCGCAAGAGCCGGATGCACCGGAGCCCCCGGCGACCGGTACCCCGATCGGCCGCCGGGTGCTGCTGGGCACCCTGGGACTCGGCGCGCTCGGCGTGATCGCGGCGCCCACCCTCCAGCGCGGCCTGGAGTCCGTGCTCGGCGATGTCGCCGGCAAGGACCCGACGGGCCTGACCGGACTGCTGCCCAACGGCGGCGGCTTCCGCTACTACTCGGTGACCGCGTCCGTCCCGCACCTCGGCGAGACGAGCTACCGGCTCACCGTGAACGGCCTGGTCGACCACCCGAAGACGTACACCCTGGCCGACCTGCGCTCCCTGCCCCAGACCAGGCTCGTGCACGACGTCCAGTGCGTCACGGGCTGGCGGGTGCCGAAGACGCCGTTCGAAGGCGTACGGCTGTCCGCGCTGCTGGACGCCGCGGGCGTGCGGTCCTCCGCCGGCGCCGTCCGCTTCACCTGCTTCGACGGGGCGTACACCGAGAGCCTCACCCTGGACCAGGCGCGCCGCGACGACGTCCTGGTCGCCCTGAAGATGCAGGACAAGCCGGTGACCCACGACCACGGCGGCCCGGTCCGGCTCTACGTCGCCCCCATGTACTTCTACAAGTCCGCGAAATGGCTCTCCGGCATCACCGTCACCCGGGACGTGCGCGCCGGGTACTGGGAGGAACGCGGATACGACGTCGACGCCTGGGTCGGCCGGTCGAACGGACGCGACGATGCCCCCACGAGTTGACGCCCCGCAGCCCCCCGTCTCCGCCCCCGCCCGGGTACTCCGCTTCACCCGCGCCGAGCACTGGGTCCACCGCGCGACAGCCGTGCTGATGGGCGTGTGCGTGGTGACGGCGGCCTGCCTCTACATCCCCGCGTTCGCGGAACTGGTGGGGCGCCGCGAACTGGTGGTCAGGGTCCACGAGGTCGCGGGCGTGCTGCTGCCGGCCCCGGTCCTGCTCGGCCTCGCCTCCCGGGCCTTCCGCGCCGACCTCGGCCACCTCAACCGCTGGGGGCCGCACGACCGGGTCTGGCTGCGTGCGGCCCTGCGGCGCGACCACCGCCGCGCGTCCCGGCCCGCGGGCAAGTTCAACGCGGGGCAGAAGACGTACGCGGCGTGGATCGCGGGCGCCACGCTGGTCATGCTCGGCACCGGGCTGCTGATGTGGTTCACGCACCTCACGCCGCTGATGTGGCGCACCTCGGCGACGTTCGTCCACGACTGGCTCGCCCTGACGATCGGCGTGGTCCTGGCCGGCCACATCGGCATGGCCCTCGGCGACCCGGAGTCCCGCCGGGGCCTGCGCACGGGCCTGGTCAGCCGCGACTGGGCGGAGCGGGAACACCCGCTGTGGCGGCCGTAGCCGCCACGAGCCGCGCGAGGCCGTCCCGGCCGTGCCCGGCGGCGACGGCCCGGTCGGCGGTCCGCTTGGCCGCCGCCAGGGCACCGGTGTCCAGGCCGTGCGCCGACGCGGCCTGGACGAGCCGGGTGAGCGTGGCCGCCGCCGACGCCACGGTGGAACGCCCTCCCGGGAAGCGGCCGGTCCGCAACCGCTCGGCCCACCGGGGGATCATCTCGGAGAGCACAGCGCTGATCCCGACGGCGAACGGCGCGAGATCCCCGGGCGCGATGCTCTCCGCCGAGGCGAGGGCGAAGGCGTGCGCGGCTCCGTGCACGCAGGTGGCGAACAGGTCCATCAGCGCCGTTTCGTACGCCGCCGCACGTCCCGGATCGGTGTCGAGACAGCTGTTTGCACCGCCGAGCGCCGCCATCGTCTCCCGTACCGCGTCGTACGCGTGCCGAGCGGATACCGCGAGTAAGAGGAGCGGGATGCGCCGACCGTGCGGCGCATCCAGGTCCTGCTGTCGGCGGGGCTCGGCACGTCCGTCATCGCCGAGATCCTGCCCTGCGGCCAGGACGAGAACGTCGTCCTGGCCGGCAAGTGCCCGGAACTCCTCGAAGGACTCGCGGGGGAACGGGCGCGGATCAAGGCGGCGATCGACGATCCGACCGCCGCCCGCCACCTCTCGCCTCGCTGGTCGGGCGCCCCCTCTAGCCCGACTCCCCGAAGTCCAGCAGCACCTTGCACGACCGGCTCCGGTCCGCCGCCAGGGCGAACGCCGACTCCGCCTCCAACACCGGCACCACCTCGCTGATCAGCGCGTCGAACGCCGGGTCGGAGGCGAGCAGGCCGAGCGCGTCGTCGAACTCCGTGTCGAAGCGGAACGCGCCGCGCAGGTCGATCTCCCGGCTCACCAGCAGGTTGCCCACGAAGGGGCTCCGACCCGGGGGCAGCATGCCGAGCTGGACGACGACACCGCCCCGGCGGACCAGCCGCAGACAGGTGTCGAGCCCGGCGGCGACCCCCGACGCCTCCACCGCCACGTCCACCTCGGCGGGCCACCCCGCATCGTCCGGATCGTCCGCCCGTACGAGGGCGTCGGCGCCCGCCGCCGCGGCGAACTCCAGCGCCTGAGGCAGCAGGTCCGTACCCGTGACCCGCGCCGCGCCCGCCGCCTTCACGGCCGCCACCACCAGACAGCCGATCGGGCCCGCACCGGTCACCAGGACGTGCCGGCCGGCCACCTCACCGGCCCGGCGCACCGCGTGCAGCGCCACCGACAACGGCTCGGCGAGCGCCGCCCGGCGCAGCTCGAGACCGGCCGGAAGCGGCCTCAGCTGCTCGGCCGGGACCGCCATCCGCGCCGCGAAGCCGCCCTGTACATGCGGGAAACGGGCGGCGCTGCCCAGGTAGCGGGTGTCCCGGCAGACGTTCCGCAGCCCGCCCGCGCACTCCGGACACACCCCGCACGGAGTGGCCGGGTGCACGGCGACGGCCGTGCCGACGGCCGGACCTGACGCCCCGTCACCGTAGTCGACCACCGTCCCGACCACTTCGTGCCCCAGCACCATCGGCTCCCTGAGCCGGAAGTCCCCGACCCCGCCGTGCCGCCAGTAGTGCAGATCCGAGCCGCACACCCCGCCGTAGCGGACGGCGACCAGTGCCTGCCCGGGCCCCGGCTCCGGGACCGGCAGTTCATCGACCCGCAGGTCGCCCTGGCCGTGGATGACACAACCCAGCATCACGGACATCTCGATGGCCCCCTTCACAGCACGCTGGTCATGCCGCCGTCGACGTACAGCACCTGCCCGCTGACGAAGTCCGCCGCGGGGGAGGCGAGGAACAGCACCCCGCCCACCAGGTCCTCCGTACGCCCCCAGCGCCCGGCCGGGGTGCGCCTGCGCACCCAGGCGCTGAACTCCTCGTCCTCCACGAGCGGCCGGGTCAGCTCCGTCTCGATGTAGCCGGGGCCGAGCCCGTTGACCTGCACACCGTGCGGACCCCAGTCCGCGCACATGCCCTTGGTGAGCATCTTCAGCGCGCCCTTGGTCGCCGCGTACGGCGCGATCCCGGGGCGGACCACCTCGCTCTGCAGCGAGCAGATGTTGATGATCTTCCCGTGGCCGCGCTCGGTCATGTACCGGGCTGCCTCTCGGCCGACCAGGAACGCACTGGTCAGGTTGGTGTCCAGGATCCGGTGCCAGTCGGCGTCCGTGAACTCCAGCAGAGGTGCGCGCAGTTGCATGCCGGCGTTGTTGACCAGGATGTCGAGGGGGCCCACCCGCTCCTCGACGTCCGCGATCCCGGCGGCGACCGAGGCGCCGTCGGTCACGTCGAACACGGCCGTGTGCACCTCGCCCGGCAGTTCCGCCGCCGCCTTCGTGAGCCGGTCGGCGTCGCGTCCGTTCAGGACCACCGTGCAGCCGGCCTGAGCCAGCCCGCGGGCGAGCGCGAGGCCGATGCCCCGGCTGGAGCCGGTCACCAGTGCCGTACGGCCGCCGATGTCGAAGAGGGGGTGAGCCGTCATCGCCGTAGTACTCCTAGATGATGAGGGAGAGCAGGAGGACCAGTGCGCCGGCGACCACGGAGATGATGCACTCCATGACCGACCAGGTCTTCAGGTTCTGGCCGACACTGAGCCCGAAGTACTCCTTCACCAGCCAGAATCCGGCGTCGTTGACATGGCTGAGGAAGAGCGAGCCGGCGCCGATGGCCAGCACCAGCAGGGCCGCGTGCGTGGTCGACATGTCGGCCGCGAGCGGTGCGACCAGACCGGCGGCCGAGACGGTCGCCACGGTCGCGGAACCGGTCGCGAGCCGGATCGCCACCGCGATCAGCCAGGCCAGCAGCAGCGCGGGGATCGACCAGTCCTTCGATATGTCGAGGACCATCCGGCCCACGCCGCAGTCGATCAGCGTCTGCTTGAAGCCGCCGCCCGCGCCCACGATCAGCAGGATGCCCGCGATGGGAGCGAGGCCCTTCTCCACGAGCCGGGAGATCCGCTCCTTGCTGAAGCCGGCCGGGCGGCCCAGCGTGAATATGCCCACGATCACGGCCGCGAGCAGCGCGATCAGCGGCGAGCCGATCACGTCGAACACGCGCTGCACCATCTTGGCCGGGTCGTCGACGACGATGTCCACCAGCGCCTTCGCCAGCATCAGCACGACCGGCAGCAGCACGGTCGCCAGCGTGGGGCCGAACCCGGGGCGCCGCTCCAGCTCTTCGGAGGCGCGAGGGGGAATCATGCGGTCGGGGACCGGGGCGTCCACCCAGCGGGCCGCGACCTTCGAGAACAGCGGACCGGCGATGATCACCGTGGGGATCGCGACCAGCACACCGAGCGCCAGCGTCACACCGAGATTCGCCTTGACCGCGTCGATGGCGACCAGCGGACCGGGGTGCGGCGGGACCAGACCGTGCATCACGGACAGGCCCGCGAGCGCCGGGATGCCGATCCGCATCAGCGAGTAGTTGCCGCGCTTGGCGACCATCAGCACGACCGGTATCAGCAGCACGATGCCGACCTCGAAGAACAGCGGCAGCCCGATCACCGAGGCGATCAGCACCATCGCCCAGGGCATCGCGCGCCCCTGCGCCTTGGCGAGGATCGTGTCGACGATCTGGTCCGCGCCGCCGGAGTCGGCGAGCAGCTTGCCGAGGATCGCGCCGAGCGCGATCAGGACGCCCACACCGGCCACGGTCGAGCCGAGCCCGGTGGTGAAACTGGTGATCGCCTTGTCGAGCGGCGCCCCGGCGAACGCGCCCAGCGCGAGCGAGCCGATGGTCAGGGCCAGGAAGGCGTGGAGCTTGAACTTGGTGATGAGCAGCACGATGACGGCGATGCCCGCCACCGCCGCGATGCCCAGTTGAGCGTGGCCCGCCGACGTGATCGGCTCGACGGGGTCCGCTGCCAGCATCTCGACGCTGAGTCTGGTCACGGGTGTTCCCTAGGAGTGAGGAGAGGAACTCTCGGTTTCGGGTGGGGAAGGCCCTCGTCGGCCGTCGCCCCTGGGGAGAGAGGGCGTGCCGAGGCCGCGGCCCCTGGGGAGGGCTCGCGCCGAGGGCGCGGGAGTTACTGCGAGGAGCGTGCGGAGGACTGCTCGAGGTCGCGCAGGGCGTTCACGGCGCGGGCGGTGATGTCCTCGGGGCTGCCCGAGACGTCCACCGCGACCCCCCGCTCGTCAGGCTCCAGCGGCTGGAGCGTGGCGAACTGGGAGTCCAGCAGCGCGGTGGGCATGAAGTGCCCCTGGCGGTGCGCCATCCGTTCCTCGATGAGCCCCCGGTCGCCGGTCAGATGCACGAAGACGACGCCGGGAGCCGCGGCCCGCAGCCGGTCGCGGTACGCCCGCTTCAGCGCCGAGCTGCTGACCACCCCGCCGAGCCCCGCCCGCTCGTGCGCCCAGGAGCCGATGGCGTCCAGCCAGGGCCACCGGTCCTCGTCGTCGAGCGGGATGCCGGCCGACATCTTGGCGATGTTGGCCGGAGGGTGGAAGTCGTCGCCCTCGGCGTACGGGACGCCGAGCCGGGCCGCAAGCAGGGGACCGATGGTGGTCTTGCCGGTGCCTGCGACGCCCATGACCACGACGACGTGGGGGGTACGCGGATGCTGCATCGTGCTCTCGCTGTCTTCGTCGACATCTGGTGTCGACGTCACTGAAGCCGATTAGGTACGACGAATTCAAGACTCTGTGACATATAAGTCTGACTTTTTCTTGTCGTGACCTTCCTCGTACGCTGAGTGCATGAGCACACCGGGCCGGGGGCTGCACGGCCATGTACTGGACACCCTCGGCCCCGCGATCACCGCGGGCGAGTACCCGCCGGGCAGCGTCCTGCGCACCGACGAACTCGCCCAGCACTTCGAGGTGTCACGGTCCGTGATGCGCGAGGCGGTGCGCGTCCTGGAGTCCATGCACCTGGTGGAGTCGCGCCGCCGGGTGGGCGTGACGGTCCTGCCCTCGTCCGAGTGGAACGTCTACGACCCCCAGGTCATCCGGTGGCGGCTGGCCGGCGCCGACCGCCCTCGGCAGCTGCGCTCGCTGACCGTGCTGCGCTCGGCGATCGAGCCGGTCGCGGCCGGCCTCGCCGCGCGCCACGCCACCGCCGAGCAGTGCGCCGAACTCACCGAGTGCGCCCTCGGGATGGTGGCCAACTCACGCGGCCACAAACTGGCGGCCTACCTGGTCCACGACGTGGCCTTCCACCGGGTGATCCTCCGGGCGTCGGGCAACGAGATGTTCGCGCGCCTCGGCGACGTGGTCGCGGAGGTCCTCTCCGGCCGCACCCACCACGACGTCATGTTCGAGGACCCCGACCCGGCCGCGGTCACCCTGCACGTGCAGGTCGCGGAGGCGGTACGGGAGGGCGACGCGGCCCGCGCCGAGCAGCTCACCCGCGAGATCACCGTGGGCGCGCTGCACGAACTGGACATCCTCGCGCCGTGACGGGGCCGGGAGCTGTCAGAAGCCGTCGGTCTCAGTCGAGGAAGTCCCCGTCGACGTACACCCACGCCCCGTCGACCCGCTCGAACCGGCTGCGCTCGTGCAGCGAGCCACCCCGGTAGGAGGCGCGGAAGGTCACGGTCCCCGTGGAGTGGAACGCGGAACCCTCCGTCGTCCCCAGGATCTCCAGCCCCGTCCACCGCATCCGAGGATCGAGGTCGAGCCGCTCCGGCCGGGTGCGCGGATGCCAGGTCCGCAGCAGATACCCCGCGTCCCGTCGCACGAAGGCGCTGTACCGCGACCGCATGAGCGCCTCGGCGGTCGGCGCGGCCGCGGTCCCCAGGGGGGTCCCCCCGGCCGAGCGTGTTCGAGGCTGGAGGAGGAAACGGCCGCAGCAGTTCTCGTAGGTCTCGGGCAGCCCGCACGGGCAGGAACGCGTGGTCATGACCGCCATTCTGCCCGGCCCGGCAACGTGCCCCGCGGGGACTGTGCGGCACGCGCCCATCGGAGTCACAGTGGAAGGGGACCCGCATCCCCTTCAGTCCTCTTGCCTCGCACCCGCGTGAGGAGGGACGGACGATGACCCGAGCCGCCGACAGCCGGCCTGTGTCCGCCAAGGAGTGGACGCTGCACCTGTACCTGTCCGAACAAGACCCGGCGACCACGGCCCGGGCCGTCCTGGACACCGGCGAGAACGTGCTCGAAAGCCATGCGGAGGCCCACCGCAGCCCGTACGACACGGCGGTGCCCGAGATCGGCGACGAACTCGCCGCCGGACGGGCCCTGATCGCCCTGGGCCGCCGGCTGGTCGCCGCCGCCGTCGGTGACATCACGGCGGCAGGGAGGCCCGAGGAGCCCCCGCCCGCACCGCTCTGGTCCCCCCGGGAGTGAGGAGGCTGCGTCGTGGTCTTCACCGATCGTCTCGAAGCCGGACGGCAGTTGGGCGCCCGCCTCAGGCACCTCAGGGGCCGCGACCTCGTGGTGCTGGGGCTGCCCAGAGGAGGGGTGCCGGTCGCCGCCGAGGTCGCCGACGCGCTCGGGGCGCCGCTGGACGTGTGCCTGGTCCGCAAGCTGGGTGTGCCCTTCCAGCCGGAGCTGGGGATGGGGGCGATCGGCGAGGACGGCGTGCGTGTGATCAACGACGCGGTGGTGAGGGAGGCCCGCGTCACCCCGGAGGAACTGGCACAGGTCGAGGAGCGCGAGCGCGAGGTGCTGGAACTGCGGGCCCGGCGCTACCGGGGCGGGCGCTCACCGGTCTCCGTCGAGGGGCGGACCGTGGTGGTCGTCGACGACGGGGTGGCCACCGGGTCCACCGCGCGTGCCGCCTGCCGGATCGCCCGGGCCAGGGGAGCGGCACGGATCGTGCTGGCGGTGCCCGTAGCGCCGCACGACTGGACCGAGCGGCTCGCCGACGAGGCCGACGAGCTGGTCTGTCTCGACACACCGCGGGTCTTCTTCGCGGTCGGCCAGTTCTACGCCGACTTCGCCCAGGTCGACGACGCCGAAGTGGCCGCCTGCCTGCAACGGGCGGCGGGGCACCCGGGGACCGTGGACCGCGAGGTGGAGGTGGCCGCCGGTGCCGCACGCCTCGGCGGACGGCTGACCGTTCCCGAGGACCCGACCGGGATCGTCGTCTTCGCCCACGGCAGCGGCAGCAGCCGGCACAGCCCGCGCAACCGGTTCGTGGCCGAGGGCCTGAACCGGGCCGGGCTCGGCACGCTGCTGTTCGACCTGCTCACCGAGGAGGAGGAGCGCGACCGGGCCAACGTCTTCGACACCGGGCTGCTGGCCGGGCGGCTCGCCGACACCACCGGCTGGCTGCGCACCCGGCCGGAGACGGAGGGCCTCGCCGTCGGCTACTTCGGCGCCAGCACCGGCGCCGCCGCCGCGCTGTGGGCGGCCGCCGAACCGGGGACGCGCATCGCCGCGGTCGTCTCCCGCGGCGGCAGGCCCGACCTCGCCGGACCGCGCCTGCCCGAGGTGACGGCACCCACCCTGCTCGTCGTCGGCGGCGCCGACCCGGTCGTCCTCGACCTCAACCGGCAGGCCCAGGCCCGGTTGCGCTGCGAGAACCACCTCGCGGTCGTCCCCGGCGCCACCCACCTGTTCGAGGAACCGGGCGCCCTCGAGGCGGTCACCGACCTGGCCCGCGACTGGTTCACCGACCACATGGCCCCCGCGCACGTGTGACCGGGACCCATGTGGAACCGCGACCCTTCGCGCGGCGCTCGATACCGCCTTAGCGTGGGAGAGTGCACACGGGCGCGGTGACCCTGTTCCTGTGCGGGGATGTCATGCTCGGCCGGGGCGTCGACCAGATCCTCCCGCATCCCGGCGACCCGGCGCTGCGGGAGACCTACATCCACGACGCCCGGGCCTACGTCGGGCTGGCCGAGGCCGCCAACGGGCCCATTCCCCAGCCGGTCGACTACTCCTGGCCCTGGGGCGAGGCACTGGCGGTCCTCCAGGACGCCGCGCCCGACGTCCGGGTGGTCAACCTGGAGACCGCCGTCACCGGCGACGGGGAGTTCGCACCCGGCAAGGGCGTCCACTACCGGATGAGCCCCGCCAACCTGCCCTGCCTGGCCGCCCTGCGCCCGGACGTCTGCGCCCTCGCCAACAACCACGTCCTCGACTTCGGCCGGCGCGGCCTGGAGGAGACCCTCGACTCCCTGTCGGCAGCGGGGCTGCGCACGGCCGGGGCGGGCCGGGACGCGACCGCGGCCGGACGGCCCGCGATCGTCCCCCTCGACGGGGGCGGACGTGTGCTGGTGTTCTCCTTCGGCATGCCCTCAAGCGGGATCCCGGAGGACTGGGCCGCCACCGAGGACCGGTCCGGCGTCGACTTCGTCACGGGCCCGTCCGTCGCCGTGGCCGCCGGCTTCGCCGCCCGGCTGCGGCAGCTCAAGCACCCCGGTGACATCGTCGTCGCCTCGGTCCACTGGGGACCCAACTGGGGCTACGACGTCTCCCGCGCCGAGATCCGCTTCGCCCACGCGCTCGTCGACGCGGGCGTGGACATCGTCCACGGGCACTCCTCGCACCACCCGCGCCCGCTGGAGACCTACCGGGGCAGGCTCGTCCTGTACGGCTGCGGGGACCTCGTCGACGACTACGAGGGCATCGGCGGATACGAGCGCTACCGCGACGACCTGCGCCTGCTGTACCTGGTGACGGTCGATCCGGACACCGGCCGGACGACCGGCGCCCGCATCGTCACCCTCCAGGCGCGCAGAATGCGGTTGGAGCACGCCTCGGACGAGGACACCGCCTGGCTGCGCACCGCCCTCGACGGATTCAGCCGGGAGTTCGGCACCCGCGTCGACCGCGAGCCCGACGGCACGCTCACGCTGCGCGCCCTGCGCTGACCTACAGCCGCGTCTCGTCCTCGTCGTCATCCGGCACGACGTGCACGGCGGCCTCCTCGGCGGTGCGGGCGCCGCTGTCGATGCCGACGTCGTTCGCGACGGCCTCCGCGTCGGTGTCCTCGTGCGCGCCCTCGTCCGGCGCGACCAGCCGCCCGGCGTCCGGGCCGCCGACCTCGTCGTCCCTCGGCTCGCCCTCACCGCCGGGCAGGTCCCCGATCCCGTCGCCCACCGTGGCCGTGTCCTCGGGCACCTCCCGGGCCAGCCGCTCGTCCAGCGACTCGCCGTCGCGCTGCTCGGCCGCGGTGGTGCCCACGTCGTTCACCGCGAGAGGCTTCTCCGGCGGCGAGTAGCCCTCCTCCATGGGCTCCACCACCCGGTTCTCCAGGCTGTCCGGGGACTCCAGCGGGCTCATGTCCTCCACGACGTCCTCGTCCTGCTGGGGCTGGTAGACCTCGTCACCCATGCTGTTCTCGGTCACTGCGGCACCCCCTCACGTATCGCGTCCCACGAGTTGCGGCGACACGTCTCGGGTCTCCGGTCCGCCGTACGGCAAACGCGCGCCGTCTCACCGCGACCCGTCCTTGGCCAGGAACCGGCGCAGCCGCCGCAGCGGCCAGGTGTTGATCACGTCGTCCGCCGTGAGCCAGCCGCGCTGCGCGGTACCGACGCCGTAGCGCAGGTGGGCCAGGTGGAGCACGGAGTGCGCGTCGGTGTTCACGGCGAACTTCACGCCGTGCTGCCGGGCCCGCAGGATGTCCTCGTCGCACAGGTCGAGCCGGTCCGGCTGGGCGTTGATCTCCAGCGCGGTGCCGGTGCGGGCGCAGGCCGCGAAGACCTGGTCCCAGTCGGCGTCCACCCCCGGCCGCTTTCCGATCAGGCGCGTGGTCGGATGGCCGATGATGTTGACGTGCGGATTCTCACAGGCCCGCACCAGCCGCCGCGTCATCGCCCTGCGGTCGAGGTCGAAGTGCGAGTGCAGCGAGGCCACGCATAGGTCGAAGCCGGCCAGGAACGCGCCCGGCCAGTCCACGTCCCCCTCGGCACTGATGTTGAGCTCGGTGCCGTGCAGCAGCCGCATCCCGTGGTGCGCGCCGTCCAGCGCCCGCAGCTCCTCGCGCTGGGCGAGGATCTTCTCGTCCGTCATGCGCTGCATGTACAGGTTCGGCGCATGGTCGGTGACCGCGTAGTACGCGTAACCGCGCTCGGCCGCCGCCTCCACCATCGCCTCCAGGGAGGCCAGCCCGTCGGTGAGGTCCGTGTGGGTGTGCAGATCGCCGCGCACGTCCCGCTCCGTCACGACCTGCGGAAGCTCCCCGCGCACGGCCGCCTGGATCTCCCCCCGGTCCTCCCGCAGCGTCGGCGGAATCCACGGCAGGCCCAGCCGGGCGTACACCTCCTCCTCACTGCGGGAGGCGACCGACTCCCCGCTGTCCGTGTCGAACAGGCCGTACTCGGACAGCTTCAGACCCTGGCGTACGGCGATGGTGCGGGTCCGGATGTTGTGCGCCTTGGAGCCGGTGAAGTACTGCAAGCCGGCGCCCCACGAGTCGGGCGGCAGCACCCGCAGGTCCACCTGCACGCCCTTGGTGGTGCGGATCGACGTCTTCTTCTCACCGTGCGCGATCACCTCGGCGGTCGCGGGCAGCGCCTCCAGGGCCTCCATGAAGGGGGCCGACCGCTTCGCGGCGACCAGGATGTCGATGTCGCCGATCGTCTCCCTCATCCGCCGCAGCGATCCCGCGTACGTGCAGCGCTTGCAGCCGGTGACCTGGGACAGCTCGGAGACGATCTCCTCGGCGGTGTCCAGGGCCAGATGGATCGGGATACGGCCGCCCGCCTGCTGCATGAGCCGGATCCCGTGCAGGATGTTCTCCTGCGTCTTCTCGCCGAACCCCTTCAGATCGGCCAGCGCGTCCGCCTCGATCGCGGCCGCCAGCTCGCTCACCGACGAGATGTGCAGGTCCTCGTAGAGCCGCATCGCCTTCTTGGGGCCCAGCGTGGGGATCGTGATCAGCTCCCGCACCCCGGCCGGGATCTTCGCCCGGCGCTCCTCGACCACCGCGACCGTGCCGGTGCGCAGATACTCGATGACCTTCTCGGCGATCGACCTGCCCACGTTCGGGATGTCCCGCAGCCCGTCGGCGTCCAGACGGGAGATGTCGGCCGGGTGGCCGCCGATGGCACGCGCGGCCTTCTCGTAGGCGCGCACCTTGAAGGCGTCGCCTCCCGTGATCGCGACGAGGTCCGCGTACTCCTGCAGGAGCGCCTCGACCTCTTCGTTGGCCCGGGCCACACCTCGAGTCTAGGAACCGCCCGAGAGGCGGGCCACACACGAAAGGGTGCCGACCGGAACCGGTCGGCACCCTTCGGGTGAAGTGTCCGAGGGGGGACTTGAACCCCCACGCCCGATAAAGGGCACTAGCACCTCAAGCTAGCGCGTCTGCCATTCCGCCACCCGGACAAGGTGTCTGTCGTGCGGGCTTCCCCCGCGGCGACGAAGGAAACATTACCAGGCTTTCGGCGGCGTTCGATCACCCCCGTTCCCGCGTGAACGGCCTGTGACGGGCCGTACACCACCTTGGGCCGCGACGGGGGTCGGGGGGAGGATGAGGAGGACCACCAGCAGGGAACCGGGAGGAAGCAGCGTGACCGACACCGGCACGGCCAGGAGCGTCACCGGCGAGGACGAGGTCGTCGACCTCTGCCGTGAGCTGATCCAGATCGACACCAGCAACTACGGCGACCACTCGGGTCCCGGCGAACGGAGGGCCGCCGAGTACGTCGCCGAGAAGCTCGCCGAGGTGGGGCTCGAACCGAAGATCTTCGAGTCGCACCCGGGTCGTGCCTCCACGGTGGCCCGTATCGAGGGCGAGGACCCCTCACGGCCCGCGCTGCTCATCCACGGCCACACCGACGTCGTACCGGCCAACGCGGACGACTGGACGCACCACCCCTTCTCCGGCGAGATCGCCGACGGATGCGTGTGGGGGCGCGGCGCGGTCGACATGAAGGACATGGACGCCATGACCCTGGCGGTCGTCCGCGACCGGCTGCGCAGCGGGCGCAGGCCGCCGCGCGACATCGTCCTCGCCTTCCTCGCCGACGAGGAGGCGGGCGGCACCTACGGCGCCCGGTACCTGGTCGACAACCACCGCGACCTCTTCGAGGGCGTCACCGAGGCCATCAGCGAGGTGGGCGGCTTCTCGTTCACGGTGAACGAGCAGCGCCGGCTCTACCTGATCCAGACGGCCGAGAAGGGCATGCACTGGATGAAGCTCACCGTGGCCGGCACCGCGGGCCACGGGTCGATGATCCACCGGGACAACGCGATCACCGAGCTCTCCGAGGCCGTGGCACGCCTCGGCCGGCACACGTTCCCGGTACGGGTCACCAAGACGACGCGGGCCTTCCTCGACGAACTCGGCGACGCGCTCGGCACCGAGCTCGACCCGGAGAACATGGAGGGCACCCTCGCCAAGCTCGGCGGCATCGCCAAGCTCATCGGCGCGACCCTGAGCAACACGGCCAACCCCACCCAGCTGAACGCCGGTTACAAGGTGAACGTCATTCCCGGCGAGGCCACCGCGCACGTCGACGGGCGCTTCCTGCCCGGCTTCGAGGAGGAGTTCCTCGCCGACGTGGACCGGATCCTCGGGCCGAACGTGCGGCGCGAGGACGTGCACGCCGACAAGGCCGTCGAGACCGGCTTCGACGGTGCGCTGGTGGAGGCGATGCAGTCGGCGCTGCTGGCGGAGGATCCGGCCGCGAAGGCGATCCCGTACATGCTCTCGGGCGGCACGGACGCCAAGTCCTTCGACGACCTCGGCATCCGGGGCTTCGGCTTCGCGCCGCTGAAGCTGCCGCCGGAGCTGGACTTCGCGGGCATGTTCCACGGGGTCGACGAGCGGGTGCCGGTGGACGCGCTGCGGTTCGGCGTGCGGGTGCTGGACCGGTTCATCGACGCGTCCTGAGCCGGCACCGTTCCCGTGCGCAATTCGCCAGCGCGTACGGGAACACCCCGGGACGAGTGAATGCGACCATACGCTCGTAGCTCCATTACTCCCTCCTCGTTACACGTGATGCGGTCCGAGGCTTGGATCGCTTTGCCAACAAGGAGGAATAATGATCAAGAAGGTCGTCGCTGCTGCGGCTGCCACCGGTGGACTGGTTCTCGCGGGTGCGGGTCTGGCTGTCGCCGACTCGGGCGCCCAGGGTGCCGCCACGCACTCCCCGGGTGTCGTGTCCGGCAATGTGATCCAGGTTCCGGTGCACGTCCCGGTGAACGTCTGCGGCAACACGATCTCGGTGATCGGGCTGCTGAACCCCGCCTTCGGCAACACCTGCATCAACCACTGACGTGGTGCCTCACCCCATGAGGGGCCCGAACCCCATGAGGGTGTGAGTCCGTCGGCCCCGGAGTGCGTGCCATGTGCTCCGGGGCCGACCGGTTCCTCCGCGTCCGCGCCCACCGCGCCGGATGCCTTCCGAAGGTCCACGACCAGCTCGAAGACAGGGAAATCAGCAATGCGACAGGTCACCCGCAAGGGCCTGATGACCATGGCGGCGGCGACCGGAGTCCTCGCCGTCACCGGCGGCTACGCGCACGCCGACGCCGGAGCGAACGGCTCCGCCACCAACTCGCCCGGCGTGCTGTCGGGCAACCTGGTGCAGGTGCCCGTGCACGTGCCGGTGAACGTCTGCGGCAACACCGTGAACGTCATCGGGCTGCTCAACCCGGCGGCCGGCAACACGTGCGCGAACACCGGCAACCAGTCCGGCGGGGGTGGCGCCCACGCCGGCGGCCACACCAGCGACTCGCCCGGCGTCGGCTCCGGCAACACCGTGCAGGTGCCGGTCGACGTGCCGGTGAACGTCTGCGGCAACTCCGTCAACGTGGGCGGGATCGGCAACCCGGCGGGCGGCAACGACTGCGCCAACCCGGGCGGCGGCCACTCCACCACCCCGCCCGGTGGCGGTGGCGGTACCACGCCTCCCGGTGGCGGTGGCGGAACGACGCCTCCCGGTGGCGGTGGCGGCACCACGCCTCCCGGTGGCGGCACCACCACGCCTCCTGGCGGCGGCACCACCACGCCTCCCGGCACGCCCCGTCACCCCGGTACGCCGCAGCAGCCGGGCGGCGGCCGGCATGTCAACCACCCCGGTGGGCAGTCCGTCACCCAGCCCGCGGCCACCGCACAGCTCGCCCACACCGGTAGCGACCTGCCGCTCGGCCTTCTGGCGCCGGTCGGCGCGGGAGCCCTGCTCGGCGGCGCGCTGCTCTACCGCAGGGCACGGGCGCGCGCGTAACGGCACCGGCACCGCTCGCTTCCCCCGTGGCGGGCGATACGGATCGGGCCCCGTCCGTGCGGGGCCCGATCCGTTTCAGTCACCTTTGCTCACCACGTAGCGCGCACCTGGCGGATGATCCGCCGACGCAACCGCACCTTGCGGCTCCCGTCGCGCAGCAGGCTCAGGCGGTCCAACTCCCAGTGTCCGTACTCGGCATGGTCCGTCAGCAGGCGTGTGGCGTCCTTGCGGGAGACCCCGCGAGGCACGTACACGTCGACAAATTCGTATTCCGGCATCGCATCTATTGTGCGGGCTGGGGCCCGGTACGGATAGCGTCTGCACTATGTCTGATGCTGCGCAGCCCACCGCTGCCGAGGTACGCGCCGCCGCCGAGGCGGTCAAGACCGCACTCGACCGCCACCTTGCCGCGGTCGAGCGCAGGACGGGTGAGGACGACCCGGCCGTCTACGAGGCGTTCAACGAGCTGGCCGCGGCGGCCGAGGAGTACGACGAGCTGCTCTACGACCGCTACGACGAGGTCACCCCCTTCGAGATCCCCGGTGCGGAGGAGCCCCTTCCGCCGTACACGGGCCCCGAGGAGCCGAGCGCGCTGAGCGTGCTGATCCGCCGGGACTACGCGGTTGCGGAGCCCCAGCGGCTGCTGGCACAGGCGGAGCGCGTGGAGGCCGCGGACGAGGAGCCCACGTCGGCGTCGTCGGCCGGCACCGTCCACGGTGCGCTCGGCGTGCTCTTCGGGGAGTTCGAAGCGGACGAGATCGCCTCCCGGCACAAGGAGTTCGGACTCGAGGAGGGCGACTCCACACTGTGGGTGGTGGCCGACGAGGAACCGGCCGAGCCGGGGGAGTGGCTGGAGGCGCCCTTCGAGCAGGTCGATCCCCAGCGGGTGATCTGCCGTTTCGACGTCAGCTCCGTCTTCGACGAGGATGCGGACGACGAGCAGCTGCGGGACGAGGAGCTGGAGGACGACGAGCTCGAGCTGGACGACGACGAGGATCTGGAACCGTTGGATCGGTGATCGTCGGCAGGGGCTTCTCCGGTGGTGCCGTGCGGCCTGGGCAGCACGGCACCACCGGGTCCGTCGCAGTGAGGTGCCACTCTCAGCCCGACGTCGGGACCTGGGGCCTCAGCAGCGCGACCAGGCGGGTGGTACGCGGCTTGGCCTGGATCTCCGCCACGGCCCGCGGCAGCGCCTGGTCCGCGCCGTGCACCACCGACAGATGGCGGACCGCTCGGCCGAAGGCCGTGTAGACCCACGGCCGGGTCAGGCTCTGAGCGGCGTCGCCCGGAAGGACCACGACCACCGCCGGCCACTGCTGCCCCACCGCCTGGTGCGCGGTCAGCGCCCAGCCGTGCCGTAGCGTCTGCTCCACCCGCTCCTTCGGCACCACCACGGCGACGCCCGCGCACTCCAGGTGCAACCCCTCGGCGTCGCCCTTCACGACACGACCCGGCAGCGTACGCCCCGGCGCGGGGGAGTAGGCGATCCGGTCGCCCGGGTCGAAGCCGCCGAAGCGCCCCGGCCCCGGGTTGAGCCGCTCCTTCAGTGCCGCGTTCAGTACGCGGGTCCCCGCGGCGCCGCCGTGGCCCGGCGTGATCACCTGCGTCTCCTCCGCCGGAACCTCGATCGCCCGCGGCACCGAGTCCGCGACCAGCTGCACGGTCCGGTGCACCGCCTCCCCGGCGTCCCGCACCGGCACGATCACGACCTCCTTGCCGGGCGCGTCGACCTGCGGCAGCTCACCGATGCCGATGGCGGAGACCAGTTCGCCGAGCGGGCCCGGGTCGGGGGTCCGCGAGGCGATCTGCGGGCACACGCGGGCCGCGAGCAGGTCCCCGAAGACGCGCCCGGGGCCGACCGACCAGAGCACACCCGGGTCGCCGCTCAGCACCAGCCGGGCTCCGTCGGGCAGCGACTCGACGAGCAGGGCCGCCGTCTCGACATCCAGCTGGGGCGCGTCCAGCACGATGAGAAGATCGAGGTCCAGCGCGCCGTCCGCGTCCCGTCCCGGACCCTCGCCACCGGACAGGAGGCCCGCGACGGTGGTGAGCGGCGGGTGTGTTCGTTCGTCGTCCGGCAGGTCGAGGCGGGCGAGCAGCGCGCCGAACTGGTCGCGGCCGGCCGGGCCGTGTGTGGCGGCCCAGGCGCGCAGCCCGAGCCGGCGTGCCTCACGCAGCAGTGTCGCCGGCTCGGCGCGGGACGCCTCCGACCCGGTGTGCAGCACCAGGGCGTGGTCCGCGACCGCACCGATCAGTTCCGCGGCGGAGCCCGCCGCCGATCGGGCTGCCCGCTGCCAGTCCTCCGCCGCGCCGTCCTCCTTCGGCACGGAGTTGACCAGCCGGGCGAGTCCGTCGGCGAGACTCTCCTCCGCCAGGGCGTACCGCTCCAGGCCGATCAGGACGCGCACCGGGCGCTCCTGCTCCTCGTCGCCGCCCGGGGGGGCCGACTCCAGGGCGTCCTGGAAGACCAGGGCCTCGCCCTCGGCGATGGTGGCGCGCACGGCCGCCTCGGGGTCCGGCACCTGGCGCCGGCCGAGCGCCGCCTCCAGCGCCGGGACCTCCAGGGCGGTGTGCCCGGCGAGGGCCGCCTGCTCCAGCAGCCAGACCGTCGTCGCACGGGCCCGGCGCTCGTCGTCCGGGCGGCAGTCCGCGCCGAGCAGGGCGCGGGCGAAGGTGTCGGCCTGCTCGGGTCGCACTCCGAAGACGCGCAGCAGCTGCCAGGGGTCGGAGCGCAGCCGTGCCTCCGCACCCTCGCCGAGCGCCTCGACGACCTGGGCGGCGAGCGTGTCCGGGGCGCCGCCCTCGGCCAGGACGGCCCGCACCGACGCCACCGTCTCGGCGGCGGGCGGCGCCGCGGCGGCCGCCACGGGCTGGGGGCGACGCACCGGCTCGGGGGTGGTGGCGCGGCGCGGTGCGGGCGCGGGCTCGCTGAATGCGCTCGTCACCGGCTTCTCACCGCTCTCCACGGCCCGCACGGCTGCGAGCAGGTCGGCGGCCTTCCCGCTGAGCTTCCCACCGGCCTCGACGGGGCCCTGCTTCGCGGCCTTCCGCCGCTCGATCCGCTCCCGCTCCACCCGCTGAGCGGCCAGCTCGGCCTCGGCCTCGGACATCTCGCGCGCGGCTGCCTCGCCCTCGCCGGTGTCCTGCGAGGGACCAGGGGAGCCGTCCGCCGGGTCCGGGCCGCCGACCGCCGGCGCCTCGTCCCCGGAGCTCTCGGTGATCCGCTCTGCGGGCACCGGCTCCGCGGCCCTGTCGCTCCCCGCGCCGCCGCCCCCGGCGGTCCCGGCCCCGTCCTCCGCCCGAGGGGCCGTCTCCGTCGTCTCCGGGTCCGTGCTCACAGCGTGCTCCAGTCGTGATCGGGATAGCGGTGCACCGGGGCCGACACATCGTCCAGCGCCCGGCAGATCTCGTCCGGAAGACTAAGCGTCTCCACTGACAACGCCGCCGTGAGCTGCTGCGCGTTGCGCGCGCCGACGATCGGCGCGACCACCCCGGGCCGGTCCCGGACCCACGCCAGGGCCACCTGCAACGGCGTCGCGGCGAGCCCGTCGGCGGCCGTCTGCACGGCGTCGACGATGCTGCTCGCCGTGTCGTCGAGGTAGGGCGCGACGAACGGTCCCATGTGCTCCGACGCCCCGCGCGAGTCGGCCGGTGTCGAGTGCCGGTACTTGCCGGTCAGCACACCCCGGCCCAGCGGAGACGACGGCAGCAGCCCGACCCCCAGGTCCCGCGCCGCAGGCAGCACCTCTCGCTCCACTCCCCGCTGCAGCAGCGAGTACTCCATCTGTGTGCTGGCGATCCGGGTCCTCACGCCCGGCGCCGCGAGCTGCCACGTCGCCGCCTTCGCCAGCTGCCAGCCGCAGAAGTTGGAGACCCCCGCATACCGCGCCCGGCCGCTGCCGACCGCCAGGTCGAGCGCCTGCAGGGTCTCCTCCAGCGGGGTGTACGGGTCGAAGGCATGGACGTGCCAGACGTCGACGTAGTCCGTGCCCAGACGGGCGAGCGAGGCGTCCAGGGCGGCGAGGAGATGACCGCGCGAGCAGTCGAAGCGGCGGTCCGGGTCGGGGACGCTGCCCGCCTTCGTCGAGATCACCAGGTCCCGGCGGGGCACGAGGCCGTCCATGAGCCGTCCGAGCAGATACTCGGCCTCCCCGTCCCCGTACACGTCGGCCGTGTCGACGAGGGTCCCGCCCGCTTCCCAGAACACCTTCAACTGGTCCGCGGCGTCGTGCTCGTCCGTGTCGCGGCCCCACGTCAGGGTGCCGAGCCCGATCCGCGACACACGAAGGCCGGTACGGCCGAGATGCCTCTGCTCCATGAACGCCGAGATTACGGCCTGAACTCGGCTCGTGGGGGGCCTGTGGACAACGCGTCTCCCCCGTCCGTGAGGGGATTTCCGGGGGCCCCGCCCCACGCTAAGGTCGGGCACCAAGGGACGTTACTGATCGGTAAGGGGAATGGGCCATGCAGCTCGGGATCAACCTCGGCTACTGGGGCGCCGGAATGGACGCGGACAACCTCGCCGTGGCCCAGGAGGCCGACCGGCTCGGATACGCGGTGTGCTGGGCCGCCGAGGCCTACGGCTCGGACGCGGCCACCGTGCTGTCCTGGGTCGCCGCCAAGACCGAGCGCATCGACGTCGGCTCCGCCATCTTCCAGATCCCGGCGCGCCAGCCCGCGATGACCGCGATGACCGCCGCCACCCTGGACTCCCTGTCCGGCGGCCGCTTCCGTCTCGGCCTCGGCGTGTCGGGGCCGCAGGTCTCCGAGGGCTGGTACGGCGTCAAGTTCGACAAGCCGCTCGCCCGCACCCGCGAGTACGTGGAGATCGTACGGAAGGCGATGACCCGTGAGCGGCTGACGTACGAGGGCGAGCACTGGACGCTGCCGCTGCCCGGCGGCCCCGGCAAGCCGATCAAGCTGACCGTGCACCCGCAGCGCGAGCACATCCCGCTCTACATCGCCGCCATCGGCCCGAAGAACCTGGAGCAGACCGGCGAGATCGCCGACGGCGCCCTGCTGATCTTCCCCTCCGCCGACCACCTCGAGGACACCGCGATCAAGTACCTGAGGGCCGGGCGTGAGAAGGCCGGCAAGAGCCTCGAAGGCTTCGACGTCTGCCCCACGGTCCCGCTCGCCGTCGGTGACGACAAGGACGTGCCCGCGCTCGCCGACACCTTCCGCCCCTACACGGCCCTGTACGTCGGCGGCATGGGCAGCCCCAAGCAGAACTTCTACAACCAGCTCGCCCAGCGCATGGGCTACGAGAAGGCCGCCGCCGAGGTCCAGGAGAAGTACCTGTCCGGCGACAAGCAGGGCGCGGCGGCCGCGATCCCGCACGAGCTGATCGACCGGACCACCCTGCTCGGCTCCGTCGACCGGATCGCCGACCGCATGAAGGCCTACGCCGCGGCCGGCGTGACCACGCTCAGCCTGGCACCGGCGGGCTTCACCCTCGAGGAGCGGATCGCAGGGCTGCGGGCCGGGACGGAGGCCCTGGAGCTGGCCGGGCTCGCGTAGCGGGCGAAGAGGTCTCCGCGGCCGTGGTGGGGGCTCGGGGGGTCTTCCCCGCCACGGCCGTCACCGGGAACAACGCCCGGCCGCCCGTACGGTTACGGCCCCGCCCCGGCCCGACCGTCCTCCTTTCGGCCGAGTAGTCCCCATGCAGCTGTTGCAGCACCTTCAGGGCCCTATTTGACTCGGTTTGACCCGACCGTCGCGGGTCCTGCAGAGAGGTGCGCCCATGCTGTCGGCCAAGAGCCTGTTCGAGGAGATCCTCGACCACGACGAGTCGTTCCGGCTGTTCTGCTCCATCGCGGCCAGCGGAGAGACACAGGGCGGCTGGGAGAACGGGCGCATCGCCCAACTGGTGCCGGAGAGCGAACGCGCGCTCGCCCCCAAGATCTCCCGCCACGGCGCGGACGAGGACAAGCACGGACGCATCTTCCACGCACTGCTCAAGAAGCGCGGCCTGCAACCCGTACCGGTGCCCCCGGAGACCGACTACACGATGCTCCTGGAGCGCCGGGGCGTCGGTCTCGCGCACGCGAAGCTCAAGGCGGACCAGCCGCTCACCGTGCGGGACATCATCGTCTACCTGGCGCACAGCCGGGTCACCGAACAGCGCGCCGCCGAGCAGATGCTGATGCTGCGCAAGCACTTCGGGGACCACCCGGACATCGGCCGGGCCGTCTGCATGATCTCCGACGACGAGGACGACCACCTCGCGTACACGCACGAGGAACTGCTGCGACTCGCCGCCGGCGGACACGGCCGGTTCATCCGGCGCACCCTGCGCGAGTGCGCGCTGGCCGAGATCCGCGTCCACCGGGACGTCAGTCTCGCGGTCATGGCCCACATGGCTCGCGTCCTCGGCTGGTCCAGAGCCAGGTCGGCGCTGCTCACCACCGGCATCCACCTCGTCCACGCCTACGAGCGGCTCATCGGCCACCGGCGCATGGTGACCCTGCGCACTCCCGAGCGGCGCAACGCGCTCGGCGGTCCGGCTACAACCAGCCCCGCTGCTTGAACAGCCGGTACAGCAGCACCTCGAGCACTGCCATGATCGCGATCACCACAGGGTAGGACCACACCCAGTGCAGCTCCGGCATGTGGTCGAAGTTCATGCCGTAGATCCCCGCGATCATCGTCGGAACGGCGGCCATCGCGGCCCACGCCGAGATCTTCCGCATGTCGTCGTTCTGTCGCACGCTCGTCTGGGCCAGATGCGCCGACAGGATGTCCGACACCAGCCGGTCCAGGCCCTCCACCGACTCGTTCACCCGGGTCAGATGGTCGTTGACGTCCCGGAAGAAGGGCCGCGACTTCTCCTGCACGAACGGCACCGCCGCACCGTACGCGCCCTGTCCCGCCAGCCGGGCCGTCGGCGGCCCCAGCGGCACCGTCGCCCGCCGGAACTCCAGGACCTGCCGCTTGAAGGCGTAGATCCGGGAGGCCGTGTGCCGAGAGCCCCCCACGGACGGCGAGAAGACCTCCGCCTCCAGCTCCTCCAGATCGGTGCCCAGCTCGGTCGCCACCTCCAGGTAGTGGTCGACGATCGAGTCCGTGATCGAATACAGCACCCCGGTGGGCCCGTGCCGCAGCATCTCGGGCTGCTGCTCCAGATGACGGCGGACGTCCCCGAGCGGCATGTCCACGCCGTGGCGTACGGTCACCACGAACGAGTCGCCGAGGAAGACCATCAGCTCGCCGGTGGTGACGGTGTCGCTGTCCGGCTCGTACGACACCGGCTTGAGCACCATGAACAGCGAGTCCTCGTACACCTCCAGCTTGGGCCGCTGGTGCGCCTTCAGGGCGTCCTCCACGGCCAGCGGATGCAGCCCGAACTCCTTGGTGACCAGATCGAACTCGTCCTCCGTCGGCTCGTACAGGCCGACCCACAAGAACGTGTCCGACGAGGCGCGCGCCCGGTCCAGCGCGGTGGAGAGGTCCTCCGGCCCCTCGTCGCCCTCGTTGCGGCGCCCGTCGCGGTAGACGGCGCAGTCGACGATCACGGAGCGCACTCTCCCTTCTCCGGCACCCGGGCATCGGCGGGGGTTTGACGACACGACCTAGGCTGGTCGTCATGCCCACGTTGCTCCTCGTCCGGCACGGACGCTCCACCGCCAACACCGCGGGACTGCTCGCCGGCTGGACGCCCGGCGTCGCCCTCGACGAACGCGGCACCGCGCAGGCCGCGGCCCTGCCCGGGCGGCTCGCGGAGCTGCCCATCGCCGAAGTCGTCACCAGTCCCCTGCAGCGCTGCGAGGAGACCGTCCAGCCGCTCCTCGACGCCCGTCCCGGGCTGCGCGTCCACACCGACGACCGGATCGGCGAGTGCCACTACGGCGACTGGTCCGGGCGCAAGCTCGCCGAGCTGAAGGACGAGCCGCTGATGGAGGTCGTCCAGGCGCACCCGTCGGCGGCCGCGTTCCCCGGCGGCGAGTCGATGCGGGCGATGGCGACCCGGGCCGCGGAGGCCGTACGGGAGTGGAACGCGCGGGTGGAGCGCGACCACGGCGCCGACGCCGTCTACCTCATGTGCTCGCACGGCGACGTCATCAAGTCTCTCGTCGCGGACGCACTCGGACTTCATCTCGACCTCTTCCAGCGGATCTCCGTGGAACCGTGTTCCATCACCGCGATCCGTTACACCCGGCTGCGGCCATTTCTCGTTCGTCTCGGCGACACCGGCGATTTCTCCTCCCTCGTGCCGCGTCCGGAAGCCTCGGATCCGGACGCCACGGTCGGAGGCGGTGCGGGCGCACCGTGATCGTCGAGCGCAGTAGGGTGAAGCGGTCGAACGAGCGCAGTAGTTGTTCAGCGTAGTTGTCAGCAACCCCACAGGACCGGCGCGGTCCGCCGGTCCCGACCCCGATCCAATGGAGACAGGACGTGTCCCGTCAGGTGTTCCTCTACGACCCCCCGGACCGCTTCGTGGCCGGTACGGTCGGGCTGCCCGGGCGCCGTACCTTCTTCCTGCAGGCCTCGGCCGGACCCCGGGTGACCAGCGTGTCCCTGGAGAAGACCCAGGTCGCGGCGCTCGCCGAGCGCATGGACGAACTGCTGGACGAGGTCGTGCGGCGCAGCGGCGGCAGCGCCGCCGTCCCCGCCGTGGCCCCCGCGGAGATCGCCGACACGGCCCCCCTGGAGACCCCCCATCGAGGAGGAGTTCCGCGTCGGCACCATGGCGCTCGCCTGGGACGCCGAGGAGCAGCGCATGATCGTCGAGGCCCAGGCCCTCGTCGAGCTGGAGGCCGACTCCGAGGAGGACCTCGCCGAGGCCGAGGAGCGGCTGCTGCAGGACGAGGAGAACGGTCCGCCGATGCTCCGGGTCCGGCTCACCGGCGCGCAGGCCAGAGCCTTCGCCAAGCGCGCACTCGACGTCGTCAACGCCGGGCGGCCGCCGTGCCCGCTGTGCAGCCTCCCGCTCGACCCGGAAGGACACGTATGTCCGCGCCAGAACGGATACCGCCGCGGAGCGTGACCACGGCCGAACTGCTCGCCGAGGGCGAGCTGACCGTGCGCGGCCGCATCCGCGACGCGTCCAACGCGGCGCTGTACTGCACGGTCTCCTACGACGGCCGGGAAGCCACCTGCGTCTACAAGCCCGTCGCCGGGGAGCGGCCCCTGTGGGACTTCCCGGACGGGACGCTGGCCCAGCGCGAGGTGGCCGCCTACGAGGTCTCCGAGGCGACCGGCTGGGGGCTCGTGCCGCCCACCGTGCTGCGCGACGGCCCGTACGGCGAGGGCATGTGCCAGCTGTGGGTGGAGGTCGTGCCCGACGGTGAGCTCCTCGCCCTGGTGGACGGCGAGGAGCCCGAGCCGGGCTGGAAGGCGATCGGTCTCGCGGAGGTCGGCGACGGCGAGACGGCGCTGCTCGTGCACGCCGACGACGAGCGGCTGCGGCGGCTCGCCGTCCTGGACGCGGTCATCAACAACGCGGACCGCAAGGGTGGCCATCTGCTGCCGGCCGCCGAAGGGCGGCTGTACGGGATCGACCACGGGGTCACGTTCAACGTCGAGGACAAACTGCGGACGCTGCTGTGGGGGTGGGCGGGGGAGCCCCTGACGGGGGAGGCGGTGGAGGTGCTGAAAGGCCTGAAGGACGGCCTGCTGGAAGGGGGCGCCCTCGCCACCCGCCTGGCCGCACTGATCACCCCCGCGGAGCTTCGGGCGACGCGGGCCCGGGTGGAGGCGCTGCTGGAGTCGGGCCGGCATCCGGAGCCGAGCGGGCAGTGGCCGGCGATTCCGTGGCCGCCGGTGTGAGTGGCACCGCTCACCGGGACTGACCGGGGGGTGGTCGCGCCTCCCGGCGCCGGCGGGACGCCTCCCGGGCGCCTCCCCCGAGCACTTCGAGCAGGGCCCCGGCGCCCACCCGTGCCGCAGCGCGGCGCGACTTGCCCGCAGCCACGCGGGGTGGGCGTGCACACCGGCCGGGTTCCCGCAAGAGC
This sequence comes from Streptomyces sp. Ru72, assembly GCF_002920635.1. GTDB lineage: Bacteria > Actinomycetota > Actinomycetes > Streptomycetales > Streptomycetaceae > Streptomyces. The sequence goes on along the minus strand of NZ_PQSR01000016.1, from coordinate 58,321 downwards.
GTCTTCCCGGTCATTCGCCGCCCTTGCGCCCGATCCGGTTCGTGGACAGAACTTCCCGCCGGTTACGCTCATGACATGCATGCCTGGCCCGCTTCCGAGGTCCCCGCCCTGCCTGGTCAGGGCCGCGACCTGAGGATCCACGACACCGCGACCGGCGGCCTCGTCACCCTCGACCCCGGTCCCGTCGCCCGTATCTACGTCTGCGGGATCACCCCGTACGACGCGACCCACATGGGTCACGCGGCGACCTACAACGCGTTCGACCTCGTTCAGCGCGTGTGGCTCGACACCAAGCGCCAGGTCCACTACGTGCAGAACGTCACCGACGTCGACGACCCCCTCCTCGAGCGCGCCCAGCGCGACAACGTCGACTGGGTGGCTCTCGCCGAGCGGGAGACCACGCTGTTCCGCGAGGACATGACCGCCCTGAGGATGCTGCCACCGCGGCACTACGTGGGCGCCGTGGAGGCGATACCCGGCATCGTCCCGCTGGTCGAGCGCCTCCGGGACCTCGGGGCCGCGTACGAACTCGAAGGCGACGTCTACTTCTCCGTCGAGTCCGACCCCGACTTCGGCAAGGTCTCCCGCCTGGACGCCGCCGCCATGCGCCTGCTCTCCGCGGAGCGCGGCGGCGACCCCGACCGGCCCGGCAAGAAGAGCCCGCTCGACCCGATGCTGTGGATGGCCGCCCGCGACGGCGAGCCCAGCTGGGACGGCGGTTCGCTCGGCCGCGGCCGCCCCGGCTGGCACATCGAGTGCGTGGCCATCGCCCTGGACCACCTGGGCATGGGCTTCGACGTCCAGGGCGGCGGCTCCGACCTGGCCTTCCCGCACCACGAGATGGGCGCCTCGCACGCCCAGGTGCTGACGGGCGAGTTCCCCATGGCCAAGGCGTACGTCCACGCCGGCATGGTGGCCCTGGACGGCGAGAAGATGTCCAAGTCCAAGGGCAACCTCGTCTTCGTCTCCCGGCTCCGCCGCGACGGCGTCGACCCGGCTGCCATCCGGCTCGCGCTGCACGCCCACCACTACCGGTCCGACTGGGAGTGGACCGACCAGGTCCTCCAGGACGCAGTGGCGCGGCTCGACCGCTGGCGTGCCGCCGTCTCCCGGCCCGACGGCCCCTCCGCCGACGCGCTCGTCGAGGAGATCCGCGACGCCCTCGCGAACGACCTCGACGCACCCTCCGCGCTCGCCGCGGTCGACCGCTGGGTGGCACTCCAGGAGGAGAGCGGCGGCACGGACACCGGGGCGCCCGGTGTCGTGTCGCGGGCCGTGGACGCGCTGCTCGGCGTGGCTCTCTGAGCCTCTTTCCGCCGGTATGAAGAGGGGCGGTGCGCAGTCGCGCACCGCCCCTCTCAGTCCTCCGGCGAGTCCTCGTCCTCGCCGCCCGGCCGCGGCGGCTTCGGCGGCCGCGGACGACCGCCGGGGTTGTCCCGCAGGAACGGGCCCCCCTCGCCGCCGTCCGCCGTGGCGTGCCCGCCGGGCGGGCTGACGTCCCGTCGCCGCAGATACCGCTCGAACTCGCGGGCGATCGCCTCACCCGACGCCTCCGGCAGCTCGGCGGTGTCCCGGGCCTCCTCCAGCGTCTGCACGTACTCGGCGACCTCGCTGTCCTCGGCGGCCAGCTGGTCCACGCCCAGCTGCCAGGCGCGCGCGTCCTCCGGCAGTTCGCCGAGCGGGATGCGCAGGTCGAGGAGGTCCTCCAGACGGTTCAGGAGCGCCAGCGTGGCCTTGGGGTTCGGCGGCTGCGACACGTAGTGCGGGACCGCCGCCCACAGCGACACGGCCGGCACGCCCGCGTGCGTGCACGCTTCCTGAAGGACGCCCACGATTCCCGTGGGGCCCTCGTACTTGGTCTCCTCCAGGTCCATCCGGCGGGCCAGGTCCGGGTCGGACGTGGTCCCGCTGATCGGGACCGGACGCGTGTGCGGGGTGTCGCCGAGCAGGGCGCCGAGGATCACCACCAGCTCCACGCCCAGCTCGTGGGCGAAGCCCAGCAGCTCGTTGCAGAACGAGCGCCAGCGCATCGACGGTTCGATGCCGCGGACCAGCACCAGGTCGCGGGGCTTCTCACCGCCGACGCGGACCACCGAGAGCCGGGTCGTGGGCCAGGTGATCTTGCGGACCCCGGCCTCCATGAACACTGTGGGGCGGTTCACCTGGAAGTCGTAGTAGTCCTCGGCGTCCAGCGCCGCGAAGACCTCGCCCTTCCATTCCCTGTCCAGATGCGCGACCGCGGTGGAGGCGGCGTCGCCGGCATCGTTCCAGCCCTCGAACGCGGCCACCATGACCGGGTCGATCAGCTCGGGAACCCCCTCGAGCTCGATCACCCAGCGCCTCCTTCCGACGTGCCCTCACGTACGCCCCAACCTTACGGCGTGCGGCGGGGGCGCCCGCAGTCCCCTGCCACGGGGGAGTGAACGGATGACTGCCCCGTCCGGGGCCGTCGAACACCCATGATCGCCTACCGGCCCGGCACGCCGCACAGGTGGCCCACACCATGGGCCTCACAGGGTCGAGCGCAGCCACTGCTCGACGGACGCGATGTGCACGGTCGCCCAGGAGCGGGCCGCCTCGGCGTCACGGTCGCGCAGGGCGCCGAGGATCGCGCGGTGCTCGCGCAGGGTGCGGCCGACCGCGTCCTCCTGGGTGAGGCCGCGCCAGATGCGGGCTCGCGTCGTGGGCCCGGACAGGCCGTCAAGCAGCGAGCACAGCACCGAGTTGCCGGAGCTCTGCACGATCCCCCGGTGGAACTCCAGATCGGAGGCGACCAGCTGCTCCACCGACGGTTCGGCGCCGAGCTTGTCCAACTGGGCGGTCAGTGCGTCCAGTTGCTGCTCGCTGATGCGGGAGGCAGCCATGGCCGTCGCGGCCGGCTCCAGGATGCGGCGCACCGCGAGGAACTCCAGCACGGTGTCGTCGCGGTGGAAGTCCACGACGAAGCTCATCGCCTCCAGCAGCAGCTGGGGGTCGAGGCTCGTGACATAGGTGCCGTCGCCCTGCCGCACGTCCAGGATGCGGATCAGCGACAGGGCGCGCACGGCCTCGCGCAGCGAGTTGCGGGACAGCCCCAGCTCCGCGGCCAGCTCGCTCTCCTTGGGCAGGCGGTCGCCCGGGCGCAGCGCACCGGAGACGATCATTTCCTTGATCTTCTCGATCGCCTCGTCGGTGACTGCCATGGTGTGCCTCCCAGATGCTCAGACATCCGATGTCTCGGCGCCATTATCGGGGTCGACGGGCTGAACGGAACCAGGATCTCCGATGTCACCTCGCCACACACCGGGGGCCGCCCGCCGTGGGCTCGGCGGGGCCGCTCTCGGGCTCGCCGCGGGTCACTGGCCCACCGCCTCCAGCGCCTCCAGCGCCGCCGCCTCGTCGAGGGTCCTCAGCGTCCGCTCCCGCATCAGGATCCGGCCGTCGACGACCGTGTCCCGCACGTCCCCGGAGTGCGCCGCGTACGCGAGCGTCGACCACACGTCGTGCCGGGGACGCAGATGCGGCCGGCCGAGGTCGAGCACGATCAGGTCGGCCCGCTTGCCCACCTCCAGCGAGCCCAGCCGATCCCCGAGCCCCAGCGCGCGGGCGCCCTCGACCGTCGCCATCCGCACCGCCTGTTCGGCGCCCACCACGGTGGGGTCACCGGACGCCTTGTGCACCAGCGCCGCCTGCCGCATCGCGTCGAACACGTCCAGCGTGCCCGAGCTGACCGCCCCGTCCGTGCCGAGCCCGACGGTCACCCCCGCGTCCAGCAGCCGCGGCACCGGCGCGATCCCGCAGCCCAGCTTGAGGTTGGACACCGGACAGTGCGCGACCGCCGTCCCGGTGCGGGCCAGCGCGGCGATCTCCGGGCCGGTCAGATCGACGGCGTGCGCGAGCAGCACATCGGGGCCGAGAACTCCGAGCGAGTCCAGCAGCTCCACCGGCCGCCTGCCGTACCGAGCCTCCACAGTGGCGACCTCCGTCGCGTTCTCCGCGGCGTGCAGGTGCAGCAGCGCTTCGAACTCCCGCGCCAGCGCGGCGATCCCGGTCAGCTGATCCGGGCTCAGGGTGTAGGCGGAGTGCGCGAACACGACCGGCCGGAACCCCGGCCGCTCCCCGGCCCGCGCCGCCAGGTCCCGGCGCGCCCACTCCATGCGCTCCCCGTACGCCCTGCCGTCGGGGGAGTCCGGGACGTCGATGAAGGTCGGCCCGGCCAGCAGCCGCCAGCCCGCCTCCAGCGCGACTCGCTCGGCCGCCTCGTGGAACCAGTACATGTCCAGCGCCGAGGTCACCCCGGCCCGTACGCTCTCGGCGACGGCCACCAGCACCCCCGCCGCCACGTGCTCCGGCGACAGCAGCTCGGCCTCGCGGCGCAGCACGCGCTCCAGGAAGCCCTGCAGCGTGACGTCGTCGGCGCTGCCGCGCAGGAGCGTCATCGCCAGGTGCGTGTGGGCGTTGACCAGGCCGGGCAGGACCAGACAGCCTCCGGCGTCGATCTGCTCGTCCGGCGCGTACCGGTTTCGCAGCTCCGCGGCCGGCCCGACAGCGGCAATCACCCCGTCCCGGACGGCGACGGCGCCCTCCCGGACCACGGTTCCCTCGTCGTCGACCGTCAGGACGTCACCGCCGTGCACCAGCAGATCGACGGGCTCGGTCATCCCGCCTCCCCCTCCGCCAGCAGCCGCAGCGCCTCCAGCGAGACCACCGCGCCGCGCTCCACGCCCCGGGCGACGACCTCACGGTGCGGGTCGTAGGCGCCCGCCGAGAACGGGGACGCCTCGTCGACGAGTTCGTCGGCGTTGACGCCGTCCACCACGAGCACCCCACCCGCGACCAGCCCGCGCAGCGAGGCGGTCACCAGCAGCGCGGACAGCTCCATCTCGATCGCGACCAGACCCGCCCCGCCGTAGACGTCGAGCGGGATCAGCCCCGGTTGGAACGCCGCCCGCGTCCAGACGACCCCCCGGTGATGCGGCACCCCCGCCTCGCGCGCCGCGCGCTGGAGGGCGAGGACCGCCTCGGGCGCGGCCACCGCCGGGTACTCCGGGGGCAGCAGCTGCTGGGTGACGCCGTCGTCGCGCACGGCCGCCTCCGCGATCACCAGGTCGCCGTCGCCGATCCCCGGCCTCATCGCCCCCGCCGTGCCGAACCGCAGGATGGTGTGGATCCCCGCGTCCGCCAGCTCCTGGAACAGCAGGATCGCGCCGGGCGCGCCCACCCCGTGCGAGGCCACCGTCACCGGCAGACCTTTCCAACTCCCGGTGAACACCCGGTACTCGCGGTGGTACGAGACCTCCTCGGCCCCCTCCAGCAGCGCGGCGACGGTCGCCACGCGCGCCGGGTCGCCCACGACCACCGCGTACGGCGGCAGCCCGGTACGGCGAATGCGGGCGATGGGGGACAGCTCCTGCGTCATGGGGCGGCTCCGGTGGGAGGGGTGTACGAACACCGTACGCAGCCCGGGGTCGCGCACAGGAGTCGCGCACTGCAACAGGCACACGAAAGGGGCGGCTCCGTGCGGGAAGCCGCCCCTGCTGTGTGGGACCCGGTGGGACCCCGTCGGACCCCGTGGGACCTGACCTCGCCCTACTTCTTGTCGAGGAGGTCCTGCACCTTGCCGCGCACCTCGTCCGTGGCCAGGCCGCGGATCGTCAGAGTGGTGCGGCGGCGCAGCACGTCGTCCACCGTCTCGGCCCACTCGTGGTCCCGGGCGTAGACGACCTGCGCCCAGATCTCCGGGGCGTCCGGGTGGACGCGCTCGCCCAGCTCCGGATTGTCGTTGGCCAGCCGCGCGATGTCGAAGGCCAGCGAACCGTAGTGGGTCGCCAGGTGCTTGGCCGTGTCGGGCGCCATGCGCGGGCCGGGCGCCGGGCCGTCCACGACGAGCCGGTGCGCGACCGCGCGCGGGTTGGCGATGCCCGGCAGCGGCAGCTTCTTCGGCAGCGACGAGATCGGCTCGAAGTCGTCGCCCAGCGGGTGACCCGGCAGCGACTCCAGCTTCTGCATGACCGTACGGCCGATGTGCCGGAAGGTCGTCCACTTGCCGCCCGCGACGGACAGCATGCCGCCCTTGCCCTCGGTCACCACGGTTTCCCGCTTGGCCTTGGCGGTGTCGCCGGGACCGCCCGGCAGCACCCTGAGGCCGGCGAACGAGTAGGTGATCAGTTCCCGCCGCAGCTGCTGGTCGCGGACGGAGAAGGCGGCCTCGTCCAGGATCTGGGCGATGTCCTTCTCGTTGACCGCCACCTCGGCCGGGTCGCCCTCGAACTCCTCGTCGGTCGTGCCGAGCAGCAGCATGTCCTCCCACGGGAGGGCGAAGGTGATCCGGTACTTGTCGATCGGGGTCGCCAGCGCCGCCTTCCAGGGGGAGGTGCGCTTGAGGACCAGGTGCACGCCCTTGGACAGCCGGATGGACGGCGCCGCGTTGGGGTCCTCCATACGGCGCAGGTGGTCGACCCACGGCCCGGTCGCGTTCAGCACCAGCCGCGCGTCCACCCCGAACTCGTCGCCCGAGATGCGGTCGCGCAGCTCGGCGCCGGTCACCCGGCCCTTGGTGAAGCGCAGGCCGGTGACCTCGGCGTGGTTGAGGACCACGGCGCCCGCGTCGACGGCCGCGCGCACCGTCATCAGCGCCATACGCGCGTCGTTCATCTGGTCGTCGCCGTAGACGGCCACGGCCTTGAGGTTCTCGGTGCGCAGCTCCGGCACGTCCTGCGCCGCCTTGGCCGGCGACAGCAGGTGGCCTATGCCGTCGCCGAACGCCGACAGCGCGGAGTAGGCGAAGACGCCCGCCCCGAGCTTCGCCGCGCCGTGCGGCCCGCCCTTGTACACGGGGAGGTAGAACGTGAGCGGGTTCGCCAGGTGGGGGGCCACCTGACGGGAGACCGCACGGCGCTCGAAGTGGTTCTCCGCCACCAGCTTCACCGCGCCGGTCTGCAGGTACCGCAGACCGCCGTGGAGCAGCTTGGAGGAAGCGGAGGAGGTGGCGCCGGCGAAGTCGCCGGCGTCCACCAGCGCCACCCTGAGGCCCGACTGCGCGGCATGCCAGGCCGTGGAGATTCCCAGGATCCCGCCGCCGATCACCAGGAGGTCGTAGGTCGCCCTGGACAACTGCTCCCGGGTCTCGGCACGGCTCGGCCCTACGCCGTAGGCCGGGTGGGTCCCCAGAGCCGGAACACTCTGCAGGGTGGTCATCGCGAATTACTCCTCGTGTTCGATCCAGCCCATGGTCCGCTCGACGGCCTTGAGCCAGTTCTTGTACTCACGGTCGCGGGTCTCCGCGTCCATGTGGGGCGTCCACTCGGCGGCCCGCCGCCAGTTGGCGCGCAGGTCGTCGGTGCTGGTCCAGAAGCCGACGGCCAGGCCGGCGGCGTAGGCGGCGCCGAGGCAGGTGGTCTCGGCGACCATCGGGCGCACCACCGGTGCGTCCAGGACGTCCGAGAGCGTCTGCATCAGCAGGTTGTTGGAGGTCATGCCGCCGTCGACCTTGAGGGTCGCCAGCTCGACACCCGAGTCCTTGGTCATGGCGTCGGCGATCTCCCGCGTCTGCCAGGCGGTGGCCTCCAGGACGGCGCGAGCGAGGTGCGCCTTGGTGACGTACCGGGTCAGACCGGCGATCACACCGCGGGCGTCGGAGCGCCAGTACGGGGCGAACAGACCGGAGAAGGCCGGCACGAAGTAGGCGCCGCCGTTGTCCTCGACCGAGAGCGCGAGGGTCTCGATCTCGGCGGCGGTCTTGATCAGGCCCATCTGGTCGCGCATCCACTGCACCAGGGAGCCGGTGACGGCGATCGAGCCCTCCAGGGCGTAGACCGGCTTGTTGTCGCCGATCTGGTAGCCGACCGTGGTCAGCAGGCCCGAGTAGGAGTTGATGATCTTGTCGCCGGTGTTCATCACCATGAACGTGCCGGTGCCGTAGGTGGACTTGGTCTCGCCCTCGGAGAAGCAGGTCTGGCCGAACAGGGCCGCCTGCTGGTCGCCGAGCGCGGAGGCCACCGGGATGCCGCCGAGCAGCTCGCCCAGTCGGCCGCCGGTGATCTCACCGTAGACCTCGGCGGAGGAGCGGATCTCGGGCAGCATCGCGAGCGGGACGCCGATGGACTCGGCGATCTTGTCGTCCCACTGCATCGTGTGCAGGTTCATCAGCAGGGTGCGGGAGGCGTTGGTCACGTCGGTGACGTGGTGGCCCCCGTTGACACCGCCGGTCAGGTTCCAGATGACCCAGGTGTCCATGGTGCCGAAGAGGATGTCGCCCGCCTCGGCGCGCTCGCGCAGGCCCTCGACGTTGTCGAGCAGCCAGCGGGCCTTGGGTCCCGCGAAGTACGAGGCCAGCGGCAGGCCGGTCTCGCGGCGGAAGCGGTCCTGGCCCACGTTGCGGCCGAGCTCCTTGCACAGGGCGTCGGTGCGGGTGTCCTGCCAGACGATGGCGTTGTGGACGGGCTCACCGGTGTTCTTGTCCCACAGCACGGTCGTCTCGCGCTGGTTGGTGATGCCGATGGCCTTGATGTCGTCTCTGGTGATGCCGGCCTTCTCGACGGCTCCGGCCACGACGTCCTGGACGTTCGTCCAGATCTCGGTGGCGTTGTGCTCCACCCAGCCCGGCTTCGGGAAGATCTGCTCGTGCTCCTTCTGGTCGACGGAGACGATCCGGCCGTCCCGGTCGAAGATGATGCAGCGCGAAGAGGTCGTGCCCTGGTCGATGGCGGCGATGAAGGGGCCGGCGGTGTGTGCGTCGGTCACGGTGTGCTCCTGGAGTTCCATGGTTAAAAAGGGGCTGTCCTTACGGCGCGGTGCTCACGTGCGGAGCCTTCTACGGCTCACTCAATCTCAAGCAAAAGCGACGTTGTAGATGCCTGCGGCGATCGCCGCGCCGACCAGCGGGCCGACGACCGGGATCCAGGCGTAGCCCCAGTCGGAGCCGCCCTTGTTGGGCAGGGGGAGAAGGGCGTGCACGATGCGCGGACCGAGGTCACGGGCCGGGTTGATCGCGTAGCCCGTCGGTCCGCCCAGGGAGAGGCCGATCGAGACCACGACCAGCGAGGTGATCAGGGCGCCCAGGGTGCCCAGACCGTTGCCCTTGTCGTTGAGGCCCTGCGTGAGGACCGCGAGCACCAGCACGATCGTGCCGATGATCTCCGTGGCGAGGTTCTGCACCGTGTGCCGGATCTCCGGGCCGGTGGAGAAGATGCCGAGCACGGGGCCGGCGCCCTTTTCCTGGGCCTCGACCGCCTTGGCGGTGGTGGCCTGCGCGCCCGGCCCGCCCACGATCTCCTTGTCGGTGAGGTGGGCCTGGAACTGGCCGGCGTAGGCGACCCACACCAGGGTTGCACCGATCATCGCACCGAGCAGCTGTCCGGCCCAGTAGACCGGGAGGTTGCTCCAGTCGCCGGTCTTGATGGCGAGTGCGAGGGTCACTGCCGGGTTGAGGTGGGCACCGGAGAGCGGTGCCGAGGTGTAGACCGCCGTCAGAACGGCGAAACCCCACCCGAACGTGATGGCGAGCCACCCGGCGTTACGGGCCTTGGAGAACTTCAGTGTCACGGCGGCGCACACTCCGCCGCCGAGGAGGATGAGCAGGGCGGTACCTATGGTCTCGCCGATGAAGATGTCGGAGCTGGACACCCGCGACTCCTTTGTCCTTCGTCCAGGGGAAGGCGAACCCCGGGTCCCTCCGGTGGTCCGCGCCCTCGGGGGTGAGAGCGATGCCGGCCCTTGGCGTTGTCACACTCTAGCGCGTATTGCCGTTAGGTGTTCGACAATGCCGACCGACGGACGGGAGTCTTGCTTCCTGTTCGCAGGGTCGTCAAGAGTCCTGTTGCACGAAGCGGGATCGTTACTGATCGATATGCGTCCGCGATCTTCTTGACGGGTGCGGACCGCGTGCGAACAGGCACGTTTCGTGGTGGCCGCACCCGTACGCGGGCAGCCTTGGGGCCGGTACGGCAATGCCGTACCGGCCCGGTGCGGTGTTGAAGAGTGCGGGTTATCCGCAGCGCGGGACGTGCCGGCAGCCAGGGCTCAGAAGCGCCCGGCGCCCAGGTCCCGTGAGACCGCCCGGGCGCAGTCGCGTACCGCCGCGATCAGCTCAGGGCGCAGTTCCCCGTCCCGGCACACGCGCTCCACGGCGCCGGTGATGCCCACGGCGCCCACCGGCATCCGCCGCCGGTCGTGGATGGGTGCCGCGACCGAGGCCACCCCGGTCCACGTCTCCTCCACGTCGGCCGCGTACCCCCGCGCCCGGGTGAGGTCGAGGACGTGCTCGAAGTCGTCCAGGTCGCACACGGTCCTGTCGGTGAACGCCTTGCGGTCGGCCTCCAGTGCCTCGCTGTGCGCGACCGGGTCGTACGCCGACAGCACCTTGCCCAGGGCCGTGGAGTGCAGCGGCTGCATGGCGCCGATCTCCAGGACCTGCCGGCTGTCGTCGGGCCGGAACACGTGGTGCACGATCAGGACGCCCTGCTGGTGCAGGACCCCGAGGTAGACGCTCTCCCCGCTGGAGCGGGCCAGGTCGTCGGTCCACACCAGGGCGCGCGCCCGCAGCTCGTGCACGTCCAGATAGGTGGTCCCCAGGCGCAGCAGCTCCGCCCCGAGCTGGTAGCGGCCGGAGGCCGTGTCCTGCTCGACGAACCCCTCCTGCTGGAGTGTGCGGAGTATGCCGTGGGCCGTGCCCTTGGCGAGGCCCAGGGACGAGGCGATGTCCGACAGGCCGAGCCGTCGCTCGCCGCCCGCGAGCAGCCGCAGCATCGCGGCCGCCCGTTCGAGCGACTGGATGTTCCGTGCCATCGCCGTCCTGCCCTCCGTCCACTTCGGCCGTCGGCTGAGTTGGCTACCGCCGTTCGGCAATGCCGAACACTACCGGTCGTTGCCGACCTCCCGCTAATGGGTGGTCGCCATCCGTTCGGCGGAGATCCTCGCGTGGGTCGTCCGGGGCCCCGCCCGTCCCGCCCCGTGGACGCCCCTGACCGTACGGCGCGCTCCGGGCTACCCTGACGGCGTGCGTCTTCCGTGGGAAGGTCCAGGGGAGACGCAAAGCCGACAGCCGTCGCACTCCAGGGAGCATCTTCCATGGCCTCGTTGCCGAACCCGTCCCTTTCGTCCGCCTCCACCGACAGCCGGATCCGAATCGAAGCCCTCCGGGAAGCCCTCGCCACCCGCGTCGTGGTGGCCGACGGCGCCATGGGCACGATGCTCCAGGCCCAGGACCCGACGCTGGAGGACTTCCAGGGCCTCGAGGGCTGCAACGAGATCCTCAACGTCACCCGTCCGGACATCGTCCGCACGGTGCACGCCGCCTACTTCGACGCGGGTGTCGACTGCGTCGAGACCAACACCTTCGGCGCCAACCTCACCGCCCTCGGCGAGTACGACATCGCCGAGCGGGTCGCCGAACTGTCCGAGGCAGGCGCCCGCATCGCCCGGGAGACGGCCGACGAGTTCACCGCGCGCGACGGGCGCCGGCGCTGGGTGCTGGGCTCCATCGGCCCCGGGACCAAGCTGCCCACCCTCGGCCACACCACCTTCACCGGCATCCGCGACGCCTACCAGCGCAACGCCGAGGGCCTGCTCGCCGGCGGCGCCGACGCCCTGCTGGTGGAGACCACCCAGGACCTGCTGCAGACCAAGGCCTCCGTCATCGCCGCCCGCCGTGCGATGGAGACGGCCGGCTACGAGGTCCCGCTGATCGTGTCGGTCACCGTCGAGACCACCGGCACCATGCTGCTCGGCTCGGAGATCGGCGCCGCGCTGACCGCGCTGGAGCCGCTCGGCATCGACATGATCGGCCTGAACTGCGCCACCGGCCCGGCCGAGATGAGCGAGCACCTGCGCTACCTCGCCCGCCACTCCCGTATCCCGCTGTCGTGCATGCCGAACGCCGGCCTGCCCGAGCTGACCAAGGACGGCGCGCACTACCCGCTGACCGCCACCCAGCTGGCCGACGCCCAGGAGACGTTCGTCACCGAGTACGGCCTGTCCCTGATCGGCGGCTGCTGCGGTACGACACCGGAGCACCTGCGCCAGGTCGTGGAGCGGGTCCGTGACCTCACCCCGCCCGAGCGGCGCCCGCAGCCGGAGCCCGGTGCGGCATCGCTGTACCAGTCGGTGCCGTTCCGCCAGGACACGTCCTACCTGGCGATCGGCGAGCGCACGAACGCCAACGGGTCGAAGAAGTTCCGGGAGGCCATGCTGGAGGGCCGCTGGGACGACTGTGTGGAGATGGCCCGGGAGCAGATCCGCGAGGGCGCCCACATGCTCGACCTGTGCGTCGACTACGTGGGCCGCGACGGAGTCGCCGACATGGAGGAGCTGGCCGGCCGTTTCGCCACCGCCTCCACCCTGCCGATCGTCCTGGACTCCACCGAGGTCGACGTCCTGCGGGCCGGGTTGGAGAAGCTCGGCGGCCGTGCCGTCATCAACTCGGTGAACTACGAGGACGGCGACGGCCCCGAGTCCCGCTTCGTGAAGGTCACGCAGCTCGCCAGGGAGCACGGGGCGGCGCTGATCGCGCTGACCATCGACGAGGAGGGCCAGGCCCGGACCGCCGAGAAGAAGGTGGAGATCGCCGAGCGGCTCATCGCCGACCTGACGGGGAACTGGGGCATCCGTGAGGAGGACATCCTCATCGACTGCCTGACCTTCACCATCTGCACCGGCCAGGAGGAGTCCCGCAAGGACGGCCTCGCCACCATCGAGGCCATCCGCGAGCTGAAGAAGCGCCACCCCCAGGTGCAGACCACGCTGGGCCTGTCGAACATCTCCTTCGGCCTCAACCCGGCCGCCCGCATCCTGCTCAACTCCGTCTTCCTCGACGAGTGCGTCAAGGCCGGGCTGGACTCGGCGATCGTGCACGCCTCGAAGATCCTGCCGATCGCCCGGTTCAGCGAGGAAGAGGTGACCACGGCCCTGGACCTGATCCACGACCGCCGCCGCGAGGACTACGACCCGCTGCAGAAGCTGATGGCGCTGTTCGAGGGCGCCACCGCCAAGTCCCTGAAGGCGGGCAAGGCCGAGGAACTGGCCGCGCTGCCGCTCGATGAGCGCCTGAAGCGGAGGATCATCGACGGCGAGCGCAACGGCCTGGAAGCCGACCTCGACGAGGCCCTTCAGGAGCGCCCGGCCCTCGACATCGTCAACGAGACCCTGCTGGACGGCATGAAGGTCGTCGGCGAGCTGTTCGGCTCCGGCCAGATGCAGCTGCCGTTCGTACTGCAGTCCGCAGAGGTGATGAAGTCCGCGGTCGCCTACCTCGAGCCGCACATGGAGAAGACCGACGAGGCCGGCAAGGGCACCATCGTGCTCGCCACCGTGCGCGGCGACGTGCACGACATCGGCAAGAACCTCGTCGACATCATCCTGTCCAACAACGGCTACAACGTCGTCAACCTCGGCATCAAGCAGCCCGTCTCCGCGATCCTGGAGGCCGCCGAGGAGCACAAGGCCGACGTCATCGGCATGTCCGGGCTCCTGGTCAAGTCCACGGTGATCATGAAGGAGAACCTGGAGGAGCTCAACCAGCGCGGGCTGGCCGCCACCTACCCGGTCATCCTGGGCGGCGCCGCACTCACCCGGGCCTACGTGGAGCAGGACCTGCACGAGCTGTACGAGGGCGAGGTCCGCTACGCCCGGGACGCGTTCGAGGGCCTGCGGCTGATGGACGCCCTGATCGGGGTCAAGCGCGGCGTGCCCGGGGCGAAGCTGCCGGAGCTGCGGCAGCGCCGGGTGCGCGCGGCCACCGTGGAGATCGAGGAGCGGCCCGAGGAAGGGCACGTCCGCTCCGACGTCGCCACCGACAACCCCGTGCCCACCCCGCCGTTCTGGGGCACCCGCATCGTCAAGGGCATCCCGCTCAAGGAGTACGCGAGCTGGCTGGACGAGGGTGCGCTGTTCAAGGGCCAGTGGGGCCTGAAGCAGGCCCGCACCGGCGAGGGGCCGACGTACGAGGAGCTGGTCGAGACCGAGGGCAGGCCCCGACTGCGCGGCCTGCTGGACCGGCTGCAGACCGACAACCTCCTCGAAGCGGCCGTCGTCTACGGCTACTTCCCCTGCGCGTCCAAGGACGACGACCTGATCATCCTGGACGAGGAGGGCAACGAGCGCACCCGGTTCACCTTCCCGCGCCAGCGCCGAGGCCGCCGGCTGTGCCTGGCCGACTTCTTCCGTCCGGAGGAGTCGGGGGAGAGGGACGTCGTCGGCTTCCAGGTCGTCACCGTGGGCTCGAGGATCGGTGAGGAGACCGCGCGGCTGTTCGAGTCGAACTCCTACCGCGACTACCTGGAACTGCACGGTCTGTCCGTGCAGTTGGCGGAGGCGCTCGCCGAGTACTGGCACGCGCGTGTGCGCGCCGAGCTGGGCTTCGCGGGCGAGGACCCCGCCGACATCGAGGACATGTTCGCCCTGAAGTACCGCGGAGCCCGCTTCTCCCTCGGCTACGGCGCCTGCCCCGACCTGGAGGACCGCGGGAAGATCGCCCAGCTCCTGGAGCCGGAGCGGATCGGCGTCCACCTCTCCGAGGAGTTCCAGCTGCACCCGGAGCAGTCCACGGACGCGATCGTGATCCACCACCCCGAGGCCAAGTACTTCAACGCGCGGTAGCGTCCGTCCGGGGCCCCGGCGGCCTGCCGAGGCGCGTCTTCCACAGCGGGCGGGGCGTGCCCCGGTAGGCCCCCGTCGGCACGCCTTCGGCGCGGAACGGGTGCCCCGGCGAGCCCCGCCTACGCCTCTTCCGGGGCGGCCGAGCGCCCCGGGTGCCCTGGTGGCCGGAGGCCGCCACCCGGCGGTCTTCGCAGGTCCTCGCACGCCCCGCACGGCGTGGCGCCCCCGCTCCGGGAGGCACTTTTCCCACCCGCGTCGTACACTGGTCGATCCACCGCAGGCCGGTTCCCTCCCTGGGAACCGGCCTGGTCGTCCCTTGAAGGAGGTATGCCGGATGACCACCACGGTTCCCGCACTCGGAACCCGTACGGCCGAAGGCTCCGCCCTGCAGGCCGTGCTCCTCGACATGGACGGCACTCTCGTGGACACCGAGGGATTCTGGTGGGACGTCGAAGTCGAGGTCTTCGCCGGCCTCGGCCACACGCTCGACGACTCCTGGCGCCATGTCGTGGTCGGCGGTCCCATGACGCGCAGCGCGGGATTCCTGATCGAGGCCACCGGCGCCGACATCACCCTCGACGAGCTCAGCGTCCTGCTCAACGACGGGTTCGAGAACCGTATCGACCACAGACTGCCCCTGATGCCGGGCGCGGCACGACTGCTGGCCGAACTCGCCGCGCACGACATCCCCACCGCCCTGGTCTCCGCCTCCCACCGGCGCATCATCGACCGCGTCCTGGCCTCCGTCGGCCCGCAGTACTTCGCCCTGACCGTCGCCGGCGACGAGGTGGAGCGCACCAAGCCGTTCCCCGACCCGTATCTGCGGGCCGCCGCCGGGCTCGGTGCGGACCCCACACGGTGCGCGGTCGTCGAGGACACCCTGACCGGAGTCACGGCCGCCGAGGCCGCGGGCTGCCGCGTGGTGGCCGTGCCCTCGATCACCCCCATCGAACCGGCCGCCCGCCGCACCGTCGTCACCTCGCTCGAAGAGGTCGACCTGCCATTTCTGCAGGGTTTGATGACGCGCGTTTGATGACGCACATGCGCTGATCCTTCACTCAGCGTGCAGAGCGAATGGACGGATTACTTCAGGCTGTCCAACCGAATGAATTAATACCGGCTCAACCGAGCGAATTCGCGGGGAGAGAGCACCCGTTCAGTATGTGACGTTCCCCACGCGCACAGGGGTCGACAGCGGGCCCGGCGTGTGCTGATCCACCCCATTCGGGCGGCTCCGACGCGCCCTTGTGTCCCGATTGGTGAAACGCTGCACGAATCCTTCCCCCGGCCGGTCTTCCGGTCCGTTCACAGCCGGTTTCACAGCGTGATGGGAACTCAACTCCGGTGGCTGTCAGCCGTCGTGCGGGTGCGGACTAATCTCAGCGCGAGAACATCACCACTTCCCCGTGATCCGCCGCACCACCCATGCATGCCGGATACACGGACCCAACAGCTCTGGAGAAACTCGAGCATGAACCGCAAGACTTTGGTGCTGCCGGCCGTCGCCGGTCTGCTCACCCCCGTCCTCGCTGCCTGCGGCGGGTCCAGCAGTGGGGGCAAGAGCGGTGACGCCATCGTCGTCGGCACCACCGACCGGTTCACCGCCTCCAGCGACGCCCCCGCGCCCGTGGACCCCGCCTACGCCTACGACGTCGGCACCTGGAACATCCTGCGGCAGACCGTGCAGACGCTGATGGCGCAGCCCCGCGGCGACGGCGAGCCGCAGCCCGAGGCCGCCGAGAGCTGCGGCTTCACCGACACCGGCAACGAGCGCTACGCCTGCAAGCTGCGCAAGGACCTGAAGTTCGCCAACGGCGACCCGGTGACCGCGGCCGACGTGAAGTACTCCATCGACCGCGCCCGCGCCATCAAGGCCGACAGTGGAGTCTTCGCCCTGCTGTCCACCATCGACACCGTCGAGACGCAGGGTGACAACGAAGTCATCTTCCACCTCAAGACCGCGGACGCCACCTTCCCGTTCAAGCTGTCGACGCCGGTCGCCGGCATCATCGACCCCAAGGACTACGAGAAGAACAAGCTCCGCGACGGCTTCGACATCGACGGCTCCGGGCCGTACACGATGCAGGCCGAGGTCAAGAACAACGAGCTGGTCAAGGCGACCTTCACCAAGAACCCCAACTACAAGGGCCTGTTGACGCCGAAGAACGACAAGGTCGTCCTCGAGTCGTTCGCCGACGCCACCGCGATGGGCTCCGCCCTCGACAAGGGCGACATCGACGTCATGACCCGCACGATGGCCCCGGACCAGATCCGCAAGCTCCAGAACGACACCAGCGGCAAGGTCAACCTCGTGGAGATGCCGGGCCTCGAGATCCGCTACCTGGCCTTCAACACCGACGCCCCCACCGTGAAGAACAAGGCCGTCCGCCAGGCCATGGCACAGGTCATCAACCGCGGCGAACTGGTCTCCAAGGTGTACGGCACCGAGGCCGAGCCCCTGTTCTCGCTCGTCCCCGCCACCATCACCGGCCACTCCAACTCGTTCTTCAACAAGTACGGCAACCCCAGCGTGGACAAGGCCCGCAGCCTGCTGTCCCGGGCGGGCGTCACCACCCCGGTGAAGCTGACGCTGCACTACACGACCGACCACTACGGCCCGGCGACCGCCAAGGAGTTCGAGGTGCTCAAGCAGCAGCTCAACGCCAGCGGTCTGTTCGACGTCACCGTCCAGGGCACCCCCTGGGAGAAGTTCCGCCCGGCCGAGAAGAAGGGCGAGTACGACGTCTACGGCATGGGCTGGTTCCCGGACTTCCCGGACGCCGACAACTACCTCGCGCCGTTCCTCGACAAGGACAACACCCTCGGATCCCCGTACACCAACCCCGAGATCATCAACACGCTGATCCCGCAGTCCCGCCGCGAGGCCGACCGTCTCAGCGCGTCGAAGAGCCTCGCCGAGATGCAGGACATCGTCGCCGACGACGTGCCGATCCTGCCGCTGTGGCAGGGCAAGCAGTACGTCGCCACCCGCGACGACATCACCGGCAGCGAGTACGCGATGAACTCCTCCTCCACGCTGCAGCTGTGGGAGCTCGGCCGCGGCGTCGGCGGCTGACCGGTCAGCCGGCCGGTTTCACACCGGCCGTGTGACCAGCGGTTCTTCAGGCCCCCGGGCATACGCCCCGGGGGCTTGCCGCGTTCGCGGTACGATCCGGGAACTCCCGCACGACCCGGAACGCGCGGAGTCCGGGGCGAACGACAACCGTAGACAAGGCACATGCACGTGAACATGCGCACCCAGTGGCCGGTTCTGTCCATAGCGACGGGGCTGGCCGCCGGCCTGCTCACCGGATGCGGCACCTCGACCGACGACTCCTCGGGCACCGGCTCCTCCGTGGTGGTGGGAATGTCCGACGACGTCCTGGCCACCGACCCGGCATCCGGCTACGACCCGGGGTCCTGGCTGCTGTTCAACAACGTCTTCCAGTCCCTGCTGAGCTTCCCCAAGGGCGGCACGGAACCGGAGCCGGAAGCCGCCAGGGAGTGCACGTTCACGGACACGCAGACCAAGGTCTACTCCTGCACCCTCAGGGACGGCCTGAAGTTCAGCAACGGTGACCCGCTCACCTCGAAGGACGTCAAGTTCTCCTTCGACCGGATGCTGAAGATCAAC
Source organism: Streptomyces sp. Ru72 (assembly GCF_002920635.1). Taxonomy (GTDB): domain Bacteria; phylum Actinomycetota; class Actinomycetes; order Streptomycetales; family Streptomycetaceae; genus Streptomyces. The sequence continues at coordinate 40,116 of NZ_PQSR01000016.1, read as the reverse complement.
GACTCGGCCGGCCCCGCCATCATGTTCCCCATGCTCGGCTCGGTCGAGACACCGGACGCCAAGACCGTCGTCTTCAAACTGAAGTACGCCGACGCCACCTTCCCCAGCAAGATAGCCTCCGGCGCCGGCTCCATCGTCGACCACAACGCCTACCCCGCCGACAAACTCCGCACGGACGGCGAGGCGGTCGGCTCCGGCCCCTACAAGCTGGACTCCTTCGGCAAGGACAAGGCCGTCTTCTCCGTCAACCCGCAGTACCAGGGCACCGCCAAGGTGCGCAACTCGGGCATCACCCTGAAGCTCTTCCACGGCGACCAGTCCGCCCTGAAGAAAGCCCTCCTGGAGGGGAAGACCGACCTCGCCTACCGGGGCCTGGCCGCCGCCGACATCGCCGGCATCGACAAGGACACCTCCACCGGCAAGGGCATCGAGGTCGTCGAGGGCTCCAGCGCGGAAGTCCAGCACCTCGTCTTCAACATGGACGACCCGGTCGCCGGCAAGCTCGGCGTCCGCAAGGCCATCGCCTACCTCCTCGACCGCGACGCCCTCGTCAACAAGGTCTACAACGACACCGCCACGCCCCTGTACTCGATCATCCCGGCCGGCATCACCGGCCACGACACCTCCTTCTTCGACACCTACGGCGCCCGCCCCTCCAGGACCAAGGCGGCCGCCGCGCTGCGCGCCGAGGGCATCACCGGCAAGGTCACGCTCACCCTCTGGTCGACGCCCTCGCGCTACGGGCCCGCCACCGACGAGGAACTGAAGACCATCGCCCGGCAGCTGAACGACAGCGGACTGTTCGACGCGAGCGTCAAGTCCGTCCCCTTCGACCAGTACGAGAAGGACATCGCGGCAGGCAAGTACGGGGTCTACGTCAAGGGCTGGGTGCCCGACTACCCCGACCCCGACAACTTCACCGCGCCGTTCTTCGGCAAGGGCAACGTACTGAACAACCGCTACGTCAACAGCACCATCACGGGCGAACTGATCCCCAAGACGGCCGCCCAGAGCGACCGCTCCGCCACCGACGACGAATACCGCACGCTTCAGCACATCGTCGCCGAGGACCTCCCGGTCATCCCCGTCTGGCAGGCCAAGCAGTACGCCGTCACACGGGACGACGTCTACGGACTCGAGTACTGCCTCGACGCCTCCACGGTGTTCCGGTTCTGGGAGATCAGCAAGGGCTGAACCGGGCCCCACACGCACGAAGGGCGCCCCTGCGCAAGGGGCGCCCCCGACGTGACGGACTCCCCGCCTACTGTGCGCCGGGACGCACCAGCCCGCTCTCGTACGCGTACACCGCCGCCTGCACCCGGTCCCGCAGCCCCAGCTTCGTCAGGACATGTCCGACGTGCGTCTTGACCGTGGTCTCACTGACGAACAGATCGGCGGCGATCTCCGCGTTGGACAGTCCGCGCGCCACCAGCTTCAGCACCTCCACCTCACGCTCGGTGAGGGTGTGCAGGGTGTCCGGAACCGGCTCGTCCCCGGACGGCAGATGGGTGGCGTACTTGTCGAGCAGCCGCCTGGTGATGCTCGGCGCGAGCATCGCCTCGCCCGCCGCGACCACCCGGATCGCCTGCACCAACTCGTTGGCGGGCGCGTCCTTGAGCAGGAACCCGCTCGCACCGGCACGCAACGCCTCCACCACGTACTCGTCCAGATCGAAGGTCGTCAGAACCAGTACCTTCGCCGGGCCGTCCCGCCCCGGCCCGGTGATCTGCCGGGTCGCCTCCACCCCGTCCATCCGGGGCATGCGGATGTCCATCAGAACCACATCGGGCTGCAGGGCACGCACCTGGTCGAGCGCCTGCAGACCGTCTCCGGCCTCGCCGACGACCGCGAGATCCTGCTCGGCCTCCAGAATCATCCGAAAGCCCGTACGCAGCAGCGGCTGGTCGTCGACCAGTAGGACGCGGATGGCCACGTAAGTCTCCTTCGCTAGTCCGGCCCCATTCTGCCCTGCACGCCACCGTCCGATTCGGGCACCCTGACCGACGCGGACACCTCCGGGCCCGCAGCTGCGTCCCCCCGTTGAGCCGGCAGCGACTGCGCCGCCGCCGGGACACCGGCGGCCGGGCGGACCGGCAGCGGATACGGCGGGGGAGTGCCACCGAACTCCGGGCACACCGCCTGGTGGTCGCACCAGCCGCACAACTTGCTTCGACGCGGTCGCCAGTCGCCCGTCTCCGTCGCCACCCGGATCGCCTCCCACAGCGCGAGCAGCTTGCGCTCCACACGCTCCAGGTCGGCAAGGACCGGGTCATACGTCAGCACGTCCCCACTGCCCAGATACACCAGCTGAAGCCGCCGCGGGACGGTCTTCTTCAGCCGCCACACCACCAGGGCGTAGAACTTCATCTGGAACAGCGCGCCCTCGGCGTACTCGGGCCTGGGCGCCTTGCCCGTCTTGTAGTCGACGATCCGCACCTCACCCGTCGGCGCCACGTCGACGCGGTCGATGATCCCGCGCAGCCTCAGCCCCGACTCCAGCTCCGCCTCCACGAACAGCTCCCGCTCGGCGGGCTCCAGACGCGTCGGATCCTCCAGCGTGAACCAGCGCTCGATCAGCCGCTCCGCCTCACCCAGCCAGCGCGCCAGCCGCTCACCCTCCGGATCGTCCGCGAACAGCTCCACGACCTCCGGTCTGCTCTCCCGCAGCCGGTCCCACTGGCCGGGCAGCAGCGCCTTGGCGCGCGGCGCGGTCCGCTCGGCGGCAGGCACGTCGAACAACCGCTCGAGCACCGCGTGCACCAGCGTGCCCCTCGTGGCCGCCTCACTCGGCTTCTCGGGCAGCTTGTCGATCACCCGGAACCGGTACAGCAGCGGGCACTGCATGAAATCGCCGGCGCGCGACGGCGACAGCGAAACCGGGGGCGCGGCGGCCACGGCGGACGGCACGGCGACGCCGTCGGTGCTGGATTCCATGACCACAGACCATACGGCCCACCACTGACAGTGACCCAGCCACGGCCCGGCCCAAGCACCCACAGGCCAGCCGGGAAAGACCCGGCCACGGGCAGAACAGAGGGGTGCCGGGGCGGAACAGGGCGCGACGGCCGCATACCATCGACACCGGACCCTCCCACCCGGCACGACCGGGGCCGGGGAGACGCATCGATCGAGGGGACAGCGTGGACGAGAGCGGCGGGAGCGCGCAGCCGCGCCCCGGCAACAACGGGGCGCCCCACGACACGCGCCACGAAGAATCACCCAGTCCCGCACAGCCCCCCACCGACACCGCGGCACCCACCCCGGCCACCCCGGGGCCCGATGACGAGCACACGCCGTCCCCCGACGCGCCCACCGCACCCACAGGCACGCCCGGCGACGAGCACCCCACCCCGCCGGGCCGCCGACCCGCCCCACCCGGCGGCGAAGCCACGACACCGGCCCCCACCCAGCCCGCCGCCACGGACCACCGCGGCACCCCGCAGCCCCCTGCGAGCAGCGCCCCCGACACCCCGGCGGACGCCACGCGGCCGACGCCCCCTCACTCCGACGGCCCAACCACCCCCCAGCCCCACGTCGACCACGACCAGGCACCCCCCGCGGACACCCACCCCACCCCCCGGAACCCGCACAGCGACACGCCCAGCCGCGCCAGCGCGCACTCCGGCACCGCCAGCCGAGGACGCCCCCCACAGCGCCCCAAAGACCCCGGAGGCGGCATCCTCATGGGGCGGCCCTTCGGCGTCCCCGTCTACGTCGCCCCCAGCTGGTTCCTCGTCGCAGCCCTGATCACCTGGGTGTTCGGCGGACAGCTCGACCGCGTGCTCCCCGAACTCGGCGCCGCCCGCTACCTCGTCTCCCTCTTCTTCGCCGTCGCCTTCTACGCCTCCGTGCTCGTCCACGAACTGGCCCACACCGTCGCCGCCCTCCGCTTCAAACTCCCGGTACGCCGCATCCAGCTCCAGTTCTTCGGCGGCGCCTCCGAGATCGAGAAGGAGGCCGAGACCCCCGGCCGCGAATTCGTCCTCGCCTTCGTCGGCCCACTGCTCTCCCTCGCCCTGGCCGGGATCTTCTACCTCGCCCTCCAGCCCGTCGAACCCGGCACCGTCCCCGGCGTCCTCCTCGCCGGCCTCATGGTCTCCAACCTGATCGTCGCCGCCTTCAACCTGCTCCCCGGCCTCCCCCTCGACGGCGGCCGCATGCTCCGCGCCGTCGTCTGGAAGATCACCGGCCGCCCCATGAGCGGCACCATCGCCGCCGCCTGGGTAGGCCGCGTCCTCGCCATCGCCGTCCTCATCGGGCTGCCCCTGCTCACCCAGTCCGGCGCCCTCGGCTCCACCGCCGAGGACAACGTCGGCATGGACACCGTCACCGACGCCCTGCTCGCCGCCATCCTCGCCGCGATCATCTGGACCGGCGCCGGAAACAGCCTGCGCATGGCCCGCCTGCGCGAACACCTCCCCGAACTGCGCGCCCGCACCCTCACCCGCCGCGCCGTCCCCGTCGAGACCGACACCCCCCTCTCCGAGGCGCTGCGCCGTGCCAACGCCGTCGGCGCCCGCGCCCTCGTCGTCGTCGACGCCCACGGCCGGCCCCTCTCCCTCGTCCGCGAGGCCGCCATCGTCGGCGTACCCGAACACCGCCGCCCCTGGGTCCCCGTCAGCGGCCTCGCCCAGGAACTCACCGACGGCATGCGCGTCTCCGCCGAACTCGCCGGAGAAGACCTCCTCGACGCCCTGCGGGCCACCCCCGCCACCGAATACCTCGTCGTCGAGGAAACCGGCGAGATCTACGGCGTCCTCTCCGCCGCCGACGTCGAACGCGCCTTCGTCAAGGCCATGGCCCGCCCCACCACCTAGTGGTCGGCACCCCCCTCAGGTGCCGGTAGGCTGGTCACATGTCCGAACCGACCGGTGCCGCCCGCCGTCGCGGGCCCTTCAAGGTCGGGGACCAGGTACAGCTGACCGACCCCAAGGGCCGCCACTACACGTTCACACTCGAAGCGGGAAAGAACTTCCACACCCACAAGGGCTCCTTCCCGCACGACGAACTGATCGGCGCACCCGAGGGCAGCGTTGTCCGCACCACCGGGAACGTCGCCTACCTCGCGCTGCGCCCCCTGCTCCCCGACTACGTCCTGTCCATGCCCCGAGGGGCAGCCGTCGTCTACCCGAAGGACGCGGGACAGATCCTCGCCTTCGCCGACATCTTCCCCGGCGCCCGCGTCGTGGAAGCCGGCGTCGGCTCCGGCTCGCTCAGCACCTTCCTGCTGCGCGCCATCGGCGACCAGGGCATGCTGCACAGCTACGAGCGCCGCGCCGACTTCGCCGAGATCGCCCAGGCCAACGTGGAACGCTACTTCGGCGGCCCCCACCCCGCCTGGCAGCTCACCGTCGGCGACCTCCAGGACAACCTGTCCGACACCGACGTCGACCGCGTCATCCTCGACATGCTCGCCCCCTGGGAATGCCTCGAGGCCGTCTCCAAGGCACTCGTCCCCGGCGGCATCGTCTGCTGCTACGTCGCCACCACCACCCAGCTCGCCCGGACCGTCGAGTCCATCCGCGAGATCGGCTGCTTCAACGAGCCGACCGCCTGGGAAACCATGATCCGCAACTGGCACATCGAGGGCCTCGCCGTCCGCCCCGACCACCGCATGATCGGGCACACCGGCTTCCTCCTCACCGCCCGCCGCCTCGCCGACGGCGTCGAGCCGCCCATGCGCCGCCGCCGCCCCGCCAAGGGCGCCTACGGCGAGGACTACACCGGCCCCAACGCCGACGGAGGCACCGGCCGCTGACCCCGGCCCCCGCACGGCCGCCAACACACCAGCGCCGTGGCCGAGTTCCCGTACACCTCGCGGAACTCGGCCACGGCGCTCACGCGTTCAAGGACACACACCCGCACACCCCCTACCCGCCGAAGCACACACAGGCGCACACACCCACCCATCGGCACGCCCATCCCTCTCCACCCCCGGCGCAGACGGAAACTGACGCGCCACCAGCAGTGCCCACCCCGCCGTTCCCCAGCACTGTGACGTGTGGCACGATGCGGGGCACCCCCACCGGCACAGCCCTCACAGGAGACACCTCCCCCGTGCAGCACTCCGCCGTCCCGGAACTGGCTCACACCACCACCCGGCCCATCCACTGGGTCGCCACCGCAACCGCGGTCTCCGGCGTGATCGCCCTGTCCTCCGTGCTGCAGCCCGGCGCCGCAACGGCGGCCCAACCCGACAACGAGACCAGGCCCGCGCCCGTCGCCACCGCACCCCCCGACCCCGCCAAGGCCGACTTCCCCCTCCACTGCGGCCCCACCAAGCTCCTCGTCGTGAAGAAGGCCACCGGCGACCTGGACGGCGACGGCCGGCCCGAGACCGTCGTCGTCGTCCACTGCGACGCCGGCATGGGCACCCCACCCGACGGCCTCTACGTCCTCACCCAGGCGGCGGGCACCACCACACCCCGCGTCGTCGCCACCCTCGTCGACCCCAAGGACCGCATCACCGTCACCGACTTCGCCGTCCGCGACGCCGCCGTCACCGCCACCCTCCTCGGCTACTCCTCATCCGACGTACCGAGTTGCTGCCCCGACGTCAGGGACAACGCCAAGTGGCAGTGGAAGAACGGCGCATTCCTCCGCACCACCGGCGGCGGCAGCCACGACGTCTGACCCCACGGCCCGGACGGGGCGACGCCCAGCCCCAAGGATGTGAGAAAAGAGACACGGCTGACCAGAGGTGGCCGTGTGATCACGCAGCGTCCGGGCCGTACACCTCCACCCTGTCCGAAACCCGACGCACATGGATGCACTCGCCGGGACACTCCCTCGCCGAATCCACCACGTCCCCCACCAGCGGCAGCGGCACCCGCGTCGCAGCGCCCCTGACCTGCAGAAGCTCCTCGTCCGGCCCCTTCACATAAGCCAGACCATCGATGTCCAGCTCGAAGACCTCCGGCGCGTACTGGGCACAGATGCCGTCACCGGTACACAGGTCCTGATCGATCCAGACCTCCAGCTCCTCGCCGCCGACACCGGCCTCCTGCTGCACGGTCATCTCCCCTGCCGTCTACTGCGCAGAGCCCCGGGAATCCGGCCAGCTCTGACGGGTGTTGAACACCTCGACCCTACCTTCGGCCGCTTCCCAATCATGTTCGGTGGGTATTCCCCTGGCGTGAGGGAGAGCGCAAGGGTGAAGATCGGACACACCCCGACAGTCTTTGTGATCTAGGGGTTTCAATCGACACCCACCCAGGTAGGGTCTGGAAGCGTCCAGCTCCCCTTGGAGGAGGTGAGGACCGTGGCAGCCCACGACGACGACATGAACCGCGGCATCCGCCCGGGACGAGGGTCCGACGACCCTGCCGGGCAGATCGCCTACCTTGAGCAGGAGATCGCCGTCCTGCGACGCAAGCTCGCCGACTCTCCGCGACACACGAGAATTCTCGAAGAGCGGATCGTCGAGCTGCAGACCAACCTGGCCGGCGTGTCCGCGCAGAACGAGCGGCTCGCCAACACGCTCCGCGAGGCCCGCGACCAGATCGTGGCCCTCAAGGAAGAAGTCGACCGGCTCGCACAGCCACCGGCCGGCTTCGGTGTCTTCCTGCAGGCGAACGAGGACGGCACCGCCGACATCTTCACCGGAGGCCGCAAACTCCGCGTGAACGTCAGCCCCAGCGTGGACCTCGACGAGCTCCGCCGCGGCCAGGAAGTAATGCTCAACGAAGCGCTCAACGTGGTCGAAGCCATGGAGTTCGAGCGCGTCGGGGACATCGTCACCCTCAAGGAAGTCCTCGAGGACGGCGAGCGCGCCCTGGTGCTCGGGCACACCGACGAGGAACGGGTGGTACGGCTCGCCGAGCCGCTGCTGGACGTCACCATCCGCCCCGGCGACGCCCTCCTGCTCGAACCCCGCTCCGGCTACGTCTACGAGGTCGTCCCCAAGAGCGAGGTCGAAGAACTCGTCCTCGAAGAGGTACCCGACATCGGCTACGAGGCGATCGGTGGCCTCGCCGGCCAGATCGAAGCCATCCGCGACGCGGTCGAGCTCCCGTACCTCTACCCCGACCTCTTCAAGGAGCACGAGCTGCGCCCGCCCAAGGGAGTCCTCCTCTACGGACCCCCCGGATGCGGCAAGACCCTCATCGCCAAGGCCGTGGCGAACTCCCTCGCCAAAAAGGTCGCCGAAGTGACCGGCCAGGCCGCCGGCAAGAGCTTCTTCCTCAACATCAAGGGCCCCGAGCTCCTGAACAAGTACGTCGGCGAAACCGAACGACAGATCCGCCTCGTCTTCCAGCGAGCCCGCGAGAAGGCCAGCGAGGGCACCCCCGTCATCGTCTTCTTCGACGAGATGGAATCCCTCTTCCGCACCCGCGGCTCCGGCGTCAGCTCGGACGTGGAGAACACCATCGTCCCCCAGCTCCTCGCCGAGATCGACGGTGTGGAGGGCCTGCAGAACGTCGTGGTCATCGGCGCCTCCAACCGCGAGGACATGATCGACCCCGCCATCCTGCGCCCCGGCCGCCTCGACGTGAAGATCAAGATCGAACGTCCGGACGCCGAAGCAGCCAAGGACATCTTCGGGAAGTACCTCACCGAAAACCTCCCCCTGCACGCCGACGACGTCAGCGAACACGGAGGCGACAAGGGCGCCACTGTCCAGGCCATGATCCAGACCGCCGTGGAACAGATGTACGCCGAGTCCGACGAGAACCGCTTCCTGGAAGTCACCTACGCCAACGGCGACAAGGAAGTCCTCTACTTCAAGGACTTCAACTCCGGCGCCATGATCGAGAACATCGTCGGCCGCGCCAAGAAGATGGCCATCAAGGACTTCCTCGAACACAACCAGAAAGGCCTCCGCGTCTCCCACCTCCTCCAGGCGTGCGTGGACGAGTTCAAGGAGAACGAGGACCTGCCCAACACCACCAACCCCGACGACTGGGCCCGAATCTCCGGAAAGAAGGGCGAACGGATCGTCTACATCCGCACCCTTATCACCGGAAAGCAAGGCGCAGACACCGGTCGCTCCATCGACACGGTGGCAAACACCGGTCAGTACCTGTAAAAGCAAGGGCGGCTGCGGGTGCCCCCACCGGGTACCCGCAGCCCACTGCTTTTCAGGCCACGGCTGGAGCACAGCAATGACGCAAATGATCTCCCCACCAGCGCAAAGGCGTTCTAGGCTCTTTGTTACCGCCGCGTCGCGCCGTGCGGGGACGGGCACCGCACGCGCACCGGAGCACCAGCGGTATCTGAGCGCCGCCCCCGACCGAGGGCGCCGCCGGGCAAGGAGGGCCGCATGACCGTACGGCGAGTAATGGGCATCGAGACGGAGTACGGCATCTCCGTCCCCGGCCACCCCAACGCCAATGCCATGCTCACCTCATCCCAGATCGTCAACGCCTACGCGGCAGCGATGCACCGGGCCCGCCGGGCCCGCTGGGACTTCGAGGAAGAAAACCCGCTGCGGGACGCGCGAGGCTTCGACCTCGCCCGCGAGGCCGCCGACGCCAGCCAGCTCACCGACGAGGACATCGGCCTCGCCAACGTCATCCTCACCAACGGCGCACGGCTCTACGTCGACCACGCACACCCCGAATACAGCGCACCCGAGGTGACCAACCCCCGCGACGCCGTCCTCTGGGACAAAGCCGGCGAACGCATCATGGCAGAAGCCGCAGAACGAGCCGCCCAGCTCCCCGGCGCCCAACCCATCCACCTCTACAAGAACAACACCGACAACAAGGGCGCCAGCTACGGCACGCACGAGAACTACCTGATGAAGCGGGAAACCCCCTTCTCGGACATCGTGCGCCACCTCACCCCCTTCTTCGTCTCCCGCCAGGTCATCGCCGGAGCCGGCCGCGTCGGCATCGGCCAGGACGGCCACGAACACGGCTTCCAGCTCAGCCAGCGCGCCGACTACTTCGAAGTCGAGGTCGGCTTGGAGACGACGCTCAAGCGCCCCATCATCAACACCCGCGACGAACCGCACGCGGACGCGGAGAAATACCGCCGCCTCCACGTGATCATCGGCGACGCGAACCTGTCGGAGATCTCGACCTACCTGAAGCTGGGCACGACCGCGCTGGTCCTGTCCATGATCGAGGACGGCTTCATCGCCGTCGACCTCGCGGTCGACCAGCCCGTACGGACACTGCACCAGGTCTCCCACGACCCGACGCTCAAGCGCCTGATCACCCTGCGCAGCGGCCGCACACTCACCGCCGTCCAGCTCCAGATGGAGTACTACGAACTCTCCCGCAAGTACGTCGAGGAGCGGTACGGCGCCGACGCGGACGACCAGACAAAGGACGTCCTCTCCCGCTGGGAGGACACCCTCAACCGCCTCGAGCACGATCCGATGAGCCTGGCGGGGGAGCTCGACTGGGTCGCCAAGCGGGAACTCATGGAGGGCTACCGCCGCCGCGACGGCCTCGACTGGGACGCCGCCAAGCTCCACCTCCTCGACCTCCAGTACGCCGACGTACGCCCCGAGAAGGGCCTGTACAACCGCCTCGCGGCCCGCGGGCGCATGAAGCGCCTTCTGGACGAGACAGAGGTCGAGCGGGCCCGTACGAAGCCACCGGAGGACACCCGCGCCTACTTCCGCGGCCGCTGCCTCGAGCAGTACGCGGACGACGTCGCGGCCGCCTCCTGGGACTCGGTCATCTTCGACCTCCCCGGCCGGGACTCCCTCCAGCGCGTTCCAACCCTGGAACCGCTACGCGGAACGCGTAATCACGTCAAGGAGCTCCTGGACCGCTGCCGCACGGCCGAGGACCTGGTCAGGGTCCTGTCAGGCGGCTGAGGGGTACTCGGACGAGCCCGGCCGCCCGGGGTGTAAATCCCGGCGGCCGGGAATCATCGAGGTGGTCCCCGCACGTTGGAGTAACTGCGGGGCCATTGTCGGACCCGGCTAGTAGGGTCTGATCACCACCGATCGGCAGGAAAGCCGACCTGTCGACCATGTCGGGCGAACTGAGCGGGGTGAGGGTTATGGCGACCAAGGACACCGGCGGCGGCCAGCAGAAGGCCACGCGCTCCACCGAGGAGATCGAGGAGCAGGAGCAGGAGGCTCAGGCTTCGGGGGATCTCAAGGAGCGGCAGGAGAAGCTGAGCGACGATGTGGACTCCGTCCTCGACGAAATCGATGACGTACTCGAAGAAAATGCCGAGGATTTCGTGCGCTCCTTCGTGCAGAAGGGTGGCGAGTAAAGGCTCACCGGTCACTTTTCCTTCGAAATGAAGGCGGCGGGGGGATCGGGTGGCTGAGGAACCGAACGCGAAGCAGTGCACGAAATGCAAGCGCGACTTGCCGCCTGGTGCGTTCGCACGCGACAAGAATCGGAGTGACGGCCTCCAGGTGTGGTGCCGGGAGTGCGTGGCGGAGTACAGCGCCGGGCACTCCCGGCGCCGCCGGGAGGCCATGGGCAAGCCGGTGCGCGAGAAGGTCGACGTGCCGCCGGGGCACAAGCTCTGCCGGACGTGTGGCGAGGTCAAGCCCCACAGCGAGTGGCATCGCAACGCGACGGCGTCCGACGGCCTGTCGACGCGCTGCAAGGCGTGCCGTGCCGTGCAGGGGCGGCAAGACCACCTGAAGCGTCAGTACGGCATCACCGAGGCCGAACGTGACGAGTTGATCGCCTCCCAAGCAGGCGTCTGTTGCATATGTCTATCGGCCCCGGCAGCGCATGTGGATCACTGCCATGAGACGGGTAGGGTCCGTGGCGTACTGTGCTTCAGCTGCAATGCCGCACTGGGGCAGTTCAAGGATCGGCCCGACGTGATAAGGCGGGCTGCGACATACGTGGAAGGAAACGCGTGGAAGCCAATCCTCGTAGCACCGGGCGTCTACCAGCTGCCTTCCTGACGCCTGGCTCGTCGTCCTTCATGGACTTCCTGTCGGAGCACCAGCCCGAGCTGCTGCCCGGCAACCGGCAGCTGCCGCCCACGCAGGGCGTGATCGAGGCTCCGCACGGCACGACCATCGTGGCCACGACGTTCCCGGGGGGCGTCGTGCTCGCGGGTGACCGCCGGGCGACGATGGGCAATGTGATCGCGCAGCGGGACATCGAGAAGGTGTTCCCGGCGGACGAGTACTCGGCCGTGGGTATCGCCGGCACGGCGGGTCTCGCCGTCGAGATGGTGAAGCTGTTCCAGCTGGAGCTGGAGCACTTCGAGAAGGTCGAGGGTGCGCAGCTGTCCCTGGAGGGCAAGGCGAACCGTCTGTCGACCATGATCCGTTCCAATCTGGGCATGGCCATGCAGGGTCTTGCCGTGGTCCCGCTTTTCGCCGGTTACGACCTGGACCGTGGCAAGGGCCGCATCTTCTCCTACGACGTGACGGGCGGCCGTTCCGAGGAGCAGGGCTTCGCGGCCACGGGTTCGGGCTCGATCTTCGCGCGTGGTGCCATGAAGAAGCTCTACCGTGAGGATCTGACCGAGGAGCAGGCCACGACCCTGGTGGTTCAGGCCCTCTACGACGCGGCGGACGACGACTCGGCGACCGGTGGTCCCGATGTCGCTCGCCGGATTTATCCGATCGTCACCGTGATCACCGAGGACGGCTTCCGCCGGCTGACCGACGACGAGTCGTCCGGGATCGCCCGTTCGATCCTGGAGCGGCGTCTGGAGCAGCCCGACGGTCCGCGGGCCGCGCTGCTCTGACGGCGGGACCGGTTGTTATCAAGGTGATCGCGTGACTTCGACAGAAAGGGACGGATAACCGGTGTCGACGCCGTTCTATGTCTCCCCCCAGCAGGCCATGGCCGACCGGGCGGAGTACGCCCGTAAGGGCATCGCGCGCGGCCGCAGTCTGGTCGTGATGCAGTACGCCGACGGCATCGTGTTCGTCGGTGAGAACCCGTCCCGTGCGCTGCACAAGTTCAGTGAGATCTACGACCGGATCGGTTTCGCGGCCGCCGGCAAGTACAACGAGTACGAGAACCTGCGGATCGGTGGTGTGCGTTACGCCGACCTGCGCGGCTACACGTACGACCGTGATGATGTCACCGCCCGGGGTCTGGCGAACGTGTACGCGCAGACGCTGGGCACGATCTTCTCGAGTGCGGCGGAGAAGCCGTACGAGGTGGAGCTGGTGGTCGCCGAGGTGGGGGAGACCCCGGAGGGTGATCAGATCTACCGTCTGCCGCATGACGGGTCGATCGTGGACGAGCACGGTTCGGTGGCGGTCGGTGGCAATGCGGAGCAGATCAGCAGTTTTCTCGATCAGCGTCATCGTGACGGTATGACGTTGGCGGAGGCGCTGAAGCTGGCGGTGCAGGCGCTGTCGCGTGACACGAACGGCAGTGAGCGGGAGATTCCGGCGGAGCGTCTGGAGGTCGCGGTGCTGGACCGTACGCGGCCGCAGAAGCGCAAGTTCAGGCGGATCACCGGCCGTCAGCTGTCGCGGCTGTTGCAGGCGGACGGTGCGTCGACGGCGGCGGAGGCGGAGGCCGAGGCGGGCGCCGACGCGGAGTCGGAGGAGTAGGCCGTCTGCCTCTTGCGGCCGTATGACCGTGTGACGCTGCGCGCCCCGCCCGTTCCGGGTCGGGGCGCGCAGCGTTGTGGTCCCGGGTCGCTCCGGGGTCACTGGCGCGGTGGTGCTGTGGAGCCTCGTACGACGAGTTCCACGGGGATGTCGCCCTGCTCGGGTGTGCGGCCTTCCAGGACCGCCAGCAGGGCTTCCATGCCTCGCTGTCCGAACAGTTCGGCGTCCAGTCGTACGGTCGTCAGTTCGGGGTCGATGGCGGTGGCGATGGCGAGGTCGTCCAGGCCGGTGACGGAGAGGTCGTCGGGGATGCGCAGGCCGAGGCGGCGGGCGGCTTTGTAGGCGCCGGCGGCGAGTTTGTCGTCGTCGCAGACGAGGGCGGTGGGGCGGGGGCCGGGGGCGGTGAGGGCGGTTTCGGCGGCGGTGAGGGCGCCTTCGATGGAGATGGGGGCGTGGGTGGTGCGCAGGGTGGTGCCGGGGGCGGTGCCGACGCGTGCCGCGAGTTCCTGTGCGCGTGTCCGGAAGGTCCAGGAGGGGACGTCGGCGGCGAGGTGGAGGAAGTGCCGGTGGCCCAGACCGAGTAGGTGTTCGGCTACTTGGCGTATGCCGTCGGTGATGTCGAGGTTGACGGTTGCGGCGCCGGGGCTGCCTTCGGGGTCGCTGTCGAGCATGACGAGGGGGAGTTGGTCGCCGTGGATGGCGGTGAGGGCGTCGGCGGCCATGGAGGAGGCGATGACGCCGTCGAGGGCGGCTTGTGCGGAGTGGAAGGGGTCTCTGGCGGGGCCGACGCCTTCGGGTGAGGGGTAGAGGACGACGCCGAAGCCGTGGTCGGCGGCGATGCGGGCGGCGCCGGTGTAGACGCCGGCGAAGAATTCGGTGGTGAGGGCGGGTACCACCAGCAGGACTGTGCGGGTGTGGCCGAGGCGGAGGTTGCGTGCCGCGAGGTTGGGCCGGTAGCCGAGGTCTCGTGCGGCTTGTCGGACGCGTTCGGCGACGGGTTCGGAGACGCGTCCGCGCCATTTGTCGCCGAGGACGAGGGAGACGGCTGCCTGGGAGACGCCGGCGGCCTGGGCGACATCGCGGCTGGTGGGTCGCGTGCTACCGGGTGGCACGGTGGGCGTGCTCCTTCGTGCGGGCTGGTGGGGCGGCGTCGTGTGGACTGCGGGTCAGCGCTCATGGTACGTATGGCAGACGAGGTTATACGTAAAACTTCACCCGTCGCGGGTACGGAGAAGCGGGGTGGGGCCGGGAGAAGGGATGCGCATGGCCGCGGGCTACGTGGAGATCCTCAGGGTGAGGCATGCCGCCCGCCTGCTGGTGGGGACGCTGGTGGGCCGGTTGCCGAACGCGGTGGCCGCGATCGCGGTGGTGCTGTTCGTGCGGGCCGAGGGCGGTACGTACAGCCTGGCGGGGGCGCTGGCCGCGGTGTACGGGGTGGCCAACGCGGTGGGGCAGCCTGTGCTGGGGCGGCTGGTCGATCTGCACGGGCAGCCTCGGGTGCAGCTTCCGGCGGCGGTGGTGTCCGCCGCCGCCATGACGGTGTTCGCGCTGACGGGTCTGGAGCCGATCGCCGTGGCGTATGCCGCGATGGTGGTCGCGGGACTGTTCACGCCGCCGCTGGAGGGCGGTCTGCGGGCGATGTGGCCGGTGGTCCTGCGCCGGGAGGAGCAGGTCCACACCGCGTATGCGATGGACGCGGTGGCGCAGGAGGTGATGTTCACCGTCGGCCCGTTGCTGGTGACCTTGTGCGCCTCGCTGTGGTCGGCGCGGGTGGCGGTGGTGGTGCTGAACGTCGTGGGGGTGCTGGGCGCGTTGTCCGTGGTGGTGTCGCCGCCGTCGCGTGCGTGGCGCTCGGCGCCGCGTGAGGCGCACTGGCTGGGGGCGTTGCGCTCGCGGGGGCTGCTGGTGCTGCTCGGCGCGTTCCTGTTCGTGGGGATGGCGTTGGGCTCGATCACGGTGGCGGCCGTGTCGTACGCCGATGGTCACGGGGGCGACGGGGTGTACGGCTGGCTGATGGCGGCGATCGGGTTGGGCGCTCTGGCCGGGGGTTCGGTGTACGGGGCGCGGCGGTGGCCGGGTGCGCCGGAGCGGCGGCTGCGTGTGCTGGTGGGGCTTTTGGCGCTGTGTTACCTGCCGCTGATGCTGATGCCGGGTGTGGTGGCGATGGTGGCGCTGACCGCGGTGGCGGGGGTGTTCCTGGCGCCGTGCATCGCGTGTGCGTTCGTGCTGGTGGACCGGCATGCGCCGGGCGGTACGGTGACGGAGGCGTTCTCGTGGTTGGTGACGACGTTCACGGTGGGTGCGTCGGTCGGGACGGGCGTCGCGGGGCCGGTGGTGCAGGCGGGTGGCGCGCTGTGGGGTTTCGCGGTGCCGGGGGCCGCGGGGGCCGTGTCGCTGCTGGTCCTGGTGGTCGCGGGGCGGGTACTCGCAGCTCCCGCCGGGGGCGGGGTGGTTGCGGGTTCACCGGAAAATGATCCAAACCGTGCTGTCGAACCCCGTTTCAGCTCGGGGGATCGGGCGTAATGTTCAGTCATGGACCGCCGCATTTTCGGGCTGGAGAACGAGTACGGCGTCACGTGCACGTTCAGGGGACAGCGCCGTCTGTCGCCTGACGAGGTGGCGCGGTACCTCTTCCGCCGTGTCGTGTCATGGGGCCGCAGCAGCAATGTGTTTCTGCGCAACGGGGCCCGTCTCTATCTCGACGTGGGCTCGCATCCGGAATACGCGACACCCGAATGTGACAACGTGATCGAACTGGTCACCCACGACAAGGCCGGCGAGCGCATTCTGGAGGGGCTGCTGGTCGATGCCGAACGCCGCCTGCACGAGGAGGGAATCGCGGGCGACGTCTACCTCTTCAAGAACAACACGGACTCGGCGGGCAACTCCTACGGTTGTCACGAGAACTACCTGGTGGCGCGGCACGGGGAGTTCTCGCGGCTCGCGGACATCCTGATTCCGTTCCTGGTCACCAGGCAGTTGCTGTGCGGTGCCGGCAAGGTGCTGCAGACCCCGCGCGGGGCGGTGTACTGCGTGAGTCAGCGGGCCGAGCACATCTGGGAGGGCGTCAGCTCGGCGACGACCCGTTCCCGGCCGATCATCAACACGCGGGACGAGCCGCACGCGGACGCGGAGCGTTACCGCCGTCTGCATGTCATCGTCGGCGATTCGAACATGTCCGAGACGACGATGCTGCTGAAGGTCGGCGCGACCGATCTGGTGCTGCGGATGATCGAGGCGGGGACGGTGATGCGTGACCTGACCCTGGAGAACCCGATCCGGGCGATCCGCGAGGTCAGCCATGACATCACGGGCCGCCGCAAGGTGCGCCTGGCGAGCGGGCGGGAGGCGTCGGCGCTGGAGGTGCAGCGGGAGTACTACGAGAAGGCCGTGGACTTCTGCGAGCGCCGGGGTATCCGGACGGGCACGGTCGAGCAGGTGCTGGAGCTGTGGGGCCGTACGCTGGACGCGATCGAGTCGGAGGATCTCGACCGGATCGGGACCGAGATCGACTGGGTGATGAAGTACAAGCTCATCGAGCGGTACCGGGCCAAGCACAACATGACGATGTCGCATCCGCGGGTGGCGCAGATAGACCTCGCCTACCACGACATCCACCGTCGTCGTGGTCTGTACTACCTGCTGGAGAAGAAGGGTCAAGCCGCCCGTATCTGCAATGACTTGAAGATCTTCGAGGGCAAGTCGGTTCCGCCGCAGACCACTCGCGCGCGGCTGCGCGGTGACTTCATCCGGCGGGCGCAGGAACAGCGCCGTGATTTCACGGTCGACTGGGTGCATCTGAAGCTCAACGACCAGGCGCAGCGGACGGTGTTGTGCAAGGACCCGTTCCGTTCGGTGGACGACCGGGTGGAGAAGCTGATCGCAGGAATGTGAGACCGGAATCTGAGATGCCGCGTTTCGCGCGTGTCTCAGTGACGCCACACGGGCGCCGTACGTTTGCCGTACGGCGCCCTTCTCACGCCGTAGAGTTGCGCGCACGCCATCCATCAAGATCGACCGATTGAGGCCCCATCGTGCGCCGACGCTCTCTTCTTCTTGCCGCTGTGCCCGCCGGGCTGGTGACCGTCGCCGGATGCGGTGACGACAAGTCCGGCAAGGGTGCGAACGGTACCAGTTCGTCCCCCGCGCCCTCGGGGACGTCGGCCGCCCCGCCGCCGAAGATCGTGGAGGGGCCGTTGCCGGCGATCACCGCCGGCAACAGGTTCGGCCAGAAGCCGACTGTGGCCAAGGGGTCCGGCTCCCCGTCGAAGGACCTGGCGGTGAAGACGGTGATCGCGGGCGGTGGGCAGTCGGTCGCGGAGAACGACTACATCCAGGCGAACTACCTGGGCCAGATCTGGGACACGGCCAAGGTCTTCGACAACTCCTACGACCGCGGGACGCCGCTGGTGATCCAGCTCGCCGAGGGCCAGATCATCGACGGTTGGCGGTATGCGCTGGCGGGGAGGAAGGCCGGCAGCCGGGTGCTGATGGCCGTGCCTCCGACCTGGGGGTACGGCACGCAGGGCAACCAGCAGGCGGGCATCAAGGGCACCGACACGCTCGTGTTCGTGGTGGACGTGCAGAACACGTTCAACGCGAAGAGTTCCGCCAAGGGCAAGGCGGTCGCGCAGAGCGACTCCGACCTGCCGAAGGTGGGCACGAACACCGACGGCAAGGCGCCGTCGATCGACGTGCCGAAGGTGAAGCCGCCGACGGGGCTGGTCGCGAAGTACGTCATCGAGGGCGACGGCGACGAGGTCAAGGCGGACAACACGGTTCTGGTGCAGTACAAGGGCGTGCTGTGGGACACCGGCAAGGAGTTCGACTCCACGTACGGCCGGGGCCAGCTTGCGTCGTTCTCGCTCCAGCAGGTCGTCAAGGGCTGGGCGCAGGGGCTGACCGGGAAGAAGGTGGGCAGCCGCGTGCTCGTCGTCATCCCGCCGAAGCTGGGGTACGGGGACAACCCGCCGAGCGGCAGCGGCATCAAGAAGGACTCCACGCTGGTGTTCGTGGTCGACATCCTGGCGAAGATGTAAGCCCTGCGGGGATGTGAGAGTGTCGGTGGTGCCGCAATGGCCTCAACACGAAACAGCAGGAGCTTTTGACGTGAGCATCGAGAAGCCCGAGATCGATTTCCCGGGCGGCGAGCCCCCGGCCGACCTCGAGATCAAGGACATCTGGGAGGGTGACGGCCCGGAGGCCAAGGCGGGCGACACCGTCTCCGTCCACTACGTGGGCGTCGCCTTCTCCACCGGTGAGGAGTTCGACGCGTCCTGGAACCGCGGTACGCCGCTGAAGTTCCAGCTGGGTGTCGGCCAGGTCATCAAGGGCTGGGACCAGGGCGTCCAGGGCATGAAGGTCGGCGGCCGCCGCCAGCTGACGATTCCCCCGCACCTGGCTTACGGCGACCGCGGCGCGGGCGCCCGGATCAAGCCGGGCGAGACGCTGATCTTCGTCTGCGACCTGGTCGCGGTCTGAGCGAGGCACCAGCCGCCGACCGCCGCCGGGCCTCGGCCCGGCGGCGGTACCCCAGTCGGCCGCCCGAGGCCGTCCGGCAGCCGCTGTGCGGGGCCGCGGAAGCGGTCACCCGGCGGCTGCGCGGGTGATCCGGCCGCCGGGCGGCCTCCGGCGGGGGCGGCTTCGTGGAGTGCCTCCGGCGGGTTCCGGGGCGGCCGAGCCCGGTCCGGCTGCGGACGTGCGGGCGGCTGCCCGGAGGCGACCGGAAACGATCAGCTGGGTCCATGCCTGCGCGGGCATGGGCCCTCGGCTTTTGCCGGGGTGCTCGCGGGCGGTACGGTCGTGCGTCGTAAGCACCATGGGGAGGCGAAGGGCGTCGATGGCCATTGCCAAGGCCGAGCGGCTGATGAATCTGGCGCTGTGTCTGCTCGGGACGCGGCGGCCGCTCAGCAAGCGTGAGCTGCGCGAGTCCATCGAGGCCTATCTGGAAGCAGGGTCCGACGACTCCTTCAACCGCATGTTCGAGCGGGACAAGGACGACCTGCGTGAGCTCGGGCTCGTGATCGAGACCGTGGAGAACCTCGAGGGCGAGGTCGGCTACCTGGCGCGCCGCGACAGCAACCGCCTTCCGCCCATCACGCTCGACGCCGAGGAGGCCGCCGCGCTCGGTCTGGCCGCCAAGGTGTGGCAGCAGGCCCGGCTCGCCGGTGCCGCGAGCGGGGCCCTGCAGAAGCTGCGCGCCGCCGGCCTGCCCGAGGACGTCGACCCGTACGAGGCCCACGGAGCTCTGGAACCCCGCATTCCAGTGCACGAGGCCGCGTTCGAGCCGCTGATGCTGGCGTGCCGGGACCGTCGCCCCGTCGTCTTCGACTACCGCAAGGCCACCGCCGCCCACCCCGAACAGCGCCATGTCGAACCGTGGGCGCTGGAGTGCTGGCGCGGCCACTGGTACCTGGCGGGCTGGGACCGCGACCGGGGCGCCGAGCGTGTCTTCCGGCTGTCGAGGATCACCGGCAAGGTGCGCAGTCGCGGCGGCGCCTTCCTGGCCCCGGTTCCCGATGTGGTCACCGTCCGTGAGACCGTGGCGAGCTGGGCGGGGGAGACCGCCGACCGTTCGGCGCGGATCCGGCTGCGCAAGGACGCGGGGTACCCCCTTCGGGCGAAGGCCACCTCTGTGCGGGAACTCGGTGACGGCTGGGACGAGTTGGAGATTCCGTACGGGCACGGCCTCGACGCCTGGCTGGTGGAGTTCGGGCCCGACGTGGTGGTCCTGGAGCCGGCGGAGCTGAGGGCCGACGTGGTGGACCGGCTGCGTGCCGTGGCCAAGGGCTGAGGGGGGACGTACGACCGTGGCAGGCAAACCGGCCAGGCCGGCGAACGCCATCGACCAGACCCGGCGGATGCTGTCCCTGGTGACATATCTGCGCGAGCGCCCCGGCGCGCGCGTAGAGGACGTCGCCCGGGCGTTCGGGATCACCGAGGAGGAGCTGGTCTCCGACCTCGACGTGCTGCCCATGTGCGGCACCAGTTTCCGCGGCGGCGACCTCCTCGACATCGACACCGACGGCGAGCGCATCTGGTGGCACAACCCGGCCGCTCTCGGCGCGGAGGCGGCCGAGCCGCTGCGGCTGGCGGCGGACGAGGCGACCGCGCTGCTGGTGGCCGCGCGGGCCGTGGCCACCCTGCCGGGGCTGCGGGAGAGCGACCGGCAGGCGCTGCTGCGCGCCACCGCCAAGGTGGAGACCGCCGCCGGCGAGGCCGCGGGCGCCAGCTCCCGGCTGTCGGTGACGTTCGAGTCCGAGGGCGGTGTCTTCGCCGACGTCGACCGGGCCATCTCCGAGCGTCGCCGCCTGTGGATCCGTTACTACTCGCCGGCCCGTGACGAGGTCACCGAGCGCGAGATCGACCCGATCCGCCTGGTCAGCGTCGGCCACACGTATGTGGAGGCGTGGTGCCGCCGCTCCGAGGCGCGCCGCACCTTCCGGCTCGACCGGGTCGCCGAGATCAAGATCCTCGACGAGCCGTCGGCGCCGCCGGAGGTCGAGCTGCGGGACCTGTCCGAGGGGCTGGTCCAGCCCGCCGCCGAGGATCCCGAGGTGGTCGTCGAGGTCGGACCGGGCGGCCGCTGGGTCGCCGAGTACTACCCGCACGACAGCGCGGACGAGCTGCCGGACGGCGGGCTGCGCATCACCTTGCGGACCCCCGACCCGGCGTCGCTCAGACGGCTGGCGCTGCGGCTCGGACGGGACGGCCGGATCGTGTCGCCGCAGGACCTCGCGGACAGCGCCCGCCGGGCGGCCCGCGAGGCGCTCGCGGCGTACGACGGGCCGGACCCGGTTCAGGACGGGCTGTACGACAGGCAGGAGCAGCAGCTGTGAGCACGTCGGCGATGTCTGGTGCGTCGGAGCGGTCGGAGGCGTCGGCCGGTGCGCCGCAGGGGCCGGGGGCCGCGGAGATGTCGGTGCGAACGGCGTTCGCCGGGATGAGGCGGGTGGCCGACGTGGTGTTCCGGGCGGGCTGCCCGGACTGCCGGGCCCGTTTCGAGCTGGGGGCGAGCGCCCTGCGGCTGGCGATCGGCGCCACCAGCAAGACCACGTTCTACTCCTTCACGTGCCCCGAGTGCGGCGCGTTGGTCCGCAAGCCGGCCGGGGAGCGCATCGTCGAACTGCTCACCGGCGGCGGGGTGCGGACCCTGCGGCTGCACTCGACCCTCTAGGCTCTTACGTCATGTTCTGGCCGATGCTCGCGATCGCTCTGGGGTTCCTGGGGCTCGCCGTTCTGGGTGTGTTCGCCGTCAGGGTCTTCCTGGAGGCCCAGCGCCTCGGGCGGCAGGTCGCCGACTCGACGCGCCGGATCAACCGCGCCGCGGAGGACCTGGAGCGGGCGGCCGTGGGCGCGGCGCGGGCCGCTGACCGGATATGAGGTCCGCCGCAGCCCGGCAATCCGCCTCGCGCCGGCAATCCGCTTCAGCCGGGAATGTCCCTCGCGTCGCACTCCGGCGCACGCCCTTCTCCGCCGGACCCCGGACCAGCGACGGTGTTGCGCGGATCCGGTAAGAGGGGCCGCAGGAGGCGCAATGAGTCACTTCGCCCTGTCTACTTCCCACCGCGTACAGGTACGCTGCTGGTCGCGGCCCGAAGAACGAGGCGCGGTCCGCAGACCGGGAGTACGCACAGGGATTGCCTCACGTTCACCCCTGAGCGTTACGATCGCTGCACGACCATCGGACACTTGTCCGACTGATCGAACAGCACCCCCACCCAATGCCGCCTCGGTGAGAAGGTAAAGACTTATGTTCGGAAGGCTCGGAGCCCCCGAGATCATTCTCATCCTCGTCGTCATCATCCTGCTGTTCGGCGCGAAGAAGCTTCCGGACATGGCGCGCTCCCTCGGCAAGTCCGCGCGCATCCTGAAGAGCGAGGCGAAGGCGATGAAGGAGGAGGGCAAGCCCTCCGCGCCGGCCGGCCCGCCGAACGACGAGCAGCCCCCGGCCCAGCGCACCATCCAGGCCGCTCCCGGTGACGTGACCAGCGCCCGCCCGGTCAACGAGCCGACGGACACGACCCAGCGCTGACGGGAGGACCGGAGTTCCCGGTCCACTGCACGAGATGAGGATGTGGGTTGCTCAAGTCTGCCCGCAAACAGGAGAAGGACCCCGAGGGGCGGATGCCCCTCGCGGAGCATCTGCGTGAGCTCCGCAACCGGCTCGCCAAGGCGGTCCTGGCCATCATGGTGGTCACGATCGTCGCCGCCTTCTTCTACAACGACATCATCAACTTCCTCACCAAGCCGATCCTCGACTCGGTCGGCTGTGGGAAGACCTTCGAGCAACTGGCGAAGTCGCCCGGCAGCGACCAGTGCGCTCGGATCACGATCAACGGCCTGCTCGCCCCGTTCACCCTGGCCCTGCAGGTCTCGCTGATGGCCGGCATCGTGTTCGCCTCACCGGTGTGGCTCTACCAGCTGTGGGCGTTCGTCGCGCCGGGTCTGCACCGGCACGAGAAGAAGTACGCCTACGGGTTCGTCGGCACCGGTGTGCCGCTCTTCCTGGGCGGTGCCTTCTTCTCCTGGAAGGTGCTGCCCACCACCGCGAAGGTGCTCAACCAGTTCACTCCGAGCGGTGTGGACAACCTGCTGCCGCTCGACGACCTCCTCCAGTTCGTCACGCGCATGGTGGTCGTCTTCGGGCTCTCCTTCGAACTGCCCCTGTTGCTGATCATGCTGAACCTCACCGGGGTGATCAGCGGCAAGCGCATGCTCGGCTGGTGGCGCGCCATGATCCTGGGCATCACGGTCTTCGCGGCCGTGGCCACCCCCAGCACCGATCCGATCTCCATGCTGGCGCTGGCCGGCCCGATCTGGATCCTGTACTTCGGCGCGGTCGCCTTCTCGCTGCTCAACGACCGGCGCAGACGTCGGCGCGAGGCCGAGGGACCGGCCGACGACGAGGCCTCCGACCTGGACCTCACGCCCGAGGACATCGGCGAGGTCGAGAGCGTCACCACCGCCCGCGCGCTGCCGGAGTCGTCGAGCACCGACCGGGTCAACGGCTACGACGACGTGACGTGAGTGCACGGACGCGGCATGTGAGGCGCTGACGAACGGCCGTGGGGCCCCGCCGGGAGACCGGTGGGGCCCCACGGCCGTTCGCGCCCCGGCCCGTGTCCGTGATCCGCATAATGATCGTCCTGTTGTCAGTGGCTCCCGGTACGCTCGAAAGCACGATGACAGAGGACCTCTCCCCGGCCGAGCGGTACGCGGCAGCACGCAGGCGCGCTGCCGAGCAGGCCACCGCGCTCGCCTCCTTCCGCGAGATGTACGACTTCGGCCTCGACCCCTTCCAGATCGAGGCCTGTGAGGCGCTCGAGGCCGGCAAGGGCGTGCTGGTGGCCGCGCCCACCGGCTCCGGCAAGACGATCGTCGGCGAGTTCGCCGTCCACCTCGCCCTCAAACAGGGCAAGAAGTGCTTCTACACGACACCCATCAAGGCGCTGTCGAACCAGAAGTACAACGATCTGTGCCGCCGCTACGGCACACAGAAGGTCGGCCTCCTCACCGGCGACAACAGCGTCAACTCCGATGCGCCGATCGTCGTGATGACCACCGAGGTCCTGCGGAACATGCTGTACGCGGGCTCGCAGACCCTCCTCGGCCTCGGCTATGTCGTCATGGACGAGGTGCACTACCTCTCCGACCGCTTCCGCGGCGCCGTCTGGGAGGAAGTGATCATCCACCTCCCCGAGTCGGTGACGCTGGTGTCGCTGTCGGCGACCGTGTCCAACGCGGAGGAGTTCGGCGACTGGCTGGACACCGTCCGCGGCGACACCGAGGTGATCGTCTCCGAGCACCGGCCCGTTCCGCTGTTCCAGCACGTGCTGGCCGGCCGCCGGATGTACGACCTGTTCGAGGAGGGCGAGGGGCACAGGAAGGCCGTCAACCCCGACCTCACACGCCTGGCCCGCATGGAGGCCAGCCGCCCCATGTTCCAGGACCGCAGGCGGGGCCGCGCCATGCGCGAGGCCGACCGCGAACGGGAGCGCAGACAGCGCGCCCGGGTGTGGACACCGAGCCGGCCCGAGGTCATCGAGCGGCTCGACGCCGAGGGCCTGCTGCCCGCGATCACGTTCATCTTCAGCCGCGCAGCCTGCGAGGCGGCCGTCCAGCAGTGCCTCTACGCCGGCCTCCGGCTCAACGACGAGGAATCGCGGGAACGGGTGCGCGCCCTCGTCGAGGAGCGCACGGCCTCCATCCCTCCCGAGGACCTGCACGTCCTCGGCTACTACGAGTGGCTGGAAGGCCTCGAGCGAGGCATAGCGGCCCACCACGCGGGCATGCTGCCGACGTTCAAGGAGGTCGTCGAGGAACTGTTCGTCCGCGGCCTGGTGAAGGCCGTGTTCGCGACCGAGACCCTCGCGCTCGGCATCAACATGCCCGCCCGCTCCGTGGTGCTGGAAAAGCTCGTCAAGTGGAACGGCGAACAGCACGCCGACATCACCCCCGGTGAGTACACCCAGCTCACCGGCCGTGCCGGCCGCCGCGGCATCGACGTCGAGGGCCACGCGGTGGTGCTGTGGCAGCGCGGCATGAGCCCCGAGCACCTCGCGGGCCTCGCCGGCACGCGCACCTACCCGCTGCGCTCCAGCTTCAAGCCGTCGTACAACATGGCCGTCAACCTGGTCGAACAGTTCGGCCGGCACCGCTCCCGCGAACTCCTCGAGACGTCCTTCGCGCAGTTCCAGGCGGACAAGTCGGTCGTCGGCATCTCCCGCCAGGTGCAGCGCAACGAAGAGGGCCTCGAGGGCTACAAGGAGGCCATGACCTGCCACCTCGGCGACTTCGAGGAGTACGCCCGGCTGCGGCGCCAGCTCAAGGACCGCGAGACCGAACTGGCCCGGCAGGGCGCCGCCCAGCGCCGCGCGGAGGCCGCCGTCGCCCTGGAGAAGCTCAAGCCCGGCGACGTCATCCACGTCCCCACCGGCAAGTACGCGGGCCTGGCCCTGGTCCTCGACCCGGGCCTGCCCGCCGGCCGCTCCAACGGCCACCGCGGGCTGGAGTACCAGGACGGCCCCCGCCCGCTCGTCCTCACCGCCGAACGGCAGGTCAAGCGGCTGGCCACGATGGACTTCCCGGTGCCCGTCGAACCGCTGGAGCGGATGCGCATCCCGAAGTCCTTCAACCCCCGCTCCCCGCAGTCCCGCCGGGACCTCGCCTCCGCGCTGCGCACCAAGGCAGGGCACATCCCGCCGGAGCGGCACCGCAAGCGGCGCTCCCAGGCGGCCGACGACCGCGAGATCGCCCGGCTGCGCGCCGCGCTCCGCGCCCACCCCTGCCACGGGTGCAACGACCGTGAGGACCACGCCCGTTGGGCCGAGCGCTACCAGCGGCTGCTGCGCGACACCAAGCAGCTGGAGCACCGCATCGAGGGCCGCACCAACACGATCGCGCGTACGTTTGACCGGATCGTGGCGCTGCTCACCGAGCTGGACTATCTGCGCGGCAACGAGGTGACCGAGCACGGCAAGCGGCTCGCCCGGCTCTACGGCGAACTCGACCTGCTCGCCAGCGAGTGCCTGCGCGAGCGTGTCTGGGAGGGTCTCGCCCCCGCCGAACTCGCCGCCTGCGTCTCGGCATTGGTGTACGAGGCCCGCGTCGGCGACGACGCGATGGCGCCGAAGCTGCCCTCGGGCAAGGCCA
This sequence comes from Streptomyces sp. Ru72, assembly GCF_002920635.1. Classification (GTDB taxonomy): domain Bacteria; phylum Actinomycetota; class Actinomycetes; order Streptomycetales; family Streptomycetaceae; genus Streptomyces. Next base: position 14,006 of record NZ_PQSR01000016.1, on the reverse strand, counting down.
AGGCCGCGCTCGGCGAGATGGTGCGGATCTGGGGGCGCCTGGACGCCCTGGAGGAGGAGTTCCGCATCACCCAGACCGAGGGCGTCGGCCAGCGCGAACCCGACCTCGGGTTCGCCTGGGCCGCGTACATGTGGGCCAGTGGGAAGGGGCTGGACGAGGTCCTGAACGAGGCGGAGATGCCGGCCGGTGACTTCGTGCGGTGGTGCAAGCAGGTGATCGACGTCCTGGGGCAGATCGCGGCGGCTTCTCCTGTGGAGGGCTCGACCGTGGCCAAGACTGCGCGCAAGGCGGTTGATCAGTTGCTGCGGGGGGTCGTGGCCTACTCGTCGGTGGGGTGAGAGTCGTCGGGCGGGGCGCGGGCCGCTGCGGCTGTTCGCGCCCGCGCGGCAAAGCCGCACGATGTCACAGCCCGCGCCCCTTCAGGCCCGTTGCCCCTGTCTCCGGGTTGCATACGTCCGCCAGCCGCCGTACTCCGTGATGTCCTCGGTGCCGGTCAAGGCGCCGGGTTCGCACAAGAAGCCCGGGACTCGGCCGCCGTCCGCCAGTTCCACGCTGCCCAGCGCCATCGGGCGGGGCAGAGCGGTGAGCAGGCGGCCCAGGCCCTCCGCGGGCAGGCGCCAGACCTCCGTCTCGATCGCCGCTCCGCCCTCGCCGACGTGCACCAGACCCGGCTTCGGCGGGTCCGTGCGCAGGGCGTGCAGGCGGTAGACGGGGGCCGTGGCCGTCGTACGCTCCAGCCGGGCGCCGAGCGCCAGGAGCTGGGGGTTCAGGGGCTGGCCCGACAGGTGTGCGCCCACCACGGCCACACGCGTCTCCGGTTCCAGTACGCGGGCGATCCGGGCCAGGCGTTCGTCCGTGAACGCCGGACCGATCAGCATCACGCCGAACGGCAGTCCGTTCACCTCGCCCGCCGGGACGGCCACCGCCGCCAGGTCGAACAGGTTTGTCGAGTTGGTGAAGCGGCCCAGACGGGCGTTGGCGCCCAGTGGGTCCGCGGCGACCTGGGCGAGGGTGGGGTGTCCCGGCGCGGTGGGCAGCAACAGGGCGTCCGCGTCGGCCAGTTCCGCCAGGGCGCGGGCCCGCAGGGCGGCCAGGCGGGCCTGGTCGGCGAAGAGCCGGTGGGCCGGGATGTCGCGGGCGCGGGTGATGATGGCGGCGACCGTCGGGTCGAGGCCCGCGCCACCCTCGGCGATCAACTTGTCGACAAAGCTCCCGACCGCCGTGTAGCGCTCCGCCACGAACGCGCCCTCGTACAGCATCGCGGCGGCCTCCGTGAAGGGAGCCAGGTCGATGCTCCGCACCTCGGCGCCCGCGTCGGCGAGCCGGCCTGCCGCGGCGGCATGGGCCTCGGCCCAGCCCTCGTCCAGTTCGCCGAGGTCGGCGAGCGGTGGTACCGCGATGCGCCACGGACCGGGAGCCCGCTGGGGGAGCGGCGGGAGCGCGCGGTCGGGCGGTGAGGCCATGTGGGTCAGGGCCTGCTCGGCCTCCTGGAGCGTACGGGCGAACACCGTGACGCAGTCGATCGAGGCGCAGGCCGGTACGACACCGGTGGTGGGAACGAGGCCGCGGGTGGGCTTCAGGCCGACGATGCCGTTGAAGGCGGCCGGGACGCGGCCCGAGCCCGCGGTGTCGGTACCCAGGGCGAAGTCGACGATGCCGAGCGCCACCGCCACGGCCGAGCCGGAGCTGGAGCCGCCGCTGACGCGGGACGGGTCGTGGGCGTTGCGTACGGCGCCGTGGGGCGAGCGGGTGCCGACCAGGCCGGTGGCGAACTGGTCCAGGTTCGTTGTGCCGAGCACCAGCGCGCCCGCTGCGCGCAGGCGTGCGACGACCGGGGCGTCCTCTTCGGGTGCGTACGCGTAGGCCGGGCAGCCGGCCGTGGTGGGCAGGCCCTCGACGTCGATGTTGCCCTTCGCGGCGAAGAGCCGGCCGGCCAGGGGGAGGTGCTCGCCTGCGGCCACTCGGGCGTCGACGGCGCTTGCTTCGGCTTCCACCTCTTCCCGGGGGCGGAGGTCGATCCAGATTTCGGGGCGGTCTGCCGCTTCGATCCGGGCGTATGCCTGGCGGACTCGGGTCAGGGTGGACATCCGTGCTCCTGGGCTGGTGCGTATACGTCGGGTTGCCGCCGGCGGGTGTGTGCCCACCCGTTCCGCCCTGGGGTCCCCCGCACGGAGCGAAGCGGAGAGCTTGGGGAGGAACGACCGGCCACACACCCCCGGGTCGCCGTCACGTTGCCGCCGGCTGCGGGGGGCCGAGGACCAGCAAGGCGGTCCCCGCCTCCACCTGGGCTCCCGGCTCCGTGAGGATCTCTGTCACCACGCCCGGCGTCGGCGCGTGCACCCTCGACTCCATCTTCATCGCCTCCAGGGCCAGCAGGGGCTGTCCTGCCGCCACCTCGTCGCCCGGCGCCACGTTCACCTGCCACACGGACGCGGCGAAGTCGGCCTCCACGAGCCGGCCACCCGGCGGAACCGTCACCTCGGACCGCGCCGCAGGCACGACCGCCGTCTCCGCTCGGGCGAACTCGCCCGACGCCTCCCAGGCGGCGCGTTCCGCGGCGAAGGCGGCCTGCTGACGTGACCTGAACCCGGCGATCGCCGCGGCGTTCTCGGTGAGGAACGACTCGTACTCCGCCAGGGAGAACACGCCCTCCTCGATCCGCGGCACGAAGCGGCCCGAGACGATGTCCGCGCGGAGTTCGAGCAGTTCGTCCGCGCTCACCGGGTACCACTTGATGCGGTCGAAGAAGCGGAGCAGCCACGGGGAGCCGGGCTCGAAGGCGCCCCGCTGCTGCCATCCCGACCAGACCTGTGTCGTCCGGCCCACGAACTGGTAGCCGCCGGGGCCCTCCATGCCGTACACGCACAGGTAGGCGCCGCCGATGCCGACCGAGTTCTCGGCGGTCCAGGTGCGGGCCGGGTTGTACTTCGTGGTGACCAGGCGGTGGCGCGGGTCCAGCGGTGTGGCCACCGGGGCGCCCAGGTAGACGTCGCCCAGGCCCAGCACCAGGTACTCGGCGTCGAAGACCGTGCGGTGGACGTCCTCCACCGATTCCAGGCCGTTGACGCGGCGGATGAACTCGATGTTCCAGGGGCACCAGGGCGCGTCGTCGCGGACGCCCGCCATGTAGCGGGCGATGGCCTCACGGGTGGCCGGGTCGTCCCAGGACAGGGGGAGGTGGACCGTGCGGGACGGGACGACCAGTTCGTCGGTGGGAGGCAGGGCCGCGACCATCTCTCTCACGGACGCGAGGAGTTCGGGTTGGGCGAGCCGGCGCGGGTCGGTCTGGATCTGGAGGGACCGGATGCCGGGGGTGAGATCGGTGACCCCGTCCATGCACGCCTGCGACACCGCCTCCATCAGCGCGTGCACCCGCATCCGCAGCGCCAGGTCCAGCCGCATGGGCCCGAACTCGACCAGCAGGTTGTCGTCGCCGCTGCGCCGGTACGTCACATCGCCGTCCCGGGCCAGAACGCCGCCGTCCACGATGGCGGGCCGGGGGGTGCCGTCGTCGGCCAGCGGTGCGAAGCGGACGGTGTCGCCCGGGCGCAACTGGCCGAGCTTCCAGCGTTCCCGGGTGGGCACCGTCGCCGGGCAGACGAAGCCGCCGAGCGACGGGCCGTCCGGGCCGAGCAGGACCGGCATGTCGCCCGTGTAGTCGACGGCGCCGACCGAGTACGGCGTGTCGTGGATATTGGACGGGTGCAGGCCCGCCTCACCGCCGTCCGGACGCGCCCAACGCGGCTTGGGCCCCACCAGGCGTACTCCGGTGCGGGCCGAGTTGAAGTGGACCTTCCACTCGGCGGCGTAGAAGTCGTCGATGTCGTCCTCGGTGAAGAACTCCGGGGCCGCGTGGGGACCTTCCAGGGCTCCCAGCAGCCATGAGGAGGTGAAGACCGGGCGGTCGGCGGCCCGCACCGGGGTGCCCGTCGCCACCGTGCCGCCGTGCAGGACGTCTCCCGTGCGCAGCGCCCGGCCGCCGTGGCCGCCGAACCTGCCCAGCGTGAAGGTGGCCGCGCTTCCCAGGAAGCCGGGCACGTCCAGGCCGCCGCCCGCGAACAGCACATACGTACGCAGCCCGTGTTCGGACGGTGCCCCGACCTCCAGGACCGCTCCCGCCGGCACCGTCACCGGCTCCCACTGCGCGACCGGCGCACCCTCCACCGTGACCGGTGCGGGGGCGCCCGTGACGCAGACGGTGGTGGCGTGCGTGAAGCGCAGGGTCGGCCCCTGGAGCGTGCACTCCAGGCCGGGCGCGCCCTCCGCGTTGCCGAGCGCCCGGTTGCCGAGCCGGAAGGACAGGTCGTCCATCGGGCCGCACGGGGGCACGCCGACCTGCCAGTAGCCGGTGCGGCCCGGCCAGTCCTGCACGGTGGTGAGGGTTCCGGCCGCCACGACCTCGATACGCGGGGTGGGGTCCGTGACGGTGGCGAGGGTCGCCGTGGAGTGCGTGGCGGACCGGAAGGATTCGGCCGCGAGGGCCGCACGGATCTGGCCCAGGTTGGTCTCGATGCCGTCGACCCGGGTGCGGGCAAGGGCCTCGTCCAGTCGCCGCAGCGCGTGCTCCCGGTCCGGACCGTAGGCGATGACCTTGGCGAGCAGGGGGTCGTAGGAGGTGGTGACCTCCGTGCCCGTCTCGATCCAGCCGTCCACGCGCACGCCCTGCGGGAACTCGACCCGGGTGAGCAGTCCGGCGCCGGGCCGGTGGTCGCGGGAGGGGTCCTCGGCGTAGAGGCGGGCCTCGACGGCGTGGCCGCGGGGCGGGTCCGGGTCCCGTACGACGCCGTGGTCACCGCGCGCCAGGCGCAGCATCCAGGCGACGAGGTCGACGCCGTATGTCTCCTCGGTGACCGGGTGCTCGACCTGGAGGCGGGTGTTGACCTCCAGGAAGTACGCCTCCTCGCGGACCGCGTCGTACACGAACTCAACGGTGCCGGCCGACCGGTAGCCGACGGAGGCGCACAGGTCGCGGGCGGAGTCGGCCAGTTGCCGCCGTATGCGGGGCGGGAGTCCCGGTGCCGGCGCCTCCTCCACGACCTTCTGGTTGCGGCGCTGGAGGGAGCAGTCGCGGTCGCCGAAGGTCACGACCTTCCCCGCGCCGTCGCCGAAGATCTGCACCTCGACATGGCGGGCGTGCTCGACGAGCCGCTCGAGGAAGACACCGGCCGTGGAGAAGGAGGCGGCGGCGACCCGCTGCACCCGCTCCCAGGCCTCGGTCAGTTCGGCGGCGGATCGACAAGCCGACATACCGATGCCGCCGCCACCGCCGGTCGCCTTGAGCATCACCGGATAGCCGATCATGTCGGCCTGGTCCAGCGCCTCCGCCAGGGAGGCGAGCAGGCCCGTGCCCGGGGCCAGCGGTACTCCCGCCGCGCGGGCCGCGGCCCGCGCGGTGTGCTTGGTGCCGAACAGCTCCAGCTGTTCGGGGGTCGGGCCCACGAACACGATCCCGGCGTCCTCGCAGCGGCGCGCGAACGCGGCGTCCTCGGACAGGAAGCCGTAGCCGGGGTGGATCGCCCCCGCGCCCGTGTCCTTGGCGGCCTTCAGCACCAGGTCCGGATCGAGGTAGGACTCCTTCGCGGGTGCCGGGCCCAGCCGTACCGCCTGGTCGGCGAGACGGACGTGGGGTGCCGAGCGGTCCGCGTCGGAGTAGACCGCGACCGTGCGCAGGCCGAGCTCGTGGGCCGTGCGCAGGATGCGGACGGCGATCTCGCCCCGGTTGGCGACCATCAGCGTGTCGAAGCTCATGCGGTGTCCCCCCGGCCTGCTCCGATCGTCATCTCCACGGCCGTCGGCTCGAAGCCGTTGCACGGATTGTTGATCTGGGGGCAGTTGGAGACGAGCACGAGGACGTCCCGCTCGGCCCGCAGGGTCAGCGAGAGGCCGGGGGCCGAGATGCCGTCGACGATGCCGAGGGTGCCGTCCTTCTCGACGGGAACGTTCATGTACCAGTTGATGTTGGACACCAGGTCGCGCTTGCCCAGGCCGTACTTGGCGCCCTCCGCGAGGAAGTTGTCCACGCAGGCGTGCTGCGACCAGGTGTGGTGGCCGTACCGGAGCGTGTTCGACTCCTTGGAGCAGGCGCCGCCGACCGTGTCGTGGCGGCCCACGTCGTCGGCGACGACCGTCATGAGCGGAGTGTGCTCGTTGGACAGCAGCACACTGCCCGTGGTCAGGAAGACGGTGCCCTGCGCCTGGATCGTGTCGGGGGCGCTGTAGCGCACGGACGTGTCGTGTGCGTCGTAGACGAGGAAGTCGACGGCCTGGTTGCCGTACAGGTCGGTGACGGTCAGCGTCTCGCCGCTGCGGACGACGGACGACCAGGCGGCACGGGCCGGAACGACGGTCTTCACGGTCTTCATGAGAGCCCCCTCGCGGCGAGGAATTCGGCGGTGTTCAGGAAGGCTCGGCGGCCCTCGGGGGTGGCCTCCCACAACTGGTCTCCGGGGCGGGTCGCCGCCGAGCGCCAGGCGAGGACCTCCAGCGGGGTGCACACGTAGTCGGGGCGCGGATCGACCGGGTGGGGGACGTTGGCGATGAGCACCGTGACGTCCTGCTCGGCGCGCAGGGTGACGCTGCCGCCGGGGCCGACGGAGCCCGTGAAGTCGAGGGCACCGTCCTCGCGGACCTCCACGCCCTGGAAGAACGACAGCGACGGCGGCAGATCGCGCGGCTGAAGCCCGTTCTTCGCGGCGCCCAGCTTGAACAACTCGCGTCCGGCGGGGGACGTGGAGTGCGGGGTGCCGTCCCCGTAGCGCTCGGTGTTGCGGGCGAGCGTGGAGGTGCCGCACAGGGCGTCGTGCCGCCCGGAGGTGTCGGCGACGACCGACGCGAGGACGCGGCCCTGGTCGGACAGGAGCAGCCGTCCCTCACCGAGGTACGCGTTCCACTGCACCTTGACCGTGTCGGCCACGTTCAGCCGCTCCCACGGGCGGTCGGCGACGAACAGCAGCAGGTGGGCGCAGGCGTCGCCGCGCAGATCCGTCAGCCGCAACTCGGTGCCGCGGGCCAGCACCCTGTGCGTGTAGTTGCCGCCCGCCACGGTCTCCGCCCACACCAGGTGGCCCGCCTCGCAGGGCGGCGCCGGCCAGGCGCTCGCCGGTACGACGGGCATGGCCTCGGCACGGGCGCCCTCCTGTGCCCGGGCGTGGTCGCGTGCTCCGTAGGTGGTCGCTGTCGCCATCGCGGGACCTTTCGGGGGTCGGGTGACTGCTGCGGTCATTTCTGTCGCTTGACAGAAATTAGGCCGGGAGCGGGTCGCCGCCGTGTCCCGGGCGTTGCCGGTTGGTTTCCGGTCCCTCACGCCGGGCGCCGGGCGGAGCTGTCGCACCGAGCCGAGATCGCCGTACGGCGTCATGTGCGAGGATCGACCGCATGGGAACCGGTGGCGGGCGGCGGGTCGGCAGGCCGCGGGCGGAGCGGCGGCCCGACAGCGGACTGTCGCCGCGCGACGAGCTCCTCACGGCGGCCGCCGAGTTGTTCACCACCCACGGATATGCCGCGACCACCACGCGCGCCGTCGCCGAGCGGGCCGGGATGCGGCAGGCCTCCATGTACCACTACGTGTCCGGCAAGGAGGAACTGCTCGCCGAGCTGCTGGAGTCCACCGTCACGCCCTCGCTGTCCTGCGCGCGCGACCTGCTCGCCGACGACACCGCCCCGGCCGAGGACCGGTTGTGGGAGCTGTGCCGCACCGACGTCGAGCTGCTCTGCGGCGGCCCGCACAACCTGGGGGGTCTCTACCTGCTGCCCGAGGTGCGCTCCGAGCGGTTCGCCGGCTTCCATGCGGTGCGCGCCGAACTCAAGGACGCCTACCGGCAGTTGATCGCCGCCACCCGCGCGGGCTCCGGCCTCGCCAAGGGTGAGCTGGACCTGCGGACGGATCTGGTCTTCGGGCTGATCGAAGGCGTCATCCTGGTCCACCGCTCCGACCCGGACCGCCCGGTGTCCGTCTTCGCGGAGGCCACGGCGGACGCGGCGCTGCGCATCGCGGGGGTCTGAGGCTTTCCTCGGGGACTCGGAGCCTCAGGGCCGCAGAGCGCCGGGTCTCAGAGTCTCAGAGTCCCAGGGCCTCAGGGCCTCCGAATCTCAGCGGCTCGGGGCATCGGGTCTCAGGCCGTCAAGTCCACTGCCGCGCAGGGGAATTCACCTGCGAGGGGCACCGGTCTCGGCCGCCCGTACGCCGTGACAGTGTGTGTTCGAATCACAGCGGAACGTATGAAAAATGCCGAGCGTACTCCTGACGTGATGGGCATTTCAGGTGCTTGCCGAATATGACATGGCGATGATCCGGTCGGACTAAGCTCGCCCGCGGCGCACCGAGTTGGGGCGTATTCGTGCGCCTGTTCCCAAACATAACGAAGATCCAATTGTCGCCCCGTTTCGATCCGGTACCTACCCGTCTTTTCCGCTACGCACCCCCCGATCCAGCCGATTCAGTCTCAGAGGGCATACATGGTGAGTGTTCAATCGCCTCCCGGTGGCCGTGAACTTCCCTACACACGCGTGCTGTTGGTGCCGTTCATACTGATGTGCGCGGCGACGGGGGCCGCCGTCGCCGCGCTCACCGGGCCGGCCCGGACCACCGTCGGCTGGTGCGGGGCCCTCGCCACGGTCCTGGTGACCGCCGTCGCGGCCGTGGCGGTCCACCGTGAGCGCGCCCTGCGTGCGCTGCGCGCCGAGTGCGCGGAGCGCACCGCCTTCCTGGAGCGGCGGATCGCCTCCCAGAACGACGACCTCGACTACCTCCGCACCGAGATCGTGCCCAGGGCGGTCGCCAAGCTGCGCGAAGCCATCTCGCCCGGACAGGTGATCACCCAGCTCGTCGACGGCACCCCGGAGTTCCGCGGGATCCCCGACGCGCAGCGCCGGTTGCTGAAGACCGTCCTGCAGGTCATCGACCGTGAGATCGCGCGGCGCGACTCCGCTCTGCGCGCCTTCGTCCACATCGCCCGCCGGGTCCAGGCCATCGTCCACCAGCAGGCCAACGAACTGCGGGAGATGGAGGAGGACCACGGCCTGACCCCCGAGGTCTTCGACGACCTGCTGCGCCTCGACCACGGCAACGCGCTCATCGGCCGTCTCGCCGACTCCATCGCCGTCATCGGCGGCGGCCGCCCCGGCCGCAAGTGGCCCCAGCCCGTGCCGCTGTACAGCTGTCTGCGCGGCGCGATGAGCCGCATCCTGGAGTACCGCCGCATCGAGCTGCACTCCATCGCCAAGGTCAACATCCGGGGCGAGTCGGTCGAGCCGATCATCCACGCCGCCGCCGAACTCCTCGACAACGCCACGCGCTACTCGCCGCCCAACACCAAGGTGCACGTCACCGCCACCGAGGTGCAGACCGGTGTCTGCGTCGAGATCGAGGACGGCGGAGTCAGTCTCAGCGGGGAGAACCGCGCCAAGGTCGAGAGGATGCTCGCCGAGGCCCAGGCCGGTGTGGACGTCCAGCAGCTCGGTGAGGCCCCGCGCCTGGGGCTCGCCGTCGTCGGCCGCCTGTCGTCCATGTTCAACATGGAGGTCTCGCTTCGGAAGTCGGCGTACGGCGGTGTCCGCGCCATCCTCGTCGTCCCGAACGACATGACGACCACCGACCCCGCCCCCGGGCAGGCCCACGGCGTCGGCATCACCTCCATTCCGACCCTGGACAACGACGGCGTCGAAGGGCCCAAGCGCAAGGAGAAGCCCCGCCGCCCCACCACCGGGCCTCGGGTCAGGGAGCGGCTGTCCCTGGAGGACGACGTCCCCGTGGTCACCGAGTGGACGGCGGGCGGCCTGCCGCAGCGCCGCAGCCGGGTGAAGATCCCGCTGAGCCAGCAGATCGCCGAGGCGGCCGCCGCGGAGGCCGCCGCCCAGGCCATCCAAGCCAGAAGCCACGCGCCCGTCAGGCCCGAGCGTGAACGCAAGAAGAAGGACGAGCCGCCGCCCGGCATGTGGGTGGAGGCGTTCTTCGCCGGGCTCAAGGCCGACCCGGACCCGAACGCCTTCTCCTCCGGGCCGCCGGACGACGACGCGTACGCAACCACCAGCACCGACGAGCCGGCCGCTGCCCAGGCCGACGACGAGGGGGACCCGAAGTGATCCAGCAGCGAGGCAACCTGGACTGGTTGCTGAAGGAACTCGCCGACGGCGTGCCGGGCATCCACCAGATCGTGGTGCTCTCCGCCGACGGACTGCGCATCGCCCGCCACGGCGGCGATCCGGACGCCGCCGACCGTGTCGCCGCGGCCTGCGCCGGACTGCAGAGCCTGGCCGGGGCGGTCGCAGCCGAGATGCCGGACAGCGACGGCCGGATGCGCATGGTCATCATCGAGATCGACGGCGGCTACTTCTACATGATGGAGGCCGGTCCGAACGCCTACCTGGCGGTGCTCTCCGACGTGGTGGCCGAGGCCGGCCTGATGAGCAACCGCATGCGCGATCTCGTCATCCGCATCGGCGACCACCTGACGAGTCCGCCGCGACGGACCGGGCAGACCGTATGACTCCTCCGCAACGGCGCCGGCGCCATCCCCAGGAACAGCCTCCCCAGGAGCCTGTCACCGAAGGCGGCGCGGCGGACGGCGAGGGGAAGCAGCCCGAGCGGCTGTACATCCTCGCCGGCACGGCCGACGGGGGCGAACGGGCCCCCATCGACCTGGTCACCCTGATCGTGACCAGCGCCGACCCGCCGCCCGCCGCCACGCCGGAGCAGTCGGCGCTGCTCCGGCTCTGCCAGGCCCCCCTGTCCGTGGCCGAGATCTCGGCCTACCTCAGTCTGCCGTTCAGTGTGGTGACCATGCTGATCACCGACCTGCTGGCGGCCGAACTGGTCCAGGCACGCGCCCCGATCGTCCGGCAGGCGGTGCCCGACCGTTCCCTCCTCGAAGCGGTGATGCATGGACTTCAAAAGCTCTGACACCGTCCCGGGGCCGCCTCCCGAGGACCACCTGCCGCACTCCACGCAGGCCGCGGTCAAGATCGTCATCGTGGGCGGGTTCGGGGTCGGCAAGACCACCATGGTCGGTTCCGTCAGCGAGATCAGGCCGCTGACGACCGAGGAGACCATGACCCAGGCGGGCATCGGAGTCGACGACGACTACGGCTCCGACAGCAAGACGGCCACCACCGTGGCCATGGACTTCGGCCGGATCAGCATCACCGAGCAGCTGGTGCTGTACCTGTTCGGCACCCCGGGCCAGGAACGCTTCTGGTTCCTTTGGAACGGCCTGTTCGAGGGCGCGCTCGGCGCCGTCGTCCTGCTCGACACCCGCCGTCTCGAGGTCAGCTTCGATGTCATCGGCCGACTGGAGGAGCGCGGCGTGCCCTTCGTGGTCGCCGTCAACTCCTTCCCCGACGCGCCCCGTTACCCCATCGAGGAACTGCGCGGGGCACTCGATCTGGCCGTCGAGATCCCGATCATGGAGTGTGACGCCCGGCGCCGGGCCTCCAGCCGTGAGGTCCTGATGACGCTGATGCGCTTCCTGCACTCCCTGGCGATGCGCCGCGCCCCCGTATGAGGGCGCCCGCGCGCCGCGTGGACGCGCCCGCGCCTCCGTGTGAACGCGTCCACGCCTCGTATGAACGCGTCCACGCCCCCCGCGTGCAGGCGATCGCGGCCGTGTGAGAGCGCCCGCGTCGCCACCCCCAAGTTCCGTGCCCGTTCCCATCCCCACCCCAAGACACAGGTTCGACCTGACGTTCCGGAGCGATCATCGTGACGCCTGAATCCCCCTCCCTGACCGGCAGCGACCACACCGGCACGGACGCCTCCTCGGCCGTCCCGCCGCCCGGCTGTCCGGCCCACGGTCTCGGCCCCGGCGGAGTGCGCCGGCTGTACGGTCCCGAAGCGGAGGACCTGGGAGCCCTGTACGAGAGACTCCGCGCCGAACACGGCCCCGTGGCGCCCGCGCTGCTCCACGACGACGTGCCGATCTGGGTCGTGCTGGGGCACGCGGAGAACCTGCACATGGTGCGCAGCCCCGCGCACTTCACCCGTGACAGCCGCATCTGGGCCCCGTTGGTGAGCGGCGAGGTCAAGCCCGACCACCCGCTGACGCCGCACTTCGCCTGGCAGCCCATCTGCTCGCACGCCGAGGGCGACGAGCATCTGCGGCTGCGCGGCGCGGTCACCGGCGCCATGTCGACCATCGACTACCGGGGCCTGCGCCGGTTCATCAACCGCGCGACGCAGTACCTCGTCAACCGCTTCTGCGAACAGGGCCGGGCCGACCTCGTCGGCCAGTTCGCCGACCACCTCCCGATGGCGGTGATGTGCGAGGTGCTCGGCATGGGCGAGGAGTACAACGACCGGATCGTGCACGCCGCCCGCGACATGCTCAAGGGCACCGAGACCGCGATCGCCAGCAACCAGTACATCGTGGACGCTCTCGGCCGGCTCGTCGCCCGCCGCAGGACCGATCCCGACGACGACTTCACCACCCACCTCATCAACCACCCGGCCCGGCTCACCGACGACGAGATCAGGGAGCACCTGCGGGTGGTCCTGATCGCCGCCTACGAGGCCACCGCCAACCTCCTCGCCAACGTGCTGCGGATGATCCTCACCGATCCCCGGTTCCGGGCGCAGCTCCGGGGCGGCCAGATGACGGTGCCCGAGGCGGTCGAGCAGTCCCTGTGGGACGAGCCGCCGTTCAGCAGCATCCTCGGCTACTTCGCCAAGCAGGACACGGAGCTGGGCGGACAGCGGATCCGCAAGGGCGACGGACTGCTCTTCGCCATCGCGCCCGGCAACGTGGACCCCCGGGTACGGCCCGACCTCTCGGCCAACATGCAGGGCAACCGCTCCCACCTCGCCTTCGGCGGCGGCCCGCACGAGTGCCCCGGCCAGGACATCGGGCGTGCCATCGCCGACACCGGCATCGACGCGCTGCTGACGCGGCTGCCCGACCTCGAACTCGACTGCGACGAGGAGGAGTTGCGCTGGACCGCGTCCATCGCGTCGCGACACCTGGTGCAGCTGCCGGTGCGGTTCCAGCCGAAGCCGCCCCAGGACGTGACACAGCAGCCGTCGCTGCGGCCGGCGCCCGCGCAGCGCAACGACTGGGAGATCACGACGGCCTCCGCCGCCGGGAGCGCCCCTGCCGCCCCGGAGCCGCTGCCGGCTCCGCCCCCACCGCCGGCCGCGGTGCGGGCACCCTCGCAACCGGCCGCCGAGCCGTGGCCCCGGCCCGGACTGTGGCGCCGGATGCTGCGACGATGGCGCGGGCGCTGAGCCGCTACCCGGCCCACGCCTCGTCCGCCGGCCAGGCCTCGAGCACCCTCTCGCTGACGAAGCGGTGCGCGCGCTCCGTGACCGGATCGGTGAACTCCAGCACCCGCGCCAGCAGTTGCAGCGGGCGCCGGAAGTCACCGGCCGGCGCGGGGGCCGCCACCACCGGGTACAGCGGGTCTCCGAGGATCGGCAGGCCCAGCGCGTTCATGTGCACGCGCAGCTGGTGGGTCTGCCCGGTGAACGGCAGCAGCCGGTAGCGCCCGAGCCCGGCGCGGTGCTCCAGCAGCTCGATCCGGCTGACCGCGTTGGGCTCGCCCGGCACCTCCCGGGCCGTCATCACCCCGCGTTCCTTCACGATCCGGCTGCGCACGGTGCGGGGAAGGGCGACCTCGGGGCCGTACGGGGCGACGGCCTCGTACTCCTTGGTGACGCGCCGGTCGCGGAACAGCGACTGATAGCTGCCGCGCTCCTCGGGCCGCACGGTGAACAGCACCAGCCCGGCGGTGAGCCGGTCCAGCCGGTGCGCGGCGGTCAGCGCCGGGATGCCCAGGTCGCGCCGGAGCCGGGCGAGGGCGGTCTCGGCTACATGGCTGCCACGCGGGGTGGTGGCGAGGAAGTGCGGCTTGTCGGCGACGACGATGTGCTCGTCCCGGTACACCACGTCGACGGGATACGGGACACGTGGCTCGTCGGGCAACGCACGGTGGAACCACACGTACATGCCCGGCACATACGCCGCGTCCGGGGCGACGGGCCGCCCGTCCGCCCCGACGACGACGTCCCGCCTCGAGCA
>NZ_PQSR01000015.1 GCF_002920635.1 Streptomyces sp. Ru72 | reverse complement strand
CGCCGCCGGCGAGACCGCCACCGCCGACAGCGAGGAGACCTCCAAGGGCAACACCGCCGCAAGGGCCGTCGACGGGTCCACCGTCACCCGCTGGTGCGCCGGCGACGGCGACACCGGCCACTGGCTCAAGGTCGACCTCGGCTCCACCCGCTCCCTGACCGGCACCCGCATCGCCTGGGAGAAGGACAGCACGAACTACCGGTACAGGATCGAGGGCTCCACCGACAACAGCTCCTGGACGACTCTTGCCGACCTCACCGCGACCACCAGTACCAGTCAGGTACAGATCGCCCTGTTCAGAGCGCAGGCGCGTTACGTCCGGGTCACGGTCACCGGGCTGCCCTCCGGGGTCTGGGCGTCCATCCGCAACCTGGAGGTCTACGACCGGCCCTTCACCGCGGACCTGGGCACGTTCAAACTGGTCAACCGGAACAGTGGCAAGGTGATGGACGTCAGCGGGGCCTCCACCGCCGACGGCGCCTCCGTCATCCAGTGGCCCTGGAGCGGCGGAACCAACCAGCAATGGAAGCTGCTGCCGAACACCGACGGCTCGTACCGCCTGTCCAACGTCAAGAGCGGCAAGGTTCTGGACAGCCCGGGCGGTTCCACGCAGGGCGCGGCCCTCGACCAGTGGACCGACACCAGCAGCGACAACCAGTGGTGGAAGCTGGTGCCCTCGTCGACCAGCGGCTACTACCGGCTCGTCGACGTCCGCAACGGCTGGTGCGCCGACGTCAAGGACGCCTCCACCGCGGACGGCGCCACGATCATCCAGTGGCCATCCACCGGGGCGGCCAACCAGGACTGGCAGATGGTCGCCCTGTAACCGTCCGTCGAGCCTCGCCCCCGCCGCCCGGACGCGGCGCATCGTCGCGATGATGTCGTCGACTGCCGGGGCCAGGTGCCGAGCCCGGTCCTCGTCCTCCTCGGCCGGGTTCGGGGCGAGGTCGAGAACGACCCGCGGTCCGCCGTGCGCCGCGGACGGGGCGCGGCCGCGGGCAGGCCGTAGTGCTTCCGGAGACTGCTCCCGGTCACACGTCAGGGGCCCTCCGAAGAGAGCCCCTGATCTGCGGAAACGTCCGACATCTCTGTCGGGACGACAGGATTTGAACCTGCGACCCCTTGACCCCCAGTCAAGTGCGCTACCAAGCTGCGCCACGTCCCGTCGCGCTCCCGGATGTTCTGCGGGAGCGCGCAGGTAAACCCTACCGCACTGGTCTGAGGGGCCCTCGTCCGGCCGTCCGCGCCGACTGCCGGCCGCCGCCCGTGGCGCCCTACTCCGGCGGCGTCGGCGTGTCGTGGGTGCGGTACATCGCCTGGACGTCCAGTTCCAGTTGCACCGTCGGTCCCACCACCGCGATGCCCCGGGCCAGCATGGAGCGCCAGTTGAGCGTGAAGTCCTCGCGGTGCAGCTCCGCCTTGGCCAGGGCCGCGCAGCGCAGTTCCTCGCCGTAGCCGCCGTTCACCATGCCGAGGTACGTCGTGTCCAGCGCCACCGACCGGCTCACGCCGTGCATCGTGAGGGAACCCTGCAGCGTCCACTTGCTGCCGCCCCGGTACGCGAAGCGCGTGCTGGTGAAGTCGATGTACGGGAAGCGCTCGACGTCCAGGAAGTCGGCGGACCGCAGATGGTTGTCGCGGGTGTTGTTGCCGGTGTTGATGCTGGAGGCGTCGATCCGGACGTGGACGCGGGACTGCGTCATGTCCTGGGCGATCTGGATGCCACCGTCAAAACGTTCGAAGCGGCCGTGGACGTTGGCCATGCCGACGTGCTTGGCGATGAAGCGGATCGCCGTGTGCGGCGGGTCGAAGAGCCAGCCGCCCGGCATCGGCAGCTGCTGGGCCTCGGCCGGCTGCAGCCAGATCCGCTCGGTGCGCGCCGCCGTGCCCGCCACGATCTCGACGGTCTCGCGGTGCGGCTTGAGGCCCTCCGCCGCGACCAGCAGGCTGTAGTGGCCGGGCGGCAGCGCGGCGAGGAAGAAGCCGTACGGGTCGGTCGTGCCACGGGCCGCGACGCGGTGCGTGTCCAGGGCGGTGACGGTGACGTCCGCGGACGCCATCGGCGAGCCCATCGGGTCGGCGATCTCGCGTGCGACGGCACCCGCGCCGGGCGGGAGGGGGAGCGAGAGGCCCGCCGCCTCGGCTGAGGCGCCCCGGGGCCGCCGACGCCGGAGCAGTGCGAGGGCCATGATGTTCACCTTTCTTCACGGTGGCGCGGCCGTGCGAGCGGCGGCTAGGGGCACGCCGAAGCGGCCGCGCCTGCATGCGGTCCCCCCTTCTCGATCTTGGGTCGGACCGCGCCGCCGCGGGTGTCTCATTACGAGACAGTTGATGCGACCGGGTGCCAGCGCCGTCGTGCGGGCCTCTATGCCGCGGCGGTCTCGGGTCGCCGTCCCTCGTAGGCCGCTCTCAGCACGCCCCGCACCCCGTCCGCCGTCACCGGGCGCGGGTTGGCGTACGGCTGGGCCGTCACCTGCGCGGCGGCCGCCGTCACGTCGGGCTCCGCCAGGCCGAGTTCGGCGAGGGAGCGCGGCGCGCCGAGGCGTCCGCCCAGCTCCCACAGGGCGCGCGCCACGTCCTCGGCGCCGAGCGCCCGCCGCAGCGCGGCCACCGCCTCGGGGGCCGCGGGCGCGTTGTGGGCGAGGACGTACGGCAGCACCACCGTGTGCGTCTCCGCGTGCGGCAGCCCGAAGGTGCCGCCCAGTACATGGCACAGCTTGTGGTGCAGCCCCATCGTGGTGGCGCCGAGGCAGGCCCCGCACAGCCACGCCCCGTACAGCGCGCGGCTGCGCGCCTCGAGGTCGCCCGGGTCCGCGACGAGCAGCGGCAGCGCCTCGGCCATCGCCCGGGTGCCGTCCTCCGCCATCAGCTGGACCAGCGGGGAGGTGTCGGGGGCGTACAGCGCCTCGACGGCGTGGGCGAGCGCGTTGATGCCGCTGGTCACGGTGAGCGGTACGGGCAGGGAGAGGGTCAGTTCCGGGTCGTAGACGACGCTGCGGGGCTGGACCTGCGGATCGCGGCCGGTGCGCTTGGCCCCGTGTTCGGTCAGCCCCCACACGGGGGTCATCTCGGAACCCGAATAGGTCGACGGCACGGCGATCAGCGGCAGCCCGGTGCGCAGCGCGATCGCCTTGCCGAGGCCGATCGCGGAGCCGCCGCCGACCGCCACGCACCCGTCGGCCCCGGCCGCCCGCGCCGCCTCCACGCCCCGGTCGGCGACGTCGGCCGGTACGTGCATACGCGCCTCGGCGTGCAGTCCCGCGCAGGCGTCGCCGAGGGCGTCGGCGACCGCCCGTGCGGTGGGCTCGCCGCGGCTGCCGGAGATCACGAGCAGCCGCCGCAGGCCCAGGCGCGCGGCCTCGTCCGGAGTCGCGGTGACGGCGGCGCCGGGCCGGAAGACGACCCGCACGGGCCGCGTCTCGTAGGTGAAGTCGGTGGTGAAGGTCATGTCGCACGCTCCAGGACGAGGTCGAAGCGGGCCTGCCGGAACGGGTTGGGTACCCCGAACCTCCGTGCCTGGGACAGGTCGTCGGTGACCGTGAAGTCCTGCACCAGGCTCTTCTTCACCGCGAAGACGGCATCGGAGTCCAGATAGTCGCTGCCGGCCACGAAGATGTGCGTGGTGACGGGGGTGTGTCCGTCGGCGGCGGCGATGAAGTGGATGTGTGCGGGGCGGTACGGGTGCCGGCCGGTGGCCCGTAGCAGTGCGCCGACCGGGCCGTCGGTGGGGATGGGGTACGGGGCCGGTACACAGGTGCGGAACCAGAAGCGGCCTTCGGTGTCGGCGGTGAAAAGGCCGCGTCCGTTGCCCGCGGGCTGGAGGTCCGGCTGCTGGACGTCGTAGTGGCCGTCGGCGTCGGCCTGCCACACGTCGAGGACGGCGCCCGGCAGGGGTGTGCCGTCCTCGGAGAGCACCCGGCCGCTCACCACGCACGGCTCGCCGCCACCCACCAGGTCGATGTCGTCGCCGAGTTCACGCACCGGCGACTCGGTCATGTGGAAGGGGCCGAGGACGGTCGACTCGGTGGCGCCCGGTGCGCGGTGGCCGTTCAGGGTCTCGACGAGCATGGAGACGCCGAGGACGTCCGACAGCAGGATGAACTCCTGACGGGTGTCCGTGCAGGTCTGCCCGGTCGCCGTCAGGAAGCCGACGGCCTTCTCCCACTCCTCCTGGGTGAGTCGCGTCTCGCGCACGAAGGCGTGCAGGTGGCGGATCAGGCCCGTGAGCAGCTCGCGGAGCCGGGGGTCGGCGGTCGCGCCGAGACTGGCGACGGCCTCCTCGGTGACGGTGTCCTGTGCGGCGGTGCTGTCGATGGTCATGCCGTGCTCCTCGTCGTCCACGACGTACCTGTCGCTTCCTCCATGATCCCGCGTTCAGGCGTGTCCGAGGACGCGCCGCAACGCCTCGGACAGCAGTTCAAGGGCGTCCGGGGCGGCGGACGCGTGCCGGAAGGCGACGAACCCGTCGGGGCGCACCAGCAGGGCGCCCGCGTCGGAGATCTCGCGCAGCCGTGCCCAGTCGCCGTAGGGGTCCTCGTATTCCTGGCCCGGGCCGATCACCACCGTGGCGATCTCGGTCTGCTGCGCCTTCGCCGCTCGCACCCAGCCCTCGCCGCCGATACCGGTGAGCAGGGTGAAGCGGCCCTTGCCGACCGTGTCGAGGGTGGACAGGGCACGGGTGCCGGAGGTGATCCAGGCGTGCGGGAGCCTGGCGCCGGGGCGGGAGGAGGGCTGGTGGTACAGCTCGGGGTCGCGGGTGAAGCCCGGGTCGGGGGTGCCGTCCGGGACGATCGCGTCGGAGACGTAGCGCTGGTTGAGGTCGACGCCGTGCGCGTTGAACTCGTACACCTTGAAGGCGATCGCCTCGCGCAGCTTCACGCGCTGTTTCTCGGCGGCCTCGGTGGCCTCCTTGCGTGCGGCGATGTTGGCCCACAGCTGCTCGGGGGTCTGCGGGGACAGCCCGTCGAGCGCCTCGAAGACGGGCGCGGTCTCGCCGATGGACTGGTTGGCGCGGGTGACGATCTGCTTGCCGACGGGGGCGCGCTCGGCGGTGTAGGAGTCCAGCAGCTTGGGGCTCGCCGTGCCGTCGAGGACCAGCTTCAGCTTCCAGGCCAGGTTGTAGGAGTCCTGGATGGAGGTGTTGGAGCCGAGGCCGTTGGACGGCGGGTGGCGGTGCACGGCGTCCCCGGCGCAGAAGACACGCCCGCTCGAGTAGGTCTCCGCGTACATCTCGTTGACGGTCCACGCGGAGGACGACTTGACGGTCACCGGTATCTCGTCGTCGCCGACCAGCTTGCGGATCACGGACTCGGCGTACTCGGTGGTCAGGTCGGGGGCGCCCGCCTCGACGTCGTAGCCCCACACGATGAGCCACTCGGTCCAGGGGCGCACGCAGCGCACCAGTCCGGCGCCGATGCCGCCGACCGTCGCTCCGGGTGCGAGGACCCAGTAGAGGGTGGAGGGGCGGTGGGCCGTGTACTTCGTCAGGTCGGCGTCGAAGACGATGTTGATGCTGCCGGCGACCCCCATCTGACCGCCCATCGGCAGGCCCGCGTCCTCGGCGACCCTCGAGCGTCCGCCGTCCGCGCCGATCAGGTACTTGGCACGGATCTCGTAGGTGTCGCCGCGCAGCCGGTCGCGGACGGTGGCCGTGACGCCGTCGGCGTCCTGGGTGTGGGAGAGGTACTCGGTCTCGAAGCGCAGCCGGGTGCCGCGGGCGACGGCCGCGTTCACGAGGACCGGCTCCATGAGGTGCTGCGGCATGTCGCACATACGGGTGGGGCCGGCGAGTTCGTGCGCGGCCTGCACCAGCGGGTCGTTGCCCCAGGAACGCACCCGGCCCAGTTCCTCCCCGGCGAGGCTGGTGCAGAAGGTGGTGTTGCCCATGAGGTGCTGCGGGGTGGCCTGCCGGATGACGTCCTGTTCGACGCCGAGGTCGCGCAGCACCTCCATCGTGCGCTGGTTGGTGATGTGCGCGCGGGGCGTGTCGGCGAGGCTCGCATAGCGGGTCACGACGAGGTTGGGCACGCCGTAGGTGCTCAGGGCGAGCGCGGCCGAGGCACCGGCCGGGCCACTGCCCACGATCAGAACGTCGGTCTCGACGACGGTGGACACGGGGTGCTCCTGACGGGGGAACGGACACCAGGTGTTCATGATCATGGACCTGCGCGAGGGCGTGCGGGTGTCTCATTACGAGACATTGCGGCCGTCCGGTGCGCGGAACAGGGGCAGTTGTTGCCGTTTCAACCGAACCCGCTACGGTGGGTGCGTTGTGACCACGACAGAGCACTCCCTCGCCGGCCCCGCGCTCGCCCCGCTGCGTCTGGCACGCGAGCGATTCCTGGCGGGGCGTCCGCTGCCCGACGGCATACCGGAGGAGGTCGTCGCCGCCTGGCGGCGTGCGCGGTTCTTCGGAGTGCCGCACGACCTGAAGGAGCCGTCCGCCGATCCGGTGCATCCGGTGGAGTCCGCGCTGCTGGATGCGGCCCGGCCCGTGCTCGAACGGATCGCCCCCGCGCTCGGACGCGGACGGTCGGCCCTCGTTCTCACCGACGAGCGGCTGCGGGTGCTGTGGACGGCAGGGAGCGTGGCCGCACTCGCCCCCTGGCCGGATCTGTCGGAACGCGCGGTCGGCCACAACAGCGCGGCGCTCGCCCTGCGCACTCGGCGGCGGGCCGAGGCCCACGGGCCGGAGCACTTCCTCGACCGGTGGCAGGACGTGTCGGCGGTCAGCGTCCCGGTGTCGGCGCCCAGAACCGGGCAGACGCTCGGCACGGTGACCGTGGCGTCACAGCTGTGCGCCGGATGCCCGCCGCATCCGGGCGCGGCACTCGCGGAGGCGGCCGCCGCGGCGGTGGAGGCCGAACTGCTCGCCCGGGCACGGCCGCCCGAGCGCGTCCTGCTGGACGCCTATCTGCGGGCGGCGCACCGGCCGGACGCCGCGGTGGCCGCGCTGGACGGCCTCAGCCGCCTGGTCAACGGGGCGGCTGAGCGCATGCTGACGCCGGAGTCCCTTCAGGCCCTGGAGCGCACGGCGGTGGCGGTACGGCACCGGGAGGACGTGCCCGCCGACGCCGTCCTGCCCGAGGGCGCGGGCTGCACCGCACGGATCACTCCGGTATGCCGGGACGGCGCGGCCATCGGCATCGTGGCCGTACTGGAGCCGCTGGCCGATGCCCCACCGCCGGCGCCGCGCCCGGCCGTCGCCCTGGTCGGCCGCTCGGTCCCCTGGCGCCATGCCGTCGGGCGCGCCGTCGAGCTGGCCCGCTCCCGGGAGCCGCTGCTGCTGACCGGTGAGCGCGGCACGGGGAAGACCGCGCTCGCCCGGGAGCTGCTGGGCGAGCGCGCCACACGGGTGGTCGACGCGGCGGAGAACGGGGAGCTCGACCGCGCGCTCGGCGAGCTGGCCCGGGGCCGCCCCCTCCTGCTCCGCCACGCCGAACGGCTCGCCCAGTCCGGTGTGGCCGCCCTCAACACCCTGCTCGACGCGCACCCCGAGGCACCGCTGCTGGTCACCCACACGCCCGGCGCGCCGCCCGGCCCGTGTCTCCAGCGGCTCCTCGACACGCTGGCCGCCCGCTCGGTCACCCTCCCCGCGCTGCGCGAGCGCCCGGAGGACATAAGGGAGTTGCTGCCCGCGCTGGCCCCGCGGCCCGCACCCGGCCGACCGCCGCTGACCTGGGCGCTGGACGCCCTGCGCGCCCTGGAGCGGTATCCGTGGCCCGGGAACGTGACCGAACTCGCGCATGTCGTACGGGCGCTGGCGGAGCACCGCCGGGCGTCCGGGCCGGTCCGCCGTGCCGAGCTGCCGGACCCCGTGCGCGACGGACCCGCCATCCGTCCGCTCAGCCCGATGGAGCACGCCGAGCGCACCACGATCCTGGAGGCGCTGCGCCGCCACGGCGGCAACAAGGCGCGTACGGCGGCGGCACTCGGCATCGGCCGCGCGACGCTCTACCGCAAGCTGCGCGGGTACCGGGGCTGACCGCAACGTCGTTGCAACGTGGCCCGTGCTGGGATCGTGGCGTGACCATGGACATGATTCCGCGCGTGGAGCTGACCCCCGCGGCCGCCGAACTGGTGCGGCGGCTGCGGGAGGTCCACGGGCCGCTGATGTTCCACCAGTCCGGCGGCTGCTGCGACGGCAGCGCGCCCATGTGCTACCCGGAGGGCGAGTTCCGCACCGGCGGCTCGGACGTGCTGCTCGCGGAGCTGGAGGTCGACGGGGTCGGCGAACCGGTCGGTTTCTGGATGTCCCGAAGCCAGTACGAGGCGTGGAGCCACACCCGGCTCATCGTGGACGTGGTGCCGGGCCGTGGCAGCGGCTTCTCCCTGGAAGCACCCGAAGGAGTGCGTTTTCTCATCCGTTCCCGCGTCGTCGACGCCTGAGCACCGCGCGGAACACCGCCGTCTGGTGCACTTCCCCCGAGTCCTGCGGAAGTTGACGACTTAAGGGGGAGCTGTGACGCGTCACGACAGACGGTTCCGAGTCGTACTGACGGCTCTGCTGGCATGGAGCGCACTGGCCGGTGCCGCCCTCGCGGGGGCCGCACCGGCCAGTGCCGCGCCGGGCGCCCGGAGGATCGCGCCGGGGGTCCAGTACAGCGAGTTCGACATCTCCGCGGCCCACGGGGTGACGCGCGCGCACCTCGTCACCGTGGACCTGCGCGATCCGCGGGTACGGGTCGACCTGCTGCATCCGCGCGCCGTGGCCGCCCGCGCCACCGTCTCTCAACTCGTCGGCGCACAGCGCGCGGTGGCGGGGATCAACGGCGACTTCTTCAACATCACCGAGACCCAGCATCCGTGGGTCCCGGCGACCGGCTCGGCGGTCGGCCCGGCCGTCGCGAGCGGGCACACGCTCAAGGCCGCCGTGCCGTACGGGCAGCGCTTCGGACCGGCCCTGCCGCCCGGCACGAGCACCGAGGACGTGCTCGGCGTGGGCACGGACCGTACCGCGCGCCTGGACCGGCTCACCCTCGACGGCTCCGTGACCACACCGGGCGAGCAGCTGCCGCTGCGCGGGCTCAACCAGTACGCGCTTCCCGAGGGGTCGATCGGGGCGTACACCTCGGACTGGGGCAGCGTCTCGCGGCTGCGCGCCGTCTGCGGGACCGACACCGACCGGGGCGCGCCGTGCAGCACGGACTCGTACGAGGTGACCATCCGGGGCGCCGGGTCTCCGCCACGGCCGATCATCCGGGCAGCGGCCCCGTCGCGGCAGGCAGCACGGTGCTGGTGGGCCGTGAAGCGGGGGCGCGTCAGCTGCGCAAGCTCTTCAAGGGCGAGAAGGTCCAGGTGCGGCACCGGCTGGTGGCGGCCGCGTCCGGGGTTCCGTACCGCTTCGCCGTCGGCGGCTTCCCGGTGCTGCGGCACGGCACGCCGCTGCCCGGCCTCGACGCCACGACGTCCGCCGTGCGCACCGCGGTGGGCGTCGAGGACGGCGGCCGCCGCCTGCTCCTGCTCGCCCTGGACGGCTCGGCCGCCCATCGCAGCGGCCTCACCGTCTCGGAGGTCGCCCGGACCTTGCGGGGGCTGGGTGCCACGGACGGGTTCAACCTGGACGGCGGCGGGTCCACGACCTTGGTCACCCGGTCGCCGGACACGGGCGCGGTGAGCGTGCGCAACCACCCGAGCGGAGGAGCCGAACGCCCCGTCCCGGACGGGATCGGCGTGTTCAGTTCGTGAGCGTCAGGGGCGCAGGCTGCTGACGATCTGCGCGGTCGCCGCGAGCCCCTGGTGGATGGTCGGGGCCATGCTGGTGCTGGCCAGGAAGAAGCCGAGCAGGATGCAGACCAGCGCGTGCGAGAGCTTCATCGCGCCGTTGCGCAGGAAGATCACCGCAATGATCAGGAGCAGCAGCACCACCGAGATGGAAACGGCCATCATCATCCTCCTCCGCCACGCCCACTTCGCGGCTTTCGGCCGCAAGTGTGGCGTAGCCAAGGGTTCATCCGGGCGGCTGACGTGTCCGCCGAACGTGTGGTTCTGCCCCCTCTCGCGGGCGTCGAGGAGAGCCTTTGAGTCGCGGCAGGGTCGTCAACGCGCGCATGCGTGAAGCCCGCCCCAGGCGGGACGGGCTTCACGCACGGTGGATCAGGGCGACTGGAGGTCGACCAGTTCGGCAAGTACCGCGCGGTGCGCTCCCGCCGTGCCGCAGGCGATCGAATCGGCCTTGGCCCGCTTCAGATACAGGTGGACCGGGTGCTCCCAGGTCATGCCGATCCCGCCGTGCAGTTGCAGGGCCTCCTCGGTGACGCGTACGGCGACCGGGGAGGCGTAGGCCTGCGCGACGGCCACCGTGACGTCGGTGTCCTCGCCTGTGGCGAGCGCATCGGCAGCCGCCCGTGCGGCGGCCCGGAGGCCCGCGACCTCCAGCCAGAGCTGGGCGAGCCGGTGCTTGAGCGCCTGGAACCCGCCGACCGGCCGGTTGAACTGCTTGCGCTCCTTCAGATAGCGGACCGTCTCGGTCAACGCCCAGTCGGACGCACCCAGTTGCTCGGAAGCGAGCAGTCCGGCCGCGGCACGCAGGGCTCGTCGCACGGCGGGTTCGGCGTCGCCGACACGGCGGCCGGGCGCCCCGTCGAGGGAGACGGTGGCGAGCGGGCGGGTCAGGTCAAGGGAGACCTGCGGCGTGACGGTCACGTCGTCGGCGTTCACGGCGTACAGGCCACCGTCGTCGGCCGGGACCAGCAGGACGTCGGCGACGGCGGCGTCGGCGATGCCGGTCAACTCACCGTGCAGGGTGCCGTTTTCCAGCCGAGCGGTCTTCGCCACGGCACCTGGAGCGGTGTGCAGGCCGACCGCCAGGGCGCCGATCGCGCGTCCTGAGGCCAGCCGGCCCAGGAGCTCCTCGTCACCGCAGACCAGCAGGGCCTCGGTGGCCACGACCGCGCTGGTGAGGTACGGCACGGGGGCGACGGCCCGGCCCAGTTCCTCCAGCACCACGGCGACTTCGCGGTGCGAGGCGCCCTGGCCGCCCAGTTCCCCGGGCACCAGCAGGCCGGCGAGGCCCATGCCGTCGGCGAGCGCCTTCCAGGCCGCGAGGTCGTGCGGGGCGCCGGACTCGGTGCGCGCGATGACGCCGGGCGCGTCGCAGTGGTCGGCGAGCAGGTCCCGCACGGCGGCGCGCAGCGCCTCTTCCTCCTCGGAGTAGAGAAGATCCGTCATCGGGCGAGGTCCTTCCATGCGACGTCCTTGTCGGTGCGCGGCTCGGCGGGCAGGCCGAGGACCCGCTCGGCGACGATGTTCAGCAGGACCTCACTGGTCCCGCCCTCGATGCTGTTGCCCTTGGCCCGCAGATAGCGGTAGCCGGCGTCGCGGCCGGTGAAGTCGACCAGCTCGGGGCGGCGCATGGTCCAGTCGTCGTACAACAGGCCCTCCTCAGCGCGCAGTTCGACCTCCAGGCCGCTGATCTCCTGGTTGAGGCGCGCGAAGGCGAGCTTCATGCCGGCGCCCTCGGGGCCGGGCTGCCCCGCGACGAGTTGCTGGCGCAGGCGTTCCGCGGTGAGCCGGGACACCTCGGACTCGACCCACAGCTTCAGCAGCCGCTGATGCAGGTCGTGCGTGCGCAGTTCGGGGCGTTCGCGCCAGGTCTTCGCGACCGGGCCGATCATGCCGCCCTCGCGGGGCAGCCGCATGCCGCCGATGGCGACGCGCTCATTGTTGAGGGTGGTCTGGGCGACCCGCCAGCCGTCGCCGACCTCGCCGAGGCGGCGGGAGTCGGGAATGCGGACGCCGGTGAGGAAGACCTCGTTGAACTCGGCCTCGCCGGTGATCTGGCGCAGCGGCCGCACCTCGACACCCGGGTCGGTCATGTCGCAGATGAAGTAGGTGATGCCCGCGTGCTTGGGCACGTCGGGGTCGGTGCGGGCGATGAGGATGGCCCAGCGGGCGACGTGGGCGCTGGAGGTCCACACCTTCTGCCCGTTGACCACCCAGTCCTCACCGTCCCGGACGGCGCGGGTGCCGAGCGCGGCGAGGTCGGATCCGGCGCCGGGCTCGCTGAACAGCTGGCACCACACCTCCTCGCCCGTCCACAGCGGCCTGAGGTGGCGCCGCTTCTGCTCCTCGGTTCCGTAGCGCAGGATCGTCGGCGCGGCCATGCCGAGCCCGATGCCGTTGCGGCGCGAGTCGTTGTCGGGGGCATCCGCGGCCTCGAGCTCGGCGTCCACGACGGCCTGGAGGTGGCGGGGCGCACCGAGCCCGCCGAGGCCCTCCGGGTAGTGCACCCAGGCGAGTCCGGCGTCGAAGCGAGCCCTGAGGAAGTCGAGGCGGTCAGTGGTGGCCGGAGGATACTCGGCCAGCAACTCCTGCGTACGGCGGCGCAGTTCGGCGGCGTCGGTCATGCGGCGGCTCCGTTCTCCAGGACGACGGCGACCCTGCCGGTCGTCACGCCGTCGGCCACGCGCTGCACGGCGGTCGCGGCACCGCTCAGCGGGACACGCTCGCTCACCAAGGGCTTGACGACGCCGCGGGCGGCCAGCTCGGTGAGCTGTTCGTGGCAGTGCTGGACCAGCTTCGGGTTCTTGGTGTTGTACAGGCCCCAGTGCAGGCCGAGGATCGAGTAGTTCTTGACAAGTGCGTGGTTCAGCCCCGGGCTGGGGATGGACCCGCTGGCGAAGCCCACGACGACGATCCGGCCCTCGAAGGCGACGACCTTCGCCGACTGCGCGTAGGCCTCCCCGCCCACCGGGTCGTAGATCACGTCGGCGCCCCGGCCGCCGGTGGCCTCCTTCACCGCGGCGACGACGTCCTCGGCGCGCCGGTCGATCACCACGTCGCAGCCCAGCTCCCGGGCGACGGCCGCCTTCTCCGCGCCCCCGACGACGCCGATGACCCTCGCACCGGCGGCCTTGCCGAGCTGCACGGCCGCGCTGCCGACCCCTCCTGCGGCAGCGTGGACGAGCAGCGTCTCGCCGGCTTCCAGAGCGGCCCGGCGGTGCAGACCGAACCAGCCCGTCTGGTAGCCGATGTGCAGGGCGGCGGCCTCGGCGTCGTCGAGGGAGTCCGGGGCGGGCAGCAGGGCCGCGGCGTCCGCGACCGCGTACTCGGCGAAGCCGCCGTACGGCAGCGCCGGGTTGGCGATCACGCGGCGCCCGTCCTCGGTCTCGCCGCAGATCTCCACGCCCGGCGTGAACGGCAGTGGCGGCCGGACCTGGTACTGCCCGCGGCACAGCAGCGCGTCCGGGAAGTTGACGTTGGCGGCCCGTACCTTCAGCAGGACCTGGCCGTCACCGGGCGTGGGCCGCTCCACCTCCGCGAGGCGCATCACCTCACCGGGCTCACCGTTCTCGTGCACGTGCCATGCCTGCATGCGGGGCCTCCACCGACTGCTCTGTCCGACCGGGCTCGTCGCATACTAAGCGGTCGCTTGCCCATAGGGAACAGTCGGATGCGTCACGAACGCGCGGGCCGCGCCCGTACATGCATCCGCTCCCCCTGCGGCCCGAACAGGCTGAGGAACTCCACCGGCCCCTCCCCCGTCGACCCGAACCAGTGCGGCACCCGCGTGTCGAACTCCGCCGCCTCCCCCGCGGTCAGCACCACGTCGTGCTCACCCAGCACCAGCCGCAGCTTTCCGGACAGCACGTACAGCCACTCGTAGCCCTCGTGCGTCCGCGGATCGGGTGCCTGCTTGCGCTGCGGTTCGAGGACCTTGAACGCCTGGAGGCCTCCGGGCTGCCGGGTCAGCGGCCAGTGGGTGCGGCCGCCCCGGACGATCGGCTTGGCGCGCACCCGCGGATCCCCCACCGGTGGCGCGCCCACCAGCTCGTCGAGCGGTACCTGGTGGGCCTGCGCGATCGGCAGCAGCAGTTCGAGGCTGGGTCTGCGCAGGCCCGACTCCAGCCGGGAGAGGGTGCTGACGGAGATGCCGGTGGCCTCCGACAGCGCCGCGAGCGTCACCTCCCGCTCCTTGCGGATGCGTCGCAGCCTCGGGCCCACGCCCGCGAGAACGTCGTCGGTACTCATGGCTGCATTGCAGTTTCGGCAAACGTGTTTGTCAATGCCGCAGCATCGGGCGGTTTCGCGGCCGACCGCGAGAGACGAAGGTGTAGGCAGGCCGCCCGGGGTGCACCATGACTGCATGCTGCTGAGCCGGCTCGCCCGTGTGTCCCAGGAGGTCGCCGCCACGTCGGCACGGTCCCGGAAGATCGCGCTGCTCGCCGAGCTGTTCCGGGCCGCCGACGCGGACGACGTGCCGATCGTCATCCCGTATCTGGCCGGACGTCTGCCCCAGGGGCGGCTCGGCATCGGCTGGAAGCTCCTCGACCAGGCGGTACCGCCGGCCGAGGAGGCCACGCTCACCGTGCGGGACGTGGATGCCCGGCTGACCCGGATCGGCTCGGTCACCGGCACCGGCTCGCAGGCGGAACGCAGGAGGCTGGTCGGCGCGTTGCTGGCGGCGGCCACCGCCGAGGAGCAGCGGTTCCTGTTCGGGCTTCTCACCGGGGAGGTGCGACAGGGGGCGCTGGACGCCCACGCCGTGGAGGGACTGGCCGAGGCGACGGGCGCCGACGCGGCGGACGTACGGCGGGCCGTCATGCTCGCCGGATCGCTGCAGACAGTGGCGCGGGCCCTGCTCGCCGACGGCCCTGCGGCCTTGGAGGCGTTCCGGCTCACGGTCGGCCGGCCGGTGCTGCCGATGCTGGCGCAGACCGCGCCCTCGGTCGCCGAGGCCGTCCGGAAGCTGGGCGCCTGCGCCGTCGAGGAGAAGCTCGACGGCATCCGCGTCCAGGTCCACCGGGACGGCGACGAGGTACGCATCCACACCCGGACCCTGGACGACATCACCGACCGCCTGCCGGAGATCACCTCCGCCGCCCTTGAGCTGCGGGGCGAGCGGTTCATCCTGGACGGCGAGGTCATCGCCCTGGACGAGGACGGCAGGCCGCGCTCGTTCCAGGAGACCTCGGGGCGTGTCGGCTCCCGGGTGGACGTGGCGACGGCCGCCGCGTCCGTCCCCGTCTCCCCCGTCTTCTTCGACGCGCTGTCCGTGGACGGCCGGGACCTGCTGGACCTGCCGTTCACGCACCGCCACGCCGAGCTGGCCCGGCTGGTCCCGGAACCCATGCGGGTCCGGCGCACGCTCGTGCACGACCCGGGCGACCCGGGGGACATCGCCGCCGCGGAGGCCTTCCTCACCGAGACGCTGAAGCGCGGACACGAGGGCGTGGTGGTCAAGGCGCTCGACGCCCCCTACAGCGCGGGCAGGCGCGGCGCGTCCTGGCTCAAGGTGAAACCGGTGCACACCCTCGACCTGGTGGTGCTGGCCGCCGAGTGGGGCCACGGTCGCCGTACCGGCAGGCTGTCCAACCTCCACCTCGGCGCCCGCAACCCCGACGGCTCCTTCGCGATGCTCGGCAAGACGTTCAAGGGCATGACGGACGCGATGCTCGCCTGGCAGACGGAGCGGCTGAAGGAACTGGCCGTCGAGGACAACGGCTGGGTGGTGAAGGTACGGCCCGAACTCGTGGTCGAGATCGCGTACGACGGGCTGCAGCGCTCCACCCGCTACCCGGCCGGCGTCACGCTGCGCTTCGCCCGGGTGGTGCGCTACCGGGAGGACAAGCGCCCCGAAGAGGCAGACACCGTGGAGACGCTGCTGGCCGCCCACCCGGAGGTGGCGCCGTGAGCGGGAGGAGCAGGCGCAGCGCGGGTCTGCTGCTGTTCCGGCGCACCGACCACGGTCCGGAGGTCCTGCTGGCCCACATGGGCGGCCCGTTCTTCGCCCGCCGTGAGGCCGGCGCGTGGACCGTGCCCAAGGGCGAGTACGACCCCGACGAGCCGTCCTGGGACGCGGCCCGCCGTGAGTTCCAGGAGGAGCTGGGGCTGCCGCCGCCCGACGGGGAGGCCGTCCCGCTCGGCGAGGTGCGCCAGAGTGGCGGCAAGACGGTCACGGCCTGGGCGGTCGAGGCGGACCTCGACCCGGCGGCGATCGAGCCGGGCACCTTCACGATGGAGTGGCCGCCGAGGTCGGGGCGCCTGGAGGAGTTCCCGGAGGTGGACCGGGTGGCGTGGTTCGGCCTCGACCGGGCCCGGGAGGTGATCGTGAGCGCGCAGCGGGAGTTTCTGGACCGGCTCGCGGAGCACTCGGGCGTGGGTGGTGTCCGATGACACCGGGACAACGCCGCCCGCGTTGCGGTCCCCACCGCCGCGCGGGAAGGTCGAAGCAAGCCTTTCCAGGAGGTCAGCCATGCCCATCGCCACCGTGAACCCGGCGACCGGCGAGACGCTCAAGACGTACGACGCCCTGGGCGCGGAGGAGATCGAGCGCCGGCTCGCCGCCGCCGAGGCCGCGTTCCGCACCCATCGCACCACGACGTTCGCCGAGCGGGCGCTGCTCATGCGCAGGGCGGCCGACCTGCTGGAGGAGGACCAGCAGGACATCGCCCGGGTGATCACCACCGAGATGGGCAAGCCGGTCAAGCAGGCCCGCGCCGAGGCCGCCAAGTGCGCCAAGGCCATGCGCTGGTACGCCGAGCGCGCCGAGGAACTGCTCGCCGACGAGGAGCCCGCCGACGTCGACGTGAAGGACTCGGGCGCCTCCCGGGTGATCGTGCGCTACCGGCCGCTCGGCCCGGTGCTCGCCGTGATGCCGTGGAACTTCCCGCTGTGGCAGGTGATCCGGTTCGCCGCGCCCGCGCTGATGGCGGGCAACGTGGGCCTGCTCAAGCACGCCTCCAACGTCCCGCAGACCGCCCTCTGCCTGGAGGACCTGTTCCGCCGGGCGGGCTTCCCCGAGGGCTGCTTCCAGACCCTGCTGATCGGCTCCGGTGAGGTCGAGAAGGTGCTGCGCGACCCGCGGGTCAAGGCGGCCACGCTCACCGGCAGCGAGCCGGCGGGCCGGTCGGTCGCCTCGGTCGCCGGGGACGAGATCAAGAAGACGGTGCTGGAACTGGGCGGCAGCGACCCGTACATCGTCATGCCGTCCGCGGACCTGGACCGGGCCGCGCAGGTCGCGGTGACGGCCAGGGTGCAGAACACCGGGCAGTCCTGCATCGCCGCCAAGCGGTTCATCGTGCACTCGGACGTGTTCGACGCGTTCGCCGAGCGGTTCACGGCCGGGATGAAGGCGCTCAAGGTGGGCGACCCGATGGACGAGGAGACCGAGGTCGGGCCGCTGTACAGCGAGCGGGGCCGGGCCGACCTCGAGGAACTCGTCGACGACGCGGTGGAGGCGGGGGCGACGGTCCTGTGCGGCGGCGAGCGACCCGACCGACCCGGCTGGTACTACCCGCCGACCGTCCTCGCCGACATCACCCCCGAGATGCGGATCCACCGCGAGGAGGCGTTCGGCCCGGTGGCCACGCTGTACCGGGCCGCGGACCTCGACGAGGCGGTGGCGATCGCGAACGACTCACCGTTCGGACTGAGTTCGAACGTCTGGACCCGCAACGGGACCGAAGTGGACCGTTTCGTGCAGGACCTGGAGGCCGGCGGGGTGTACGTCAACGGGATGACGGCGTCCCACCCGGCGTTCCCGTTCGGCGGGGCCAAGCGCTCGGGTTACGGGCGCGAGCTGGCCGAGCACGGAATCCGCGAGTTCTGCAACATCACCACGGTGTGGCACGGGGCGTGAGCGTCACGCGGTTACGATCGCCTCTGTGAACCGCGAAGTGACCCTGCCTCTGATCGTCGACGACCGCGGGACCTTGCAGGTGGCTGCCGCCGATGTGAGCAAGTTGCTGCGCAGGCTGGGCGGTCGATGGGTGCGGCTTGTGGAGGAGGGGGACCAGGGGTTGGACGAGGACACGGTGGCCGCGCTGGCCATTGAGCTGGCGAAGCTGGCGGACCGGATCGACGTCGCGTGCATCGCGCACAGCAGCGGTTCGTAGGGCCGCCCGGAGCCGCTGCGGTCAGCCCTTGCCGTCCAGTTCCCACAGCGCGTGCCAGAAACCGGTCTCGTGGTTCTGGAGCAGGCGGCCGTAGCGGTGGGCGCGCTCCTCGTTCAGGCGGTCCGCGTCAAGAGCCTCCTGGACCGCCGCGCTCGCCTTTCGGTCCAGGTCCGGGGACGGCTCCGCGAACAGGTCGAAGAAGGCGCAGGCCTCGTCGGTGAAGCCGTAGTGGCTCCGTAGTGCCTGCGCGATCCTGGCGCAGTAGTCGCCCCAGGTCGCGAAGTTGGCGCTCAGGGCCAGGACGACGTCGGCCGGTTCCCCGTTCAGGGCCAGCCAGGCCACGTAGGCGGCGTACCCCTGGCAGTCCGCCATCGGCTCGTACCCGGCCGGCTCCGCCTCCCGGCAGGCGGCGGCGTACGCGCCCAGACGGTCCTGAGCCACGGCCTCGGCCTCGGCGAGAGCGGTGAAGAACTCCGCGCACGCCGGCTGGTCCCGGCAGCGCTCGGCGAGGTGCTGGAAGGCTCGGCGGTCGGAGGCGATCACATCCCGCTGTTCGGCGGCCAGGGCGGCGAGCGTGGCGGGCCGGGCCGCCCCGCGGGCGATCAGCGGAAGCAGCCGGTTGGCGTGCGGATCGGGGGCGAGCGTCTCGGTGGCCGTCTCCAGCAGTTCCCTGGCCGTTCGTGTCATCGGCGCTCCTTCTCGTAGGACGGCTCAGACTACGGTCTGCGACTTCACGCACACACCTCGTCACTGTACGTCCACCACTGGATCGGAGTAGCACCGCGAGATATCCCCGCTGCGCCGGGTGATCGTGGGTGGACCACCCGCGTACGGGTGACGAACCCCCTTCCGCCGGGGGACGAAGAGTCCTCCGCCAAGGCGAAAGAAGGCGCGCTCCATGGCGACTCTGTGCAAGCCCGCGGTTTCTGTCCCGGAACACGTGATCACGATGGAGGAGACGCTGGACCTGGCGCGCTCCCGCCACCCGGACCACCCCCAACTCCCTCTTGCGCTGCGGCTCATCGCGAACACCGGGGTCAAGACCCGGCACATCGTGCAGCCCATCGAGGAGACCCTGAAACACCCGGGCTTCGAGGAGCGCAACAACCTCTACGAGGCCGAGGCGAAGGCCCGCGTGCCCGCGGTGGTGCAGCGGGCGCTGGACGACGCCGAACTGCTCACCACCGACATCGACGTGATCATCTACGTGTCGTGCACCGGGTTCATGATGCCCTCGCTGACCGCGTGGCTGATCAACTCGATGGGCTTCAGCACCGACACCCGGCAGATACCCATAGCCCAGTTGGGCTGCGCCGCCGGCGGCGCGGCCATCAACCGGGCGCATGACTTCTGCACGGCGTACCCCGACGCCAACGCCCTCATCGTGGCCTGCGAGTTCTGCTCGCTGTGCTACCAGCCCACCGACCTGGGCGTCGGCTCGCTGCTGTCCAACGGCCTGTTCGGCGACGGCATAGCGGCGGCGGTCGTGCGCGGCAAGGGCGGCACCGGCGTCAAGCTGGAGCGCAACGCCTCGTACCTGATCCCGAAGACCGAGGAGTGGATCGCGTACGACGTCCGGGCCACCGGATTCCACTTCCTGCTGGACAAGCGGGTGCCCACCACGATGGAACCGCTCGCCCCGGCGCTCGACGGACTGGCCAGGCAGCACGGCTGGGACGCCTCCGAGCTGGACTTCTACATCGTCCACGCGGGTGGCCCACGCATCCTGGACGACCTGAGCAAGTTCCTGCACGTGCCGTCGGAGGCGTTCCGGTTCAGCCGGGCCACGCTCACCGAGTACGGCAACATCGCGAGCGCCGTCGTCCTGGACGCGCTGCGCCGGCTGTTCGAGTCGGGCGGTGCCGAACACGCGGCGCGCGGGCTGCTGGCCGGTTTCGGACCGGGCATCACGGCGGAGATGGCGCTGGGCCGCTGGCACATCTCCGGGAACGGGAAGAAATGAGATGACCACCGACACGGACGACAGGCGCCGCGCCGCGCCCGAGGGGACGAGCGGCGGGAGCCTGCCGCCGGTCCGCCCCTGGCCCGCCCTCCACCCACCCGGCCCGGACTTCGGTCCGGACCTGGCCGAGCTGATGCGCGAAGGCCCGGTCACCCGGGTCGGGCGGCCCGACGGCGAGGGCTGGGCCTGGCTCGTGACCCGGTACGACGATGTGCGTGCGGTCACGAACGACCCCCGGTTCGGCTGTGAGCCGGTCATGGACGGTCGGCCGGTCCGGCTCGCCCCGCACGTCGTCCCGCAGCGGGACGCGGTCGCCTTCCCGCACCCACACGACCCTGCCCGGCCGCGCCGCTCGGTCGCCGCGGCCTTCACGGCACGCGGCGTCGAACGGGTGCGGGAGACGGCGCGGCGCATGCTCGACGAGCTGGTCGACGAACTGCTCCAGGACGGGCCGCCCGCCGACCTCACGGCGACGGTCCTCGGCCCCTTCCCCGGCGCCGTGATCTGCGAGCTGATGGGGGTCCCGGCCGCCGACCGGAACGACATGCGCACCTGGACCCGGCTCATCCTCTCCCCCGCGCACGGCACGAAGGCCGGCGAGCGGGCCAGGGACGAGATGAGCGCGTACTTCACCGGCCTGATCGGCGCCCGTGAGGGCGGCAGCGGCGAGGACGTCGTCTCGCTGCTCGGGGCCGCCGTGGGACTCGGTGAGGTGGCACTCGACGAGGCGGCCGGCCTCGCGGTACTGCTGCAGATCGGCGCGGAGGCGGTCACCGACCACACCGGCCGGCTGTTCCACCTCCTGTTGACCCGACCCGATCTGATCGAACGTCTGCGGACCGAGCCGGCGATCCGCCCGCAGGCCGTCGACGAACTGCTGCGCTACATCCCGCACCGCGACCCCGTGGGACCGCCCCGCGTGGCGACGCAGGACGTGGAGGTCGGGGGTGTACGGATCCGGACGGGCGAGGCGGTGTATGTGTCGTACGCGGCGGCGAACCGCGACCCGGGCGTCTTCCCGGACCCGGAGACGATCGACTTCGCGCGCTATCCGAACCCCCATGTGGCGTTCGGCTCCGGCACGCACCGCTGCCCGGGCGGCATGGCGGCCAGGCTGGCGTCCGAGATGCTGCTGGACGCCCTCCTGGACCGGGTGCCGGGGCTGCGGCTCGCGGTGCCGCCCGACGAGGTCTGGTTCCGTGAGGGCGCGCCGACCCGCGGGCCCGAGGCCCTTCCCGTGACGTGGTGAGCGCTCATGACGACGACTGACAGACCAGTGGCCACGGAGGGACTGTTCGTGCCGCCGGGTCACGGACGCGTGGTGCGGACTCCGGCCCAGCACGTGACGTTCAAGGTGACGGGATCGCACTCGCGCATGGCATCCACGTTCGAGGTGATCGTGCCGCCTGGCTTCGACGTCGGTGCCCATGTGCACACGCGCAGCGAGGAGCTGTTCTACGTGCTCGAGGGCGAGCTGGACGTGCTCGCCTTCGAGCCACGCGTACGGACCCCCGACAACTGGCAGAAGTGGGAGTCGAGCTCGGGCCGCCGGGTGCTGCGCGCCACCCCGGGCACGGTCATCGTCGTACCGCCCGGCTGCCCCCACGCCTTCGCGAACCCGACGGAGACCCCGGCGAAGATGTTCTTCCAGGCGTCCCCGCCCCCGGACCACGAACGCTACTTCGAGGAGCTCCTGGAGATCCTGGGCAACGGGGGCCCGCCGGACCAGGAGGCGATCGAGGCGCTGCGGAGGCGGTACGACATCGAGCAGCTGACGCCGCTCAAGCACCGTTAGAGCCTGTAGGGGCTCTTAGAGCCTGTGGGGGGCTCTTAGCGAATGGGCATGCCCGCGAGTGTCCGGGCGATCACCAGGCGCTGGATCTCGCTCGTGCCCTCGAAGATCGTGTAGATGGCCGCGTCCCGGTGCATGCGCTCCACGGGGTAATCCCGGGTGTACCCGTTGCCGCCGAGGATCTGTATCGCCTGCGCCGTGACCTTCTTCGCCGTCTCACTCGCGAACAGCTTCGACATCGACCCCTCGGCAGCGGTGAACGGCTTGCCGTTGATCGCCATCCACGACGCCCGCCACACCAGCAGCCGCGCCGCGTCGATCTGCGTCCGCATGTCCGCGAGCTGGAAGGCGACGCCCTGGTTGTCGATGATCGGCCGCCCGAACTGCTCGCGCGTCCTGGCGTAGTCGAGGGCGACCTCGTAGGCGGCGCGGGCGGTGCCCACGGCCATCGCGCCGACGGCCGGGCGGGAGGCCTCGAACGTGGCCATCGCCGCGTTCTTCACGCGCTCTCCGCCGTTCCTGGCCTTCTCCCGGGCCCGGGCGAGCCGCTCGTCCAGCTTCTCCTTGCCGCCGAGCAGGCAGGAACCGGGGACACGGACGTCGTCGAGGATGACCTCGGCGGTGTGCGAGGCGCGGATGCCGTGCTTCTTGAACTTCTGGCCCTGGGCGAGGCCCGGCGTGTTCGGCGGGATGATGAAGGACGCGTGACCCTTGGAACCCAGCTCGGGGTCGACGACCGCGACCACGACGTGGACGTTGGCGATGCCGCCGTTGGTCGCCCAGGTCTTGGTGCCGTTGATCACCCACTCGTCCTTGGCCTCGTCGTACACGGCGCGCGTGCGCATGGAGGCGACGTCGGAGCCGGCGTCGGGCTCGGAGGAGCAGAAGGCGGCCACCTTGACGTCGTTGGCGTCGCCGTACATCTGGGGGATCCAGGTGCCGATCTGCTCCTCGGTGCCGTTGGCGAGGACGCCGACGGCTGCGAGTCCGGTGCCGACGATCGACAGGGCGATGCCCGCGTCGCCCCAGAACAGCTCCTCCATCGCCATGGGGATGCCGAGACCCGTGGAGTCGAAGTACTGCTGGGCGTAGAAGTCGAGGGAGTAGATGCCGACCTTCGCGGCCTCCTGGATGACCGGCCAGGGAGTCTCCTCACGCTCGTCCCATTCGGCGGCCGCGGGGCGGATGACATCGGCGGCGAAGCCGTGCAGCCAGTCCCGGACCTCCTTCTGTTCGTCGCTCAGCTCCATGGTGAACTCGGCCATGTCCCCTCCAGCAGTGCGCCTCATGTGTTACTTGCGGTAACAGAGTCTGTTACTCGCCAGTAGAAGAAGTCAACTCCCGGACCCGGCCGGGCCGCCTCCTTGGCGAGTCGGCAGCTCGTTCGATACCGACCCGCCTTTCAGTGTTACTTTGCGCAGGCGTCACCGAATCAGGACGGGTGGGGAGAGATGATGGACACCACGCAGCGGACCGATCAGGAGCGGTCCGCCGACCGCCGACGGCGAGAGTTGCTCGAGGCCGCCGACCGAGTGGTGCTGCGCGACGGCCCCGGGGCCTCGATGAACGCCATCGCCGCCGAGGCAGGCATCACCAAGCCGATCCTCTACCGCCACTTCGGCGACAAGGGCGGGCTGTACGCGGCGCTCGCCAAACGCCACACGGACGCGCTGCTGGACTCGCTGCGGGCGGCGCTGGACGCCCCGGCGGACCGGCGCGAGCGCGTGGAGTCCACGCTGGACACGTACCTGGCGGCGATCGAGGCACGGCCGCAGGTGTACCGGTTCCTGATGCATCCGGCGGAGGGCGGCTCGCAGAACGACCAGGGCTTCGACACCGGCCGCCACTCGATCCCGGTGCTGCGCCGCATGGGTGAGGAACTGGCCCAGGTCATCGAGGAACGCCTGGACCTGGGGCCGGACACCCACCAGCTGGCGCGGGTGTGGGGCCACGGCATCGTCGGCATGATGCACGCCGCCGGCGACTGGTGGCTGGGGGAACGGCCTTGCTCGCGGGCGGAGTTGGTGCGGAGCTTGGCGGACTTGCTGTGGGGCCGTCTGGCTGCGGCCGGGGACCGCGTCGGAGGCCCCGGGTTCTGAAGCGCGCCCTTGGGGCGCGGGGAACTGCACGACCAGCCGAAGGCGGCCTGCGGTCGCCGACGCCTCATCGCCCCCACGGCGCTCTCGCGGCCTGCCGCAACACCCTCCGCTTGCGCCACCCCGCCAGGTGATCCACGTACAGACCACCGGCCAGGTGATCGCACTCGTGCTGCAGGCACCGGGCGAACCACCCGGTGCCCTCCACCCGCACCGGCTCTCCACTCACCGTGAACCCCTCGACGACCGCCCGGTCGAACCGCTCCGTCCCGGCCTCGAGCCCCGGCAGGGACAGGCACCCTTCCGGCCCCCGGATCACCACACCGTCCGCCTCCACGAGCCGTGGATTCACCACATGGCCCAGGTGACGCACGTCTTCGTCGTCCGGACAGTCGTACACGAACACCCGCAACAACTCACCGACCTGATTCGCGGCCAGACCGACGCCCTGCGCGGCGTACATCGTCGCGAACATGTCCTCGACGAGCCGGGCGAGTTCGGGTCCGAAGTCGGTGACGTCCCCGCACGGCTCGCGAAGTACACGGTCGCCGAGCACGGTGATGGGCCGGACACGCCCTCGGGCGCCCGGGATGGTGCGATGTGGCATGCCGGCAAGGGTACGGTCGGCAGGGTCGCGCGGGCGCCTGGGTGGTGCCGCGGTTCGGGGGCGTGCGGGGATCTCGATAGGCTGAGGCCCACACGTTGCCGGAACAGGGCGCGGCGCTGTACGCAAGGAGGATCGAGAACTGATGGCAGGCAACTCGGACCCGCTGACGCCGCGGGCCAAGCTGGCCGTGACCGCGGGCAAGGCGGTCGCTGCGGCATCGCGCGCCGCGGGGCGCGGCAGCGGTTCGGTGATCGGCGGCCGAGTGGCGCTCAAGCTCGACCCCGACCTCCTCGCCCGGCTCGCCCAGAACCTGGACGTCGTCCTGGTCTCGGCGACCAACGGCAAGACCACGACCACCCGGCTGATCGCGGAGGCGCTGCGCGCCGCGGGCCCGGTCGTCTCCAACGCGCTCGGCGCCAACATGCCCGCCGGCATCACCTCCGCGCTGGCGGGCGGCTCCGACGCCAAGTTCGGTGTCATCGAGGTCGACGAGAAGTACCTCGCCGGGGTCGCCCGCGACACCGACCCGAAGTGCATCGCGCTGCTGAACCTCTCCCGCGACCAGCTCGACCGCGCCGCCGAGACCCGTATGCTCGCCGAGAACTGGCGTGAGGGCCTGGCCGGGTCCAAGGCCGTCGTCGTCGCCAACGCCGACGACCCGCTGGTCGTGTGGGCCGCCTCCTCCTCGCCCAACGTGATCTGGGTCGCCGCCGGCCAGATGTGGAAGGACGACGCCTGGTCCTGCCCGTCCTGCGGCGGTGTGATGCAGCGCCCCGGCGACGACTGGTACTGCGGCGAGTGCGGCTTCCGCCGGCCGACCGCCAGCTGGGCGCTGTCCGGGGACCACGTCCTCGACCCGCACGGCTCCGCCTGGCCCATCCACCTCCAGCTGCCGGGCCGCGCCAACAAGGCGAACGCCGCCACCTCGGCCGCGGTCGCCGCCGTGTTCGGCGTGCCCCCGCAGGTCGCTCTGGAGCGCATGTACCAGGTGCAGGCGGTGGCCGGGCGCTACGACGTCGTCCAGTTCCAGAACCGCGACCTGCGCCTGCTGCTGGCGAAGAACCCGGCCGGCTGGCTGGAGACGTTCTCGCTGATCGACCCGCCGCCGACCCCGGTGATCCTCTCGGTGAACGCGCGCTCGGCCGACGGCACCGACACCTCCTGGCTGTGGGACGTCGACTACACGCGGCTGACCGGCCACCCGATCTTCGTCATCGGCGACCGCAAGCTGGACCTCGCCGTGCGCCTGGAGGTCGCGAACCAGTCCTTCCAGGTCTGCGAGAACCTCGACCAGGCCGTACAGCTCGCGCCGCCGGGCCGGATCGAGGTCATCGCCAACTACACCGCGTTCCAGGACCTGCGCCGCCGCGTCGGCAACTGATCACGAAGGACGATCATCGATGAGTGACAACCAGCTGCGTCTGGTGTGGATCTACCCGGACCTGCTGAGCACCTACGGCGACCAGGGCAACGCGCTCGTCGTGGAGCGCCGGGCCCGTCAGCGCGGCCTCGATGTGGCGCGCCTGGACGTGCGCAGCGACCAGCCGATCCCGACCTCCGGCGACATCTACCTGATCGGCGGCGGCGAGGACCGTCCGCAGCGGCTCGCGGCCGAGCGGCTGCGTCGCGACGGGCACCTGTACCGGGCCGTGGAGAACGGCGCGATCGTCTTCTCGGTCTGCGCCGGCTACCAGATCCTCGGCCACGAGTTCATCAACGACCTCGGGCAGCGAGAGCCGGGTCTCGGCCTGCTCGACGTGGTATCGGTGCGCGGCGAGGGCGAGCGGTGCGTCGGCGACGTCCTCGCGGACATCGATCCGCGCCTCGGCCTGCCCCCGCTCACCGGCTTCGAGAACCACCAGGGCGTCACCCACCTCGGCCCGACCGCCCGCCCGTTCGCGCAGGTGAAGCTCGGCAAGGGCAACGGCACGGGCGACGGCACGGAGGGCGCGTACAACGACACGGTCTTCGGTACGTACATGCACGGGCCCGTGCTGGCGCGCAACCCGCAGATCGCGGACCTGCTGCTGAAGCTGGCGCTGGACGTCAACGCGCTGCCGCCCGTCGACGACCGCTGGTACGAGGCGCTGCGGGGCGAGCGCATCGCGGCCGCGCAGCAGCCCGCGTAGACGGAGCCGCCCGGCAGCCCGCGCAGGTACTACAGCCGCGCGAGCCGACGTGGGCGCGGCCCCGCCGCAGTCCGAGGGAAACGGTTCCGCAGGGTCGCGTCCGGCCCCCCGTACACCGGCCGGACAACCTGCGGCAACCGGCCCGTCTGACAGTGCGTCCGCACAGCTGAGCGGGCGCGTCCAGCAGGCGGACGCACGATGCGGCCCCGCCCCCCTTCGCCGGTAGGGTGGCGGGGATCGAGCCGGACAGCGCGGTCCGGTCCCGTGCCCACGTTGAGAAGGTATTCCGGGCTATGCGCATTGGTGTCCTCACGTCCGGCGGTGACTG
Organism: Streptomyces sp. Ru72; assembly: GCF_002920635.1. Lineage (GTDB taxonomy): Bacteria > Actinomycetota > Actinomycetes > Streptomycetales > Streptomycetaceae > Streptomyces. The sequence continues at coordinate 91,161 of NZ_PQSR01000015.1, read as the reverse complement.
CCCCGGTCTGAACGCCGTCATCCGGTCCGTCGTGCACCGCGCCGTCGTCGACCACGGCGACGAGGTCATCGGCTTCCGGGACGGTTGGAAGGGTCTCCTGGAGTGCGACTACCTCAAGCTCGACCTCGACGCGGTCAGTGGCATCCTGGCCCGCGGCGGCACCATCCTCGGCTCCTCCCGGGTCCGTCCCGAACACCTGCGGGACGGTGTGGAGCGGGCCAAGGGCCACGTCGAGGAGCTCGGTCTCGACGCGATCATCCCGATCGGCGGTGAGGGAACGCTCAAGGCGGCCCGGCTGCTGTCCGACAACGGACTGCCGATCGTCGGCGTGCCGAAGACCATCGACAACGACATCGCCGTCACGGACGTCACCTTCGGCTTCGACACGGCCGTCGGTGTGGCCACCGAGGCACTGGACCGGCTGAAGACCACCGCCGAGTCCCACCAGCGGGTGCTGATCGTGGAGGTCATGGGCCGCCACACCGGCTGGATCGCGCTGCACTCCGGGATGGCGGCCGGCGCCCACGCGATCGTCGTGCCGGAACGCCCCTTCGATATCGACGAGTTGACGGCCAAGGTCGGCGAACGGTTCGACGCGGGCAAGCGGTTCGCGATCGTCGTCGCCGCGGAGGGGGCCAAGCCGAAGCCCGGCACGATGGAGTTCGACGAGGGCGGCAAGGACGTCTACGGGCACGAGCGGTTCGCCGGTATCGCCCGGCAGCTCTCGCTGGAGCTGGAGGAGCGGCTCGGCAAGGAGGCCCGTCCGGTGATCCTCGGCCATGTGCAGCGTGGTGGTACGCCCACGGCGTACGACCGGGTGCTGGCGACGCGGTTCGGGTGGCATGCGGTCGAGGCCGTGCACCGGGGCGAGTTCGGCATGATGACCGCGCTGCACGGCACGAAGATCGTCATGGTGTCGCTGGCGGAGGCGGTGGAGACGCTCAAGACGGTGCCGATGGAGCGGTACGCCGAGGCGGAGTGTGTTCTGTAACGCATCGGCAGGCTTCAGCCGCCCCCGGTCGCAGCCGCGGCCGGGGGCGGTTCTAGTCTGGGTGCGGACAGACAGCTGTGGACAGACAGCGCACAACCCCCACGAAACAGGAGCCGGCGGATGGATCACAGCGGGCACGGCATGACCATGGATCTGCCGCCGTTCACGCTGGGGCGGGGGCTCGCCTGGTCGACGGACCCGTTCTTCCTGATCGCCTGCCTGGTCGGGCTCGGGCTGTACGGGTGGGGCGTCGTCCGACTCGTGCGCCGCGGGGACAAGTGGCCGGCCGGCCGTACGCTCGCCTACACCGTCGGCGTACTGATCGTGCTGCTCACGATGTGCACCAGGCTGAACGACTACGGCATGGTCATGTTCAGCGTGCACATGGTCCAGCACATGCTGATCAGCATGCTGGCGCCGATCCTCATCCTGCTCGGCGCGCCGATCACCCTGGCACTGCGCGCCCTGCCGACCGCGGGGCGCGGCCGCAGGGGGCCGCGCGAGCTGCTGCTGATGCTGCTGCACAGCCGCTACCTGCAGGTCATCACGCACCCGGCGTTCACCATCCCGCTGTTCATCGCGAGCCTGTACGGGCTGTACTTCACCCCGCTCTTCGACTTCCTGATGGCGTCCAAGGCCGGGCACATCGCGATGATGGTGCACTTCCTCGCCGTCGGCCTGGTGTTCTTCTGGCCCATCATGGGCGTCGACCCCGGCCCGCACCGGCCCGGGCATCTGATGCGGATGCTGGAGCTGTTCGCGGGCATGCCGTTCCACGCGTTCTTCGGTATCGCCCTGATGATGGCGTCCACACCGATGGTCGACGCCTACCGGCACCCGCCCGCCTCGCTCGGCATCGACGCCCTGGCGGACCAGACGTCGGCGGGCGGCATCGCCTGGGCGTTCAGCGAGGTCCCGTCCGTGCTGGTGCTCCTCGCGCTGCTGTTCCAGTGGTACAGGTCCGAACAGCGGCAGGCCAAGCGGAAGGACCGGGCCGCGGACCGCGACGGCGACAAGGAACTCGAGGCGTACAACGCCTATCTGGCCTCACTCAACGCACGGGGCCGCTGAGTTCCGTCACACCGCTGAATTCCCTTTCTTTTCAGGCTGCCTGAAGCACCGCTCCATTCGGTAGCCTGGTGCGGTGACGCCCTGCCGCCGCTCTGCAGGGCGTGGGGGACCGCAGGGGGGAGCGGTGATGAGAATGCGCGCGTCTTTGCACCGGGCGGGGAAATACCCGGCCCGAAGGATCGGCGTTCTGCTGGCCGCGGTGCTGGTCGTCGCCGGCTGCGGAAAAAACGCACAGACGTTCGTGGTGAAGGCCGTCGCCGTCGGGATCCCGTCGCTGAATCCCTTCTTCGACGAGCGCAGCGGTCTCGGGCACGACACCACGGTCCGCATCCGGGAGGTGCCCGGAGGGCTGCAGGCCGGGAACACGCCCGGGCTCTACGGCGGTACCCGGCAGCCCACGATCTGTGACGTCAAGCAGCTGAAGGAATTCCTCACCGATCCCGGGAACGACCGCAAGGCGAAGGTCTGGGCACAGGTCCTCGGAATTACCCGAACACAGATCCCCGACTATCTCGACCGGCTCACACCGGTCCTACTGCGTCACGACACTCTCGTTCAGAACCACGACTACAAGGAGGGCAGGGCCACCCCTTTCAACTCGCTGCTCCAGGCCGGAATCGCCGTATTGGTGAACGACCAGGGGCAGCCCACGGTGAAATGCTCCTGCGGAAACCCACTGCGCCCGTTCCAGGGCGACACCACACGGATTTCGGTCACGTTCGAGGACGGCAACAGGAAATGGGCCGGATACGACCGTTCCTCGGTGGTGGCGGTCAGGCCCGCGCCGCGGCCGCTGACCCGGCTGGTGCTCGTCGACGTCGACGACCCGGGCCGAGGGATCAGCCGCCCCGTCGGGACGGCCGGCGGTCACGACTCCCCCTTCGACGCCCGGGTACGGCACCGGGTGCCCCGGGTGACGGGGATGCCGTTCGCCGAGGCCGGCCGGCGGCTGACGGACCTGGGACTCGCGGTCGCCTACGCCGGGAAGGGGGCGCCGCCCGACAAGGCCGTCGTCACGGGTTCGGATCCCGGGCCGGGCACCGAGCTGGCGTTCGGGCAGTACGTCACCCTGTCGGTGGACACCGCCACCACGGACGGACCCGGCGGCGGCACGAGGGCGACGTCCACTCCCCCGTCGTCGGGCGGGACCACGACACCGGGGAAGGACGGCAACGGCTCTCCCCCGACGCCGGCCGACAGCGGGAAGGTCTCCTCCCCGTCGGCGTCCGGGGGCTCCTCCTCGCCACCGGGGAGCGGCGCGAGCACCTCCGGCGGCTCCGCACCGTCCAGGACCACCCACCCGTCCGCGTCGAGCAGCGCGGCTCCGTCCGGTACGGCGCCCGGGGCGCCCGGTTCCCCGACCACCGGCGAACCGGGGACGAGCAGCACGCCCGCGACGTCGGCGCCCGGCCCTTCCAGGACGCCCGGCTCCTCCAAGTCCCCCGCACCCTCGAAGTCGCTCGACCCGTCCGAGCCAACCGCCCCCTCCAAGCCAACCGCCCCGTCCAAGCCGTCGAAGCCCGTCACCTCGGCGCCCGAGAGCGGCAGGCCGTCGACCGGCACGCCGCCGCCCGGGAGACCGGCCACGAGCAGGCCGGCCACCGGCCCACCGGCCACCAGCGCGCCACCGGTCACCTACAGCCCCTGATCGGCCGGCCCACGGACGTCCCGCACCAGACCGCCGCAGCAGACCGGGGAGCGACGCGATGCCATCAGGATCACCGCAGTCGGGAGTGGGCCGGACCATCGCCGGTCGTTACCTCCTGCTGAACCGGCTCGGCAGCGGCGCCATGGGCCATGTGTGGCGCGCCCATGACCAGCGGCTGGACTGCGAGGTCGCCCTCAAGGAGGTCGTGTTCCGCAATCCGGTGGAGGCGATCGAGGAGCGGGCCGCCCGGGTCGCCCGCGCCCGGGCCGAGGCCCGGCACGCGGCAGGGCTGCGCGGGCATCCGCACGTGGTCACCGTGCACGACGTGCTGGAGCACGAGGGCCTGCCATGGATCGTCATGGAGTACGTCCCGGGCGCGCTCGACCTGCGCGAACTGGTCCGTCGTCAGGGCCCTCTGGCCCCCGCGGAGTGCGCCCGCGTCGGGCTCGCCGTGCTGGACGCCCTGACCGCCGGGCACGAGCGGGGCGTCATGCACCGGGACGTGAAGCCGGCGAACATCCTGCTGGCGCCGGACCGCGACGGGGTCCCGTACGCCCGGGTCCTGCTCACCGACTACGGCATCTCGGTGCAGCCGGACGCGGGCGAGCCCCGGTACACGCTGACGTCCGCGCTCGTCGGCACGCCCGGCTACCTGGCGCCCGAGCGTGCGACCGGCGGGCCGCCGACCGCGGCGGCCGACCTGTTCTCGCTGGGCTGCACCCTGTACTTCACGGTCGAGGGATGCGGGCCCTTCGAGCGGGACACCCAGCTCGCCGAGATCACCGCGGTGGTCCTGGAAGAGCCCCGGCCTCCGGTTCGGGCCGAGGCTCTGGGGCCGCTGCTGTCCGCCGTGCTGGTCAAGGATCCGGCCCTGCGGATCACAGCGGCCGACACGGCAGCCGCACTGACGGCGATCGCGGCTCCGAGCCGCACGGTCCCGGGCTCGCGGACGCGGTGGGCACGTCCGCAGGCGCCGACCCGGACGTCGTACAGCCCGGCGGCAGGCGGCCTGCCGACGTCCCCGGCCGCGCCCTCCCCGGCGAACCGGCGCGTACGCCACCCCCGACGCGCACACCTCCTGCGCGCCCTCCTCGCCTGCGCCCTGGGCCTGGTGCTCGCGCTGGGCGGGGTCTGGTACGCGGTGGTGCACCCGTCAGGCGGCGGGGCGGCCAAGCCGTACGGGGACGCCGTCGGCCTCGCGCGGCCCCTGAAGGACGGTGACTGTGTGGTCGCCGACTGGCCCGGGACCCCCTTCCAAAGCGGTCCTCCGCGGCTGACCGTGGACCCGACCTGCTCCGAGAGGACCCCGGACGGGCAGGTGATGGCGCTCGTCTCCAGCCCGTCCGCGGACGAGGCCCGCCGGCACGGGTCCGACGCGTGCGAGCGGCGCACGCTGGAGGTCCGCGAGAAGCTCGCCGACGTGCGCGGTTACGCCGTCGTCCCGACCCGGGACGGGTTCGGGGCGGCCGGGCGGCGCACCGCGTGTCTGGTGCTGGGCGCGCACGGGCCGGTGTACGGGCCGCTCGGGGACCACCGCAAGCCGGGGATGCCGTTCGTGGACACCGCCCAGATGCAGAAACGGGACTGCCTGGACGCGCCCTCCCTGCGGGTCGCCCGCCTGGTCTCCTGCACGGGCACCCACGACCAGCAGGTGCTCGGCTTCACCCGGCTCGGCCCCGGCACCACCCTGACCGAGGCCAGGAGTCTGTCCGACGCGGCGTGCGCGCGCGACGTGCCGCCGAAGGACTACGGCTTCGATCCGTCCCGCTACGAAGCCGCGTCCTGGACGGGCACGAGCGCCTGGTTGTCCGGAACTCATCTGGTCGTCTGCACCGTGCGCAAGCAGAACGGGGGCACCATGGGTGAGGACGAACCATGAGGAGGGTGTTGCCATGCCCGGTTCCACGAAGGCGATGGGGGTGCTCACCGTCGGTGCGCTCGTCGTGGTGACGGCCTACACGGTGGCGCTCGGCAGCAGCGGCTGGCTGTGGTTCGGCTGGGTCGTCCTCGGCCTCATCACGCTCGGCATGGTGGTCACCACCCGCAACACCTGACTCGGAGCCTGTGTCAGGGGCCCGGCAGCCGCCCCGCCGAGTGCACCCCCGGCTGGTACTTCGGCAACCGGATCGTGATCTTCATGCCCGCCCCCGGCGCGGTCTCGATGACAAGTGCGTGCTCATCTCCGTAGACCTGGCGCAGCCGGTCGTCGACGTTGGACAGTCCGATGCCGCCGGACGGGCTGATCTCCCCGGCGAGGATGCGGCGCAGCAGCTCCGGGTCCATGCCCGCGCCGTCGTCCTCGATGACGACCAGGGCCTCGGCGCCCGCGTCCTGCGCGGTGATGCCGATGTGCCGTTGGTCGGTGGTGCCCTCCAGGCCGTGCTTGACGGCGTTCTCGACGAGCGGCTGGAGGCAGAGGAAGGGCAGGGCGACCGGCAGTACCTCCGGCGCGATCTGCAGGGTGACGGTGAGCCGGTCGCCGAAGCGGGCCCTGACCAGCGCCAAGTAGTGGTCGATGGCGTGGAGTTCGTCGGCGAGCGTGGTGAAGTCGCCGTGCCGGCGGAACGAGTAGCGGGTGAAGTCCGCGAACTCCAGCAGGAGTTCACGGGCACGCTCGGGGTCGGTGCGCACGAACGAGGCGATGACGGCGAGCGAGTTGAAGATGAAGTGCGGGGAGATCTGGGCGCGCAGGGCCTTGATCTCGGCCTCGATGAGCCGCGTACGGGACCGGTCGAGGTCCGCCAGCTCCAGTTGTACGGAGACCCAGCGGGCCACCTCCCCCGCGGCGCGGACGAGGACCGCGGACTCGCGGGGCGCGCAGGCGACCAGCGCGCCGTGGACGCGGTCGTCGACGGTGAGCGGTGCGACCACGGCCCAGCGCAGCGGGCAGTCGGGCACGTCGCAGGTCAGCCGGAAGGCCTCGCCGCGGCCGGTCTCCAAGGGGCCCGAGAGCCGCTGGAGCACCTCCTCCCGGTGGTGCTCCCCCGCTCCGTCCCAGGCCAGCACGGTCTCCCGGTCGGTGAGGCAGAGCGCGTCGGTGCCGAGCAGGGAGCGCAGCCGTCGCGCGGACTTGCGGGCGGTCTCCTCGGTGAGCCCGGCACGCAGCGGGGGTGCGGCCAGGGAGGCGGTGTGCAGGGTCTGGAAGGTGGCGTGCTCGACGGGGGTGCCGAGCCCGCCGAGGCGCTCGGGGCGGGCGGTGCGCCGGCCGAGCCAGAACCCGGCGGCCAGCAGGGGCAGGACGGCCACGCACAGCCCGGCGAGGAAGCCGCTCACGCCGTCACCTCCGCCCGCAGTTCCTCGGGCAGGTGGAACCGGGCCAGGATCGCCGCCGTCCCGGCCGGCACCCGCCCGGGTGTGGCCAGGGACACCAGCACCATGGTCAGGAACCCGAGCGGCACCGACCACAGCGCGGGCCAGGCGAGCAGGGCGTGCAGGGTGCCGCTGCCGGGGTAGCCCGCCATGGTCGCCGCCACCGCGAGGAACGCCGCACCGCCGCCGGCGAGCATCCCGGCCGCGGCGCCCGGCGGGGTGAGCCGGCGCCACCAGATGCCGAGCACGAGCAGCGGGCAGAACGACGACGCGGACACCGCGAAGGCGAGGCCCACCGCGTCGGCCGCCGGAAGCCCGCCGACCAGCACGCTCGCCGCCAGCGGCACCGCCATCGCGAGCAGCGTGCCGAGCCGGAAGTGCCGCACGCCCCGCGTCGGCAACACGTCCTGGGCCAGCACCCCGGCCACCGCCATGGTCAGCCCGGAGGCGGTGGACAGGAACGCGGCGAAGGCTCCGCCCGCGACCAGTGCGCCCAGCAGGTCCCCGCCGAATCCGCCGATCATGCGGTCGGGCAGTAGGAGGACGGCGGCGTCGGCGCCGCCGGTGAGGGTGAGTTCGGGGGCGTAGAGCCGGCCCAGGGCGCCGTAGACGGGCGGCAGGAGGTAGAAGGCACCGATCAGGGCGAGCACGGCCACGGTGGTGCGGCGGGCGGCGACCCCGTGCGGGCTGGTGTAGAAGCGGACGACGACGTGGGGCAGGCCCATGGTGCCGAGGAAGGTGGCGAGGATCAGCCCGTACGTGGCGTACAGCGGGCGTTCCGCGCGGCCGGAGACGAGCGAGGTCGACATGCCGCCGTTGCTGCCGTGCTCGGCGACGGGGACGGGGTCGCCCCGGGTGAAGGTCAGCCGGGTGCCGCGCTCGATGCGATGGGTGCCGGTGGCGAGGTCCGCGCGCTGTCCGTCGTACCGGCGGCCGTCGACGGTGCCCGAGGCGGTGACGGCGAGCGGGCGGGACAGGGTCAGGTCGAGGGTGTCGTCGATCCGTACCACTCGGTGCTCGCGGAAGGTCGCCGGTTCGGCGAACGCCCCGCGGGGTGCGCCGTCGCCCTGCCAGGCCAGCACCAGGAACAGCGCGGGGACGAGCAGAGCGGTGAGTTTCAGCCAGTACTGGAACGCCTGGACGAAGGTGATGCTGCGCATACCGCCCGCGGCGACGGTCGCCACCACCACGACGGCGACGATGATCCCGCCGAGCTGCTGGGGAGCCCCGGTCAGCACGGCCAGGGTGAGTCCGGCGCCCTGGAGCTGGGGCAGCAGGTACAGCCAGCCGACGCCGACGACGAACGCCCCGGCGAGCCGCCGCACCGGCTGGGAGGCGAGCCGGGCCTCGGCGAAGTCGGGCAGGGTGTAGGCGCCGGAGCGGCGCAGCGGCGCGGCGACGAACAGCAGCAGGACGAGGTAGCCGGCGGTGTAGCCGACCGGGTACCAGAGCATGTCCGGGCCCTGGACGAGGACGAGTCCGGCGATGCCGAGGAAGGAGGCCGCGGACAGGTACTCGCCGCTGATCGCGGCCGCGTTCAGGCGGGGGCCGACGGCGCGGGAGGCCACGTAGAAGTCCGAGGTGGTGCGGGAGATGCGCAACCCGAAGGCGCCGACGAGGACGGTCGCGAGGACGACGAGGGCGACGGCGGGGACGGCGTAGTTCTGGTTCACTGCCCTGTCCTCAGCGGTCCTCGACGAGCCGGACGAAGTCCTTCTCGTTGCGTTCGGCGCGGCGCACGTACCAACGGGCGAGCAGGATCAGCGGCGGGTAGAGGCCGAACCCGAGCACCGCCCATTCCAGACCGCCCGTGCGGGTGGCGGCGAAGAACAGGGGAAGGGGCCCGATCAGGAGCACCAGCACGGTGAACACGGCGAGAGCCGCGCGGAGCTGGCTGCGGATCAGTGAGCGGACGTAGGTGTGGCCGAGTGTGGTCTGCTCGTCGATCTCGGTGCGCGGGCGGTAGTAGCCCAGGGCGCGGCGGCGTCCGCTCCGGGGCGGCCCGGTGACGACGACGCGGCGCTCGGCGGGGTCCTGCGGCACACCGTCCCCCTAGCCCGCGGTCCGGCGTATCAGCATCTCCCGCAGTTCGCGGGCGTGCCGGCGGCTGACCTGGAGTTCGACGGAGCCGACGAGGACACTCACGGTGCCGGCGTCCAGACGGAGTTCCTCGATGTGCCGCAGGGCGACGAGATGGCGACGGTGGATGCGGACGAATCCGCGCGAACGCCACCGCTCCTCCAGGGTGGACAGCGGAATCCGCACGAGATGGCTGCCCTGGGCGGTGTGCAGGCGGGCGTAGTCGCCCTGCGCCTCGACATGGGTGATGTCCTCCACGGGCACGAACCGTGTCACGCCGCCGAGTTCCACCAGGACGTGGTCGGGATCCGGCTCGTGCACCGGGATCAGCGGCGTGGTCTCCCTGAGCTGTTCGGCGCGGCGCACCGCCTCCGCGAGCCGCTCACGGCGTACGGGCTTGAGGACGTAGTCGACGGCCTTGAGGTCGAACGCCTGCACGGCGAAGCCTTCGTGGGCGGTCACGAACACGACGAGCGGTGGCTTCGCGAACCCGGTGAGCAGCCGGGCCATCTCCAGGCCGTCCAGACCGGGCATGTGGATGTCGAGGAAGACGACGTCGATCGCGTCGGGGCCGTCGGGCCCGGACTCCAGGGCGCGGTTGATGCGGCGCAGTGCCCCGGTGGCGTCGCCCGCACCCTCCACGCTGCCGATCCTGGGGTCCGCGCGGAGCAGGTAGAGCAGTTCCTCGAGCGAGGGGCGTTCGTCGTCGACGGCGAGGGCGCGCAGCATGAAGGTGGAGTCTAGGAGCAATCCGCAGCTGTGGGCATGTGCGGAGCACGACGTTCTCGCTGGATGCGGTGGCGGCGCCGCGCCGGACACGGTGCCGCGCCGAGTCTCGTTACAGTGCCCGCATGAACAGCAGGCCGGCATCGTTCGACGAGCTCGACCGGAAGATCATCACCGCTCTGATGGCGAACGCCAGGACCAGTTTCGCCGAGATCGGCGCGGCCGTCGGCCTGTCGTCCACGGCGGTCAAGCGCCGGGTGGACCGGCTGCGCGAGACGGGTGTGATCACCGGATTCACGGCCACGGTGAAACCGTCGGCGCTGGGCTGGCGCACGGAGGCGTACGTCGAGGTGTACTGCGAGGGCGCGGCGCCGCCCCGGCGCCTGGCGGAGGTGGTGCGCAACCATCCGGAGATCACGGCGGCGATGACGGTGACCGGCGGCGCGGACGCACTGCTGCACGTGCGGGCGAGGGACGTCGAGCACTTCGAGGAGGTGCTGGAGCGGATCCGCGCGGAGCCGTTCATCCGGAAGACGATCAGCGTGATGGTGCTGTCCCATCTGCTCCCGGAAAGCCCGGAGGCGGGCGCGACCCAGGCGGCGCCCGACGACGTGCCGGAGGGCGCAGCAGACGTGCGCTGACCGGCCCCAAGACGCAGCATTGCTGCGCGAACACGCAGCTCTCGTCGCTTGTCGTCCGTATCCGCCGCTTTCTACCTTGGTGTCAACCCTCAGTCGACACTCCAGGAAACGGAGGAACCCCTCTGTGCCTGACAGCCGTGTGCCGCGCCGGCGGCGCTTCCTCGTCTGCGAACCCAGACACTTCGCCGTGCAGTACGCGATCAACCCCTGGATGCATCCCGACACCACGGTCGACGTGGATCTGGCCCATGAGCAGTGGCAGGGACTGATCCGCGCCTACCGCGCCCACGGCCACGCCGTCGACAGCGTGGACCCGGTGCCCGGTCTGCCGGACATGGTGTTCGCCGCGAACTCCGCGGTCGTCGTCGACGGCCGGGTCTTCGGCTCTCTCTTCCACGCGCCCGAGCGGCGCCCGGAGTCCCTCCACTACGAGACGTGGTTCAAGGCGGCCGGTTACGACGTCCACCGCCCCGTCTCCGTCTGCGAGGGCGAGGGCGACCTCGTGTGGACGGGCCGGTACCTGCTGGCGGGCACCGGGTTCCGTACGACCCGGGAGGCGCACCGTGAGGCGCAGGAGTTCTTCGGCCACCCGGTGATCAGCCTGACGCTGGTGAACCCGTACTTCTACCACCTGGACACCGCTCTGTTCGTCCTCGACGACGACAACGTCGTGTACTACCCGGAGGCGTTCTCGCCGGGCAGCCGGGAGGTGCTGGCGCGGCTGTTCCCGGACGCGGTGCTCGCGACGCACGAGGACGCGATGGCGTTCGGCCTGAACTCCGTCTCCGACGGACGCCACGTCTTCATCGCGCCGAAGGCCGAGGCGCTGGCCTCACGCCTCGCCGACCAGGGTTACGACCCCGTCCCCGTCGACCTGTCCGAGTTCCACAAGGCCGGCGGAGGCATCAAGTGCTGCACCCAGGAGATCCGGGAGACCCGTTCATGACCGCACCCGCCCGTACGCGTTCGACCGCCGAGCTGATCCGGGCCGAGGAGCCCGTCCTCGCGCACAACTACCACCCGCTGCCCGTGGTCGTCGCCCGTGCCGAGGGCACCTGGGTGGAGGACGTGGAGGGCCGTCGCTATCTCGACATGCTCGCCGGGTACTCGGCCCTGAACTTCGGTCACCGCAACCCGGTGCTGATCGAGGCGGCGCACCGTCAGCTGGACCGGCTGACACTCACCTCGCGGGCCTTCCACAACGACCAGCTGGCCGAGTTCGCGCAGTCCCTGGCGGAGTTGACGGGCCTGGACATGGTGCTGCCGATGAACACGGGCGCGGAGGCGGTGGAGAGCGCCGTCAAGGTGGCCCGGAAGTGGGCGTACGAGGTCAAGGGCGTGCCGGCCGACCGGGCGACGATCGTGGTGGCGGCCGGGAACTTCCACGGCCGTACGACGACGATCGTCAGCTTCTCCACGGACGAGACGGCGCGGGCGGGATTCGGGCCGTTCACGCCGGGTTTCCGGATCGTCCCGTACAACGACCTGGCGGCGCTCGAGGCGGCGGTCGACGAGACGACGGCGGCCGTGCTGATCGAGCCGATCCAGGGCGAGGCGGGCGTGGTCATCCCCGACGAGGGTTACCTCACCGGGGTCCGGGAGCTCACGCGCCGGGCGGGGTGCCTGTTCGTCGCGGACGAGATCCAGTCCGGTCTCGGGCGTACCGGTCGCACGCTGGCCGTGGAGCACGAGGGTGTCCTGCCGGACGCGCTGCTGCTCGGGAAGGCGCTCGGCGGCGGGATCGTGCCGGTGTCGGCGGTGGTGGCGCGCCGGGAGGTGCTCGGGGTGCTGCGGCCGGGCGAGCACGGATCGACGTTCGGGGGCAACCCGCTGGCCGCGGCGGTGGGTTCGGCGGTCGTCGGCCTGCTGAAGACGGGCCATTTCCAGCTGCGAGCGGCCGAGTTGGGTGTGGTGCTGCGGGACGGGCTCACCTCGCTCGTCGGCAAGGGCGTCGTGGGCTTCCGCTCGCGCGGGCTGTGGGCCGGCGTGGACGTCGACCCGGCGATCGGCACGGGACGCGAGATCAGCGAACGGCTCATGGCGGAGGGGATCCTGGTCAAGGACACCCACGGCTCGACGATCCGCCTGGCGCCGCCGCTGACGATCACGGAGGAGGAGCTGCGGTCGGCGCTCGGGGCGCTGGAGAAGGTGCTGGCCGCTTGAGCACGGCGCCGCACCGGCTGTGATCCGCCCCCGCCGCCCCCACGCATCGCGTCCCCAGGGGCTCCGCCCCCGCCCCTCCGCTCCCGGCGGGGTCCGGAGGCGCGGCCCCCGAGGGCAGGGGGCGGCGGGGGCGAACCCATGGCCGGCCGTCAGGGCCAGAGTCCCGTCCGCTCCAGCGCCTCCGCCGGCGTCCGCGCGTACCGTACGCCGCGCACCTCCCGCCCGTCGGCGTCCACGAGGCGCCAGCCGTCGCCGAGCTGGACCACGGGCACGCCGCCCCGGCGCATCGCCAGGGCCAGTTCCGACAGCGTGCCCCAGGAGCCGCCGACCACGATGACGGCGTCCCCGCTGTGCACGATGACGCTGTTGCGTGCCTGCCCGAGGCCGGTGGCGATCGCGACGCTCAGGTCCGGGCCGGCGCCGGTACGGTCGGCCCCGGGCAGCACCCCGACGACGACGCCGTCGCGTGACCGGGCACCCGCCGCGACCGCGGCCATCACCCCGCCGTGCCCGCCGCAGATCACCACGGCCCCGCGTTCCGCCAGCAGCCGGCCCACCTCGTACGCGAGGGCCCGCTCGCCTTCCCCGCACCGCGCGGGCCCGCACACCGCCACCTGTACCGCCATGGCCGTGGTCAGGTACGCCGCCTCAGGCGGCGGGCGAGTGCCGCCGCGGGGGCCGCCGCCAGGGCGGCGGCGACGGCTGTCGTCGCCCAGGCGCCGAGGTGTGAGGGCGGCGCGGGGCGCTGCGCCAGACGCTCGGGCAGCTCCGCGGGCAGGGGTCCGTCCAGGCCGAGGGCCAGCGCCTCGGCCAGGTGGAGGGCCCGGCGGCCCGTGCCGCCCTGCTCGATCTGGGTGCGGCAGCTGAAGCCGTCCGCGAGAACCAGACCGGACGGGGCGGCCCCGCGCACGGAGGGCAGGACTCCCTGTTCCGCGACGGCCATGGACACCTCGTGGTGGCCCCGCTCGAACCCGAAGTTCCCGGCGAGCCCGCAGCAGCCCTCGTCGAGGACCTCGGCGTCGAGGTGGGCGCGCCGCATCAGCTCCTGGTCGGCCTCGAACTTCATGATCGCGTGCTGGTGGCAGTGGGTCTGCACGGTCGCCTGCCGGGCCAGGGCGGGCGGACGCCAGTCGTCCGGGGCGTGGTGGACGAGGTGTTCGGCGAAGGTGCGGAACTGCCCGGCCAGGCGCTGCACGTCCTGGTCGGTGGGCATCAGTTCGGGCGCGTCGGCCCGGAACACGGCGGTGCAGGACGGTTCCAGGCCGATGACGGGCGTACCGGCCTCGATCCACGGGCGCAGGACGTCGAGGGAGTGCCGCAGGACCTTCTTCGCCACCGCGAGCTGACCGGTGGAGATCCAGGTCAGTGCGCAGCACACGGGCCTGGTGGGTACGGCGACCCGGAAGCCGGCGTCCTCGAGGACCCGCACCGCGGACTTCGCGATCGAGGGGTGGAAGTAGGTGCTGAAGGTGTCGGGCCACAGCACCACGGCCCGCTCGTCGCCGGGCTCCGGTTCCTCGCTGCCGCGCGTCCGCCACCACTGCAGGAAGGACTCCTCGGCGAACACGGGGGCCTGGCGCGCGCCGTCGACGCCGGCCAGCCGTTTGCCGACGGCGGCCAGTCCGGGCGCGTGCAGCAGGTTGTTGACGACGGGCGGGGCGAGGCGGGAGAGCCGCGCCCACGCCGGCAGCCAGCCCATGGAGTAGTGGGCGGCCGGGCGGAGTCTGCCCGCGTAGTGGTGGGCGAGGAACTCGGCCTTGTAGGTGGCCATGTCGACGCCGGTGGGGCAGTCCGACTTGCAGCCCTTGCAGGCCAGGCACAGGTCCAGGGCGTCGCGGACCTCGGTGGAGCGCCAGCCGTCGGTCACGGAGGAGTCCGCGTGGCCGTCCAGCATCTCGAACAGCAGCCGTGCCCGGCCGCGCGTGGAGTGTTCCTCCTCCTTGGTGGCCCGGTAGGACGGGCACATCACCCCGCCGTGGTGGCTGCGGCAGTTGCCGATGCCGACGCAGCGCAGCACGGCGCGGGTGAAGGAGTGTTCGTCCTCCGGGTAGCCGAAGTGGGTGTCCGGGGTGGCGGGCCGCCACGCGGAGCCGAGGCGGAGCTGTCCGTCGACCGGATGGGGATCGACGACCTTGCCGGGGTTCATCCGGTTGTGCGGGTCGAAGAGCGCCTTGAGTTCCCCGAACGCGGCCACGAGCCGCTCGCCGAACATGCGGGTCAGCAGCTCGCCCCGGGACTGACCGTCCCCGTGCTCGCCCGACAGGGAGCCGCCGTAGGAGGCCACGAGGTCGGCGGCGCGCTCAAGGAAGCGGCGGAAGTCGGCCACGCCCTCGGCGGTCTTCAGCCCGAACGGGATACGGGTGTGCACACAGCCCTGCCCGAAGTGCCCGTACAGCGAGGGGTGGTCGTAGTCGAACTCCTCGAAGAGCCCCTTGAGGTCGCGCAGGTAGTCGCCGAGGCGGTCGGGCGGGACGGCGGAGTCCTCCCAGCCCTCCCAGGTCTCGCGGTCGTCCGGGGGCCGCGCGGTGACCCCGAGTCCGGCCTCCCGGGCCTTGAGCATCCTCTGCTCGCGCTCGGGGTCGTCGGAGAAGGCGACGGTGGACTCCTTCTCGTTCCGGCCGACCGCGCGCAGCAGGGCGTGCGCCTTCTCGTCGACCTCCTCCTGGCCGTCGCCGCTGAACTGCAGCAGCAGCCAGCTGTCGCCCTCGGGGAGGGAGTCGAGGGACTCCAGGTAGGCGTGCTCCTCGCGCATCAGCTGCGCCATCCGCCCGTCGAGCGCCTCCAGCTGGCTGGGCGAGCAGTGCTGAAGGAGGCGGGGGACGTCGTCCGCGGCGGCGCAGATGTCCTCGTATCCGAGGACGAGCAGCGACTGGTAGCGGGGCACCGGGACCAGGTCGAGTTCGGCCCGCAGCACCGTCACCAGGGTTCCCTCGCTGCCGACCAGGGCCTTGGCGACGTCGAAGCCGTTCTCCGGGAGCAGGGAGTCCAGGTTGTATCCGGAGACGCGGCGCGGGATCTTCGGGTAGCCCTGGCGGATGTCCGCCAGGTACTCGGTGACGATGCGGTCGAGGCCGTCGTAGATCTCCGCCCGGCGCCCGCCCTCGGCGGCGATCTGCGCCCGCTCGGCCTTCGAGGTCGGCCCCACCCACATGCGGGTGCCGTCGTAGGTGAGGACCTCCAGACGGCGTACGTTGTCCACCGTCTTGCCGTACGCCTGCGCCGACGCCCCGCACGAGTTGTTGCCGATCATGCCGCCGAGCGCACAGTGGCTGTGCGTGGAGGGTTTGGGCCCGAACTGGAGGCGGTGGTCGGCGAGCCTGCGGTTGAGCTCGTCCAGGACCAGCCCGGGCTCCACGACGCAGGTGCGGGCGTCGGGGTCGACCGACACCAGGGCGTCGCAGTACTTGGTCCAGTCGACGACGACGGCGGTGTTGGTCGTCTGCCCGGCCAGGCTGGTGCCGCCGCCCCGGGACAGGACGGGCGCGCCGAACCGCGCGCACACCTCGACCGCCCTGGCTCCCGCCTCCACCCCGCGCGGCACGACGACGCCGATGGGGACCTGCCGGTAGTTGGAGCCGTCCGTGGAGTACGCGCCCCTGCTGCCCGCGTCGAACCGGATCTCGCCGTCCACGGCACTGCGCAGCGCCGCCTCCAGCCCGGCCACGTCGAGCGCGGTTCCCGCCCGGCCGAGAGCCGGGGACGTGTCGTTGCGGGATGTCAGGGCCATGGATCGAGACCGCCTTTCCTGCACTGTTGGACTATGCAAGGGAGTTTCGCGATCCGTGCCGCCCAAACGGGCGCACGTGGGCGGGGCGCACGTGGGCGGCCTGTGGGCCCCGGTGTGACCCCACCGGGGGTCAGCCGACCTTGCGGCCCTGAAGCGGTGCCGTCGGGGCGCCGGCGCCCTCCTGCAGCCCGTGCAGGAACTCCTCCAGCACCTCGGTCGCGGTCCGCCGCGGCTGCCAGCCGAGCACGGTGCGCGCGCGGGTGCAGTCCATGAGCGGCAGCCTCAGGACGGCGTCGAAGAGGTGGGGTGAGGCGGGCAGCAGCCGCAGCCCCCAGGCGGCGGCGATGGCCGACCGTGCGGCCGTGCGCGGCAGACGCACGGGGCGGGATCCCAGCAGCTCGCCCAGGATCTCGGCGTCCAGGGGCGGATCGGCGGCCAGGTTGAAGGCGCCCCGGACCTCGGCGTGGACGGCGAGCTGGTAGGCGCGGGCCGCGTCGTCGGTGTGCAGGGCCTGCACGCGGAGCCCCTGGATGTCCGGCAGGAAGGGCAGCAGTTCCGGGCGGGCCAGCGGTCCGGGCAGGAACTTCCCGCCGAAGATGCGCCGCTGTTCGCTCGCCGATTCGCGTTTGAACAAGAACGCGGGCCGCATCCGTACGACCCGGATCCCGGGGTGCCGGAACTCGAAGGTGTCGAGATACCGCTCCAGATAGGCCTTCTCCCGGGTGTAGGCGGCGTCGGGCCAGCCGTGTGTGGGCCAGGACTCGTCCACGGAGCGGTTCTTGGGCCCCGGGGAGTAGGCCCCCACGGAGGAGGCGTGCACCAGTGTGGGCACCGTGGCGGTGGCGGCGACGGCCTCGAAGACCCGGATGCTGCCGAGGACGTTGGTCCGCCAGGTCGCGACCGGATCGTGCGTCGGCTGGAACGCCCACGCCAGGTGCACCACCGCGTCGGCGCCCCGGAACTCCCGTACGAGATCGACGTCCTTCGCCGCGAGGTCGACCTTCGACCACTCCACACGGTCCGGGCCGAGGTCGGGGATGCGGCGCGCGAGGCCCCGTACGCTCGCGACGGCCGGATCCTCGGCGAGCAGCCGCACGAGGCTGGTGCCCACATTGCCGGTGGCACCCGTGACCACGATCTTCCTGCCTGCTTCGGTGCTCACTTCGGGCTCCTCTCGGTGACCGGTGACCGGGACCTGCGAGTACCCACGGTGAGGGCCGTTACTGCTGCTGGCGCTGCCTGCCGTGTGCGGCGTCCTGCCGGACGAGGAGGGCGAGCAGCTCGGCGACGGTCAGGCTCGCCTCCGCGGGGTGGCGCAGCGGCGTGCCCGGCTGGATGCGGTAGGTGTTGCTGCGCCCCTCACGGGTGTGCGTGAGATAGCCGTCCTGCTCGAGATCGGCGATGATCTTCTGGACGGCGCGTTCCGTCAGCCGGCAGTGGGCCGCGATGTCACGGATGCGTACGCTCTGGTCGTCGGCGATGGCCGCCAGCACGCGTGCGTGATTGGTGAGAAACGTCCATCCCGTATGCGGCTCTCGCGCTCCACCCATGCATAAAGAGTAGGCGCCGCGATTCGCGAATTCAAAAAGGTGAATTCGAATTCGTGTATCCCTTGACATATGACCTGCGGCGGGCAGAGCCTGTCTAGGGGTGCTCGGCGCGGATCGGCGGACACCCCCTGGGTCGGGGAGCGCGGTAGGGGCGAGCTCGGGAGGCTGCCATGGACGAGCGCGTACTTCCCGAGCTCGAGAGCGCGGACGGTGACGTCCGGGTGACCTGGGCGCATCCCCCGCAGCACCTGCTGCCGCCCTGCCTACGCGTCGAGACCCACCAGGACGGGGACCGGGTCGCCGTGGTGGTGTCCGGCGAGCTGGACATCGACACCGAGCAGGCCCTGCAGGACGCCCTACGGGAGGCCGTACGGCGTTCGGTGGGAGGTGTCGACGTGGATCTCGGCGGTGTGGACTTCTGCGACTGCTCCGGCCTCAACGTGCTGCTGAGCGCCCGCA
This sequence comes from Streptomyces sp. Ru72, assembly GCF_002920635.1. Classification (GTDB taxonomy): domain Bacteria; phylum Actinomycetota; class Actinomycetes; order Streptomycetales; family Streptomycetaceae; genus Streptomyces. Next base: position 72,797 of record NZ_PQSR01000015.1, on the reverse strand, counting down.
GCCAGGCTCTGGCGGACGCCAAGACGCTCACGCTCGGCCCGACCGGCCCCTCCGTGGACAGGCTGCTGTCGCTGACCGGCACACGGACTCTGTTCGACAACGCCCCGACCGCCGGTACGGCTGCTGGGGACGGCCAGGACGGGCCGCTCCAGCGGCACGGCCCCCCGCGAGGGGAGGAGCCGCCGAAGGACCCCGACCTGGACGCGAACATCGCCCCGGACCTGGCCCCCGACAGGGACCTGGACCCGGCGAGCGAGCGGGACCTGCACATCGAGCTGGTCCAGCTCAGGCGGGCCATGCAGACACGGCCGGTGATCGACCTGGCCCGGGGGGTGCTGATGGCGTCCTTCGCGCTGACCGCGCAGGACGCCTGGGACATCCTGGTCACCGTCTCCCAGAAGACCAACACGAAGCTGCACAACGTCGCCGAGGACCTGGTGGCTGCCGTCAACGGCGACGTTCCGTCCGACCCGCTCCGCCTGGAGCTGGCCGCCGCGGTCACCGCGCTCAAGGAGCCCTCGAACGCGCGTCCCGCAGACTGAGGTCCGCCGCGCGGTGGGCGGTTCCCCCGCCCGGGTGCACGCCCCGGAGCGCCACCACCCGTCGGCGGTACGCGCGCCGCCTCGGAAACAGCGGCAGGGTAAGCCTTCCACCATGACCTTCAAGAGTCCCGCCCACCGCGGCGGCCCCAAGCGCGGGATGTTCGAGGAACTGGCGGAGAGAGCCTCCAACTTGACGAGCTCCCCGCTGTTCTTCCTGATCTGCCTGGCCTTCGTCGGCTTCTTCGTCGCCGCGCACGCCGCGCACCTGCCGCTGGAGCTGCTGCTGCTCGCCGGGGAGTCGATGACCGCGGTCACCCTTCTGCTCCTCGCCCTGCTCAAGAACTCGGAGATGCGGGCGGAGCACGCCATCCAGCGCAAGCTCGACGCCATCGCACGCGCCCTGCTGGACGTGAACGAGGACAGGGACAGCCGCGCCCTGAGGGAGCTCAAGGAGTCGATCCGCATGGAGGAAGAGACATAAGATGACATTCATCGACATGACGGGAGTGAGCCGATATGACCGACCGAGAGCATGGCCGGTACGCGGACGACTCCGGCCACCTCAGGGACATGACCGAGGAAACCCTCGGCGCCCAGGAACAGGCACGCCAGGAGCGTCAGCACCGGCTCGAGCAGCCACAGAGCGGCCGCCGGGCGGACGACGAGGCCACCTACCCCGAGCTCTTCGACCAGGGAGACGACGACTATCTGTGAGGGCCGCGCCCGGGGTGTGACCGACCGCTTCCTCAGCACTCGATGACGTTGACGGCGAGACCGCCACGGGCGGTCTCCTTGTACTTGACCTTCATGTCGGCTCCGGTCTCCTTCATGGTCTTGATGACCTTGTCGAGCGAGACGTGGTGCCGGCCGTCGCCACGCAGGGCCATCCGGGCGGCGGTGACGGCCTTGACCGCGGCCATGCCGTTGCGCTCGATGCAGGGGATCTGGACGAGGCCGCCGACCGGGTCGCAGGTCAGGCCGAGATTGTGCTCCATGCCTATCTCGGCGGCGTTCTCCACCTGTTCCGGGCTGCCGCCCAGCACCTCGGCGAGGCCGCCGGCGGCCATCGAGCAGGCCGAGCCGACCTCGCCCTGGCAGCCGACCTCGGCGCCGGAGATCGACGCGTTCTCCTTGAAGAGCATGCCGATGGCGCCCGCGGCGAGCAGGAAGCGGACGACCCCGTCCTCGTCGGCGCCCGGCACGAAGGTGAGGTAGTAGCGCAGAACGGCGGGGATGATGCCCGCCGCGCCGTTCGTCGGGGCGGTGACGACCCGGCCGCCTGCCGCGTTCTCCTCGTTCACCGCCATCGCGTACAGGGTCACCCACTCCATCGCGCGGGCCGCGGGGTCGCCCTCGCTGCGCAGCGCCCGGGCCGCCGCCGCGGCCCGTCGGCGGACCTTCAGGCCGCCGGGGAGGATGCCCTCACGGGACAGACCACGGGAGACGCAGTCCTCCATGACGCGCCAGATCTCCAGCAGACCCGCGCGGATCTCCTCCTCCGTGCGCCAGGCCCTCTCGTTCTCCAGCATCAGCGCGGAGATCGACAGGCCGGTCTCCCGGGAGAGCCGCAGCAGTTCGTCCCCCGTGCGGAACGGATGGGGCAGCGCCGTATCGTCGGGCTTGATCCGGTCTGCCCCGACGGCGTCCTCGTCGACCACGAATCCGCCGCCGACCGAGTAGTACGTCTTCTCCAGCAGCGGCAGTCCGTCGGCGTCGTGGGCGAAGAGAACCATGCCGTTGGCGTGGTACGGCAGCGCGCGCCGGCGGTGCAGGACCAGCTGGGCCGAGACGTCGAAGTCGATCTCGTGGGCAGCGCCGATCTCGACGCCGAGGAGGCGAATGCGTCCGGTGGCGCGGATCCGCTCGACGTCCAGCTCGGCCCGGGCGACGTCGACCGTGTGCGGCTCGTTGCCCTCCAGGCCGAGCAGTACGGCCTTGGGGGTGCCGTGGCCGTGTCCGGTGGCACCGAGGGAGCCGAACAGTTCCGCCCGTACCGCGGCGGTCTGCGCGAGCAGGCCGTCCTTCTTCAGCCGGGCGGCGAACATCCCGGCCGCACGCATCGGGCCGACGGTGTGCGAGCTGGAGGGGCCGATGCCGATGGAGAACAGGTCGAAGACGCTGATTGCCACGCCATACTCCGTGGGGTGGGAGAGGGTGCCGGGCATGTCATGGGCACGCCCCAGCGGGGGGGGGTTGTCGATCGCAGGCCCGGGTGGGGCGGTTGCTTCTCCCGGGTGCGGAGACATGAGCCCTTCTCGTGCTCATGGTTCGAACAGGCGGGCGGGCGGCCGGGCGGTGCGCACGCATGCCGCGGCGGTGCCGGGCCGCCTGCCGGTGACGGCCTGGCACCGCCAGGTCACCCTTACCGCCCTGCCCGGCCGCTCACCCGTATTCCACGGCCGCGTCCAGCAGCCAGTCCGTGAGGTAGCCGGCGAAGGAGGAGCGCACCAGTACCCAGAAGCCGGCTCTGAATTCGTCGCGGGCGACCAGGACGACCTGCGTGCGCGCCAGCGTCGTCTGGGCGCAGCGGCCGGGGCCGAAGGCGCGCGGGTGCAAGTCCAGCGCGCAGCCGTGGGACAGCAGGTCACGGGCGCGGGGGCCCGCGACCAGAAGGGTGGTGCGCTGGGCGGAGACGTCGGTGACGGAGACGGGCTCGTCCCCGGCCGCCGCACGGATCCGGCCCTCCAGCTCGCGCTGCGTTCCGGGCGGGGCCACCAGCAGCCATTCGTCGGGACCGAGCCACACCGCGGTCAGATCCCCGGCCCGTACCACGGTGTTCGGCTCCAGGGGCAGCTGGAGCCCCAGGGCGAGCCCCACGGCGTCCGCCGCCGGGCTCTTGGCGTCGAGGCGGACGTTCACCTGGGTCAGGAAGGGGAGTTCGGCCAGGCGGACCGCGCCCCCGGAGGTGCGCGTCGCGGCGGCCAGGCGGTCGGCGGCGTGCGCCAGGGGGCTGCGCTGCCGTGCGGTCAGGGCGGTGTCAGCCATCGCGGCGGGCTCCCTCGGGGTCGTAGAGGACGGGGTTGGCGACGGTCACCGGGACCAGCCGGTCGCCGACCGGCGCGTAGAGGCGTTCCCCGATGCGGTCGCGACCGCCCTTGATCAGGGCGAGAGCGAAGGTCCGGCCGAGCGCCGCGCTGCGGTAGCTGGAGGTGACGTGACCGAGCATCGGGACGGGCGGGGCGGGCAGTTCGCTGTCGGCGACCAGGTGGGTGCCCTCGGGGAGGAAGGCGGCCGGATCCTCGGGGAGGAGGCCGACGAGGTGCTTGCGGTCGGGGCGCACGGTGTCGGCGCGGGCGTAGGAGCGCTTGCCGATGAAGTCCGGCTTCTTCTTCGACACCGCCCAGCTCATGCCGAGGTCCTGTGGGGTGACCGTCCCGTCGGTGTCCTGGCCGATGATCGGGTAGCCCTTCTCGGCGCGCAGGACGTGCATGGTCTCGGTGCCGTACGGGGTGATGCCGTACGGGGCGCCGGCCTCGTACAGGGCCTCCCACAGGGCCAGGGCGTCCCAGGGCGAGACGTTGATCTCGTAGGCGAGTTCGCCGGAGAAGCTGATCCGGCACACGCGCGCGTCGATGCCGGCGACGGTCGTCTCACGCCACGCCATGAACGGGAAGTCGTCGTTGCCCACGGCCAGTCGGGGCGCGAGCGAACCCAGGACGTCGCGGGAACGGGGGCCGACGAGGGCCACGGTCGCCCACTGCTCGGTGACGGAGGTGCAGTGGACCCGCAGTTCGGGCCACTCGGTCTGGAGCCACTCCTCCATCCAGTCCAGGACGGCGGCCGCGTTGCCGGTGGTCGTGGTGACCAGGAAGCGGTCCTGCGCGAGCCGGATGACCGTGCCGTCGTCGAAGACCATGCCGTCCAGGCGGCACATCACGCCGTAGCGGATCATGCCGACCTTCAGGGTGCTCATCATGTTGGTGTAGAGCCGGTCGAGGAAGAGCGCGGCGTCCGGGCCCTGCACGTCGATCTTGCCGAGGGTGGAGGCGTCCATGAAGGCCACGGCCTCGCGGGCGGCGCGGCACTCGCGCAGTACGGCGGTCTCCATGTCCTCGCCGTCCTGCGGGTAGTACCAGGGGCGCTTCCACTGGCCGACGTTCTCGAAGAGGGCACCGTGCTCGACATGCCATGCGTGCAGGGCGGTGGTGCGGATCGGGTCGTGCAGCGGACCGCGGTCGCGGCCGGCGAGGGCGGCGAAGGAGACGGGGGTGAACGGCGGCCGGAACGTGGGCAGGCCGAGCGCCGAGATGTCCACGCCGAGGAGTTCGGCGACGACTCCGCTCGCCAGGACGCCGGCCGTCCTGCCCTGGTCGCCTCCGGTGCCGGCCGTGGTGTAGCGCTTGGTGTGCTCCACCGAGCGCAGGCCCGCCCCGGTCGCCCGCGCCAGGTCGTCGACCGTGACGTCGCGTTGGAGGTCGACGAACCGGGGGGCGCCGGTGGGAGTGGGGACCGTGAAGACCTGCATGGACGGGGTGTGCGGCTGGGCGGCCACGGCCGGGAGGGCGGGCGCCTCGGCGGTGTAGCCCTCCGCCTCGACCGCGCGGGCGCCGGCCGCCGTGCCCTCAGCGAGAGCCGTGGCGAGGTCGAGGGCGCCGTTGGCGCTGCCCGCGACCTCCACCGCCTGACGGCAGCTGTCGGGAACGAACGTGCCGAGTGCCTCGTCGTGGCGGAGCTTGCCGCCCGCCTGGCTGAACAGGTGCGCGACCGGGTTCCAGCCGCCGGAGACCAGGAGCAGGTCGACGGCGAACTCCCTCTGTCCGGCGGACTCCCCGTACGGGGCGACCGTCACGGCGGTGAGGCGGGACCCGCCCTCCGTGCCGGTGACCGCGTGTCCGGCCAGCACCTCGATCCCGGCGGAGCGGGCACGCTCGGCCCACTCCCCCGGCTCGGGCCGGGTGTCGACGATCGCCGCGATGCCCACTCCCGCCGCCGCCAGGTCGAGCGCGGCGGCGTAGGCGCTGTCGTTGGTGGTGAACACGACCGCGTGACGGCCGGGCAGAACGGCGTACTTGTGGAGGTACGTCCGGGCGGAGGCGGCCAGCATCACGCCGGGGCGGTCGTTGTCGCCGAACGCCAGCGAGCGCTCGTGGGCGCCGGTCGCGAGGACCACGCGGCGGGCGCGGATGCGCCAGACGCGCTCGCGGGAGACGTGGTCCGGGGCCTCGGCGCCGAGGTGGTTGGTGCGGCGCTCCACGGCGAGGAGGTGGTTGTCGTCGTAGTGGCCGAAGACGGTGGTGCGGCGCAGGACGCGTACCTCGGGAGCGGCCTCCAGTCGAGCGCGCGTCGCCTGCACCCAGTCGAGGTGTTCGCCGGTGCCGAGCAGGCTGCCGCCGAGTTCTGGCTGGTCGTCGGCGAGGATGACGCGGGCGCCGCTGTTCGCCGCCGCCGCTGCGGCCGCCAGGCCGGCGGGGCCCGCGCCGACGACCAGCAGGTCGCAGTGGGCGTGTACGGCGTCGTAGCGGGCGGGGTCGGGTTCGGCGGCGAGGCGGCCCTGGCCGGGGAGGCTGCTCGCGACCAGGCCGTCGTAGAGCTCGACGGTCGTGGCGGGGAGCATGGGCTCGGGGAAGGGAGCCTCGATCTGGACGACCGCGTTGGGCTCTTCGACGCCGGCCGAGAAGATGCCCCGCGGACGGCCGAGTCTGATGCTGGTCGCTGCCGCGATGACGCCGTTGGCGAGGAGGGCGGAGGCGAGGGTGTCGCCGCGGTAGCCGTGGTACTCGGTGCCGTCGAAGACGAAGGTCAGGGCGGCCTTCCGGTCCACTCGGCCGCCGGTGGGGAGGCGGAACGGTTGGTTGTCCTCGCCCGCCCCGCCCCTTCCCGATGTGTCCGACGTGGGGCTGCCGCCGCGTGGCAGGGGCCCGCCGCCGGCCCCCGCCAGAGGCTCCGCCGCCGGACCCCCGGATCGTTCTCCGGACTCCTCCTCGAGCTCCCCCAGAGGGGGTGCCCCCAGACGGGCCGGTGATGCCGGGCGTGGCTCAGAGGCGGCCGTAGCCGCTGAAACAGCCCGCCTTGGCTCAGGAGTTGCCGGACGCGACTCGCCCACCTTGTAAACGGCCAGGATCTCGTTCGTCGCCGTGTCCCGTACCGCGTTGAACCACTTGCGGCAGCCCGCCGCGTGGCTCCACCGCTCGGCGAACGGCCCCTTCGGGTTGGCGCGGAAGAACAGGTAGCGCGCCCACTCCTCGTCGGTGAGGGCCGCCGGATCCTCGGGGTAGGGCACATGGGCCTGGCCGCCATAGTGGAACTCGGCCTCGTCACGGGGCCCGCACCACGGGCAGGAAATGAGCAGCATGGTTCGGCTCCCTAGTGGGCCACCGCGGCCGCGCCGTGCTCGTCGACGAGCGCGCCGGTGGTGAAACGGTCGAGCGAGAAGGGGGCGTTCAGCGGGTGGGGTGTGTCGTGGGCGATGGTGTGGGCGTAGACCCAGCCGACCCCCGGGGTGGCCTTGAAGCCGCCCGTTCCCCAGCCGCAGTTGAGGTAGAGGTTGTCGACCGGGGTGAGGCCGACGATGGGCGAGGCGTCCGGGCTGACGTCGACGATGCCGCCCCAGGTGCGCAGCACGTGGGCGCGGGCGAAGACCGGGAAGAGCTCCAGGGCGGCGGACATCTGCTCCTCGATGATGTGGAACGCGCCGCGCTGGGTGTAGGAGTTGTAGGCGTCGATGCCGGCGCCCATGACCAGCTCGCCCTTGTGGGCCTGGCTGACGTACACGTGGACGGCGTTGGACATGACGACCGTCGGGTGCACCGGCTCCAGGAGTTCGGAGACCAGGGCCTGCAACGGGTGGCTCTGCAGCGGGAGTTCGATGCCCGCCATGGCGGCGAGGACCGAGGTGTGACCGGCGGAGCACAGGGCCACCTTGCCCGCCGCGATCGGGCCGAGCGTGGTCTGCACGCCGACCACCCGGCCGCCGACCACGTCGAGGCCGGTGACCTCGCAGTTCTGGATGATGTCGATGCCGGCGGCGTCCGCGGAGCGGGCGAAGCCCCAGGCCACGTAGTCGTGCTTGGCGATGCCGGCGCGCGGCTGGTAGGTGCCGCCGAGGACCGGGTAGCGCACGTCGGGTGAGATGTTGACGATCGGGCAGACCTCTTTGACCGCCTGCGCGTCGAGCCACTCGGCGTCGACGCCGTTGAGCCGGTTGGCCTCGACGCGGCGCACGCTGTCGCGGACGTCCTGCAGGCTGTGGGCGAGGTTCAGCACGCCGCGCTGGGAGAAGAGGATCGGGTAGTCGAGCTCCTCCTCCAGTCCTTCCCAGAGTTTGAGGGCGTGCTCGTAGATACCGGCGCTCTCGTCCCACAGGTAGTTGGAGCGGATGATCGTGGTGTTGCGGGCCATGTTGCCGCCCGCGAGCCAGCCCTTCTCCAGGACCGCGACGTTGGTGATGCCGTGGTTCTTCGCCAGGTAGTGGGCCGTGGCCAGGCCGTGTCCGCCGCCGCCCACGATCACCACGTCGTACGACCGCCTGGGCTCGGGGGTGCGCCAGAGCCAGTCGGGGTGGTCGGGGAGGTCGGCGCCGGGGGTGCGGGGGCTCATCGGGCGTCTCCTGAAGGACCGGAAAGGTGCGGGTAGAGCGGGTGCTCGGCGGCCAGGGCCGCAGTGCGGGCGCGCAGCGCCGCCACGTCCGGCTCGGGCTGCAGGGCGAGCGCGATCACGTCGGCGACCTCGGTGAAGTCCTCCTCGGTGAAGCCCCGGGTGGCGAGGGCCGGGGTGCCGATGCGCAGGCCGGAGGTGACCATGGGCGGGCGCGGGTCGAAGGGGACGGCGTTGCGGTTGACGGTGATGCCGATCTCGTGCAGCAGGTCCTCGGCGCGCCTGCCGTCGAGTTCGGACTCACGCAGGTCGACGAGGACGAGGTGGACGTCCGTGCCGCCCGTCAGCACCTTCACTCCGGCCGCGGCCGCGTCGGGCTGTGTGAGGCGCTCGGCGAGGATGCGGGCGCCGGTCAGTGTGCGGGCCTGGCGCTCTGCGAACTCGGGCGATGCCGCGACCTTGAAGGAGACCGCCTTCGCGGCGATGACGTGCTCCAGGGGGCCGCCCTGCATGCCGGGGAACACCGCCGAGTTGATCTTCTTGGCGAGGTCGGCGTCGTTGGTGAGGATCACTCCGCCGCGGGGACCGCCGAGCGTCTTGTGCGTGGTGGTGGTGACCACGTGCGCGTGCGGGACGGGGCTGGGGTGCAGTCCGGCGGCGACCAGGCCCGCGAAGTGCGCCATGTCGACCATGAGGAGGGCACCGACCTCGTCGGCGATGCGGCGGAAGGCCGCGAAGTCCAGCTGCCTCGGGTACGCCGACCAGCCCGCGATGATCATCTTGGGGCGGTGTTCCTTGGCGAGCCGCTCCACCTCGTCCATGTCGACGAGGTTGTCCGCTTCGGAGACGTGGTACGGCACGACATTGAGCATCTTGCCGCTGTAGTTGATGCGCATGCCGTGGGTGAGGTGGCCGCCGTGCGCGAGATCGAGGCCGAGGATGGTGTCGCCGGGCTGGAGGAGGGCGAAGAAGACAGCGGTGTTCGCCTGCGCGCCCGAGTGCGGCTGGACGTTGGCGAAACCCGCGCCGAACAGGGACTTGACGCGCTCGATGGCCAGGCGTTCGGTGACGTCGACGTGTTCGCAGCCGCCGTAGTAGCGGCGGCCCGGGTAGCCCTCCGCGTACTTGTTGGTCGCGACCGATCCCTGGGCCTCCATGACGGCGGAGGGCGCGAAGTTCTCGGAGGCGATCATCTCGAGGGTGGACTGCTGGCGGTGCAGCTCGGCGCCGAGGGCGGCGTGGACCTCGGGGTCCAGCTCCGCCAGCGGGGTGTTCAGCACGTTCATACGGTGTTCGCGTTCCTCTCGGCGGCCTCGACGACGTTGGCGAGCAGCATCGCCCGGGTCATGGGTCCCACTCCCCCGGGCATCGGCGCGAGCCATCCGGCGACCTGGGCGGCCTCCGGGTGGACGTCGCCGACGAGCCCGTGTTCGGTGCGGGTGATGCCGACGTCCAGGACGGCCGCGCCGGGGCGCAGCATGTCCTTGGTGATCAGTCCGGGCGAGCCGGCCGCGGCGACGACGATGTCCGCCTCGCGTACGTGCCAGGCCAGGCCCTTGGTTCCGGTGTGGCACAGGGTCACGGTGGCGTTCTCGGACCTGCGGGTGAGCAGGAGCCCGATCGGCCGTCCGACCGTGATGCCCCGGCCGATCACGCACACGCGCGCTCCGGCGAGCGGGACCTCGTACCGGCGGAGCAGTCCGACGATGCCGCGGGGGGTGCAGGGCAGGGGGGCGTCGACGCCGAGGACGAGCCGGCCGAGGTTGACCGGGTGCAGTCCGTCGGCGTCCTTGGCGGGGTCCATGCGCGTAAGGACGGCGTTCGCGTCCAGGTGGCGCGGGAGCGGGAGCTGGACGATGTAGCCGGTGCAGGCGGGGTCGGCGTTGAGTTCGTCGATGACGTCCTCGACCTGCCGCTGGGTCGCGTCGGCGGGCAGCTCGCGGCGGAGGGAGGCGACCCCGATCTGCGCGCAGTCGCGGTGCTTTCCGGCGACGTAGGCGCGGCTGCCCGGGTCGTCGCCGACCAGGACGGTGCCGAGCCCCGGCGGGCGGCCGGTCGAGGCGGTCGACTTGGCGACGCGCTCGGCGAGTTCACTACGGATGGCGGCTGCGGTCGCCTTGCCGTCGAGCAGTTGTGCGGTCACCGGCGTTACCTCTTCCCCACGGTCAGCCACGAAGTCGGGACATGGTCGGGTCGAACAGGGGCTCCTCCGCGACGACCGCCTCGACACGCTGGTCGAAGTAGCCGATGCGGACCGTGGTGCCCGGGGTGGCGAGCTCGGCCGGCAGCCAGGCGTAGGCGATGCCCTTGCCGATCGTGTAGCCGTAGGCGGCGCTGGTGACGTAGCCGACGGCGCGGTCGCCGTCGTACACCGGCTCCTTGCCCATGACGACCGAGTGCGGATCGTCGATGGTCAGGCAGGTCAGCTTCCGCCGTACGTCCGCCTTGCGGCGCTCCAGTGCGGCCTTGCCGATGAAGTCGCCCTTGTCGAGCTTGACGGCGAAGCCGACGCCGGCCTCGTAGGGATCGTGCTCGTAGGTCATGTCGGTGCCGAAGGAGCGGTACCCCTTCTCCAGGCGCAGGCTGTTGAAGGCGCCGCGGCCGGCGATGATGCCGCCCAGCGGTTCGGCCGCCGCCCACAGGGTGTCCCACAGCTTCTGGCCCAGGTCGGCGGTCGTGTACAGCTCCCAGCCGAGCTCGCCGACGTAACTCAGGCGCATGGCGGTGACGGGGACGGAGCCGATGTGGGCGCGCTTGGCGCGGAAGTACTTCAGGCCGTCGCCCGAGAAGTCCTCGTCGGTCAGGGGCTGGAGCACCTTGCGCGCCAGCGGGCCCCACAGGCCGATGCAGCAGGTGCCGGCGGTGATGTCGCGGACCTGGACCGTGCCGTCGGCGGGGAGGTGGCGGGTGAACCAGTCGAGGTCCAGGTTGCCGTTGGCGCCGATCTGGAAGAGGTCGCGGGCCAGGCGGGCCACGGTGATGTCGCTGCGGATGCCCCCGTCGTGGTCCAGCAGCAGCGTGTACGTCACCGAGCCGACCGACTTGGCGACCTTGCCGGTGACGAGGCCCTCCAGGAAGTCGGCCGCTCCGGGACCGCCGACCTCGAGGCGCTTGAGGGCCGTCATGTCGTACAGGGCGACCGTCTCCCGGGTGACCTGGGCCTCGGCTCCGACGATGGGCGACCAGTACTGCGCGGCCCAGTCGTTGGGCGTGGGGATGGAGCGGCCTTCGACGAGCGAGGCGTTGGCCTCGTACCACTGGGGGCGCTCCCAGCCGTTCGCCTCCAGGAAGAACGCGCCGTGTTCCCGCTGGCGGGCGTAGAAGGGGCTGGTGCGGATCGGGCGCGGCTCACCCGAAGGCTGGAGGGGGTGCAGGATGTCGTAGACCTCGACGAAGTTCCGGCAGTCCCGGGCCAGGACGTACTCCGGGGAGAGCTGGTGCGGCTCGAAGCGGTTGACGTCGCACTCGTGCAGGTCGAAGGAGGAGCAGTAGCCGTCGACCAGCCATTCGGCGACGGCCCGGCCGACGCCCGCGGAGTGCGTGACCCACACGGCCTCCGCGACCCAGAAGCCCTTGACGTCCGGTGACTCGCCCAGCAGCGGGTAGCCGTCGGTGGTGAAGGAGAACAGGCCGTTGATGCCCTCCTCGACCTTGGCCTCGCGGGTCGCGGGGAGCAGCGACTGGGTCTCGGTCCAGGCGTCCTCGAAGTCCTCCTCGGTGAACTTCAGGACGGAGGGCATCTGGTCGGCCTCGTCCACGGAGAGGATGTCGTCGGCGGAGACGGGCATGGGGCGGTGGCCGTAGTAACCGATGCCGATGCCGTCGAAGCGGTCGCGGTAGTAGAGGTCGGCGTCCTGGTGGCGCAGGATCGGGCGGACCGCTTCCTCGGTCTGACCGGCGAGGGCGGGAATCGGGCCCGTCCAGGCGAGCTGGTGGGCGAGCGGGGTGAGCGGCAGGTTCATGCCGACCATACGGGCGATCTTCGGGCCCCAGATGCCGGCGCAGCACACGACGATGTCGGCGGGGATCTCTCCCTGGTCGGTCAGCACACCGGTCACCCGGCCCTCGCTCTGCCGCACGTCGAGGACTTCGTGGCGGGCGAGGAAGCGCACGCCGCGCTCGGTGGCCCGGCGGATCTGCGCCTCGACGGCGAGGACGGCCTTGGCGAGGCCGTCGGTCGGGACCAGGAGACCGCCGAGGACCTTCTCGCGGTCGACCAGCGGGTGCTGCTCCACGCACTCGTCGGCGGTGAGCAGGCGCGCCTCGATGCCCCAGGCGGTGATCCAGCCGTGGCGGCGGTGGAGTTCGGCGAGGCGCTCGGGGGTCGTCGCCACTTCCAGGCCGCCGACCTGGAGGAAGCAGGGCTTGCCGTCGACGTCCAGGGAGCAGAACTTCTCGACGGTGTAGCGGGCCAGCTCGGTCATGGTCTTCGAAGGGTTCGTCTGGAAGACGAGACCCGGGGCGTGCGAGGAGGAGCCCCCGGTGGCCGGAAGGGAGCCCTGGTCGACCACGGTCACCTCGGTCCAGCCGCGTGCGGAGAGCTCGTCGGCGAGGGCCGCACCCACGACGCCCGCTCCGATGATGACCACTCGGGGTCCCGCCATCGCCCAACCTCCGAACTTGAGACCGGTTCAGTTGCTGTCTGCGCAACTCGATTCAGGCTGCGCAACTCAATGTGCCTGTCGCCGAGGAGGAGTGTCAAGGGGTCCGTGACGTCGGAAAACAGCCCGGAACAAGGCAACGCCCGGCGGGCGGTGCGCACAGGTGCGCACCGCCCGCCGGGCGTCTTCCACCGGCCCTTTTCCTCGTATCGAGCCCGTGCCTACTTCTTCAGCCAGGCATCGACCTTGTCGCGGTTGGCGTCGACCCACTTCTTGGCCGCCGCGTCGTCCGACATCTTGTCCACCGCGATGTACTTGGCCACGGTGTTCTGGTCGTCGTTGGTCCAGTTGAAGTTCTTCACCAGGTTGTACGCGGGGCTGCCCGACTTCGCGAAGCCGGCGCTGACGATCTTGTCCAGGTTGTAGACGGGGTAGTCGCACGCCACCTTGGCCGCGTCCGCGTCACAGCCCGTCTTGTACGCCGGCAGGTTCACCTTGACCAGCGGCACCTCGGACATGAACCACTGCGGCTCGTAGAAGTAGCCGATCATCCACTGCTTGTTCTTCTCGGCGGTCCGGAACGCCTGGATGAGCGCGGTCTCGCTGCCCGCGTACACCACCTTGAAGTTCAGCTTCAGGTTCTTCACCAGCGCCGCGTCGTTGGTGACGTAGGACGGGTCGCCGTCCAGCAGCTGGCCCTTGCCGCCGGACTCGGAGGTCTTGAACTTGTCGGCGTACTTGTTGAGGTTCTTCCAGTCGGTGATGTCCGGGTGCGCCTTGGCCAGCCACGGCGGCACGAACCAGCCGATGATGCCCTTGTTGCCCGTCTGCCCGGCCTCGACGGCGGTCTTCTGCTCGGTGATGTACTTCTTCTTCAGATCGTCGTGGCCCCAGTTCTCCAGGACGGCGTCGACCTCGCCGGTCCCGAAGCCCTGCCAGGCGATCTCCTCCTTCAGGTCCTTCTTGTTGACCGTGCAGCCGAGGTCGTGCTGCGCGACGTACGCGACGACCGCCGCGTCCGCCTCGTAGCCCACCCACGGGTTGACGGCCAGGTTGAACGTGCCGCACTTGCCGCCCGAGGACTTCGAGCCGGCGGAGGAGCTGTCGCCGACCTTCGCCCCTGCGCACGCGGTGAGGGTGAGGCCGAGGACGGCCAGGCCGGCCGCGCCGGCTCGCCAGTGTCTTGCCATGGTGTCGTGCTCCTTATGCCCTGGTGCGTCGCGCCGCAGCCTGAGTGATCCGGTCGAACATGACTCCGAGCAGTACGATGGCGAGCCCCGCCGCCAGCCCCTTGCCGTACAGCTCTCCCTGCGAGAATCCGGCCACGACGTCGTAGCCGAGGGCGCCGGCCCCTACCAGGCCGCCCACCACAACCATCGACAGCACGTAGATCAGCCCCTGGTTGATCGCGAGAGTCAGGGCGCTGCGTGCCATCGGCAGCTGAACCTTGGTGATGATCTGCCAGGTGTTGCACCCGGCCGAGGTGGCCGCCTCCACCGTGGACTCGGACACGTTCCGCACGCCGTCCGCGATGATCTTGATCGCGACGGGCGCCGCGTACACGACGGCCGCGACGATCGCGGTGAAGCGGGTGGCACCGAAGAGGGCCAGGAACGGCACGAGATAGACGAACGGCGGCATCACCTGTGCGGCGTCCAGGGTGGGCCGCACCAGCCTGTCCACGAGCAGGCTGCGTCCCATCCACACGCCGAAGACGACACCGAGCAGCATCACCAGCACCGTGGCCACGGCGGTCGAGGCGAGGGTCGTCATGCCGTCCGACCACAGGCCCGTGCCGACGAGCAGCCCGACGCACACGGCGGCCGTCACCCCGGCGCGCCAGCCGCCGAGCACCGCGCCGAGCGCGACCAGGGTGACGCCGACGAGCCACCACGGGGAGTCGGTGAGCAGCGTCTGGAACGGGTTGAGCAGCCCGTTGGTGATGACGTCCCGAAGCGCGTTGGTCAGGCCCGAGAGATGGTCCTGCAGCCAGGTGGTCGTGGTGTCGGCCGCGCTCGCGATGTGAGTGCCGGTGCTTCCCTCGCCGGGGAACTCGGCCGCCCAGACGTAGGTGTGGGACAGATAGACCAGGACCGCGGCAGTGATCCCGCCGGCCACCAGCAGCGGCCGGCGCCACTTGAGGAACCGGCCGCCTGTTCGGCGGGCCGCCTCGGTGCGTGCGGCAGCGGCCGTGGTGACCCGGTCGAGGACGATGGCCATGACGACGATGGCGAGGCCGGCGTTGAAGGCGGTGCCGACGTCGAGCGACTGCAGGGCCTGGACGACGGTCTTGCCGAGGCCGGGCGCGTCGATCAGGGCGGCGATGGTCACCATGGCCAGGGCGGCCATGATGGTCTGGTTGACGCCCATCACCACCGTGCGCTTGGACATCGGCAGCAGCACTTTCAGCAGTTGCTGCGACCGCGTCGTGCCGAGCGAGTCCGCCGCCTCGACAGTGGTCTCGGGCACGGAGCGGATGGCGTGCGCGGTGATGCGGATCGCGGGCGGTGCCGCGTAGATCACGGTGGTGATCACGGCGGAGGCCCCGCCGATGAGGAAGATCAGGGTCAGCGGGGCGAGGTAGACGAAGGTCGGCATCGTCTGCATGAAGTCCAGGAAGGGCGTCATGATCCGGTTGAACCGGTCGGAGAGACCGGCCCACACGCCGAGCGGGATGCCGATGACCAGCGCCACGATGACCGCCGAGAGGGTCAGCGCCAGGGTGTCCATGCTCTCCTGCCACAGCCCCTGCAGCCCGAAGAAGGTGAAACCGGCCACGGCCAGCAGGGCGACCCGCCAGTTGCCCACGGCCCAGGAGACGTAGCCGGTGAGGCCGACGACGCCGAGCCAGCCGATCTGCGGCACCGGGCGGCCGCCGCTCGGCTGCGAGATCAGGGACTGGACGAAGGTCACCAGGTTGTCGATGACCAGGCGGATCTCGTTGAAGAAGTACAGGAAGAGCGGGTTGGAGTTGCGGTTGGCGCCGATGCTGTCGTTGACGTCGTTCAGCCAGCGGTGCAGAGCCGTGAGATCGGCCGCGGCGAGGGACAGCGTCTGCCGGCCGCGCAGCACGGCGAAGAGCACCACCCAGGCGACCAGGATCGCCGCCACCACCATGGGACGGCTGACCCTTCTGCGTACGGTCGCGACCGGCGCGGCCGCGTCGGCGGCGACGGCCATCACGCACCGCCTTCCTGCCCGGCGACGACGGAGAGGATCTCCTCGTCGCCGACGATGCCGAGCAGCTTGCCGCCCTCGACCACCTTGACGGGCTTCTCGGCCGCCAGTACCGCCCGGGTGGCCTCACGGACCACGACGTCCGGGCCCAGCTCGGGGCCGTCGAGCGCGTCGTCGGGCTGCGCGGGGCGCATGATCCAGCGCAGGGTGAGGACGTCGCCGCGCGGCACGTCCTTGACGAAGTCCCGCACGTAGTCGTCGGCGGGGGCGCCGACGAGTTCGTCGCCGGTGCCGCACTGGACCATCTTGCCGTCGCGCATGATCAGGATGCGGTCGCCCAGCTTCAGGGCCTCGGAGAGGTCGTGGGTGATGAACACCATGGTCTTGCCGACCTCGTGGTGCAGACGGATGACCTCGCTCTGCATGTCACGGCGGATCAGCGGGTCGAGCGCGGAGAACGGCTCGTCGAAGAAGAGGACGTCGGGGTCGCCCGCGAGGGCGCGGGCGAGGCCGACGCGCTGCTGCATGCCGCCGGAGAGCTGGTCGGGATAGGAGTTCTCGTATCCGGCCAGGCCCACCAGTTCCACGACCTCCAGGGCGCGCCTGGTCCGCTCGGCCTTGCCCATGCCCCGGATCTCCAGGCCGAACGCCACGTTGTCGACGACCCTGCGGTGCGGCAGCAGGCCGAAGTGCTGGAAGACCATGGAGAACTTGCTGCGCCGCATGTCCCGCAGCCGCTTGGCGTCGGCGCCGCGGATGTCCTCGCCCTCGAAGACCACCTCGCCCGCGGTGGGTTCGATCAACCGGGTCAGACATCGCACCAGGGTGGACTTGCCGGAGCCGGACAGGCCCATGACGACGAAGACCTCGCCGGGCGACACGTCGAAGTTCACGTCGCGGACGGCGGCGGTGCACCCGGTGCGGTCCATGAGCTCGCGGCGGGTCAGCCCGCACAGTTCCTCGGAGTCCGGCACCTGGTCGGCCTTCGGCCCGAACACCTTCCACAGCCGGCGCACGGAGATGACCGGGGTCCGGTCCTGGGGGTCCTGGGACGTGCCGCGCCGCTGCGACACCTCGGTCTGTGTGGGGGTCACGATCGACCTCTTTTCGGCGTTCAGCCGCGGAACCAGTGCTGCGGCCGGGGTTGGATGTTCTGCCAGACGTGCTTTGGCTCTCGGTATTCGTCGAGGCCGGTCGGTCCCAGCTCCCGGCCCACGCCCGAGTGCCCGAAGCCACCCCATTCCGCTTGCGGCACGTAGGGGTGGTAGTCGTTGATCCAGACCGTGCCGTGGCGCAGCCGGCGAGCGACCCGCTGGGCCTTGCCGGCGTCCTGCGTCCAGACGGCGCCGGCGAGTCCGTACTCCGTGTCGTTGGCGATGCGGACGGCGTCGTCCTCGTCACGGAAGCGCTCGACGGTGAGCACGGGTCCGAAGGACTCCTCGTGCACCACGCGCATGTCCTGGCTGCACTCGTCGAGGACGGTGGGCGGGTAGTAGAAGCCGCCCGCCAGCGCGGGGTCGTCGGGGCGCTCGCCGCCGCAGCGCAGTACGGCGCCCTCGGCGAGCCCTGCGGCGACGTACGCCTCGACCTTCTGAAGGTGCTGTGCCGAGATCAGCGCCCCGGTCTCCGCCTGAGGGTCGAACGGGCCGCCGAGCCGGATGAGCCGGGCGCGGCGCACGATCTCGTCGACGAAGGCGTCGTGCAGGGAGTCCTCGACGATCAGGCGCGCGCCGGCCGAGCAGACCTGGCCGGAGTGCAGGAAGACGGCGGTGAGGGCGAAGTCGACCGCCGTGTCGAAGTCGGCGTCGGCGAAGACGACGTTGGGGTTCTTGCCGCCGAGCTCCAGGGCGACCTTCTTCACCGTCGCGGCGGCGGTGGCCATGATGCGGCGCCCGGTCTCCAGGCCCCCGGTGAAGGACACCATGTCGACGTCCGGGTGCTCCGACAGGGGCGCGCCGGCCTCCGCTCCGGCGCCCAGGACGAGGTTGGCCGCGCCGGCCGGGAGCCCGGCCTCCTCGAGCGCCTTCATCAGCAGGATCGAGGTGGAGGGCGTGAGCTCGCTGGGCTTGAGCACGATGGTGTTGCCCGCGAGGAGGGCCGGGGCGACCTTCCAGGACGCCTGGAGCAGGGGGTAGTTCCAGGGGGTGATCAGTCCGCAGACGCCGACGGGTTCGTAGGTGACCCGGCTGAGGGCGTCGTCACGGCCGGTGTCGACCACCCGGCCGGCGCTGGTGCCGGCGATGCCGCCGTAGTAGCGGAAGCAGGAGACGACGTCGGCGATGTCATACTCGCTCTCGACCAGGCGCTTGCCGGTGTCGAGCGACTCGGCGCGGGCGAACTCCTTCGCGTCGCGCTCCAGGATGTCGGCGGTGCGCAGCAGCAGGGCGCCGCGCTCGCGCTCGGGGGTGCGCGGCCAGGGGCCTTCGTCGAAGGCGCGCCGGGCCGCGGCGATCGCGGCCTCGGTGTCGGCGCGTGTCCCCTCGGACACGGTCGCGACCGGCGTGCCGTCGGCGGGACAGCGGATCTCCCGGTGGCCGCCGGCCACCGCCTCGCGCCATTCTCCGTCCACATACAGGTCTGCCACGCGCGGAGCCCTTCGGAGGTTTCGTTGCGCATCGCGCATCGAATTGCTTGTGGGGGAACCCTGACCGAAGGGCCGACGTACGTCAAGGGGTCCCGTCGTTTTCACAAGAGCCGAACGTCCCCCGTCTTGACCGCCGACCGCCTTCGCCCCAACTATGTTGCGTATTGCTCATCGCGTTGTGCATTACGCATCAGACGGAGGCCTGCGCATGTCCCCTCGACCGCAACCCGGCGACGAGTACGTCCTCACCTTCTCCTGCCCGGACAGAGCCGGACTGGTCCATGCCGTGAGCGGCTTCCTGGTCAGGAACTCGGGCAACATCCTGCAGAGCCAGCAGTTCGACGACCGCCTTCAGGACCGCTTCTTCATGAGGGTCCACTTCGATGTGTCCGATCCGGACATCACCCTGGAACATCTGCGTTACCGCTTCGGCCCGGTCGCCGAGGCCCACGGCATCTCCTGGACCCTCCGGGACGCCGCGACGCCGACGCGGACGCTGATCATGGTCTCGAAGTTCGGTCACTGCCTCAACGACCTGCTCTTCCGCCGCCGCACCGGCGCCCTCAACATCGAGATCCCGGCCATCGTCTCCAACCACCGGGACTTCGAGGCCCTCGCGGAGACCTACGGCATCCCCTTCCACCACGTCCCGGTGACCAGGGAGACCAAGCCCGAGGCCGAGGCGCGCCTGCTGGAGCTGGTCCGGGAGCTGGACATCGACCTCGTGGTCCTGGCCCGCTACATGCAGGTGCTCTCGGACGACCTGTGCAAGGAGCTGGAGGGCCGCGCCATCAACATCCACCACTCCTTCCTGCCGAGCTTCAAGGGCGCGAAGCCCTACCAGCAGGCGTACGAACGCGGTGTGAAGCTGGTCGGCGCGACGGCCCACTATGTGACGCCGGACCTGGACGAGGGCCAGATCATCGAGCAGGACGTGGTCCGGGTGGACCACTCCCTCGACCCGGACGAACTCGTCACGGTCGGCCGGGACGTGGAGGCCCAGGTCCTGGCCCGCGCGGTGAAGTGGCACACCGAGAGCCGCGTGATGGTGGAGGGCAACCGCACGGTGGTCTTCCGCTGAGCACCCCCGCAGAACGGGCGGGGCCGGAACCACCTGGGTTCCGGCCCCGCCCGGTGTTCGTACACGGCTGTTGTATACGGCTGCCGGTACATACGGCCGTCCCCGGGCTCAGTGGAGCCTGTCGAGCAGTGCGCGGCGCCAGCTCTCGGTCTCCGCGATCTGGTTGAAGGTGAACAGGTGCAGGCCCGCCACCGCCGCCGAAGGCGCCGTGAGCGTCTCCGCCGCGCGGGTGAGCAGTCTCTCGGGCGCGTACCCGCCCGGCGTCGCGAACCGCAGGAACCACGACGGGTGCCTGGTCAGGAAGCGCGTCGACTCCCCCACCCCGATCTTCGTCGCCATGGACAGCAGCTTGGCCCGCTGCACCGGCCCGGCGACCCCCACGTACACGGGCAGCGCGACGTCCCGGCGCCTTATCCGGGCGATCCAGTCGCCGAGCACGCGCGGGTCGAAGCACAGGTTGCTGACGATGTACGTGGCGTGCGCGCGCTTGTCCCACATCGCCTGGATGGTGATGTCGTCGTGGATGAGCGGATGGCTCTCCGGATACCCGGTGATCCCCATGTGCGCGAAGGGCCTGCCCAGCTCGCCGAGCCGGCGCAGCACCGGCAGGGCCCCGTCGTACGGCCCGGCCGGCGGATCGGCGTCGCCCGCCGGCACGAACACGTCGTCGACACCCGCCGCACGCAGCCGCTCGGCGACGTCCTTCAGGTGCGTGTCGTCCCGCAGCAGCCGTGCGGGCACGTGCGGGACGACGCGGAAGCCGTGCGCGGTGAGCCGCTCGGTCAGGACGAGGGTCGGCTCCAGGCCCTTGACCGGCGACGCCGTGACCGTGACCTGGACGTCGCGCGGGACATGGGCGAGGACCTTCTCCTCGGTGGCCCTCGCCGGCAGCACCTCGTAGCGGACGCGGTCGAGCAGCGCCCGCAGGGCCTCGGCACCCAAGGCCTACCCGGCCTGCTTCTGGGCGTCGCGGTGCCGGTAGTAGGCGGCCTTGGAGGGCGTCAGCGGCTCCTTGCCGAGGATGAGGTCGGACGCCTTCTCGGCGACCATCATCACGGGGGCGTAGATGTTGCCGTTGGTGACGTACGGCATCACCGACGCGTCCACCACGCGCAGCCCCTCCAGGCCATGCACCTTCATGCTCAGCGGGTCGACGACGGACATCTCGTCGGTGCCCATCTTGCAGGTGCACGAGGGGTGCAGGGCGGTCTCGCCCTCCTTGGCGACCCAGGCGAGGATCTCCTCGTCGGTCTCGACGGAGGGTCCGGGCGAGATCTCGCCGCCGTTGTAGGGGGCGAGCGCGGGCTGGTTGAGGATCTGGCGGGCGACGCGGATGGCCTCGACCCACTCGCGGCGATCCTGCTCGGTGGACAGGTAGTTGAAGCGCAGCGCGGGGTGCTCGCGCGGGTCCCTGCTCTTGATCTTCACGGAGCCGATCGCGTCGGAGTACATGGGCCCGACGTGCACCTGGTAGCCGTGGCCGCCGGCCGGTGAGGAGCCGTCGTAGCGGACCGCGACGGGCAGGAAGTGGAACATCAGGTTGGGGTACTCGACGTCCTCGTTGCTGCGGGCGAAACCACCGGCCTCGAAGTGGTTGGTGGCCGCCGGGCCCTTGCGGAACAGCCACTGCAGCCCGATGAGGGGCGCGCGCCACTTCGCCATGTACGGCTGCATGGAGACGGGCTGCTTACAGGCGTACTGGACGTACACCTCCAGGTGGTCCTGCATGTTCTCGCCGACCCCCGGCAGGTCGTGGACGACGTCGATGCCGAGGGCGGACAGCTCGGCGGCGTTGCCGACGCCGGAGAGCTGGAGCAGCTGCGGGGAGTTGATGGCGCCGCCGCACAGGATCACCTCACCGGCCCGGACCTGCTGGGCGGCGCCACGGCCGTGCCGGTACTCGACGCCGACGGCGCGCTTGCCCTCGAAGAGGACCCGGGTGACGAAGGCGCGGGTCCTCACCGTGAGGTTCGGCCGCTTCATCGCGGGCTTGAGGTACGCCTTGGAAGCCGACAGCCGACGCCCGCGGTGGACATTGCGGTCGAACTTCGCGAAACCCTCCTGCCGGTAGCCGTTGACGTCGTCCGTGGGTGCGTAGCCCGCCTCCTGGGTGGCCTTCAGGAATGCGGTGAAGAGCGGGTTGGTCGCCGGGCCGCGCTCCAGGACGAGGGGGCCGTCGTGGCCGCGGAACTCGTCGTCGGGGTCGGCCGCGAGACAGTTCTCCATCCGCCGGAAGTACGGCAGACAGTGGGCGTAGTCCCAGGTCTCCATGCCGGGGTCGGCGGCCCAGCGCTCGTAGTCCATCGGGTTGCCGCGCTGGAAGATCATGCCGTTGATGCTGCTGGAGCCGCCCAGCACCTTGCCGCGGGCGTGGTAGATGCGCCGGCCGCCCATGTGGGGTTCGGGCTCGGACTCGTACTTCCAGTCGTAGAAGCGGCTGCCTATGGGGTAGGTCAGCGCCGCGGGCATGTGGATGAACACGTCCCAGGGATAGTCGGAGCGGCCCGCCTCCAGCACGAGCACCCGGTTTCCGGGGTCGGCCGAGAGCCGGTTCGCCAGTGCGCTGCCGGCTGATCCACCGCCGACGATGACGAAGTCGTAATGCAGGGGAGCCATGGTGCCTCGTCTCGCTCGCTCGCGCCGTCGATACGCGGGGCATGCTAGTACGGGTATCGCTATACGCACTAGGTTGCGGTCCGCGCAACTTGCAAGGTCTTCGTTTCGCGGGGGTTACTTGCATGGTCGTTGTTTACTGCGCGTATAGTTTCACCATGAGCAACTTCAGTCCGGATGCCGAAACGAACGGTTCACAGGCCGGCGGGGTGCAGTCCGTCGACCGCGCCATCAGTGTGCTCGAGATCCTGGCCCAGCGCGGCGAGGCGGGCGTCAGCGAGGTGGCCGCCGAGATCGATGTCCACAAGTCCACCGCGTTCCGGCTGCTCGGAGCCCTGGAGGCGCGCGGCCTGGTGGAGCAGTCGGGCGAGCGCGGCAAGTACCGGCTCGGCTTCGGCATCGTACGCCTGGCGGGCGCGGTCACGGGCCGTCTCGACCTCACCCAGCAGGGCCGTCCGGTGTGCGAGCGGCTCGCGGAGGAGATCGGCGAGACGGTCAACATCGCCGTCATGCAGGAGCACTATGCGATCAACCTGTACCAGGTGCGCGGTCCGGCCGCCGTCGCCGCGCACAACTGGGTCGGGGAGCTGACCCCGCTGCACGCCACCTCGAGCGGCAAGATCCTGCTGGCCCATCTGCCCGCCAAGGAGCGCGCCGCACTGCTGGCGGAGGCCGGCCTGAAGAAGGTGACCCCGCACACGATCACCGCGAAGACGAAGCTGGAGAAGAACCTCGCCGAGTCCCGCGAGCGCGGCTACGCCTGGACGCTGGAGGAACTGGAGATAGGGCTGCACGCGATGGCGGCGCCGATCCGCGACCGCGACGGACAGGTCATCGCCTCGATCAGCGCCTCCGGGCCCTCGTACCGGTTCACCGAGGAGCGCATGCACGAGCTCGCTCCGGTGCTCCTCAAGGGCGCGGAGGAGATCAGCCATCGCATGGGGTACCTCGGCTGACCGTGCCCGCACGCGGGCGCCGGCCGCGGGCCGCCCGCCTCGCCGGGGCTACTCCGGCTGCCGGGTGCCGAGGCGCTCGTGCACCCAGTCGTGGAAGGCGCCGATGTGGTGCTCACTGGGCACGAGCACGCCGCCCTTGGCGTACAGCCGGGAGCTCATACCGGGCTGCGTGCGCTCGCAGGCGTCGAAGTCCTGGCGGTTGACGCGGTCGAAGAGCTCCACGGACCGGCTGACGTCCTTGCCGCTCTCCACCACGCCCGGCAAGTAGAGCCAGTCGCACTCGACGATCGTGCGGTCGACCGCCACCGGGTACATACGGTGGAAGATCACGTGGTCGGGCACCAGGTTGATGAAGACCTGCGGCTTGACGGTGATCGCGTAGTAGCGGCGGTCCTGCTCCTCGGAGACACCGGGAATCCGGTCGAGGCCCTCGGAGCCGTCCACGGTGAAGCCCTGGATCTCCTCGCCGAACTCGGCGCCGTGGCCGACGTAGTACTGAGCCGCGTAACCGTCCGCGAACTCGGGGAGCACCTCGGTCAGCTCCGGGTGGATCGTGGCGCAGTGGTAGCACTCCATGAAGTTCTCGATGATGAGCTTCCAGTTCGCCTTGACGTCGTAGACGATCCGCTTGCCCACCGCCAGGTTGTCGATGTCGTAGCGCTCGATCGACTCCACGTCCCCGAGGCGGGTGATCACCTCGCCGATGACGTCCTCCTCGAAGGAGGGCGGGTTCTCCGCGAGGCACACCCAGACGTAGCCGAGCCATTCGCGGACGGCCACGCTCACCAGGCCGTACTCGGTGCGGCCGACGTCGGGCATCTTCGTGAGGTTGGGCGCCGCGACGAGCTTGCCGTTCAGGTCGTACGTCCACGCGTGGTACGGGCACTGGAAGGCGCGCTTGACCTCACCGGACTCCTCCGTGCAGAGCTTCGCGCCGCGGTGCCGGCAGACGTTGAAGTAGGCGCGTATGGAGTTGTCCCGGGCCCGGGTGACGAGGATGCTCTCGCGGCCCACGTCCACGGTGCGGAAGGCACCGGGCTTGGGCAGGTCGGACGCCCGGGCGACACAGAACCACATCGTCTCGAAGATGCGCTCCTGTTCCTGGGCGAAGATGCCGGGGTCCGTGTAGGAGGAGCCGGGGAGGGTGGCGATCAGGCTGTCCGGCAGGCTTGTCGAGGTCACGCTGCACTCCTCGGGAAACGTCGTGGAAGGGTCGGGCACGCGCCGGGAAGAGCGACTTCGGACGGCGTTGTGTATGAAGCAACGCTGCGTGTCATATGCAACGCAGCATGAGAGGCCGCATCAGCGGTGTCAAGACCTGGCCGCGGTGAACTGCTTGCGCCAACGGGTGAACAGCCTCGGCTGGTTCATCCCGAGCACGGCGACCGGGGTTCCGGCCCTGCGGTAGACAGCCAGGAAACTCCGGTCGTCGGTGGCGCCTTCCTCGACCGTCACACTGTCGGCGCCGGCGGCATGGCCGACGAACTGGATCTTCACGCCGTACTGGTCGGACCAGAAGTACGGCGGCCGCGGCACGCCTGGCTGCGTCGCGCCGTACGCGAGCAGCGTGGCCACGGCGGTGTCGGGGCGCTCCAGTGCGCCGGTCCAGTGCTCCACGCGGCGGTGGGTTCCGGTGTGCGGGTCGTACCAGTTGGCACAGTCGCCGACGGCGACCACCTGGGCGAGGCTGGTGCGGCCGTCGGCCCCGCACTTCACGCCGTTGTCGAGCGTGACGCCGGATCCCTCGAGCCAATCGACACAGGGACGCGCGCCCACACCCACGACGACGGTGTCGGCGGGGATGCTGCGGCCGTCCTCGAGCAGAACGGCGTCCACGCTCCGCTCCCCGCTCAGCCCTTTGACCCCCACCCCGCACAGGAGCCGTACGCCGTGGTCGGCGTGGAGGGCGGAGACGATGCCGCCCATGACCTCGCCGAGCGGTCCCGCCAGTGGCGTCGGCGCGGCCTCCACGACCGTCACGTCGAGCCCGAGGGCGTAGGCGGTGGAGGCGACCTCGGCGCCGATGAATCCGCCGCCGATCACCACCAGCCGTCCGCCGCGGGCCAGGTCGTCGCGCAGGGCGCGGGCGTCGTCCAGGGTGCGCAGCACATGGACGCCGGCGAGTCCCTCGGTGCCGGGCAGCGTGCGCGCGGCCGCACCGGTCGCGATGACCACACCGTCGGCACGGATCTCCCGGCCGTCGGCGAGCCGGATCGCCCGCTCTGTGCGGTCGAGCCCGGTGGCGCGGGCGCCGAGCACCCATTCCGCCTCCAGGTCCTCGTCGTCCCTCTCCAGCGCGAGATCCGCTTCGCCGAGGGTGCCGGCGAGGAACTCCTTGGACAGCGGCGGCCTGTCGTACGGACGGTGGGGCTCGTCGCCGATGACGACCAGCCGCCCGTCGTACCCCCGTTTCCGCAGCGAGCGCGCGGCCGACAGTCCGGCCAGCGAGGCGCCCACCACGGCGACGGTCCTCACGCGGGGCCTCCGGCCAAGCGGGAGGCGACGCAGGGCGGCAGGTTGGGGGCCTCGGTCGACAGCCGGACGTAGATCATGCCGTCCTCGACCAGGACCTCGTGGGTCCGCACCGGCAGCTTGGCCGGCGGGGCGTCCACCGCTCCGGTCCTCAGGTCGAACTTCGAGGCGTGCAGCGGGCATTCCACCTCGCAGCCCTCCAGCCAGCCGTCGGCGAGCGAGGCGTCCTGGTGGGTGCAGGTGTCGTCGATGGCGAAGAGCTCGCCGTCATCGGTGTGGAACACCGAGACCGGCGGGTCGATGTCGAGCCGGTGGGCCTCGCCTCGCGGCAGATCCGCGAGACGGCACGCGGGAATCATCATGACACCTCGGTGCGTATAGCGAAACGGATTGCGATTAGCGCAACGTCAGTCTGCGGGCCGCCCTGAACCGTTGTCAAGGCGTCCAGGGCCCGGTTCGGGCCGGGTCGGCGGCCGGTTCTCCGCGCATGCCGAAGCGGCCTCGAAAGCGGAGGTGAGCGGGCGCGACAAGGTGTGGCGGCGGGGCAGCGACGGCCTCGCCGCCGGCGCCGTCGTCGGACGTCACCGGGGCGAGGCCGTGGGGCGGTCAGAAGCCGCGGTCGATCCACTCCTGAAGGTGCGGCGCTTCGGCGCCGATGGTGGTCGTCTCCCCGTGGCCGGTGTGCACGACGGTGTCGCCGGGCAGCGCCAGGAGGCGTCGACTGATCGAGTCGATGATGGTGGGGAAATCGCTGTACGACCGCCCCGTCGCCCCCGGACCGCCGGCGAACAGCGTGTCGCCGCTGAAGAGGGCGCCGAGGGCCGGGGCGTACAGGCAGACGGCGCCCGGGGCGTGGCCTGGCGTGTGGAGCACGGTCAGCTCGGCGCCCGCGACCGCCAGGGTCTGCCGGTCGGTCAGTTCCGCGTCGGGCGCCCGGTCCGGATGGGTCTGCTTCCACAGCGGCAGGTCGTCGGGGTGCAGCAGGACCGGGGCGCCGGTGCGCTCAGCCAGGGCGGGGGCGGCGTCGATGTGGTCGTTGTGGGCGTGGGTGCACACGATCGCCGTCAGGCGCCGGTCGCCTACTGCGGCGGCGATGGCGCCGGCGTCGTGCGCGGCGTCGATGACGATCACCTCGTGGTCGTCGCCGACGATCCACACGTTGTTGTCGACGTCCCAGGTGCCGCCGTCGAGCGTGAACCGCCCGGAGGTGACGAGCCGTTCGATGCGCGCGCCCATCACAGCACCACCACCGAGCGCAGCACATCGCCGTGGTGCATGCGCTCGAAGGCCTTCTCGACCTCGTCCAGCGCGATGGTCTCGGTGACGAAGGCGTCCAGGTCCAGCCGGCCCTGCAGATAGAGGTCGACGAGCATGGGGAAGTCGCGGGAGGGCAGGCAGTCGCCGTACCAGGACGACTTCAGCGCCCCGCCCCGGCCGAAGACGTCCAGCAGCGGCAGCTCCAGCTGCATCTCCGGGGTCGGTACGCCGACCAGAACGACAGTGCCGGCCAGGTCGCGGGCGTAGAAGGCCTGCCGGTAGGTCTCCGGACGGCCCACCGCCTCGATGACGACATCGGCGCCGAAGCCGCCGGTAAGGTCCCGGATCGCCGCCACCGGATCGGTCTGACTGGAGTTGACCGTGTGGGTCGCGCCCATCCTCTTCGCGGTGGCCAGCTTGCGGTCGTCGATGTCCACCGCGATGATCTTCGCCGCACCCGCCAGGTTCGATCCGACGACCGCCGCGTCCCCGACACCGCCGCAGCCGATGACGGCCACGCTGTCACCGCGTCCCACGTTGCCGGTGTTGATCGCCGCGCCGATGCCCGCCATCACTCCGCAGCCCAGCAGTCCGGCGGCGGCCGCCGAGGCCGCCCGGTCCACCTTGGTGCACTGCCCGGCCGCCACCAGGGTCTTCTCCGCGAAGGCACCGATACCGAGCGCGGGCGACAGCTCCGTGCCGTCGGTCAAGGTCATCTTCTGCTTGGCGTTGTGCGTGTCGAAGCAGTACCACGGCCGGCCGCGCAGACAGGCACGGCACTGGCCGCATACCGCACGCCAGTTGAGGATGACGAAGTCACCGGGCGCCACGTCCGTGACACCCTCGCCCACCGATTCCACCACGCCCGCGGCCTCGTGGCCCAGCAGGAAGGGGAAGTCGGCGCTGATGCCGCCCTCGCGGTAGTGCAGATCGGTGTGGCAGACCCCGCAGGCCTCTATCTTGACCAGCGCCTCACCCGGACCGGGGTCGGGCACGACGATCGTTTCCAGGCTGACGGGGGCGCCCTTGCCCCGGGCGACGACAGCACGGACCTGGTGAGCCATGGCCACTCCTCGGCTGACAGAAGGTCGAGACGTTGCCTATTACGACACTCATCTCGTATTTCGCAACACAGCATCGTGGAGAGCGAAGCAGCGGTCAAGGAGCCGTCGTGCAACCCGGCGGAGGCGGTCAGCGTTGGTCCGGGCACAGGCGGACCACATCGCGCCGCCAGGGGCCGGCGCCTCGCAGCGGGGAGCGGCGGGCATGCCGCTGTCCGCCGATCGGCTCCCGACCGCGACCGGGACCTTGAGTCCGCTCGGCCGCCTCTGCTCGACCGCGCACCGTGCGCAGCCGCGCTCCCCGGTGAAGCCGGGGAAACACAGACCTGTACGGGGCATCATCGCCCTGACGTCACTTCGAAGCGGGCAGTGCGGCCGGCTTCCGAAAGAAGCGCTGAAGCAGCATGAGCCCGACCAAAGGCGGTTACAGATGACTACAGTCGCACCTGGGCCAACCCTCGGAAATCTGGCCTTGACCTGGGAGAAGCGCCGGCTCGAAGCCGACCTGGCAGAGTGAGGGGCCCACTGTGTTCTATTACCTGCTCAAATACGTCTTTCTCGGACCACTGCTGAGACTGGTCTTCCGCCCGCGCATCGAGGGGCTCGAACACGTCCCGGCTCAGGGGCCGGCCATCATCGCCGGCAACCACCTCTCCTTCTCCGACCACTTCCTTATGCCCGCGATCCTCAAACGGCGCATCACCTTCCTCGCCAAGGCCGAGTACTTCACCGGCCCCGGTATCAAGGGCCGGCTCACCGCCGCGTTCTTCCGCAGCGCCGGCCAGATCCCGGTGGACCGCTCCGGCAAGGAGGCCGGACAGGCCGCGATCCGCGAGGGCCTCGGCGTCCTCGGCAAGGGTGAGCTGCTGGGCATCTACCCGGAGGGCACCCGCTCCCACGACGGCCGCCTCTACAAGGGCAAGGTGGGCGTCGCGGTGATGGCCCTCAAGGCGAAGGTGCCGGTGATCCCCTGCGCGATGATCGGCACCTTCGAGGCACAGCCGCCGGGCCAGGTCATCCCGAGCATCCACCCCGTGGTGATCCGCTTCGGCAAGCCACTGGACTTCTCCCGCTACGCCGGCATGGAGAACGAGAAGGCCGTCCTGCGCGCGATCACGGACGAGATCATGTACGCCATCCTCTCCCTGTCCGAGCAGGAGTACGTCGACCAGTACGCGGCGGTCGTCAAGGCGGAGGAGGCGGCGAAGAACGTGGAACGGGCTCGCAAGCTACCGCGGCTGCCGCTGAGTTGAGGCGCGTCGGCGGACGACGAAGGGGCGGCCGGGATCGGCCGCCCCTTCGCGCGTGCGGGTGACGAAGACCGCGTACTACGGCTTCGGCGTGGCGTGCGGCGCGCACGTCACGTCGGCGCCGTCCGTCCTGCCGGTGAGCAGGTAGGTGTCGACCCGGCTGTTGATGCACGGGTTGACCAGACCGGTCACGCCGTGGGAGCCCGCGTCCTTCTCGATGATCAGGCGGGAGCCCTTGAAGCGCTTGTGCAGCTCGACCGCGCCCTCGAAGGGCGTCGCGGCGTCACGGGTGGACTGCACGATCAGGACGGTCGGCAGGCCCTTGCCGGTCCCCACGTCGACCGGGTTCTGCTGCTTGACGGGCCAGGTGGCGCACGGCAGGTTCATCCATGCGTTGGCCCAGGTCATGAACGGGTAGTCCTTGTTGAGCCGGGTGTTGTCCCGGTCCCACTTCCGCCAGCTCTTCGGCCACTTGGCGTCGGTGCACTCGACGGCCGTGTAGACGGCGTTGCCGTTCTCGGAGGCGATGTTGCCGGCCGTGTCCGAAAGGTCCGGCGCCGCCGCGTCGACGAGCGCCTTGGTGTCTCCGGCGACGTACTTGCTGAAGACGGTGGCGACCGGCACCCACGAGGAGTCGTAGTACGGGGCGCTCTGGAAGAAGGAGATCAGCTCGGCCGGGCCCACGACGCCGCCGATCGGGCTCTTCTTCGCCGTGGCGCGCAGCTTCAGCCACTTCTCCTGCACCGCCGCGCGGGTCGTGCCCAGGTGGAAGGAGGCGTCGTTCGCGGCGACCCAGTCCTCCCAGTCCTTCCAGCGGCCCTCGAAGGCGACGTCCTGGTCGAGGTTGGCCTGGTACCAGATCTTCTCGCGCGACGGGTTGACCACGCTGTCGACGATCATGCGGCGGATGTGGCCCGGGAACAGCGTGCCA
Source organism: Streptomyces sp. Ru72 (assembly GCF_002920635.1). Taxonomy (GTDB): domain Bacteria; phylum Actinomycetota; class Actinomycetes; order Streptomycetales; family Streptomycetaceae; genus Streptomyces. Next base: position 42,739 of record NZ_PQSR01000015.1, on the reverse strand, counting down.
TAGACGGCGCCCAGGTAGGTGCCGTACGACACGCCCAGGTAGTTGATCTTCTTCTCGCCCAGCGCGGCACGGATGACGTCCAGGTCGCGCGCGGTGTTGGGCGTGGTCATCTGCTGGAGCATCGCGCGGCCGGTGCGCTCCAGGCAGCCCTCCGCGTACTCCCGCGCCAGCTTGCGCTGGGCGAGCTTGTCCGCCTCGGAGTCGGGGACCGGGTCCGCCTTGGGCGCCTTCACGAACTCCTGCGGGTCCTCGCAGGAGATGGGCGCGGAGTGGCCGACGCCGCGCGGGTCGAAGCCGACGAAGTCGTACGCCTTCGCCACGTTGGCCCAGACGGGGTTCTTGGTGGTGACCCGGCGCGGGAAGCGCAGCCCGGAACCGCCGGGACCGCCCGGGTTGTAGACGAGGGCGCCCTGGCGCTCCTGCTTGGTGCCCGTGTTCCCGATGCGGTCGACGGCGAGCCTGATCTGCTTGCCGTTCGGGTGGGCGTAGTCGAGCGGGACGGTCACCCAGCCGCACTGGATCGGCTTCTCCAGCCCCCAGTCGGCCGGGCAGTCCTGCCAGTCGATGCCTTCCTTGGCGGCCCGTGCGGCGGCGATCGCCGCGCCGCGGGCCTCCCGGTCCTGGCCGTGGCGCGAGTCGGCGGTGGCCGACGGTGCCGCGACGGCGCCGGCTATCAGCGTCGCCGTGACGAGCGCCCCCGCTGAGCCGAGCGCGGACGCTCGCCTCGTCGGTCTGATTCCCCTCAAGTGGGACCTCCCCGTACATCGTTGCGATGGGTACGGGGGATCCTTTCGGCTGTGAGCTCCCTGAGAACAGGGGGTATTTGACTTTCTTTACCAATCCGATAACCGGTACAGCACTGTCCGTTGAGCGGAGAGTCGGGTTTCAGCCAAGTGCATCCAACGCTTCGTCCAGCGTCCGCCGCAGCCGCAGGGCGTCGGGCGCCACCGCGGTGACGAGTACGCCCGGCCCGGCCAGCGGGGTGAGCGCGGCACACTCCCCGAGCGGCCGTGCCGCCGCGGGTGCTCGCTCGAACTCCGGCCGTACGACGACCAGTTGCCCGAGCGCCCGATGTCCCCCCAGCACGGCGGGCCCGTCCCAGCCGCCGGGGGCGCCCGGTCCGCAGGCCACCTCCTGGTCGAGCAGCGGCCGTCCGCCGAACCGCACGGTGAGACGGCTGGTGAGCCGCCCGGGCTCCTCACCGGCACGCCCGAGGACCTGCTCCTCCCGGAAGAGGAGACGGGCGCCCGGCGCGAGGTCGATCCGCGAGGTGACGTACAGCTCGCTTCCGTTGGCCGAAATCAACTGCTCGGGCAGCCAGTGCAGTTCACCGCCTTCCGCCACGTCGAGCCGGACGTCGTAGCGTGCCTCGCCCTTCGCCTGACCGGGCAGCGCGATGGTCGCGGCGGCCGATCCGACGTGCAGCAGGGCGCCGCTTCCCACCTCGGCCTCGACGGTGAGGTGGTCCCCGCCGAGCGGCCCGCTCATCGCGCCGACGAGCATCACGCGCGCCTCGTCGCCCCGCGCCCGCGTCCGGCGCAGCGCGAGCGGCCCCTCGCCGGCCAGCACCGGCAGGGCCGTACCGCCCCGGCCGTCGTCCCGGGCCACGATCCGCGCGGTGGCCCGTACCCCCGTGGTCACGCCGCCCATGCGGCGAGCCTCTGCCGCACCCAGTCGGCGACCGCACCGACACCGGCCTCGCTGCGCAACGACTGGAGGACCACGGGCAGCTCGCCCCGCTGCGCCTTGGCGTCGGCGGCCATCCGGGCGAGGTCGGAGCCGACGTACGGTGCCAGGTCGGTCTTGTTGACGACGAGCAGATCGGCGGTGGTGACACCGGGGCCGCCCTTGCGCGGGATGTCGTCCCCGCCCGCGACGTCGATGACGAAGATCTGCGCGTCGACGAGTCCCTTGGAGAAGGTGGCGGTGAGGTTGTCTCCGCCGGACTCGACGAGGATGAGGTCGAGCGGCCCGACGGCGTCCTCCAGGTCCTCGACGGCTTCGAGGTTGGCGGAGATGTCGTCCCGGATGGCGGTGTGCGGACAGGCACCGGTCTCGACTGCGGTGATCCGCTCGGGCGGCAGCACGGCCTCCCGCAAAAGGAACTCGGCGTCCTCCCGGGTGTAGATGTCGTTCGTCACGACAGCGAGTGACAACTCGTCCCGCAGTGCCCGGCAGAGCGCGGCGACGGTGGCGGTCTTCCCTGACCCGACGGGCCCGCCGAGCCCGATACGCAGGGCTCGGCGGGATCCGTCGGGACGGTGGGCGTCGGCGCTGAGGGCGGAGGGGCCGGGGTGGGTGTGGTCGAGATGCATGACTGCGGCTCCAGTTCAGCCGTGGCTGGTGATCACCAGCCCGTCTGGGGGCCCCTGCTCGAAGAGCTCGGGGGATTGGGGACGAGGCCGTTCAGGCCGATGGGGGCCAGGGGGTGAAGCCCCTGGCGGGGTCGAAAGGGGCGGAGCCCCTGAGGGACGGGGAGGGTGGGGGCGGGCGAGGGCGAACCTCCTACGACGCGAACAGACGTACAGGCCAGGCGGCATGCGCCTCCGCCCCGACCTCCAGCAGCGGAGCGGACGCCGCAGGCAACGCGTCGACCCCGTCGTCGAGCACACGCCGCGCCGCCTCGCTCGCCCGGTCCACCACCAGATCCAGCTCCGGGGCCAACCGGGCGAGCACCGCGGTGGCATCGAAGGGGTCAAGACCGAGCAACCGCACCACAGCGGTGGCCGGCCCGCTCACACTCTCGTACGCGGAGCAGTACGCGGCGTCCTCGGCTCCCAGCCCCGCCGCCCGAGCCGCGACGCCCAGCACGACCGGCTGATGGGCCCCCTTGGGGAACTCCCGTGCCACCGCGTCCAGTTCCCCGGAAGGCCAGGCGGCCCGAACGGCCCGCATCAGCTGCCGTCCCAGCCTGCGCGCGGCGACACGCAGCGCGGCCGACGGCGTACGGGCGTCCGCCGCGGCGTCCAGCAGGGCCGGGTCGACACCGAGGGCGGCAGCTGCGGCCAGTGAGGCGGACACCAGCCCGGCCGTGTGCAGCCGCCCTCGGCAGAAGTCCTCGAGGCTCGCGGCTCCGGTGATCCGTCCCGCGCGGACGGCCGCCTCGGCGCCGCCGGAGTGGGCGTGCCCTCCGGCGGGGAAGCGGCCGTCGGCCAGGACGAGAAGCGCTGCCCGGGACATCAGAAGAGGAAGTAGCGCTGGGCCATGGGCAGTTCGGCGGCGGGTGTCGCCTCGACCAGCTCGCCGTCGATGTGGACGGCGAAGCTGTCCGGATCGACCTCGACCCGCGGCCGGGCGTCGTTCTCGCGCATGTCCGCCTTGGTGACGCCGCGCGTCGACTCGATGGCCACGAACCTCTTCCCCAGTGCCAGCCGCTCCGGCAGTCCGTCCTCGATCGCGAGCGGCGCCACGAAGTTGAACGAGTTGGACGCGGGCGCCCGTCCGATCGCCCCGTACATCGGGCGCGGCAGGATCGGCTGCGGGGTCGGGATGGACGCGTTGGCGTCGCCCATCTGGGCGTACGCGATCTGCCCGCCCTTGATCACGAGCTGTGGCTTGACGCCGAAGAACGCGGGCTCCCACAGCACGAGGTCGGCGAGCTTGCCGGTCTCGACGGAGCCGATCTCACGGGCGAGGCCCTGGGCGAAGGCCGGGTTGATCGTGTACTTGGCGACATAGCGACGTACGCGGTGGTTGTCGGCGCGGCCGTCGCCCGGCAGCGCTCCCCGCCTCCGCTTCATCACGTGGGCGGTCTGCCAGGTCCGCAGGACGACCTCCCCGACGCGTCCCATGGCCTGGGAGTCGGACGAGATGATCGAGATCGCGCCCAGGTCGTGGAGGATGTCCTCCGCCCCGATCGTGGACGGCCGGATCCGTGACTCCGCGAAGGCCAGGTCCTCCGGCACGGCGGGGTTCAGGTGGTGGCAGACCATCAGCATGTCGAGGTGTTCCTCGGCGGTGTTGACGGTGAACGGCCGGGTGGGGTTGGTGGAGCTGGGCAGCACGTGCTGCTCGGACACCACGGTCATGATGTCCGGCGCGTGGCCGCCGCCCGCGCCCTCGGTGTGGTACGCGTGGATGCCGCGTCCGTTGATCGCGGCGAGCGTGTCGCCGACGAACCCGGCCTCGTTGAGGGTGTCCGTGTGGATGGCGACCTGGATGCCGGTGCGGTCCGCGACGGTCAGGGCGGCGTCGATGACGGCGGGCGTGGAGCCCCAGTCCTCGTGCAGCTTCAGGCCGAGGGCGCCGCCGCGGATCTGGGAGAGCATCGCGTCGTGGGAGACGGTGTTGCCCTTGCCGAGCAGGCCGATGTTGAGCGGATGGCCCTCCATCGCCTCCAGCATCCGGGCGAGGTGCCAGGGGCCGGGCGTGACGGTGGTCGCCTTGGAGCCCTCCGCGGGTCCCGTGCCGCCGCCGACCAGCGTGGTGATACCGGCGGCGAGGGCCTCGTCGGCGATCTGGGGGCAGATGAAGTGGACGTGGGCGTCGATGGCGCCGGCGGTGAGGATGCGGCCGTTGCCGGCGATGACCTCCGTCTCCGGGCCGAGCACCAGATCCGGGTGGACCCCGTCCATGGTGTCCGGGTTGCCCGCCTTGCCGATGGCCGTGATGCGGCCGTCGCGGATGCCGACGTCCGCCTTGACGATGCCCCAGTGGTCGATGATGACGGCACCGGTGATGACGGTGTCGGGGGTGCCGTCCGCGCGGGTGGCGCGGGACTGGCCCATGGATTCCCGGATGACCTTGCCCCCGCCGAACACGGCCTCGTCACCGGCGAGCCCGGGACCGCCGGAACGATCCTCCTCGATCTCGATCAGGAGGTCGGTGTCGGCGAGCCGGATACGGTCCCCGGTGGTCGGGCCGAACAGGTCGGCGTACGCGGCGCGCGAGATCTCAGGCATCGAGGGCACCTCCGGTCTCCCCGCGCAGTCCGGGCACGACACGGGCTCCGGCGAGCGGGACGAGTTCGACGTCCACGGGGATGCCGGGCTCGAAGCGCACGGCGGTCCCGGCGGCGATGTTCAGCCGCTTGCCGCGCGCGGCGGACCGGTCGAAGTCCAGACCGGGGTTGGCCTCGGCGAAGTGGTAGTGGGAGCCGACCTGGACGGGCCGGTCGGCGGCGTTGAGGACGGTGAGCCGGGTGACTTCGCGGCCCTCGTTGTAGACGATCGGGCCGTCGTCGAACAGGATCTCTCCGGGAATCATGCGGCTCCCTCTGTCAGACGATCGGGTCGTGGACGGTGACGAGCTTGGTGCCGTCCGGGAAGGTCGCCTCGACCTGGACGTCGTGGATCATCTCGGGGACGCCCTCCATGACGTCGTCCCGGGTGAGCAGCTTGCGTCCGGAGGCCATGAGCTCGGCGACGGTACGTCCGTCCCGTGCGCCTTCGAGGATGTGCGACGTGATGAGCGCGACCGCTTCGGGGTGGTTGAGCTTCAGCCCCCGGGCCCGGCGCTTCTCGGCGACGTCGGCCGCCACATGGATCAGCAGCCTCTCTTGCTCGTGCGGGGTCAGTTGCACGTCCCACCTCACAGTCCTCGCTCCGGACCGTGCGGGGCCCGGTTTCCGCAGCCACGGGGCAAAGTCCCTGGTGGCGTGGAGGGGCAGGCTAATTGCACCGGGTTTCGAGCACGTTAACCGGGGATCTGCGACCACTGCGCCGGGTGCGAGTCCGGCGGGTCGCTCACCGAGGGCGGACCCGGCGACGCCGCTCGCCGAACGCGAGCCGGGGTCCGGTGGCGCGCCGTCCATCGCCCCTGGACCGCGCTGCGGGGCCTTCGTCCGCTGTCAGGAGGCGTCCGGTCCGTCGGCCGCCCGTCAGGAGGCGTCCGGTCGCCGGTGTTCGGCAGCGATGCCGAAGCGGTGGCGTTCGCGGGGGGCGGAGCCGGCCTCGCGGACACTGGAGACCGAGCTGATCACCTGTTCCTCCGCCGCGTCCAGAGCGGCGAGCCGCTCGAGGTCGGCGGCGGAGACCAGGGCGACGAGAGGCTTTCCGTGCCGCGTCACGACGACGCGCTCGCCGCCGTACACCACGCGGTTGATCAGATCGGCGAGCTCAGCCCTGGCTTGCGTCACCGGAATCTCGTAGGCCATGACGTCCAGCTTAGACCGAGGCCTCCACCGTCCTCCTGGGATGGAAGCGGGCCCGTGAGCGGTGCCGTTCCGACGCGCAGCCGTTTTCGCTGACAGCATGCTTCCCACCCAGGGCAACGTACGTCCTGTACATTTTTTACAGAGCCAGCCCGAGGAGGCGCATGTCATGAACCGACCGTCCGCCCGCCATGTCCTGCCCGAGTTCACCGAACGCACCGGCTACGGGCACCGGACCCTCGATCCGTACGCGAAGCTTCTCGAGGAGCGGATCGTCTTCCTCGGAACGCCGGTCGACGACACGTCGGCCAACGACGTGATGGCGCAGTTCATGCATCTGGAGTACCTGGATCCGGACCGGGACATCTCCCTGTACATCAACTCCCCCGGCGGCTCCTTCAGCGCGATGGCCGCCATCTACGACACGATGCAGTACGTGGGCTGCGACGTGGAGACGATCTGCCTCGGACAGGCGGCGTCCGCCGCGGCCGTCCTGCTCGCCGGGGGCACACCCGGCAAGCGGTTCGCACTGCCCGGCGCCCGTGTGGTCATCCACCAGCCGTCCCTGCCGGAGCCCCTTCAGGGGCAGGCGAGCGACCTGTCCATCCAGGCCGAGGAGCTGATGCGGATCCGCGGCCGCCTGGAGGAGATGCTCGTCCGGCACACCGGGCAGAGCCCGGAGCGGATCGCCGCCGACATCGAACGCGACACGATCTTCGACGCGCCGGCGGCGGTGGAGTACGGCCTGATCGACCGCGTCATCCCGAGCCGCAGGGCCTCGCACACCGCACCCGGCGCGAGGTGATCCGCGGATGCTGCCACCGGAGCTGCCCCCGCTGCCCGCGCTGACCCGGGCCGAGGCGGAGTTGATCGACCGTTACCTCGACGTGGTGGACCTGCTCGGCCGTATCAACCCGTCGCACTCCGGGGACACCTACCGCGGTCTGCGCGCCGCCCAGGCCCTGGTGGCCAAGGCGACGGCGCTGCGCGAGGCGCTGACGCTGATGCACCAGCGGGGGGAGAACGAGTTGCACGGGCCCACCCTCGCCCGAGCCCTCCGCGTCCTCGACGGCGAGCGCCGCGCGGCCCGCGTCAGCGTGCCTCCGGACCCGGACTGACGGAGAGTGAGCCCCCGACGGACGGCGCGTGGTTGCCCGTGCGGGCCGAACGGGGTACCGCCGCCTGGGTAGTTCTCGCTCCCCCAGGAAGCCCGGAGAAGTCGCACAACGTGTGTGGCCCGAGGGCGGAATGATCTGCTCCGGTGCAGGTCCCGGCCTCGTCCGCCCTCACAACTCCCTTCGAACAAAAGGTTGTCCACCCGAACGGGCGAGTGGTGAGTAATGCCACAAACCCCCGATTCCATTGTGATTTTCCGACGCCTTTAGGTGAAGATCCCTTCCTGACGACAAGCCCCCGCCACCGCGGCGGGGCGGTCCGGGCGGACGCCGAGTCCTGCCGCCGCCCGGATGACCGGTCGACAGGAGTGGATCGGCAGGAGTGGAGGACCCAGCAAGGCGGGCCGCCGGAGAGATCCGGGCGGTCCTTGGGGTGAAGCCGCGTCAGCGGCCGGGCTACTTCGCCAGCCCGAATCCGACAGGTCATCCTTCACAGGCGGCTGACGAAGGGTTGCGCATGACTGCGCTCAATCGAGTCCCGTCGCTGCTGGGCCGGGCCGGAACGGCCTCCGCCCTCACCATCGCCGCCGTCGGCGGCAGCATCGCGGTGCCCGGCATCGCCTCCGACGCGTCCGCCGTGACCCCGGCGACGAAGGCACTGCAGGTCGCGGCGTCCAAGAAGGGATCCCCCTACCAGTACGGCGCCGCGGGACCGCGTCGCTTCGACTGCTCCGGGCTGACGCTGTACTCGTTCAAGAAGGCGGGCAAGACCCTGCCCCGGACGGCGGCGGCGCAGTACAACAAGACGCGGCACATCTCCGCCTCCCAGCGGCAGGCCGGGGACCTGGTGTTCTTCCACTCGGGGCGGAACGTCTACCACGTCGGCATCTACGCCGGGAAGGGCAAGATCTGGCACTCCCCGAAGACCGGGGCTGTCGTCAGGCTGGAGAAGATCTGGACGAAGAGCGTCTGGTACGGCCGCGTCCGCTGAGGCCGTACCGGCGGGGTGACGGCGGTTGTCTGCCGTCACCCCCGACGCGCCTCCAGGCCCGTGAATCACCAGGAGCCCAGAGGGCGCGCTGGGTCCACTGGGCGCAGGTGGCGCACGGGGCGCAGGTGGCGCACGTGGCGCACCCGGCGCACAGCGCGCCGGAACCCCGCACAGACGCGGCGGAACCGGCGTGGGTGTGTCGCGCGCCCGGATCGCGGGCCGCGCTCCCGTCCCCCCAGGAGCGTCCGCCCCGGTGCCTCCGTCCTCACACGCCCGTGGGAGGACGGACGCACCGGGGCGGGCGTGAGGAGGGGCGAAGCGGATACTCGTTGACCATGGCCGAGCGACCTCCCGAGCAGGCACGACGCGAGACCCCCCTGGAGCGTGCCGACCGCAACTTCGCCGAGCTGCTGCAGGAGCTGCGTGTCACCCAGACGGGGGTGCAGATCCTGTTCGCGTTCCTGCTGACCCTGGCCTTCACCCAGCGCTTCCCGACCCTGGACACCGTCCAGCGCGCCACCTATGTGACGACGCTCCTGCTCGCCATGCTGGCCGCGGCCCTGTTCACGGCGCCCGCCGCACTGCACCGGTCACTGTTCCAGCAGAACGCCAAGCCCGTCATCGTGAAGGTCTCCTCCCGTCTGGCCACGATCGGGATGGGCGTGCTGATGCTGGCGTTCACCGGATCGGTCCTGCTGGTGGTGGACGTCTCCCTCGGCCGCGTCGCCGGGATCGCGGCCGGCGCGGGAACGCTGCTGGTGTGCGTGGGGCTGTGGCGGGTCCTGCCCTGGGTGGTACGGCGCACGGTCGTCGTACGGAAACGTGCTCGCAAGCAATCGGAGGACTCGGCGGGCCGAGAGCCGCCCGAGAGGCCCCGGTGACCGCCGGGGCCTCGGCCGCGGTACGCACGGCGGCGCCCCGGCGCGAGCACCGTTCACGCTTCTCCCGGTCCCGGTGATGCCGCGACCGGCTGCATCGGCTTCGTCCACGGCAGCTCGATCGCGACGGTCTTGCCGCCCTCGCGCGTGGGCCGCACGCTGAGCTTCCCGCCGCACTCGGCGGTCAGCCACCGGATGATCACCATGCCCCGGCCGTTGTCCTGCTGCACGGCCGCCGGCAGGCGCTTGGGGAAGCGCGGGTGGCTGTCGGTGACCCCGATGCGCAGTAACTCGTCCCGTTCGAGCGCGATGTCGACCGTGAACGTGGGCGACTGCCCGAGGGTGTGCTGCACGGCGTTGGTGGCGAGTTCGGACACGATCAGGCGGACGGTGTCGGCGACTTCGGCGTCGCCGGGCATCCCCCATTCGACGAGGACGCTCGAGACGTATTTTCGGGCGGCGGAGACCGAGGCGGGATCGCTCGGCAGAGTGACGGATGCTTCCTGGTGGTCTGCCATGGCGACGTCGTCCCTTTCCCACGGGACCGGAGTCCGACACGGAGCGGTTGGTTCGAGAAACGGTCCCGGACTTGGTGCTGCGCGCCAGCCTGCCACCACCTGGGCCCTGTCGGGCCCGATCCCCCGAGATATGCATATATCTGTCGCTCGAAGCGGTGAACTCTGCGACGACCGAGCGAGTTTGGGGTGCGCTCGGGCTCATCCTCTACCGTCTCGCGTGGAGACCGCGCGCCGTGCGGAAGGAGTCGGCCATGCAGTACGGACCAGCGGTGCGCCGCCGCAAGCTCGGCGCCGAATTACGCGCCCTGCGCGCCCGGGCGGGGCTCACGAGCGGGGAGGCGGCCGGCCTCGTCGGCTGGCACCAGTCCAAGGTGAGCCGGATCGAGACGGGCTCCAGCGGGGTCAAGCCGGCTGACGTACGACTGCTCCTGGACGCGTACGGCGTCCAGGATCCCGAGTTGCGGGACCTGCTGCTGGTGCTGGCGGGCTCCGAGGACGGCGGTGGCCGGCAGAACTGGTGGCACGCCTACCGCGGGGTGCTGCCGCCGACCTACCGGGACTTCATCAGCCTGGAGTCCCAGGCGAGCGGCATGCGCACCCTGGAGACCTCCGTGGTGCCGGGCCTGCTGCAGACGCCCGAGTACGCACGGGCCGTGACCCGGGCCGCCGTCGGCACGCTGGAGGACGCCAAGCTGGACGCCCTGGTGGAGGTGCGGCTGGCCCGCCAGGAGGTGCTGCGCGCGGATCCGCCGCTGGAACTGAGCGCGGTCCTGGACGAGGCGGTGCTGCGTCGGGAGATCGGCGGACCGGCGGTCATGGCGCGGCAGCTAAGGCGTCTGCTGGAGGCGGCCCGGCTGCCCCAAGTACGGCTTCAGGTCCTGCCGTTCACCGCCGGAGCCCACATCGGCATCACCGGGCCTTTCGTTATCTTCTCATTTCCGAGCAGATCCGATCTGGATGTAGTCGTTCTCGACCACTTGACGAGTAGCCTCTATCTCGAGCGGAAAGAAGACCTCCAGGCCTACAGCGAGGCCTTCACGTCCCTTCAGATCCACGCCCTTTCGCCCGAGGAATCGTTGGATTACATCGCCGCGTTGGCCGGCGACGCGTAAGGAGGCACCATGTCAGCCCCCCACATCCCTTCCAGCACCTGTCTCGACGGTGTGCGGTGGTTGCGCAGCAGCCGTAGTACGGGAATGAACAACTGCGTCGAGACCGCCCGTCCGGGCACCGGTCCCTGGGCCGGGCGGGTGGCCGTGCGCGACTCCAAGAAGGTGACCGGACCGGCCCTGACGTTCAGCCCCGAAGCGTGGAAGGAGTTCCTGAAAGGGCTGAACTGACCACGTCCGTCGGCGGAAATCGGCGGTGAGCGAGCCGATTTCGCGCCACATTCCGGGTCGCTGCGCCAAGGGCACTTCCGTGGGACCGCCTCCGTACGACGGCGTACGGATCAGCCCCCGTGACGCGCGATGCACGGCCGTCTCGCCGACTCACGGTCGCGTCTCGCCGATCACCCGTACGGCGTGCTCGACCTGCCCGTCGGAGAGATCCGCACGGGCGGTGAGCCGCAGCCGTGAGATGCCGTCCGGCACGGACGGCGGGCGGAAGCAGCCGACGACGACCCCGGCAGCCCGGCAGTCGGCCGCCCACCGTACGGCCTGCTCCGGGGAGGGAGCCCGCACGGAGACCACGGCGGCGTCCGGACGCACCGTCTCATGGCCCTCGGCCGTGAGACGGGCGTGCAGGGCCGCCGCCACCGTGCGGGCCCGCTCGGCGCGCTCCGGCTCGCGGCGCAGCAGACGCAGCGCCGCGAGTGCCGCGCCCGCCGCGGCCGGGGCGAGCCCGGTGTCGAAGATGAACGTCCGGGCCGCGTTGACCAGATGGTCGATCACATGTGCCGGTCCGAGGACGGCGCCGCCCTGGCTGCCCAGCGACTTCGACAGCGTGACCGTCGCCACCACGTCCGGCGCGCCCGCGAGCCCGGCCGCGTGCGGGGCGCCCCGGCCCCCGGACCCGAGGACGCCGAGCCCGTGCGCGTCGTCGACGACCAGCCCGGCGCCGTGAGCGCGGCAGGCAAAGGCCAGTTCGGCCAGCGGTGCCGCGTCGCCGTCCACCGAGAAGACCGTGTCGGACACCGCGACCGCAGGGCCTTCACGGGTGCCGAGCGCCTTGCGCACGGCGTCGGGGTCGGCGTGCGCGACGACCTGGGTGGTGCCGCGCGCCAGCCGGCAGCCGTCGATGAGCGAGGCGTGGTTGCCCGCGTCCGAGACGATCAGGGAGCCGTGCGGGGCGAGCGCGGTGACGGCGGCGAGGTTGGCCGCGTACCCGGAGGAGAAGACGAGAGCCGCCTCGAAGCCGCAGAACTCGGCCAGTTCGCGTTCCAGCTCGCCGTGCAGCTCGGTGGTGCCGGTGACGAGCCGCGAGCCGGTCGAACCGCCGCCCCACCGCCGGGCCGCCCGCGCGGCGCCCTCGACGACCTCCGGGTGACGGGCGAGGCCCAGGTAGTCGTTGCTCGCGAGGTCGAGGAGCGGGGAGTCGGCGGCGCGGGGACGCAGGGTGCGGACCAGTCCGGCCCGGCGGCGTGCCTGTGCCTGCTCGTCGATCCAGCCGAACGCCATGGCTCCTCCACGGTTTTGTAGGCAGTGCACAGACCCTAGCGGGGCGAGCGGCCGCCCAGGATGTGGCAATACCCACACGTCGAACCGTCTCTGTTGTGCAAACTCTCCTTGGCCCGAGGCGGTCCCGTAGGACAGGATCGGCTCTCATGGACCTGCTGAACACGCTGGTGGACAAGGGGTTGCGGCGCGAGACGCCGACCCGCGAGGAGGCTCTCGCCGTTCTCGCCACTTCCGACGACGACGTGCTCGATGTGGTGGCCGCGGCCGGCAAGGTGCGCCGCCACTGGTTCGGCCGACGGGTGAAACTCAACTATCTCGTCAACCTCAAGTCCGGCCTGTGCCCCGAGGACTGCTCCTATTGCTCCCAGCGGCTCGGCTCGAAGGCGGACATCCTCAAGTACACCTGGCTGAAGCCGGACGAGGCCTCCCAGGCCGCCGCGGCCGGTGTCGCGGGCGGCGCCAAGCGGGTGTGCCTGGTCGCCAGCGGTCGCGGGCCCACCGACCGGGACGTGGAGCGGGTCTCCGACACCATCAAGACGATCAAGGAGCAGAACGAGGGCGTCGAGGTGTGCGCCTGCCTCGGCCTGCTCTCCGACGGTCAGGCCGAGCGGCTGCGCGCGGCGGGCGCCGACGCCTACAACCACAACCTGAACACCTCCGAGGCGACGTACGGGGACATCACCACCACGCACACCTACGCCGACCGGGTGGACACGGTGCAGAAGGCGCACGCCGCCGGCCTGTCGGCCTGTTCCGGTCTCATCGCGGGCATGGGCGAGAGCGACGAGGACCTGGTCGACGTGGTCTTCGCGCTGCGTGCGCTGGACCCGGACTCCGTTCCGGTGAACTTCCTGATCCCGTTCGAGGGCACCCCGCTCGCGAAGGAGTGGAACCTGACGCCGCAGCGGTGTCTGCGGATCCTGGCGATGGTGCGGTTCGTGTGCCCGGACGTCGAGGTGCGCATCGCGGGTGGCCGCGAGGTCCACCTCCGTACGCTGCAGCCGCTCGCCCTGCATCTGGCCAACTCCATCTTCCTGGGCGACTACCTCACCAGCGAGGGCCAGGCGGGCAAGGCGGACCTGGAGATGATCGCGGACGCCGGGTTCGAGGTGGAGGGCACGGACCAGGTGACCCTGCCCGGGCACCGGGCCGCGACGGGCGGATGCGGCTCGCACGAGGGCGCCGGGTGCGCGTCCCACGAGGGCGCCGGGTGCGGGTCCCACGAGGGCGCCGGGTGCAGGTCCCACGAGGGTGGCGGTGTGTGTGGTTCCGCCGCGGTGCCGTCCGTCGACGAGCCCCGTACGGACCTGGTCGCCGTACGCCGTCGCGGTGCCGGAACGGATCTCGCGCCCAATGCCTGACCTGCCCGTGGACGTGCTGCTGGCGCTGGACCGGCAGCACGTCTGGCATCCGTACGGTCCCATGCCGGGGCGGCAGGAGCCGCTCGTCGTGGAGTCGGCGAGCGGGGTGCGGCTGCGGCTCGCGGACGGCTCGGGAGAGCTGGTCGACGGGATGTCGTCCTGGTGGTCGGCGATCCACGGCTACAACCACCCGGTGCTCAACGAGGCCGCGCGCGAGCAGCTGGCGCGGATGAGCCACGTGATGTTCGGCGGGCTCACCCACGAGCCCGCCGTCCGGCTGGCGAAGCTCCTGGTCGACATCGCACCCGAGGGCCTGGAACATGTGTTCCTCGCGGACTCCGGGTCGGTGTCGGTCGAGGTCGCGGTGAAGATGTGCCTGCAGTACTGGCGCTCGCTCGGCCGTCCGGAGAAGCGGCGCCTGATGACCTGGCGCGGCGGCTACCACGGCGACACCTGGCAGCCGATGTCCGTGTGCGACCCCGACGGCGGGATGCACGAGCTGTGGCAGGGCGTGCTGCCCCGGCAGGTGTTCGCCGACGCGCCGCCGGCGGAGTACGAGGAGGCGTACGCGGAGCATCTGCGCGCCCTGGTGGAACGGCACGCGGACGAGCTGGCCGCGGTGGTCGTGGAGCCGGTGGTGCAGGGAGCGGGCGGGATGCGGTTCCACTCCCCCGCGTATCTGCGGGTGCTGCGGGAGGTGTGCGACGCGCACGACGTCCTGCTGGTGTTCGACGAGATCGCCACCGGGTTCGGGCGTACGGGCGCCCTGTTCGCGGCGGAGCACGCGGCGGTGACACCGGACGTGATGTGCGTGGGCAAGGCGCTGACCGGCGGTTACCTGACGATGGCGGCGACGCTGTGCACGCCTCGGGTGGCCGAGGGGATCTCGCGGGGCGAGGTACCGGTGCTCGCGCACGGGCCCACGTTCATGGGCAACCCGCTGGCGGCCGCCGTGGCGTGCGCCTCGGTGGACCTGCTGCTCGGCCAGGACTGGCTGTCGGAGGTCAAGCGGATCGAGACGGGCCTCAGGGAGGGACTCGCCGAGGCGGCGGGCCTGCCGGGGGTGCGGGAGGTGCGGGTGCTCGGCGCCATCGGGGTCGTGCAGCTCGACCACGAGGTGGACATGGCGGCGGCGACCCGCGCCGCGGTACGCGAGGGCGTGTGGCTGCGGCCGTTCCGGGACCTCGTCTACACGATGCCGCCGTATGTGACCGGGGACGCGGACGTGGCACGGATCGCGCGCGCGGTGTGCGCGGCGGCACGGGAAGGGTGACATGACGGTACTGGTGATCACGGGGACCGGCACGGAGATCGGCAAGACGGTCACGACGGCCGCCGTCGCCGCGGTGGCCGTCGCCGCCGGGCGGTCCGTGGCGGTGCTCAAGCCCGCGCAGACGGGGGTACGGCCGGACGAACGCGGGGACGCCGACGAGGTGGCCCGGCTCGCGGGGGCCGTGACGACGCGTGAACTCGCCCGTTACCCCGAGCCGTTGGCGCCCGCGACGGCCGCCCGGCGGGCCGGTACGGCGCCCGTGCGGCCGCACGAGGTGGCGGAGGCCGCCGCGAAACTGGCAGTCGAGCACGATCTGGTCCTCGTGGAGGGGGCAGGCGGGCTGCTCGTACGGTTCGACGACGAGGGCGGCACCCTGGCGGACGCGGCGCGTCTGCTGGGAGCGCCACTGCTGGTGGTGGCACCGGCGGGCCTCGGCACGCTGAACTCGGCAGAGCTGACGGTACGTGAACTGCGGCGCCGGCAGCTGGAGCCCGCGGGCGTCGTCATCGGCAGCTGGCCGAAGTCCCCGGACCTCGCCTCCCGCTGCAACCTGGCCGACCTTCCGACGGTGACCGAAGTCCCGCTGCTCGGCGCGCTGCCCGCGGGGGCAGGGTCCCGGGCACCCGCCGCCTTCCGGGCCGAGGCCGCCGGCTGGCTGGCGCCACGACTGGGCGGGACGTGGGACGCCGGGAGCTTCGCGTCGAGGTTCGCGCCGTAGGCAGCCGGCGGGCCGCCTCGGGTCCGCGGGGCGAGGGGAGGCCCGCGTCGGCGTCGGTCCCTGACCGGCCGGCATGCACGAGGGTCCGCGCGGCGCGGATGCGTGGGACGTGGGCGGGGCAGAATGCGGTTGACGCCCGTCCTGTCCGGGAGGTGCTCCATGCCGTTGCGGTCCGTCCGCTCCCGCGCGGTGCCGCGGGACTCCGTGCGCCATCCGATCTTCGCCCGCTCCTACGCCCGGCTCAGCGTCGCCGCTGAGACGCGCCTCGGGATGGGAGCCGTACGGGACCGGCTGCTGGCCGGGCTCTCCGGCCGGGTCATCGAGATCGGCGCCGGCAACGGCCTGAACTTCGCCCACTACCCCGGCACCGTCTCCGAGGTCGTCGCGATCGAACCCGAGCGGCTGCTGCGGCACAGGGCGGTGGAGGCCGCCCTGCGTGCCGACGTCCCGGTGGACGTGGTGCCGGGCGCGGCCGAGGCGCTGCCGGTCAAGAGCGAGGCCTTCGACGCGGCGGTCCTGTCGTTGGTGCTGTGCAGCGTACGGGACGTGTCCCGGGCC
Source organism: Streptomyces sp. Ru72 (assembly GCF_002920635.1). GTDB lineage: Bacteria > Actinomycetota > Actinomycetes > Streptomycetales > Streptomycetaceae > Streptomyces. Next base: position 26,618 of record NZ_PQSR01000015.1, on the reverse strand, counting down.
CTCGGCGAGGTGCGCAGGGTGCTGCGGCCCGGCGGTACCGTGCGGTTCTACGAGCACGGAGCGGGCGGCGGGCCCGTGATGCGGTACGCCCAGCGCGCTCTGGACCGCACGGTGTGGCCGCCGCTCAGCGGCGGCTGCCACCTCTCCCGGGACCCGGTGGCGGCCCTGCGCGCCGCCGGGTTCGAACTGGGCCCGTACCGGCGGCTGCTGATGCCGGAGAGAGGGCCGGCCCTGCCCACCTCGTACTGCGTGCTGGGCACCGCCCGGCGGCCCGGCCTCCCGGAGTAGCCGTCACAGGCTCCACCGGCGCAGCTCGTGCGCGATGTCGTGCACGGAGGCGTCCCCGCTCTTGACCAGCCGGGCGAGGTCCCGCACCTGTTCCGGTGAGGTGACGACCTTTTCGCCGCTGGCGACGAGATAGGCGTAGGCGACCGCGGACGCGAACAGCGCGTTGGAGCGTTCCAGTGCCGGAACGTGCAGCAGCAGCTGGAGGAGGGCGGCCGCACGGGCGTGCGGACTGTCGTAGACGGCGACGCCGAATATCTCCGCGTCGTGCCGGCTGACGGCGGCGACGAGCGCGCCCCAGTCCGTGACCTGGGGATCTCCGGGCGTCTTCTGTTCGGCGACCATCAGCAGCCAGGCGAGGTCGATTCTGAGGTGGCTCAACGGTCAGCGACGACCTTCGCCGGGGCGCTCGGGCGAGCCTTCGCGGCCGGTGCCGAACTCCTCGGCGAAGACGGACTCGTACTGCTTCATGAAGTCGGCGGCGGCCTCGACGAACGTGTGGCCGGCCTCCCCGGTGTCCTGTCGCACCAGCTCTTCGATGTACCGGTTCACGCTCATACCGCGCTCCAGGGCACGTTCGCGGGCGGCTCGGGCGGTGTCCTCGTCCACCCGCACGTTCAGCTGGGTCTTCGCCATACCTCGACGCTAGCGCCGGATTGCTAGCACCGGCAAGAGGGCGACCCGGGAGCCCGGCCGCGCTTGCGGGATACTCGGTGTGCGGTGCATCACATTACGCTCGGCCGGGACGGGGAAGACAAGAACGTCGGGACGTCCGCGACGAAGGAGGCCGTCTTGTCCACTGCTGCAGCGGAGCACGCCCCGGGCCGCGCGGAGGCGGACGGGATCGCCGCCCGCGCCCGGGGCCTGACGAAGGCGTACGGCTCGGGTGAGACGGCGGTTCTCGCCCTGGACTCGGTCGACGTGGACATCGAGCGGGGCCGCTTCACCGCGGTGATGGGACCCTCCGGCTCCGGGAAGTCCACGCTGATGCACTGCCTGGCGGGCCTCGACACGGTTTCGGGGGGCCAGGTGTGGCTCGGCGACACCGAGATCACGGGCCTGAAGGACCGCGAGCTGACCCGGCTGCGCCGGGACCGGATCGGCTTTATGTTCCAGTCGTTCAATCTGATCCCGACACTGAACGCGGCCGAGAACATCACGCTGCCCATGGACATCGCGGGCAGAAGACCCGACCCGGAGTGGCTCGACCAGGTGATCGGCACGCTGGGGCTGCGGGACCGGCTCGGGCACCGGCCGTCCCAGCTGTCCGGCGGGCAGCAGCAGCGCGTGGCCTGCGCCCGGGCGCTCGCCTCCCGCCCAGAGTTGATCTTCGCGGACGAGCCGACGGGCAACCTGGACTCCCGGGCGGGGCTCGAGGTGCTGCGGTTCCTGCGCAGGGCCGTGGACGAACTGGGGCAGACCGTCGTCATGGTCACCCACGATCCGGGCGCGGCGGCCCACTCCGACCTGGTGCTGTTCCTGGCGGACGGGCGGATCGTGGACAAAATGGAGCGTCCCACGGCCGAGGCCGTGCTGGAGCGCATGAAGCGTTTCGACACGGTCCGGGCGGTCTTCGACGGCGCGCCCGGTCGCGAGAACTGAGGACGTCGGACCGGTGCGACCATGCTGAAGGCGACGCTGCGCAGCTTCCTCGCGCACAAGGGACGGCTCGCGCTCTCCGCGCTGGCCGTGCTCCTGTCGGTGGCGTTCGTCGCGGGCAGCCTGATCTTCTCGGACACGGTCTCCCGGACGTTCGACCGGCTGTTCGCCTCCACGGCGGCCGACGTCACCGTGAGCCCCCGCCAGGACCTGCCGTCCCGGATCCCGTCCGGGGCGACGCCGACCCTTCCGGCCTCGCTGGCCGCGCGGGTGGCCCGGGTGGACGGCGTCGCCGCCGCGCACGCCGACGTCGCCGTCCAGGACGTCACGGTCGTCGACCGCAGGAACGATCCGGTGGGTCCGACCACCGGCGCGCCCACCATCGCCAGGAACTGGTCCGTCACCGAACACAGCCCGGTCCGGCTCACGTCCGGGCACGCCCCGCAGGGTCCCGGCGAGGCGCTGCTGGACGCGGACACCGCCCGGCACAGGCACGTGCGGATCGGCGACAGGCTGACGGTGGTCGCCCGTCCCGGGTCGTTCGAGGTGCGGGTGGCCGGGATCGCCACCTTCACCACCACCAACCCGGGCGCCGCCCTGGTCTTCCTGGACACCCCGACCGCGCAGACCAGGCTGCTGGGCCGCCAGGACGTGGCCACGAGCATCTCCGTCGACGCGGCACCGGGCGTGAGCGACGCACGGCTCAAGCAGCGGATCGCCGACGCGATCGGCTCGACCTCGTACGACCTGAGGACCGCGGCCGAACAGGCCAAGTCCGACACCGACCGGCTCGGCGCGTTCCTCGACGTGATCAAGTACGTGATGGTCGGCTTCGCCGGGATCGCCGTGCTCGTGGGCGTGTTCCTCATCGTCAACACGTTCTCGATGCTGATCGCCCAGCGCACCCGCGAGCTGGGGCTGCTGCGCGCGCTGGGCGCCGAGCGGCGGCAGGTGCGCCGGTCCGTGCTGACCGAGGCGCTGCTGCTCGGCCTGGTCGGCTCGACGCTGGGGCTGGCCGCGGGGATCGGGCTCGCGGCCGGGCTGATCCGGCTGATGAGCGTGTTCGGCATGAACATCAGGTCCACCGAGATGGTGATCGGCTGGGTCACTCCCGTCGCCGCCTACGCGGTCGGGGTCGGCGTCACCTTCGTCGCCGCCTACCTCCCGGCCCGGCGCGCGGCCCGCGTCTCCCCCATGGCGGCCCTCGTGGACGCCGAGGTCGCCGGTGTGGGCCGGCCGTTGACGCTGCGCGCGGTGGCGGGGACGATCGTCGGCGCGCTCGGCGTGGCCGCGCTGGCGGGCTGCGCCCGGGCGACGAGGACCGCGCCCGCCACCACGCTGCTCGGCATCGGCGTGGTGCTCACGCTCGTCGCGACCGTGATCGCGGGGCCGCTGCTGGTGCGTCCGCTGATCCGGGTGCTGGGCGCCGCGTTCCCCGCCCTGTTCGGCTCGATCGGCCGGATGAGCCAGCGCAACGCCCTGCGCAATCCGCGCCGCACCGGGGCCACCGCCTCCGCCCTGATGGTCGGGCTCGCGCTGGTGGCCGGGATGTCGGTGGCGAGCACGTCCATGTCCAGGTCGTTCGACCAGCAGATCGACAAGACGCTGGGCGCGGACTTCGTGGTGCAGAGCAGATCGGGAACCCCCGAGCCCTTCCCCCGGGAGATCACCGACCGGGTCCGTGCCACGGAGGGTGCCGGGCTCGTCGTACGGCAGCGGTACACGCCCGTGGCGATCGTGCTGCCGGACGGCGAGCGGATCACGACCACGGCCACGGCCTTCGACCGGCGGCTCGACGAGGTCGCCCACCTCACCTACGTCCGGGGCGGCTCGGCCACCGCGCTCGCGGACGGCGCCCTCGCCATGGACGCGGCGTTCGCCAAGGACCACGGCGTGCGCCTGGGCTCCACGCTCCCGGTCCGGTTCCCTGACGAGCGCCGCACCGATCTGAGGGTCGGCGCCCTCACCAACCAGGCCGGTTCGAACAACTTCAGTACGCGGGGCGGGCTGTTCTTCGGCATGGGGACGCTCCAGAGGTACGTGCCGCAGGGGCAGGACACGGCGCTCTTCGTGAACGCGGCACCCGGCACCTCCAAGGACCGGTTGCGCGCCCGACTGGAGAAGACTCTCGCCCCCTACCCGCAGGTCCAGGCCCGCGACCAGGCCGACTACAAGAAGCTGGTGCACAACCAGATCGCGGTGCTCCTCTACCTGGTCTACGCGCTGCTGGGCCTCGCGATCGTCATCGCGGTGCTCGGGGTCGTCAACACCCTGGCCCTCTCCGTCGTCGAGCGCACCCGGGAGATCGGCCTGCTGCGCGCGATCGGACTGGCCCGCAGACAGTTGCGGCGCATGATCCGGCTGGAGTCGGTGGTGATCGCCGTTTTCGGCGCCGTCCTCGGGCTGGCGCTGGGGATCGTGTGGGGTCTGTGCACACAGCGGGTACTGGCGCTGCAGGGCATGAAGGCGCTGGCGATCCCATGGGGCACCATCGTCGCCGTCATGGTGGGTTCGGCGGTCGTGGGGGTGGTGGCGGCGCTGCTGCCGGCGCTGCGTGCCTCGCGCATGAATGTGCTGGCGGCGATCGCGCACGAGTGATGGAATCGCGTGGGTACTCAAGTCGCCTGGATACGAGGAGAGTTCATGCCACGTCCGTTCCGTTTCGGCGTCAACATGCTCGAACCCGCACCGGCCGCGGAGTGGCGCGCCAAGTGCCGGCGGGCGGAGGAGCTCGGCTACGACGTCATCCTCGTCCCGGACCACCTCGGCTGGCCGGCTCCGTTCCCGGCGCTGGTCGCGGCGGCTGAGGCGACCGAGCGTCCCCGGGTGGGGACGTTCGTGCTCAACGCCGGCTTCTGGAACCCGGCGCTGTTGGCCCGCGAGGTGGCGACGACGGACGCGCTGACCGGTGGGCGGCTGGAGCTGGGGCTCGGTACCGGCTACGTCCGGGCGGAGCACGAGCAGGCGGGGCTGCCGTACGGCTCGCCGCGTGAGCGCGTGGACCATCTGCGGCGCACGGTGGAGGAGTTGGACCGGCTGCTGGGCTCCGAGGATCACCGGCCGCAGCCCGTGCAACGACCGCGGGTGCCGTTGCTGATCGGCGCCAACGGCGACCGGATGCTGAAGCTCACCGCCGAGCACGCCGACATCGCCGCGTTCACGGGGGCGCGCTCGGTGCCGGGCAGCACGACGGGACAGCTGGAGCCGATCGCGGCCGAGCAGCTCGACGAGCGCGTGGGCCTGTACCGCAAACTGGCGGCCGGCCGCGGCGAGCCCGCCGAGCTGAACGTGCTCGTCCAGAGGGTCGTCGTCACCGAGGACCGCGAGGCCGCCGTGCGCCCCCTCCTGGAGCACCTGCCGAACCTGACGCCGGAACAGGCCCTGGAACTGCCCATCTTCCTGATCGGCACGCTGGAGCAGATCGTCGAGCAGGTGCGGGCGCAGCGCGAACGCTACGGCTTCACGTACCTCACCGTCCTGGAGCCGTCGATGGAGGCGTTCGCACCGGTCATCGAGGCGCTGCGCGGCGCGTAGCCGTCCGGGGGCCGCCCGCGCTTCTCCCATGTCCGGCGCGTGATCGAATCACCGCACGGGCTGGGGAACGCCGTCGCGGCCCTGGATCGAGGCCGGCCCTGCCCCGGCCGCTTGCGCCAGCCCCACTCGCCGCTGAGGAACGTCCCTGGCTCGGGTCGTACAGACGCACGCCCATGACGGTCACCCCGCTGAGGAGTTCGCTGGAGCGCCAGGAGTAGGGGTATCGCCGAGTGAGCCCGAAAGGGGCCATGGAATGATCTTGAAGCCGTGATCGCCTGGCCCGTCACCCGTTCGGCTCAACGTCGTTGGTGGTGATGGTGAGCTGTCGTCTGGGCCCGGGGCGGATTGTGACCTCGATCGAGCGGACCGCGGCCCACGTCGCGCTGTCGAAGGCCGCTGAGATGACAGCGGTGAGGTCTCCCCGGCCGTCCTCGCCCTGATGAAGGCCCTGCTGGTGCAGTCCGGCGGGCTCGGCGCGGTCATTCCGCCTGGGGTGTGGGAGGCCGTCTGCATCAGCGAGGGCCTGCTCAAGAACGCCTCCGCGGTCAAGCCCACCACTGCGCAGCGACTGGCCCTGCGCCTACCAGTCAGCTCAGGCCGGGCAGGCTCCGCAGTTCGGAGACGCGGAGCAGGCGGGCCAGCAGCACGAACAGCACCAGCATCGTGACACCGCCGGCAGACAGCGCCAGCGCAGAGCCGACGACCGGAGCAGGGACGGCACCGGAGCAGGTGCGTGCCACCGCCCACCCGACGGCGCTGGCGGCCCCCGCCGCAGCCGTAAGTTTCCCGTACGTACGTACGAGCCGCTTGCCGTCCAGGCGGCCTTCCAAACGGCGGCGCAGCTTGAGCCCGGTGACGAGCAGACCGCCGGCGTAGGACGCGGCGTAGGCGGCTGCCATGCCGATGACGGCCCAGCGCGGAGGCAGGAAGAGATGGCAGCCAGTGGCCAGGATGATGTCGAGGCCGGAGATCCAGACCGCCATCCAGAAAGGGGTGCGGGTGTCCTCGAACGCGTAGAAGCCGCGCAGCAGCAGGTACTGGGCGGAGAAGGGGACCAGGCCGAGTGCGAAGGCCTGCAGCATCTGGCCGAGTGGCTGTGCCGAGGCCGCCCCGCTGCTGCTGTAGGAGAACATCACCGTGGCGATCTGCGGGCCGAAGGCGAGGAAGAAGAAGGCGGCCGGGACGATCGCCACACCGGTTACCCGCAGGCCCCGTGACAGGTCCTGGCGGACGTCGCCCAGGCGATGCTCGGCCACTGCCCGGCTCATCCGCGGCAGCATCGCGGTGACCACCGAGACCGTGATGATGCCCTGCGGGAGCATCCAGATGTTCTGCGCGAAGAAGTAGGCACTGTTGCCCGCGCCAGCCTGCGGCGCGACCACGTCCACCGCGTTGGCGTAGCGCGTCACGACTGTCAGGGCGACCTGGTTGACCCCCACGAACAGCAGGGTCCAGCGCGCCGCAGCCACGCTCTTGCCAAGGCCCGTGCCGCGCCAGTCAAAGCGCGGGCGCCACCTGAACCCCGTTTCGGCGAGATAGGGGATCAGGCACACCGCCTGCAGCGCGATCCCGATCGTGGTGCCGATCCCCAGCAGCCGCACCTCGGCCGGTGTCACAGACGCGGCGTCACCGGCGGCCGGCACGAGCCACCGGTCCAGGCCGAACACGGTGATCAACACTATGTTGTTCAGGACCGGCGTCCACATCATCGCCCCGAACCTGCCGCGGGCGTTGAGAACCTGACCCAGCATGAAGAAAAGCCCGTAGAAGAAGATCTGCGGCAGCAGGAACCGGGCGAAGGCCACCGTCAACTCGAACAGCTGGTGACTGCCCGGCGTGTCCGGCATGTAGAGGCCCACGATCCACGGAGCGAGCACCACGCCGACGACCGTACCGACCGCGAGCACGCTCAGCACCAAGGTGACCAACCGCTGCTCGTGGGCCTGACCGCCATCAGCATGCTCGGTACGCGCCCGGACGAGCTGCGGCACGAGCACCGAGTTCAGCGCACCACCGATCAGCAGTGTGTAGAGACTGGTCGGCAGGGTGTTCGCAGTGTTGTACGCGCCCCCGACCGCCAGCGTGCCCAGCGCGGCGGCCTGCAGCATCAATCGGAACATCCCCGTTCCGCGGGACACCAGGCTGCCCGCCGCCATCAATGCGGACGAGCGCATCAGTCCCCCGGACGCGGCCCCCGAACGACGCCTTGCATGACGGCGCCGCCCAGAATGATCCGTCTCCGCGGCTGCTGTGCCCCCTTGATCAACCATGGCCTCAACTCTAGAACCACGATGATCACTTCGGAGACTCGTGTCGAAAGACGAACGAATGACGAAAGGCACCAAGGGCGTCCAATGAACCCGGACTTCTCGGGGCCTGTCGGCGACGCGGATCCGACCAGATCCGATGGTGGCTGATGACAGGGTTTGCTGACAGCCAGGATCGAATGCGACCACCAGGACGGGGAGCGGCATGGCCAACCTGGTCTACAAGCGGGTGTCGACCGACCAGCAGTCGACCGACCGTCAGAACCTCGTCCTCGACGAGGCCGGGATCGAGGACCCGGTGACGTTCGAGGAGGACGCCGGCACCGCCAGCCGCCTCCACCCGCTGGACGACCGAGTCCGGCGAGCTGCTCACCTGCGCGCGGCCGGGCGACACCGTGCACATCTCCGAGATGTTCCGCCTCGTGCCCGGCACCCGGCACATCCTCGACGTGCTCGACGTCCTGCACCGCGACCGCCTCGCCCTGCGTATCCACGACGGCGCGTCCTCCGCGACGGACCTCACCGCCCGCCACCCGCGCACCGGAGAACTGCTGTCCACCGTGAAGTCCATGGTGCAGACCCTCGCCGCCGCCGGCGAACTCCAGCGCGACCTCCCACGGGAGCACCTGCGACGGGCTGCGGGCCGCCGAGGCCAAGGGCAACAAGGGCGGCCGCCGCCCGGCCATCAAGGCCGTCGGTCCTGCCGGCCTTGATGGCCGCCGCCCGGCCATCAAGGCCGTCGGTCCTGCCGGCCTTGATGGCCGCCGCCCGGCCATCAAGGCCGGCAGGACCGACGACGTGCGCACCGCGTACCTGGAGGGCCGGTCCATCGCCGCTGGCCCGCGAACACCGCGAACACAAGGTCGGCCGCGGAGCCATCCGCACGGCTGTCGCCGACCTGATGCCCGAGCACACCACCGCCGGCCACGAGGACGCCCCGGCGCCGGAGCTGCCGGTCTCCCTCGACATGCCCGGCAAGGTCGCTGACTTCCTGCGCGCGGCCGACCTGGAGCCTGCCGAGCGGGCCGCGCTCGGCCAGGGCGTGACCGTACGACGTAGCCAGGGCTGCACACTGCGCGTCAGCCATCCCGGCGGTACACCGCCAACTCCTCGACCGCTGCCAGCCGCTCGACAACGCCGCAGCGATCCCGGCACAGCGCAAAGCCCGCCGCGAGTACGCGAACCGCGTCAGCAACCTCGGCCAGTAACCAAGATCATCCTGTGGCGCCTTTCGGGCTCACCTCGGCGATACCCCGAGTAAGCCCATCCCTCCCCGATCCCCCCGGCACGGAAACCGGTTCGCCAGACAGAGGAGCGCTCTGCTTGGCTCACCCCATGAGCGATCTCCACATCCGTCACGCCACCCTCTCGGACGTCGACACCGTGCTGCAGTTCTGGCGCGAGGCGGCGGAAGGGACGAGCATCAGCGACGACCACGAAGGAGTGGCCGGACTCATCACACGAGACCCCGAAGCCCTGCTCATCGCAGAGCGCGACGGCATCCTCACCGGAACCGTCATAGCCGGCTTCGACGGATGGCGATGCTCCGCATACCGACTGGCCGTACACCCGGACCACCGCCGGCAGGGCATCGCCACCGCCCTGCTGGCGGCCGCTGAACAACGCTTCGCCGCCCTGGGCGGGCGACGCGTCGACGCCATGGTCCTGGAAGCCAACGAGCGGGCCCACCACACGTGGGCCGCCAGTGGCTACCATCGCGAGGACCACTGGCGGCGCTGGGTCAAACCGCTGTAAGCGTGTTTGTGACCAGCCAGGGTTCGACGGCCGGCGCGCTGCGCCCGTACCGGCTCGCGGTGCGTCCGCAGTGGCGCCGGCAGGGCATCGGTGGGGCGGCGCTGTCCGCGGCGGAGGAGCGGTTCGTGCGGCTCGGGGGCCGCGGGGACGCGATGGCCGCAGCGCAACGGGACGGCGCACCATGCGTGGCGGGCGGCCGGGTACGCGCCCGAGGAGCACCGGCAGGTGGGTCGAGCCGCTCCCCGACTGACTCACAGGTGCCACTTTGCCGATCCTTTACCATGGAGAGGCCAAGCTGCCCCCCTGTCGGGGTCAACCCGTCCCACCATGAAAGGTGTGAGCGTCCGTCCATGGGCGAGCCTCCCAGTACCCGAGATCGCGCGGTCCCCGCGCCCCTGGCTGATCCTGGGACGGAGGTGACCCGATGACCGAAGTGCTGCTCCTGCTGGCGGCGGTTCTGCTCTCGGTGGCGTGCGGTGTCTTCGTCGCGGCGGAGTTCTCCCTCACCACGGTCGAGCGCAGCGAGCTGGAGGATGCGGCACGGCGCGGTGAGCGCGGCGCGGCGGGCGCCCTCAAGGCCGTACGGAACCTGACGTTCCAGCTCTCCGGCGCGCAGCTCGGGATCACGGTCACCAACCTGGTCGTCGGCATGCTCTCCGAGCCGTCGATCGCCAAGCTGATCGCGGGCCCCCTCGAGGCACTGGGCGTGCCCCGCTCGGCTGCCCCGTCCGTGGCCCTGGTCATCGGCACGGCCCTGTCGACGGTGTTCCTGATGGTGGTCGGCGAGCTGGTGCCGAAGAACTGGGCGATCTCCTCGCCGCTGGCCGTGGCCAAGCGGGTGGGCGGGCCGCAGCGCTGGTTCAGCCGCGTGTTCCGCCCCTTCATCACACATCTGAACAACACGGCGAACCGCGTGGTGCGCCGCTTCGGCCTCGAGCCGGCCGAGGAGCTGGCCTCCGCGCGGGGCCCCCAGGAACTGGTGGCGCTCGCCCAGCACTCCGCGAAAGAGGGCGCTCTGGAGGCGGACACCGCCGAGCTGTTCGTCCGCACCCTGAACCTCGCCGACCTGACCGCGGAGAACGTGATGACCCCGCGCGTGCAGGTCGTCGCCCTGGACGCGCAGGCGACCTGCGAGGACGTGGCGAACGCGACGCGCGCGACGGGCCTGTCACGGTTTCCCGTCTACCGCGGCAGCCTGGACTCGGTCATCGGCACCGCCCATATCAAGGACATCCTCACCGTGCCCGCCGAGGAGCGGCCGCTGCGGTCCGTCGCACAGCTGATACGCGAACCGCTGTTCGTTCCCGAATCCCTCACCGTCGACCGGCTGCTCGACCGGCTCTCCGGCAAGAACACCATCGCCGTCGTCATCGACGAGTACGGCGGCACCGCCGGGGTCGCCACGCTGGAGGACATCGTCGAGGAGGTCGTGGGCGAGGTGCGCGACGAGCACGATCCGCACGAGACGCCCGACCTGGCGTCGGCCGGATTCGACGCCGTCGGCCGGGCGCTGTACTCGGCCGACGGCTCGGCCCGCGTCGACCAGCTCGCACGCGTGGGGCTCCGGGTGCCGGAGGGGCCGTACGAGACGCTGGCCGGACTCGTCGCGACGGAACTGGGCCGCATACCGGTCAAGGGTGACCGCGTCGAGGTGGGCGGCTGGCGGCTGGACGTGGTGGACGCATCGGGACGCAGGGCCGCGCGTGTGCTGATGCACGCGCCGCGCACCCTTGAGGAGGGGGAACGGTGACCGTCGTCCAGCTGCTGATCGGTCTGTTGACGCTGGTGGCGAACGCGTTCTTCGTCGGCGCCGAGTTCGCGTTGATCTCCGTGCGGCGCAGCCAGGTGGAGCCGCGCGCCGAGGCGGGCGAGCGGCGGGCGCGCAGCGTGCTGTGGGGGCTGGAGCACGTGTCGGCGCTGCTCGCGGCGGCACAGCTGGGCATCACCCTGTGCACCCTGGTCCTCGGTGTGGTCGCCGAGCCGGCGATCGAGCATCTGCTGGAGCCGGTGTTCCACGCGGCGGGTGTGCCCCAGAGCGCGGGGCGTGCCGTGTCGTTCGTGATCGCGCTGGCGCTGGCCACGTATCTGCACATGCTGCTGGGCGAGATGGTGCCGAAGAACATCGCGCTCGCGGAGCCGGTACGGCTGGCGCTGCTGCTCGGTCCACCGCTGGTGGCCATGTCCCGGGCACTCCGCCCGGTCATCTTCGCGGTGAACGCGTTCGCGAACGCGCTGCTGCGGCTGCTGCGGGTCCAGACCCGGGACGAGGTCGCGGCCACGTTCTCGGACGACGAACTGGTGCGGCTCGTCAAGGACTCCAGCGCGGCGGGGCTCATCGACGACCGTGCGCAGGAGAGGCTGCACGACGCGCTGGTCCTCGGCCGACGGCCGGTACGGGACGTGGTGGTGCCGCTGGAGCACGTCGTCTACGCGAGCGTGGGCGTCACTCCCGAACAGCTGGAGCAGCTGTCGGCCCGGTCCGGCTTCTCGCGCTTCCCGGTGGTGGACGAGGGCCGGCGGATCGTCGGCTATCTCCACGTAAAGGACGCCCTGGACGCCTCACCACGGGACGTGCCGTTCCGGCTGCGGGACATGCGGCCCATCGCCCGGGTGCGCGAGACCACCCCGCTGGACGACGTCCTCACGGCCATGCGCCGCAGCCGCACCCACCTGGCCGCGGTCCTGGGCACGGACGGCCGACTCGCGGGCCTGATGACGATGGAGGACGTGCTGCGCCAGCTGTTCGGCCGGCCGGCCTGACACCCTGGCGTTCCGTCTGCCGGCCTGACAACGCCGCGGTGTCCGCGGCGACGCACTCCGACGGCGGCTCCCGGGCCGGCTCCCGGGCCTCGGGAGGGCTTCGCCGCGGCCCTCGCCAGGGCGGCGGGCGGGCCTGCGACGAGCGGCCCGGCGCAGGCTGACCGACCGGTGGGTATGGAGTGGGGGCGGCTGGGATAGCATCTACGGCGCCATGCAGACGAACGCCACCTACTCCAGCCTGGTCGCCGTCGGCGACTCCTTCACCGAGGGCATGTCGGACCTGTTGCCCGACGGCTCCTACCGCGGCTGGGCCGATGTCCTCGCGGGCCGGATGGCCGCACGGACCCCCGGATTCCGATATGCCAACCTCGCGGTCCGCGGCAAGCTGATCGCTCAGATCGTCGACGAGCAGGTGGACCTCGCCGCGGCGATGGGGGCCGACGTGGTCACGCTGGTCGGCGGGCTCAACGACACGCTGCGGCCCAAGTGCGACATGGGGCGCGTACGGGCGCTGCTCACGGAGGCCGTGGAGCGGCTCGCCCCGTCGTGCAAACAGCTCGTCCTGATGCGCAGCCCCGGCCGGCAGGGCCCGGTCCTCGAGCGCTTCCGGCCCCGTATGGAGGAGCTGTTCGCCTGTGTCGACGACCTCGCCGCGCGGCACGGCGCGCTCGTCGTCGACCTGTACGGCGCACCGTCGCTCGCCGACCCGCGCCTGTGGGACGTGGACCGGTTGCACCTGACGGCCGAGGGACACCGCCGGGTGGCGGAAGCCGTGTGGCAGACGCTGGGGTACGAGGCGGAGGACACGGAGTGGCGCACGCCGCCGCCCCCGACCGCGCCGCCGAACTGGGTCGCCCGCCGGACCGCGGACGTCCGCTTCACCCGGCAGCATCTGCTGCCGTGGATAGGGCGGCGGCTGACCGGCCGCTCCTCGGGCGACGGCCGGACAGGCGCCCAGGTTAGCGCTGAGCTGGGCAAAGCCTTCTGGGTCACCCCTGCGGACCACACAAACCCCGGCCCTGTGACGGACTGGCGACGGGTGGGGCCCTGACCCGGAGCCCCGCTCGGCTCCCATGCACCCATTGAACGCGGTGAACTGTTCCGGGTTTGACGGAGACTCCAGATCTCCTGGTCAACTCGATCTGGACGGTGCGCCGACAGATCATCCCCTCTCTGGCGGCCTGGCCGACTGGCCCCGCGGTCCGGCGGCGGAGCCATCAGCCCTTCGGTGGCGCCGTGCTCTCCCGTACGGTGAGGGTCGTCGCGATCTCCAGCCCGGTCTGGGGTGCCTGCTCACCGCGGCCGAGGGTCAGTGCGAGTTCGGTCGCCGCGATGGCCATCTCGGTCAGCGGCTGGTGGACGGTGGTCAATGGCGGGTCCACCCAGGAGACCGCCGGCAGGTCGTCGAAACCGACCACGCTCAGGTCCTCGGGGATGCACAGGCCGGCTTCGCGCGCGGCCTGGTAGACCCCGAGCGCCAGGAGGTCGTTCGCGGCGAAGATCGCGGTGGGACGGTCGGGGCGGGACAGCAGGTCGTGCGCCGCGGCGTAGCCGTCCTCCCGGGTGAGCTTGGCGTGGACCACGAGGTCCGGATCGGCCGGCAGACCGGCGGCCTGCAGCGCCGAGCGGTAGCCGTCCAGCCGGGCAGCGCAGCACAGCACGTCCTGCGGTCCGCTGATCATCGCGATGCGGCGATGGCCCAGCTCGGTCAGGTGGCGGGTCGCGGCCCGGCCGCCGGACCAGTTGGTGGCGCCGACGAAGGGGACGTCGTCCGGCAGTTCACAGGTCGGATCGAAGACGACGAACGGAATGCCCTTCGCCCGGAGCTGCTCGCGCTCGGCCGCGGAGAGCTGCGCCACCGACAGCACGCAGTTCGGGCGGCGGGCCACGGTGTCGTCCCAGGCTGGAGCGGGTGAGTCGTGCAGGCCGAAGCGCGAGACCATCAGCCCCACGCGGTGCTTGCTGGCCACCCGCTCCACGCCCCGGATGATCTCCACGGCCCACATGCTTTCCAGCTCGCGGAACACCAGCTCCACCACGTTGTTGCGATTGGCCCCCGAAAGCTTGCGGTAGCCGTACCGGTCGATCAGCTCCTCGACGCGGGCACGGGTGCCGGGCGACACCCCCGACTTGCCGTTGAGCACCTTCGAGACGGTCGGAACCGATACGCCCGCCGACTCGGCGATGAACGCGATCGTCACCGGCCGGGAGGAGTCACCCCCGGGACGTTCGCCACCATCCGCCAGTCCTTCCGCTGCTTCGTCAGCCAAAGCCGCCTTCCGATCCTTCGCGTCCTCGCCGCCCCCATGGCCGGCTGAGCGACCGGCAGCCCTGCCCTGCGTGTGCGGCACCTTAGCGGTTGCCGCACAGCCGGACCGGGCACCCGCCCACGTCACATTATCTCTCTCCGCCCACAGGCGACGAAACTTTCCTGCGGTAGCCCCACGCGGCCCGCCTCGTCGGAGGCCGGGATCGCGCCGCAGGATGTGTGCGGCGGCAGCAGCACATCCGGTGCATGACCACCGAGCAAGCCGACGCCACGGTCGGGCCCGGTCGTTCCCGGGTCGGCGCGGGCGCGGCCCGCCCCTCGGGGAGCGGGCCGCCCGGTCTCAGTCCGCGACTGCCTGGGGTGAGGCGAGGCGAAAGGCGGCCAGCCGGAAGTCCCCGTGCAGGGTGAGGTGCAGGTCGTGCACGCCGTCCAGCGGTGCGGGGACTCCTGGGTGACGGTCGTCCACATGTAGCGGCTGCCGGTGATCGGCACGAGGACGGCCGCGGGGAGGCGTTCGTCGGCCCTGAGTTCCAGGAGAGCCTGCCGGAACCGCTCCCGGACCACGGACAGTTGTCGACCATCGCACCAGGGCCGCCGACTTCGACGACTACGACTGGCCGATCAGTGCGGACACGTGGTCCGGGGGCGAGGGCTGCGCCTGGACGACTTCGCTTCCGGGGCGGGTGCCGGTGTCGGTCAGGAGGGTGAGTCGTTCGAGCAAGTCGCCGACGCGCGTCCGCAAGAGCAGCGCCGAATCCTGGAACGGAAAGTTTTCGACAGCGGAGACGGATGGGGGACTCACGCGGCTGACCCCTAGCGAGTGGGATGGAGCAGGAGTCGAAGCGCATCGACGCTGCCAGCGGCTGCCTCGGGCTGGCAACGAAAGCAGAAAGGATTTTTTTGCCTTGCTTTCTCCCCTTGTCCGGCAGAAGAACGGTCGATACGGTCCCGCCTGTCGTCTAAGCGCTTCGACGCTTCACCGTGGGAAGGGCCGCCTCCACATGAGTAGTCAGCTGAATCGCAGAACCTTCATCGGTACGGCCGCGTCGGTCGCGGGAGCCGCCGCGATGGCGCCGCTGCTGTCCGCCTGCGGAGGCGGCACGCAGCAGAAGACCGGTGCGAACACCAAGTCGGGTCTGAAGGCGGCGCTGCCGGCCCACGTGCCCAGCACGGCCGTGAAGCCGGACATCCCGTCCGTGTCGGGTGGCGGCAACGGGGCCGCGACCGACCCGGGGTTCCTGCGCTACCCCACCGACCAGGTCGCGACGGTCTCCGGGGTGCCGGGCAAGGGCGGCAGCTACACCGCGGTCACCCCGTTATGGGGGACCGTTCCCCCCGCGGGGAACTCCTTCTATCAGGCCATGAACAAGGCCCTCGGCGTCGACCTCACCGTCAAGCCGGCCGATGGCAACACCTACAACACCACGCGAGCCGCCGCCCGCACCCGGACCACGAGCACCTTCCGGTGATCTTCAACGACTACATGAACTGCCTGATGGGCGACCCGACCACCGAGAAGCTGCTGCCGCTGGTGGACGCCGCCGCGGACGCCGGCGCGGAGTACTTCGTGATCGACGCCGGCTGGTACGACGACAGCGCCGGCTGGTGGGACAGCGTCGGCGAGTGGGAGCCGTCCACCACCCGGTTCCCCGGTCCGCGCGGCGTCCACGAGGTGCTGGACCGGATCCGCGAGCGCGGCATGGTGCCCGGCCTGTGGCTGGAGCCCGAGGTGGTCGGGGTGCGCAGCCCGATCGCCACCACCACAACATCGACGCCGGCACCGGAACCTCCGGCCACCCCGCCGAGGTCCCGGCCGCCGGGGCGCTCGGCCACCACCGGGCGCACCTGGCCTGCCTGGACGGCGTGTTGGACCGGCACCCGCACCTGGTGCTGGAGGACTGCGCGTCCGGCGGCATGCGCGCGGACCACGCGTTGCTGTCCCGTATGCAACTGCTGTCCACCAGCGACCAGCAGAACCTGCTGCTCTACGCGCCGATCGCGGCTGCCGCGCCGACCGCCGTCACCCCTGAACAGGGCGCCGTGTGGGCCTGCCCGCAGCCCGACGACACCCCGGACGAGGTGGCGTTCACGCTGGTGAGCGCGCTGCTCGGGCGGATCCACCTGTCCGGACGGCTGGCCGGCCCGGGACCGGAGTCGCGCGCCCTGGTGCACCAGGCGGTGGCGGTCTACCGCGACCTGCGCGCCGACCTGCCGGGCGCGCTGCCGGTGTGGCCGCTGGCCCTGCCGGCCTGGGACGACCCCTGGGTGGCGCTCGCCCTGCGCACCCCGGCCGCCACCTACCTGACCGCGTGGCGCCGCCCCGGCGCCGACCCGACCACCACCCTGCACCTGCCGCACCTGCGGGACACCCCGGCGGTCGCGACACCGGTCTTCCCCGCTGAAACCCGCGTCACCACCGCCTGGAACCCCGGTACGGCGGAACTCACGCTGACCCTGCCCACGGCCCCGTCGGCCGTCCTGCTCCGCCTGAGCTGACCCGCGCCCACCCCTGAACCGACCAGCGCCCACCCCACGGGGCCGCCCCACAGTGCGATGAGGGCTCCGCCCCCCACCCCTGCCTGCCGTGCCTGCGCGCACGGCTGGAAACCCGCCGTTCCGCAGGCGGGAGCACCACCACATCCCTGCCCGAACCACGACCCAATGGAGGGTTTCGTGAAACGGTTCCTGCGCGCAGCGCGTGATCGCCTGCTCGCCCCAGCCGCCGCTCTGACGCTCACCGCCGCCGCCCTGTCCGTCGGCGCGCTCACCGCCGCCGCCCCGGCAGCCACCGCCGCCACCGCCACCACCTCGGCGGCGGTGACGGTCGACACCACCCACTGGCTGGCGAACTACTCCTCCACCACCCCCGGCCTGAACACCCAGGTCTACGACGCCAACATGAACCGCTCGGACATCCCCGGCCTGCTCAGCAACGCCGGTGTCGGGATGATGCGCTACCCGGGCGGCAGCTACGCCGACATCTACCACTGGCAGACCAACACCGCCGACGGCGGCTTCGTCGCCCCGAACACCGACTTCGACTCGTTCATGGGCACCGTCCGGGCGGCGCACGCGCAGCCGATCATCACCGCGGACTACGGGTCGGGCACCCCGCAGGAGGCGGCCGACTGGGTGCGGTACGCCAACATCACCAAGGGCTACGGCGTCAAGTACTGGGAGATCGGCAACGAGATCCCCGGCAACGGCGAGTACGGCGCGCAGTGGGAGACGGACAAGCACTCCAGCCACAGCGCCACCACTTACGCCAACAACCTCCTGCAGTTCATCTCGGCGATGAAGGCGGTCGACCCCAGCATCAAGATCGGGGCGGTGCTCACCACGCCCGGGAGCTGGCCGGACGGCATCGTCGGTCCCGGCGACACCATGGACTGGAACCACACGGTCCTGTCGATCGCCGGCCCGAAGATCGACTTCGTGATCGTGCACCACTACCCGTCGAGCACCAGCGAAGCCGATCTGCTGACCAAGCCGCAGGCCCAGGTCCCGGACATGGCCGCCACGGTGCGGTCGCTGATCAACCAGTACGCCGGCAGCAACGCGCCGAACGTGGGCATCGCCATCACCGAGACAGCCCCCGACAGGGACAAGGACACCGCCCCGAACGCGTTGTTCACCCCTGACCAGATGCTGACCTGGGCGGAGAACGGCGCGTTCACGGTCGACTACTGGGCCATGCACAACGGCACCGACTGCTCCCAGGTGACCACTGTGGACGGTGCCACCGACTACGGCGACGGGGGCGTGCTCTCCAGCGGCGCGTCCTGCGAGCCGGCGGTGGACACCCCGTTCGCGCCCTACTACGGCATCTCGATGATCAGCAAGCTGGCCCAGTCCGGCGACTCGCTGATCCAGACCAGCAGCTCCACCTCGCTGATCTCCGCGCACGCGGTGCACCGCGGCAACGGCGACGTGAACGTGATGCTGATCAACAAGGACCCGAACAACAGCACCACGGTGTCCCTGTCCTACAAGGGGTTCACACCGTCCTCGGCCGCCCCGACCGTGTACACCTACCAGAAGAACGGCACGTCGATCACGTCGTCCACCAGCGGCACCGCCACCACCCAGACCGTTCCCGCGTACTCGGTGGTCGTGGTGCAGATGCACCCGAGCAGCGGCGGCAGCACCGGCGCGCTGCACGCGGTCGGCTCGGGCAAGTGCCTGGACATCAACAACAGCAGCACCACCGCCGGGACGCAGGCCCAGATCTGGGACTGCAACGGCGGTACGGCCCAGACCCTGACGCGCACCTCGGCCAAGGAGTTCCGCCTCTACGCCAACACCTCCACCCCGATGTGCCTGGACGACTACGGCAACGGCACGACGAACGGCACCGCCGCCGTGATCTGGCAGTGCAACGGCGGCGCCAACCAGCAGTGGAACGTCAACTCCAACGGCACGATCAGCAACGTGCTGACGGGGCTGTGCCTGGACGTGAACGGGTTCGGCACCGCGAACGGCACCAAGGTGCAGCTCTGGACCTGCGGCTCGAACCAGAGCAACCAGCAGTGGACGTTCGGCTGACACCTGTCGGCTGAACCGCATCGGGCGGCCCGGCGCCTCGCCGGGCCGCCCCTCCCGTCGAACGACGACCAGAACAGGGCCAGCTGCCCTGGAGAGGAACGAGTGTGCCCGACCAGCACCAGGCGACCACCGCCGTCAGCAATCCGGTCATCCCCGGGTTCCACCCCGACCCCACGGTGTGCCGGGTCGGCGACGACTACTACCTCGCCTGCTCCAGCTTCGAGTACTTCCCGGGCGTGCCGGTCTTCCACAGCCGCGACCTGGTCAACTGGACGCAGATCGGCAACGCGCTGGACCGGCCCGAGCAACTGGTCCTACCGCTGGACTCGCCGTCCTCCGCCGGCGTCTACGCGCCCACCCTCCGGCACCACGACGGAGTGTTCCACCTGATCGTCACCAACGTCAGCGGCTACGGGAACCTGCTGGTCACCGCCACCGATCCGGCCGGCCCGTGGTCCGACCCCGTCCGGCTGCCGGAAGTGCCCGGCATCGACCCGGACCTCGCCTGGGACGAGGACGGCACCTGCTGGTGCACCTGCGCCGGCGTTCGGCAGGTCCGGCTCGACCCGACCACCGGCAAGGTGACCGGCGAAACCAAGGACGTCTGGTCCGGCACCCCCGGCGCCCGCTACCCCGAGGCCCCGCACCTCTACCACATCGGCGAGCACTGGTACCTGATGATCGCCGAGGGCGGCACCGAGCGTGCGCACGCCGTTTCCATCGCCCGTGGCACGTCCCCGAACGGGCCCTTCGAGCCGTGCCCGCACAATCCGATCCTCACCCACCGCGGACGCGAGCACCCGGTGCAGAACACCGGCCACGCCGACCTCGTACAGGGCCCGGACGGCTCCTGGTGGCTGGTACTGCTCGGCGTCCGCCCGAACGGCGGCACCCCCGGCTGGCATGTGCTCGGCCGTGAGACCTACCTCGCCCCGGTCATCTGGAACGAGGAGGGCTGGCCGGTGGTCGGCTCGCCCGACCTGGAGCTGACCGTCCCGAACTGGCCGCTGTACCCCGCGCCCCCTGTGCCGGTGCGCGACGACTTCGACGACGAGCGGCTCGCCCCGCAGTGGGTCTCGCTGCGCGACCGCCCGGCCGAGCTGATCACCACCGGCGAACGCCCCGGGTGGCTGAGCCTGCGGGCCCGGGGAGCGTCGCTCGACGACCGGGACGTGGTGTTCGTCGGCCGCCGCCAGCAGCACCACACGTGTCGGGCCAGCGCCCTGGTCGACGCGACCGAGGGCGCCGGCGGCCTGGCGGTGCGATTGGACGAGCTGCACCACTACGAGGTGGAGGTCGCCGACAGCGAGGTGCGCGTGGTCGCCCGCCTCGGCTCGGTGCGCAGCGTGGTCGCGTCCCGACCCGCGCCGGCGGGCCCGGTGGTGCTGCGGGTGGACGTCACGCCCCCGGCGCGGGACTACCCGGGCAGCGGCCCCGACCTCGTCACGCTCGGATTCGAGGAGCCGGACGGCACGGTCACCGCGCTGGCCTCACTCGACGGCCGCTACCTGTCCACCGAGGTGGCCGGCGGCTTCACCGGTCGCGTCATCGGCGTCTACGCCGCGGCCGGCACCGTCCACGTCGACTGGTTCGACTACCAGCCGCTCACCCCGGAGTCGTGACACATGACCCGCTCCGGCACGACGGAAACCGGCGGAGTCTCCTGACCGCCGCACCCGTCCCCCCAACCTGTGCACGGCAACCGCGTGCACGAGGAAATCCCGACGATCGAGAGGCACCGAACATGACCGGAAGTCCCCGCCCGGGGAGAGCCGGCCGGCGGCTGTGGCTGCTGGTGAGCCTGCCCCTGGCCTTGATCACCGCGGTTGGTGTACCCAGCGCCTCAGCCCTGGCCGACACCGCCACGAACACTGTCGCGAACACCACCGCGAGCACCACCGTGGACGCGAAGGCCCGCACCGGCGCGCGGGCCGTGGTGGCGGCGATGCAGCCGAGCTGGAACCTGGGCAACACCCTCGACGCCTTCCCGACCGAGACGTCGTGGGGCAGCCCGCTCACCACCAAGGCGACGTTCGACGCGGTCAAGGCGGCCGGCTACCGCAGTGTGCGGATCCCGGTGACCTGGAGCAACGCCCAGGACACCACCGCGCCCTACACGATCGACCCGAAGTACATGGCGCGGGTCAAGCAGGTCGTGGACTGGGCCATCGAGGACGGCCTGTACGTCGACCTGAACGTGCACCACGACTCGTGGCAGTGGATCAAGAACATCACCACCGCCGACCACGACGCGGTGCTCGCCCGGTTCGACTCGACCTGGCAGCAGATCGCGGCCGCGTTCAAGGACGAGCCGCGCAAGCTGCTGTTCGAGAGCGTCAACGAGCCGCAGTTCAGCGACAACGCCACCGATGCGCAGAAGACCCAGGCGATGGATGAGCTGAACACCTCGTTCCACACGATCGTCCGGAAGTCCGGGGGCGGCAACGCCACCCGCGTACTGCTGCTGCCCGACCAGAACACCAGCCCGATCGAGCAGCAGAAGATGAACGAGCTGTACACGACGATCACCAGGCTGAAGGACCCGAACCTCGGGGCCACGATGCACTACTACAGCCTCTGGATGTTCAGCGTGAACAACAGCGGCTACACCACGTACAACGAGGCCGTCCAGAAGGATCTGCTCACCGCGTTCACACAGATGCACGACACCTTCGTGGCCAAGGGCATCCCGGTGTACCTGGGCGAGTACGGCACGCTGTCCTACCCGGACTTCACCAAGCCCGACCAGATCGAGCGGGGCGAGGCGTTCAAGTACTTCGAGCAACTGGGTTACGAGTCGCGGATCAACGGCATCACCACCGCGTTGTGGGACGCCGGCTCGTTCCTCAACCGCAACACCCTCCAGTGGCGCGATCCCGAGCTGGCCGCGCTGATCAGGGCGAGCTGGCACACCCGCTCCGGCACCGCGTCCACCGACCAGGTGTTCCTGCCGAAGTCCGCGCCGGTCGCCGCGCACACCGTCACCCTCAACCTCAACGGCCTGTCCTTCCGGGGCCTGTGGCAGGGCGACACCCGGCTGCGTCCCGGCGTGGACTACACGGTGTCCGGTGACCAGCTCACGCTGACCCCCACGCTGCTCACCCGACTGGGCGGCGACCGGGCGCTCGGCGAGAACGCCACCTTCCAGGCGCGGTTCTCCCGGGGCGTGCCCTGGACGTTCCACGTGATCACCAACGAC
Source organism: Streptomyces sp. Ru72 (assembly GCF_002920635.1). Classification (GTDB taxonomy): domain Bacteria; phylum Actinomycetota; class Actinomycetes; order Streptomycetales; family Streptomycetaceae; genus Streptomyces. Next base: position 4,405 of record NZ_PQSR01000015.1, on the reverse strand, counting down.
CTGCCGGTGCAGTCCGACGCGACCGGCACGACCGACTCGTTGACCATCCCCACCCAGTTCAAGGGCGACGTACTGGCCACCATGGAGTCCCGGTACGCGGACGGCAGCAACGCCGGCCCCTACACCTGGACCCCGTACCAGGAGTTCAACAGGCACTTCACGCCGGACTACCCGAACGGCGCGATCAAGCTGACCTCCGAGTACCTGCAGACCCTCACCGACGGCGCGACCGTGACCCTGAAGTTCGACTTCTGGAGCGGGGCCTCCGTCACGTACCACGTGACCAGGTCCGGCGACACGGTCACAGGCACCGTCGCCTGACCACCGGATGACCGACCCCGGCCCCGTGTGCTCCCACACGGGGCCGGGCGTCAGAAGAACAAGAGGAATCGCCTTGCCTTACAGCATCAGCGCGGATGGCCTGGAACGTCACACCGCCGAAGAGATCCTCCGCGTCGAGCCCTGGGGCCGCACGCGGTCCGGGTCCGCTTCCCCGAGGACGAACGCGCCTGGGACGTGGACGACCAGTTCCTGCTCGGCCGCGACGTGCTGGTGGCACCGGTGTACGAGCCGGGCGCGCGCACCCGCCGGGTCTACCTGCCTTCCGGCGCCCTCTGGTACGACCCGGCCACCGGACACGTGCTGGAGGGTGGAACGACACCCGAAGCCGACGCCCCACTGGAGCGCATACCCGTCTTCGTACGCGAAGGAGCCGCCGTCGCACACGCGTTGCGCTGACGTGTGCAGGTGCCGGGGCGCGCCTCCGTGCGGCCCGCACCTCCTTCAGGACCGCGGCGGTCCGACGGAAGAAACCCCGAAGAAAACCCCTTCTCACAGATGGAGCAACAGATGGCAGACTTGCGGATCACGAACAGTGGCGCGGCAGCGCTGACGTTCCACCCACTGACGGCGGAGGCGCCGCGCCCGGCTGCGGGCGCGCCCGCGGTGATCGTCATGCCGGGCGGCGGCTACACCTTCCTTGCCCCGCACGAGGGGAAGCCCGTCGCACAGTGGCTGAACCGGCTCGGATTCGCCGCCTGGGTGCTGGAGTACCCGGTGGGGCCACAGGACTTTCACCCCGCGCCGCTGGACTCGGCACGGGCGGCGATGCGTGAGGCGCGCTCGCAGGCGCCGGGGCTGGGGGTCGACCCGTCGCGCATCGGGGTCCTCGGCTTCTCCGCGGGCGGCCACCTCGCCGCCCACCTCGCCGCCGGCCCGGACACGGCCGACGACGAGCGGCCCGCGTTCGCGGTGCTCTGCTACCCGGCGACGTCATGGCACAACTTCGGCCCCGCCGCAGCCGGCGAACCGGACAGCGACCCGCTCCTCGGCCCCGGCTCGACGCCGGAACAGCGCCGCGCGGTCTCCATCGAGCTGATCGCCGTCCCGCAGACCCCCCCGACCTTCATCTGGCACTGCGCGGACGACGACACCGTCGGGGTCGACCACGCCCTGTCCCTGACCCGGCGCCTGGCCTCCCTGCGGGTCCCGGTCGAACTGCACGTATTCCCCACCGGCGGACACGGCGTGGGACTGGCCCAGGACATGACGCCCGCCGGCACGTGGACCTCCCTGTGCGCGCAGTGGCTCCGCAGGACGACCGGCCACGAGTAGTTCGTCGGACGCCGCGGCAGCGACCAGGCCGAACCCGGTGGTGGCCGCGGGACTACCTCTAAGTCAACGGATCCGAAACAAAAGACAATGCTCGGGTTGATGACTATGTGACGTGTGTGTTCCTTGGCTCGCCCCACCGCCCTGCACGATGAACTCGGCGACACACACGCACGGTATCTTCAGCTCGTTGCCGGTGTTCTTCGCGCCGGATGCGGTGGGAAAGGACTTTCGTGCACCCCCCAAGTGCTCAAGCGCGGCCCATCCGCCCGCCTCCGTCCGGGCGGGCGATCGGCCCGGGAGTGCGAAAGGCCCCGCCGCCCACTCCATCGCCTACGACGACTGCTTCCTGAAGATCGACGGCACACGGCTGTACGCGTAGTCCGGTGAGTTCCGCTACTGGCGCCTTCCCAGTCCGGATGCCTGGCGGGACGTACCGCAGAACATGAAGGCGGGCGGTTTCAACGCCGCCTCGATCTACTTCGACTCCGGCGGCAAGGCCGACGACACGGCGTACGCGCTCCAGGCAGGCCTGACAGGGAGCCCGTCCATGTCCCAGAAGAAGCCCGACGGGCACGACGCTCGCGGACCCCATCGTCCAGAGGAGACAACATGACCGCAGACCGTACGACCAGGACGGGCATCGCCTCGGTCCTCGACGCCGTCGATCAGCGCGTCGCAGACGGCCCGTTCCGCGCGACCTGGGAATCCCTGGCCGACTACCGGGTTCCCGACTGGTACCGCAACGCCAAGTTCGGCATCTTCATCCACTGGGGCCCCTACAGCGTCCCGGCGTTCGGCAACGAGTGGTACGCGCGCAACATGTACCTGGCCGACCAGCCCGAGTACGCCCACCACCGCGAGACCTACGGGCCGCAGAACGAGTTCGGCTACAAGGACTTCATCCCGCTGCTCACCGGCGAGAACTTCGACGCGGACGAATGGGCGAGCCTGTTCCGGCAGGCCGGGGCGCAGTACGTGGTGCCGGTGGCGGAACACCACGACGGGTTCGCCATGTACGAGACGGCGCTGAACCCGTGGAACGCGACCGCGATGGGCCCCAAGCGCGACGTGATCGGCGAACTCGCCCAAGCGGTGCGCGCCCAGTCGATGGTGTTCGGGCTGTCCTCGCACCGCGCCGAGCACTGGTGGTTCATGAACGGCGGCATGCGCTTCGACTCCGACGTGCGCGCCGGTCGCCACGCTGCCCTGTACGGCCCCGCGCAGGCCGAGGAACTGCCGCCCACCCGGGACTTCCTGGACGACTGGCTGGCGCGCACCGCGGAGCTGGTCGAGCGGTACCAGCCCGAACTGCTCTACTTCGACTGGTGGATCCAGCAGCAGGCGTTCAAGCCCTACCTGCCCCGGCTCGCCGCCTACTACTACAACACCCTCGCCGGTGCCGGCCGCGGCCCTGTTCTGGCCTACAAGCACGACGCGTTCGTGCCCGGCACGGCGGTGTACGACGTCGAGCGCGGCGTGAGCGCGACGCTGCGCCCCGACCCCTGGCAGTCCGACACCTCGGTGTCGCGCAATTCCTGGTGCCATATCGGAAACCACGACTACAAGAGCGGCCCCGAACTGCTGGCCACCCTCGTCGACACGGTCAGCAAGAACGGCTGCCTGCTGCTGAACATCGGCCCGCGCGCCGACGGCTCCATCCCCGAGCACGAGGCCGGCCTGCTCCGCGAGATCGGCGCGTGGCTGGGCGTCAACGGCGAGGCGATCTACGCCTCGCGACCCTGGACGGTGTACGGCGAGGGACCGACCCAGATCAAGGACGGCCAGTTCACCGACTCCACCCAGGCCACCTACCAGCCCGAGGACCTGCGCTTCACCACACGCAAGGAGCACCTGTACGTGACTGCGCTCGGCGGCGTGCGGGGCGGCCGGATCGACGTACGCTCCCTGGGCAGGGACCTGACACTGTTCCCGCAGGAGATCGGTTCGGTCCGGATGCTCGGCCACCCGGAGCCGCTCGAGTTCGAGCGCGGCAGCCACTCACTGACGGTGCGCCTGCCCGAGAGCGCCGCCCAGACGCCGATGCCCGTGCTGCGCGTCGACCCCGCCCGCTGACGGTCTCCCCGAACGGTGCCGGGCTCGCCGAGGAGCTCCGGGCCGGGGCCGTGCCCGCTCCCGCGTCCGGCAGCGGTCGCGGGAGCTGCGGCACCAGGTCGGTCCCGCCCCCGCGTACATCGGCGCCACGGCCAAGGTCCTGTTGTGGCATGCCCACCATGGACGGGCCTGCCCCCTGAGGAGGTGGGCCTGCCTTCGACCGGCCGCCGCCGGACTCCGGGGGCCGAGAGGAACCGGCACTGCCGGCCGGGATCAGCGCCACCTGGTAGACGTACCCTGTAGCACGACAGCGCCGAGGTCTCACGGTTCCGTAGCGCTGCTAGCGCCTTGTCGAAGTCAGGACGCTTGGCATCCGCCGTGCAGCCGGCGGCCGAGACTGCCCACACATGACGGACGGTGTAGCCGTTGCGGTCGGCCCAGCGACGCCCGGCGGCCTCCTGCGTGTCGGTGGACTGCTCCCGGCGGCGGTCGTCCTCCGCAAGCTCTTGCTCTTGCGCAGGTAGAGGTCTACGAGAGGCTGACGGCCATCGGGGTGGTGCTCCCTTTAGTGCTCGGATTGCGCCGCCCCCCTTGCCGCACGCACCCCCTACCCTACGTGCAGGGGGAACCTAGGCGGGTGTCACACCGTCCGGCGACGGCCGCCCGGCCAAGCGTCCGGAACTGCTGCCGTACGAGGGCCCGGCCGCGTAGGAGCAGGGACCGCACCGGAGGGAGTCGC
>NZ_PQSR01000014.1 GCF_002920635.1 Streptomyces sp. Ru72 | reverse complement strand
GTCGGGGCACTGCTGTGTCTCGTCCTCGGGGAGGACGCCTGTCGCGAGGAGGTGGCCGACCGCCACCGCTCCCTCGTCCGCGCCGTGCAGGACGGGGCCCGGGATGCGGCCAGGGAGCTGGCCGAGCGGTGCGTCCAGGAGTCGACGGCACGGCTGATCGCGCTGCGGGTGACCCTGTAGACCCTGCCGCCGTGGTGGGCCCTGCCGCCGTGGCCACCGCCGCCGTACTGCGGCCTGACCCGCGCGACCGTGAGGCCGCCGGACGGCAGGAACGGGCCCCGGCGCCGTCGGTGACCTGAACACCGACGGAGCCGGGGCCTCCGCGGCGGCCTTACGCCGGCAGCTCCGGTACCACGCTGAGGTGGTTCGCCGTGCGCCGGGCGCGGCGCGGGGGCCGGCCGGCCGGCGCCGGGCGGCGGGCCTCGCGCAGCACCAGGGTCAGCCGGGAGTACCCCATCTCCTGCAGGGTCTTGGGGGTCTCCCCCACCACCCGGCAGTCGGTGCCCCAGCGCGGGTCGGGGTGGAGCAACGGCCGCACCGCCCCGTCGTGCTCCACGGCGCGCGGTCCGGCCGCGCGGATCCAGTGCGGCAGGCCGTCCCGGTAGGCGGCCTCCATGATCGGGTCCTGGGCGATGTCCCGGCGGATGGACTGCAGCCCGTGGTCGTGCCCGTGCCGCTCCACGGCCGCGGCGAAGTGCGCGAGCATCGGCAGGCACCAGCTCGACTCGTGCTCGCCGAGGATGGTGCCCGCCTCCGGATGGAACAGCACGAACCGCAGGAAGTTGTCGCAGGGCATGGCCGTCGGATGGGATGCCACCCCGCTGAACAGTGTCCTGAACGCGCTGTTGGCGAGCACCACGTCCCAGCGGTGGTCGAAGACGACGGACGGGAAGGGGACGGCTTCGAGGAGCGTGGCATAGTCCTGCAGATACGCCCGTGCTTCCGGACTCTCGGGGAGGGGCCGCGGCTGCGACCGCTGCCCTCCTGCCTGAAACGCCATCGGGAGGTCACCCCTCTTGCCCTTGCGGCCTTCACGTGGCGCCTTGATCCTGCTGCCCCGCTTCCGACGTGTCAACTATCGTGGCATTTGGCGCTCGTTGACGGCTGAATCTCGCCACAGTTGTGGCGAGACCTGGATGTCTGTTCGAGAGAACGGCTACTCTCCGGTTGGTTCCGGGCAAGCGAGAAGAACGACCTGAGCGAGACGTAGGAGACCTGTCGGTGACGGATGGCTTCGAGGTGCCGGGAACCGCGGCGCCGGGTCTGCTGCCGGCCGTCGTGGCCCGTGTCACCGCGCTCGCCGACCGGCTGGGCGTGCCGCACGAGCAGATCTTCGACGTCGCGCGGCTGTCGGTCGAGTCGGGCGTCCCGGAGCCGGTGGTGAAGGCCCTGCTGAGCGGAGTGCCCGCCGGAGAGCCGGACGTGCAGGCCCGTTTCCTGCAGCGACTGGACCTGCTGCGCCGCACCCGGCTCAAACCCAACGGGCGCAAGTACACCCAGCAGGAGATCGCCGACGGCGCGGGCATGTCGCGACAGCAGGCGGGTGCCCTCATCAACGGCGACCGGCGCCCCACCATGGAGCACTGCGACGCCATTCAGCGCTTCTTCGGCGTGCATGCCGGGTTCCTCACGGCCGAGGACCCGGAGGCGCTCGCGAACGCCCTCCAGCGCTCCGAGCAGGAGCTCCTCCAGCAACTCGCGGACGGCGAGCGCGCGACGGCCGAGGCCGCCGACGACCCCCTGGAGCGGCTGTTGCAGGACCACGGCGTGCGCGGCATAGCCTGGCGGGCGGCCCAGCTGCCCACCGACCAGCACCGGGACAAGGTCGCCGAGTGGCTGGACATGCTCCTGGAGAGCGTCAAGCGGCCCGAGTCGTGATCCGGGAGAGAACCGTGGGCATCGGAAGGGATATGCGCCGCCTGTGCGGCGAGTTGGTCGCGGAGCTGTCGCTCCCGGCGCCGGCGGAACCCGCCGCCCTCTACGCCGCGCTGTGCGACGGCATGAGCCGGCGGCGCGGCCGTCCCGTCCAGTTCCGCACGGCTCCCTTCCCGCCGGGCACGGCCAGCGGCCTCTGGCTCGACATGGCCGACCAGGACCTCGTCGTCATCGAGGAACGCACCGCGCCCGACCACCAGTTGGTGATCCTCGGCCACGAGCTGTGGCACATGAACGCCGGGCACCACGGCCACCATGTGGAGGGCGCCGCCGTCGCCGCGCGGCTGCTGAGCGACACGGCGGATCTGCGGGCCACCGTCCACAAGGTCGCCGCCCGTACGCACTTCGACCTGGCCGACGAGAAGGACGCCGAGAGCTTCGGGCTGCTGCTCGCGAGCAAGTGCCGTACCTGGCTGGTCGGTTCGTCCCTGCGCGGGCCCGTCAAACGGGACGATCTGGCGGGGCGGATCGAGGCGTCGCTCGGTTACCGCGGGCCGCGGGGCTGAGGGCGCGGACGCCGATTCCATGGACGGTTCCAGCTATTACGTTCCGGCCGCGGCGATGGGCCTGGCGCTCACCTTCAAGGCGCCCGCACTGGCCCGTTCGTGGCGCGATCCGCTGCTCAGGTCGGTGTGCGCGCTGATGGCGCTGGCCGGCCTGGTGTTCTTCTTCGCCGCGCCCCCCACCATCGCGAAGGTCAACGACCTCACCGGCATCACCAATGTCTCGGCACCCCTGGTCTACTGCCTGCTGAGCGCGTTCAGCGCGTCCTGCCTGGTCCTCGTCGTCAACTGGCGCGGCGGCCCGCCCGAGGAGACCCGGCGCACCAACCGGAGGATCATCACCGGGTACGGGGTGGTCGTCGTCGCCCTGGTGGCGCTGTTCGCGCTCGGCGACGCCCCGGTGGAGCGGCTGGTCGACTTCGACACGTACTACGCGCGCACCCCGTATGTGCGCGAGATGATCGTGCTCTACCTGCTGGCCCTCACGGTGGCGGGCGTCGCGATGAACTTCATGTGCGGGCGCTGGGCCCTGCAGGTGCGCGGCTGGCTGCGCGCCGGGCTGCTGATCATCGTGACCGGCTACCTGTTCAACCTGGCCTATCTGACGACCAAGTTCACCGCCGTCGTCGCCCGCTGGTACGGCCACGACCTGGACTACCTCAGCAGTGACGCGGCACCGGTGCTGGCGTCCGCGGGGGCGCAGATCAGCGCGGTCGGCTTCTGCCTTCCGCTGGCCTGCCAGCGCGTCGGGGACAGCTGGAGCACCTGGGCGACCTACCGCCGGCTCGGGCCGCTGTGGCGCGAGCTGCGACCGGTGTCCACGCACGCGGACCACCGGGTGCGCATCTCCTGGTGGTCGCCGGCCGAACTCCAGGTCACCCAGCGGGAGTCCGACATCCACGACGGCATGCTCGGCCTGTACCCCTACTTCGACTCCCAGGTGCGCTCCCGCGCCTACGACGCCGCCCTGGCGGCCGGCTCCGACCCCGTCCACGCGCAGGCCGAGGCCGACGCGGCGATGGTGGCGGCGGCCGTGCGGGCGAGGGCCGCCGATCCGGAGGGCAGGGTGATCAGCTCGGCGGGGGCGGACAGCGCCCCCGCTGCGTCCCTGGAGGTCCCCCGCGACCTCGTGCGGATGTCGGTCGCCCTGCGTCAGTCACCCGTCGTCGCGGCCGCCCGGGGGCCGGCCGGGACCAGGCCAGGAAGCGACTTCCATGAGCGAACCCGCTAGCACCTCCTCGGACGCGAGACCGCGTCGTGCCGTCGTGATCGGCGGTGGCATGGCCGGCATGCTGGCCGCCGCGGCCCTGCGCGCCCACGCCGACGTCACCGTCGTCGAGCGGGATGTGCTGCCCGAGCGCCCCGAACCGCGTAAGGGGCTCCCGCAGGCCCGGCATGTGCACGTGATCTGGTCCGGGGGCGCCCGCGCCATGGAGCAGCTGCTGCCGGGGGTGACCGAGGCGTGGCTCGCGGCGGGCGCCCGGCGCGTCCCGCTGCCGACGGGGCTCGTGTCGCTTCAGCCGCGGGGCTGGTTCCGGCGCTGGCCAGAGATGCAGTTCATGATCGCGTGCAGCCGTGATCTGCTCGACTGGGTGGTGCGTGAGCGCGTCACCCGGAGCGAGCGGGTGACGGTGCTGCAGCGGACCGAACTGTTGTCTCTGGAAGGTGACGCGGCACGGGTGACGGGTGTGCGGGTGCGGACGGCCGACGGCGAGGAGCGGGTGCTGGGGGCCGACCTCGTCGTGGACGCCGCGGGACGCGGTTCGCGCGCGGCGGCGTGGCTGAAGGAACTGGGCGTGCCGGCGGCGCCGTTGGAGGAGGTGGACTCCGGGCTCGTCTACTCCAGCCGGATCTACCGGGCGCCTGCGGGCACGGAGGAGTACCCGCTGGTCAACGTGCAGTCGGACGCGACGGTCCCGGTGCCGGGGCGGACCACGACCATCGAACCGATCGAGGGCGGACGGTGGCTGGTGACGCTGTCGGGCACGCGCGGTGGCGAACCCCCCTCCAGCGCGGAGGAGTTCGAGACGTTTGCGCGCGAGAGTGTGCGGCATCCGGTGGTGGGCCAACTGATCGCGCACGCGGAGCCGCTCACGGACCCGGTCGTCACCCGCAGCACGGTCAACCGCCGGCGGTTCTACGAGAAGGTCGACGGCTGGCCCGAGGGGTTCGTCGCGATCGGCGACTCGGTGGCCACGTACAACCCGGTCTACGGGCACGGGCTCTCGGTCGCCGCGCAGGGCGCCGTGGCGCTGGGCGAGCTGGTGGCCCGGCACGGGCCGGCCGCGCCGGGGCTCGCGCGGCGGGTGCAGCGGGCGGTGGCCCGTCCGGTGGCGACGGCCTGGGAGTTCGCGACCAGCACGGACATCCACTACCCGGGCGCGATCGGCAAGGCACCGAGCCTTGCCAACCGCGTCCTCGGCGCGTACGTCAACCGGCTGATGCTCACCGCGACCGGCCGTCCGCTCGTCGCCAAGGCGTTCTTCGACGTGGTCACCCTGTCGAAGCCGATGAGCGAACTGGTCCGACCGGCGGTCGTGATCGCCGTCCTGCGCGGCCCCCGCCGCCCGCTCCTGACGGCGCCGCCGCTGACCGCGGACGAGTGGAAGGCGGTCACGGGACCGGCGGAAGGCCCGCAGAACAGCGGGGGCCGGGAGAGTGCGGCGTAGGGCCCGTTGCGAAAGTGGCGCCTGCCGCGCGACGCCCGGCACTTGCCCAAGCTCTCCGAGCAGGGGGTGCCCCCCGAGCACGCACCGGACGCCGCGCGGCCGCCCTTCGGGCGACGACGCCACTTTTCGCAGCAGGCCCTGGGGGTCCTTCCTTTGGATCAAGCCGTCGATGTGGGCGTGTTGCGCAGGGAGGCGCCGGCCGGGCCGGCCCTGAGATGAGCCGGCCCGGTAGTCATGTCCGGTTCCCGTCGCCGTCGCGTGCCGGGTCGGCGGCGTGGATCAGTTGGCGGAGTGCGCCAGGCCGCCCCATCGATGTCACCCGCGTCGTACTGTGCGGGTCCGGCACCGACCCCACCGACCTGATCGAGCCGCCCAGCGGGCAGTGACCCGCCGGCCGAAGCGGTCCCGCGGCCGGGGCGCTCACTTGAGTTCGATCACCAGGCCGAAGTCGTCGCCCCGGTGCCAGCCCGTGCTGATCTTCGGGCTGTGGTGGGTGTCGTCGGCCCAGCCGTAGAAGTGCGACCAGGTGACGTCGTCGCCGTACCAGTGGTCGTAGTCCGTCTCCGCATACGCCTGGACGGCCTTGCCGTCGCGCTTGGTGTCCCACAGGTAGAAGGCGCCCGAGGCGTACGACTTGCCGTTGACCTTCTTCGTGCACTCCATGTACTTGGCGGCGCCGCCGGAGATGTGGATCTCCTTCCAGCCGGAGCACTTGTCGGCCTGGGCCTCCACGTTCGCGGCGGGCCGAGCAGGCCGGGCGGACGGTGCGCCGGTCGCTGCCGGGGCGGCGGCGAGGCCGCCCGCCAGGGCGAGTCCGGCGGCTACCAGGGCGATGCGCTTGCGTGTCATCACAGTGGATCCTCTCCGTCGGCCGGCGGACGGTCCCCGGTGGGTCCCTCGTGGTCCGTCGGCACGACACCACCGTGCCCGGTCGCCCCGTCCCGCCCCAGCTGTCCTTGCCACATGACGCCCTTACGGGACCCCACCCCCTGTGACCTGGCAGGACGTCGCCAAAGGTGGGGGAACCGCGGGACGGCTGCGCGAGGTGTTCCCGCGGAACGGGCGGCACGGGTGGCGGCAGCGAACAGTCGCCGGCGGACGGTCGTGCGCAAATCACCGCGCCGCACGGGATTCGCCGCCTACGATGCGGTCCATGACCTGGCGACATTGATCCCGCAGCCATGCCTCCCGAGGGCCGCCTCGGATGCCCTGCTCCCGGCGTCCGAACTGTCCCTGCGGGAAGGCCTCATGACACTCTCACCTGCACGTGTGCCCGCCACCGGGATCCGGCGGCTGACCGCGAAGCTGTACTGCTACGCGTTCCTCAACGACTTCGTCCTGCTCTACCCGGTGTACGCACTGCTGTTCAGCGACACCGGTCTGCCGCTGTGGCAGATCTCCTCTCTCTTCGCCCTCTGGTCGGTCACGGGCGCACTCCTGGAAATTCCTTCCGGCGCCTGGGCCGACACGCTCTCCCGCCGGCTCCTGCTGTGGCTCGGCCCGCTCCTCACCGCCGTTGCCTTCGTCCTGTGGGTGCTCGTCCCGTCGTACGGGGCCTTCGCCCTCGGCTTCGTTCTCTGGGGCGCCGGCGGAGCTCTCCGCTCCGGGGCTCTCGAGGCACTCGTGTACGACGAGTTGGGCCGGCTCGGCGCCGCCGAGCGGTACGCGCGCGTCATGGGCCGGGTCCGCGCGGCCGGGCTGGTGGCCGTGATGGCGGCGATGGCGCTCGCCGGCCCGGTATTCGCCCTGGGCGGCTACCCGGCCGTCGGCGCGGCGAGCGCGCTGGCCTGCCTCCTCGCGGCGGCGACGGCGACCCGACTGCCGGAACACCGGGCTCCGGCCGCACGGAGCAGTGACTGGGCCAAGACGCTGCGGGCGGGGCTCGCCGAGGCCCGGGCCAACCGGTCCGTACGCGGAGCCCTGCTGCTCGTCCCGGCCGTGGGCGCCGTGTGGGGCGCGCTCGACGAGTACACCCCGCTCCTGGTATGGGGCACCGGCGTGCCCGACGAAGCCGTCCCCTACCTGCTCCTCCTCGTCTGGGCCGGGGCCACGACCGGCGGCCTGTCGGCCGGGGCGGGCGCACGCCTGGGTCAGGCCGGACTCTCCGGACTCCTCGCGGGAGCCGCACTCGCCCTTGCCATCGGCGCAGCGCTGCGGACACCGGCCGGCCTCGTCCTGGTGGCCCTCGCCTTCGGTGGCTTCCAACTGGCCACGGTGCTGGTCGACGCCCGTCTCCAGGCGCGCATCGTCGACGGACACCGGGCCACCCTGACCTCGGTGGCAAGCCTTGGCACCGACGCTGCGACGGTGGCGGTGTACGGCGCGTATGCGGCGGTCAGCTCGGCCACCACGCACAGCACCGCCTTCGTATGGGCCGCACTGCCCTACCTTGTGACGGCCCTGTTCGTAGCGGCCGGTGGCCGCGCTCAAGCCAGGTGATCGTCACGTGGCGCTGCGTTCGCTCGCCTCGCGTACGCCCCTGTCCGGCACCCGGTTCCCGGACGTACCGGGACGACCGGCCCGCAGCAGCGCCCGCCAGTGGTCGCGGCTCCACTGCGCGGGAGGTGTGCCGCCGGTGAACTCCTCGACCAGGGCAAGGAAGCGTGCGGGATCGGTGTGGAACGGGAAGTGGCCCGCGCCCTCGAAGATCTCCAGTCGGCTGCCGGGCATCGCCTCGTGCGCCCGGTGGGCGTGCCGCACGGGCACCACACCGTCCCGGTCCCCCCAGATCAGCAAGGTGGGCATGCCCTCGGTCAGATAGCAGCGGTCGAGCATGGTGACCGCCTGGCCGCGCCAGTCGACCACGGCCCGCAGCGTGCGGATGAAGGCGCTGCGGGACGTCGCGTTCGGGAGCGCGTCCACCAGGGTCAGCAACTCGGCCGTGTCCTGGCCGAGATCGGTGTCCAGCAGTCGCATCAGGTGCGCGAACAGGCCGAGGTTGAGCCGCATACCGGGCAGGCGGAGCGCGGAGAGCATCAGATGCGCTCCGGGCAGGGAGGCGGCGCGCAGCACCGGGTTGACCTCCCGGCCCACGCCCCCGGCGCTGACCAGAATCAACCGCTCGGTGCGCTCGGGGAACTGGTAGGCGAACTGCATGGCGACGCCGCCGCCCAGCGAGTGCCCCACCAGGGTCGCCGACTCGATGCCAAGGGTGGTGAGCAGATCGCGTATCCCGTTCGCGTACGCGGCCACGGAGTAGTCGGCGCGCGGTTTGTCGGAGGCTCCGTGGCCGAGCAGGTCCGGCGCGAGCACGGTGTGCGTGCGGGCCAGGTCGGGAATCAGCTCCGCCCAGGTCGCCGAGGAGTCGCCGATGCCGTGGATGAGGACGAGCACCGGGCCCTGGCCGGCCAGACGATAGGCGCGCCGGTAACCGTGCACGATCCGGTGGCGCGTGCGTGGTTCGCCCTCGCCCACGGAGCGCAGCCCAGGGACGCGCCGCGCATGCCCGCCCGGAACGTCCTCCACCGCCCGCCTCCCTTCCGCCGGCCCCCGCGAAGGCGTGTGAAAGCCCTTGCTCTCCAGCGTAGAGGGCGTGTTCCCCGCTGGATTTCGGCCATGTTTCGCCTCGGCTAAGCGGGCGAACCCACCGGGAGGCGAACGGGATTGTCAGTGGCGGACGGCAAGCTTGGGAGGTGCGCCCGAGGTGTGCGCGGCGGCCGTCCGCGCACCGCCGGCGCGTGCCGTGCACGAACCGCCGCGCGACGCCCCGTCGCACGGCCGAAACCGGGGAGAGACGACCGATGCCGACCGCCGTCCTGACCGACCGCCAGCGCGCCGCCGTGCAGGCATATCTGCGTCTCCTGCACACCGTCCGAGCCGCCTTCGACGGCCCGCCGGACGCGCACCGACCACCCGTGGTCCCGACCGCCGCGCTGGCCGAGGCGGACCGGGCCCTGGCGGAGGCGGGGCTCACGGGCACCGAGGAGGAGTTCTTCCGCCTGCTCGGCGACTGGTGCCCTCGATAGCCCGGTCGACGACTCGGAGGACGACTCAGAAGTGGTGCACGACGACGGCCGTCGCCAGCAGGCCCCCGCGTACGGTCCAGCGACCGTCGAAGGCCTCGACGCGGTGGCCGTCGACCAGCGGGCCCGGCACCAGAAGCCGTGCCCGGAAGCCGCCGGAGGCGTCCGAGGCGGCCGTGGAGTCGGACGGCCGCGAAGCGGCCCGGGAGTCCGACGAACCCGACGGGTCCGGGGCCGGGAGGGCGATGCCCGGGTCGATCTCCACGTCGGCCTCGAGAAAGTCGAGCCATTCGCCGGTCAGGGGGAACCACGCCTTGTAGACCGACTCCTTGGCGCTGAACAGCAGCCGGTCCCAGTGGACGGAAGAACGGCTGTGGGCAAGACCCCGCAGCCGGGTGCGCTCGGCGGGCAGGGCCACCGCGTCCAGTACGCCGTCCGGCAGCCGGTCGTGGGGTTCGGCGTCGATGCCGAGCGAGGCGAGTTCGCCGGCCCGGACCAGTGCGGCGGCACAGTAGCCGTCGCAGTGCGTCATGCTGCCGATCAGCCCGTCCGGCCAGCGCGGTGCGCCGCGCTCGCCGGGCAGGACGGGCTGCGGCGGGACTCCGAGCTTCTCCATGGCGTGCCGTGCGCAGGCCCGTACGGCGGTGAACTCCCGGCGCCGCTTGTCCACCGCCCGCCCTATGACCGCTTCTTCCTCGGGGTAGAGGCGGACACCTTCGCCGAGCACCTCACGGCCGTGCGCCTCCACGACCGCGACCGGCCCCGGAAGCAGCTCCTCGATCACCTGCTTGGTCCTCCATCGGCAGAATGCGCCGCAGCTCCCCGGGCGGCTGCGGGCGCGGGCCCCATTCACGGGGGTAGCCCAGGGACACCTCTTCGAAGCGGACGCCCTCGTGGTGGGTGGTCCGTGGGATGTGCAGATGGCCGTAGACCATGCACACCACCGGGAAGCGGCGGTGCCAGTCGGCGGTAAGGCGGGTCCCGCACCACATGGCGAACTCGGGATAGCGCAGGATGTCCGTCGGGTGCCGGTGAAGCGGGTAGTGGTTCACCAGCACCATGGGGAGTTCGGCGGGGATCTCGGTCAGCCTGCGTTCGGTCTCGGCCACCCGGGCCCGGCACCACGCCTCACGGCTGGGATAGGGGTCGGGGTGCAGCAGGTGCTCGTCGGTGCACACGATCCGGGTGCCGTGCGCGTAGTCGAGCCCCTGCTCCTTGGTCGTGCATCCCTTCGGCAGGAACGAGTAGTCGTAGAGCAGGAACAGCGAGGCGACGACCGCCGGACCGCCCGGGCCCTCCCAGACCGGGTAGGGGTCCTCGGGTGTCGTCACGCCCAGCCCCCGGCACACGGCCACCAGGTGCTCGTACCGTTCGACGCCGCGCAGGGTCACGGTGTCCTTCTGGTGGGTCCACAGCTCGTGGTTGCCCGGTGCCCAGATCACCTTGCTGAAGCGGCCCGCGAGCAGTTCCAGTGCCCAGCGGATGTCGGCGACGGTCTCGGCCACGTCACCGGCGACCAGCAGCCAGTCCTCGTCCGAGGTGGGCCGCATGCGCTCGACGAGGGCGCGGTTCTCGGCGTACCCGACGTGCAGGTCGCTGATGGCGAGCAGGCGTCCACGGCCGTCCGTCGACTCCACACTCGCCCCTTTCGAGATCCGAATTGGCTCCACAAGACCACATCGGGCTGCGGACGGACAAGAGCGACCCGCGGCAGGTTCCCGGCCGTGGCCGAAAGAGCGTGCACCGGGTGCTCAGCGTCGCGGAACACGCCCCTCGCCGCCTGATCGAGAGCCGGGGAAAATCCGTAACGCGCGCGTAGCAGTGACGGCGCCCGGAAGGCCCTATGATCGCCCCAGCACATCCGCCGCGGACGCCGCAGAAGCGTACGGCGGTTCGGTGCACCTCCCTCTCCCCTGGCCGGGCACGGCCTGCTTCGCCCTGCCCGCACAACCGTGAAAGGCGGCCTGCATGGTCTCTCGCGTACGCGTCTGGCTCAACCGCACGTACGCGGAGAACGTGTTCTTCATGGATCAGCTGCGGAGAAATCCCAGCGACCGGGCCGTCGAGATCCACGCCACGCACGGTGACCCGGACTCGCCGGTCCTGGCCGCCGCGGACACCGCCGATCTGGAGCCGGAGGACCTGTCCCCGGCCGCTTACGTGGAGTACGCCCTCGACCAGTGCGCACGGCGTGGCATCGATGTCTTCGTGCCCCGCCTGCACCAGTCGGCGATCGTGGCGCACCGCGCCGAGTTCGAAGCGGCGGGTACTGCACTGCTGGCTCCGCCGCCGGAGGCCGTGGCCGTCTTCGAGGACAAGGTGATCGCCTACGAGGCCGTGCAGGCGATCGGTGTGCCCGTGCCGCCGTGGTTCCGGGTGCGGTCGGCGGACGAACTCGTCGCCGCGGTGGAGGAGTTGGAGGCCGACGGGCACAAGGCGTGCTTCAAGCCGGCGTCCGGTGCGGGCGGGGTCGGCTTCCGGGTCGTCACGCGTGCCCCGTTCTCGCTCACGCACCTCACCGGGTTCCCCAGCCCCTACGCGCCGTTGGACCTGGTCGTGGAGGCGCTGAAGCAGACCGGCGAGCCGGTCGACTGGCTGGTGATGCCCCGCCTGGAGCAGCCGGAGGTGTCGGTGGACTGCCTCACCGGGCCGGACAACCGGGTACGACTGGCCATCGGCCGCACCAAGAACGGGCGTCGGCGCGGCTTCACGCAGCACGAGCAGTGGCTGGAGCCGGCGCGGCTGATCGCGGAGGGGTTCGGGCTGCACTACCTGTCCAACATCCAGTTCCGGATGTTCGGCGAGCGGCCCGTGCTCATGGATGTCAACACGCGCCCCGCCGGGGGCTTGCATCAGCTGTCCCTGTGCGGGGTCAACGCGCCCTGGGCGGCTGTGCAGTTGGCGCTCGGGGAGGATCCCGGGGAGATCACGCCGCCGTTCCTGGGGCAGGACTACACGGTGGTGTCGGGTCCGCGGCCGCTGCGACCGGTGTCGCTGCCGCAGCAGCGGGTCGAGCAGGTGGAGCCACTGCTGCCGACGGTTCCCGCACCCGTCGAGGCAGTGGAAGCAGCGGCCGAGGCACTGCCGCTCTAGGGGGTGTTTTTCGAAAGTCCTGTGCGGTGCCCGGTGCGCGCTCTGGGGGTACCCCCTGCTCGAAGAGCTTGGGGGAGTGCCGGTCGAAAGCCCTCGTACTGGACGTACTCGGGGTTTCGGCCGGTGCGGCGCGAGTGCGTGCCGGGTTTGCCCGTCGAGGGGCGGCGTCCGGTGCCCGCTCCGGGGGTACCCCCTGCTCGAAGGGCTTGAAGGAGTGCCGGGCGTCGCGACGGGGCGAACGTTGCCTGCTGGGGCGCTGGGTTCGCCGACCGGGTGAGAGCCCTTAGGAGTAGCTCAGCGGCCCGAAGGGCGAGCAGGCGGGCCCGGGGCGTCCGAGAGGCACCTCGGCGAGACTTCCGCCATGGATCTGACGCTCCATCAGGCAGCAGATGCGATGGAACGGCACGATCGCCCGAAGTGCGAGACTCCGGCGGGAAGCACGTGCCCAACCCAGGACCGGAGGTGTTCGGCAGGACCGTACTGACGCCGCAGCTCGCCGCATTGCACGCGGGCTCGGCTCTTCCGCCCACCGGTATGGACCAATTCCGTCATTCTCCTTGACACGCGGATTGGTCCATACCAACTTGGTTGCGCATCGTTCCGCATGTCCCTGCCACTCCCGAACACCCCACATCCTCCTGGGAGATCGCGTGCGCAACACACTGAGGCGTTCCAGACGCCGACTCCTCGCTCTGCTCGGTTCCGCCGCTCTGGCGGTCGGTGGAGCCATCGCCCTTCCGGGCACGGCCCAGGCGGCCAACATTCTGACCAACCCCGGCTTCGAGTCCGGCTCCCTCTCCCCCTGGTCCTGCACCGGGAACCTCGGCTCGGTCGTCTCCTCGCCCGTGCACGGGGGGTCCAAGGCCCTTCAGGGTGCGGTGAGTTCGAGTGACAACGCCCAGTGCAGCCAGACCGTGGCGGTGAAACCGAACACGACGTACACGCTTCAAGGCTGGGTGCGGGGCAGCTACGTCTACCTCGGCGTCGACGGCGGCGCCTCCACCTGGACGACGTCCCCGTCGGCCTACAGCCAGCTGTCGGTGTCCTTCACCACGGGTGCCTCCCAGACCAGTGCCACGATCTACGTCCACGGCTGGTACGCCCAGGGCTCCTACTACGCCGACGACATCAGCCTCGACGGCCCCGGCGGAGGCGGCGGCTCGGACACGCAGGCGCCGACCGCCCCCGGTGGGCTGACCTCCACGGGCAAGTCGTCGTCGAGCGTGTCGCTGAAGTGGAACGCCTCGACGGACAACGTCGGTGTGACGGCGTACGACATCTACAGCGGCTCCAGTCAGGTGCTCAGCGTCTCCGGTACGACCGCCACGGTCAGCGGGCTGTCGCCCAGCACCTCCTACACCTTCACCGTGAAGGCGCGGGACGCGGCCGGGAACACCTCCGCGGCCTCCAACTCCGTGACCGTCACCACGGACGCGGGCACCGGTGGCGGCACCGGCTTCAAGCAGGCCGCGCCCTACCTGTACGAGGGCTGGGGCGACCCGCCGAGCCCGACGACCGTGATGAGCGCGACGGGCATCAAGTGGTTCACGATGGCGTTCGTGCTGGACTCCGGCGGCTGCAACCCCGCCTGGGACGGCAGCAGACCGCTGACCGGCGGTGTCGACCAGACCGCCATCAACGCCGTCCGCTCCGCCGGCGGTGACATCGTCCCGTCGTTCGGCGGCTGGCAGGGCAGCAAGCTCGGCGCCAACTGCTCCTCGGCGAGCGCGCTCGCGGGGGCCCTGCAGAAGGTGATCGACGCCTACTCGCTCAAGGCGATCGACATGGACATCGAGAACACCGACGAGTTCGAGAACGAGGCCGTCCAGGCGAAGATCCTCACCGCCCTGAAGACGGTCAAGGCCAACAACCCCGGCCTGAAGACCATCGTCACCTTCGGGACGTCCACCACCGGCCCGACGTACTACGGCAACCGCCTCATAGAGCAGGCGCAGTCGCTCGGCGCCGACATAGACGTCTTCACCATCATGCCCTTCGACTTCGGCGGCGGCTCCGACATGTACGGCAACACCGTGAACGCGGCCGAAGGCCTGAAGGCCAAGCTGAAGTCGACCTTCGGCTGGGACGACGCCACCGCGTACTCCCACATCGGCATATCCGGCATGAACGGCCTGTCCGACCAGCAGGAGAACACGACCCCGGCGATCTGGACCCAGATCAAGGACTGGGCCAACTCGCACCACATCGCCCGTCTCGCCTTCTGGTCGGTCAACCGCGACCGGCCGTGCCCGGGCGGAGGCGTGGTGAGCAACTGCTCCGGCATCAGCCAGAACAACTGGCAGTTCACCTCGATCACGGCCGGCTTCACGGGCTGACCGAGGAAGCCACGAACGGGAAAAAAGGGGGTGCCCGGCACGTCGGGCACCCCCTGACCGTCAGAAGCGGCCCGAGCCCCGGTAGAGCTCCAGCTCGCCGTCCAACTCGACCGCGAGGACGGTGGCGTACGGGTCCAGGTCGGCCTCGGACGGCGGGTCGATCCACAGCACACCGACCGCCTCGTGCAGTCCGCCGACGACCCGGTGGCCGAGTTCGGTGCCGGTGCCGAGCACGGTGACCTTGCGGACCGGCGTGGCGAGGCCCCGGACGCCTGTCTCGGCGCGCGGGATGTCGAACAGGGTCAGGTAGAGGGTGCGGCGGTCGGCGGAAAGGGTGCTGGGGCCGTAGTGGTGTCCGGCCGGCAGGCCGCGCACCGTTCCGTACACCGCCTCCGCGTGCTTGCGGATCCACTCCCCCAGGCCCTCCAGACGCTCCACCTGGGGCTGCGGGATGGTGCCGTCCTCCATCGGGCCGACGTCCAGGAGCAGGTTGCCGCCTGCGCCGATGGTCTCGGTGAAGTAGCGGATCAGCTGGGACAGCGACTTGTGGTTGTGGTCGTGGTGCTGGTAGCCCCAGGAGTCGTTGATCGTCAGGCACAGCTCCCAGGGGCCCTCCGGCGGAACGATGGGAGCGCCCTGCTCCGGGGTGGCGTAGTCGCCCTCGCTGAGCATGCGGGCGTTGAAGACGACGTGGGGCACGTAACTGCGGATGAGCGCGGCGAGTTCGGGGATGCGCCACTGCTCCTCGCTGCGGTCCCACTCGCCGTCGAACCACATCAGGTCGGGACGGTACCGGGAGGCCAACTCCTCGACCTGGCCGTCCCGGTAGGCGATGAACCGCTCCCAGGCCTCAAGGTCCTCGTCCTCGGCCGCCACCTCGGAGTAGCGGTTGTCCTCCAGCTCCGGCGGGCGGCCCGGCTTGCGCGTGGAGGCGTAGTCGGGGTGGTTCCAGTCGGAGTGGGAGTAGTAGAGGCCGACCTTGAGCCCCTTCTCGCGCAGTGCCTCCGCGTACGGGCCGATGTAGTCCTTGCCGAGGTTGAGGTCGCCGTACCGCGTGTCCCACAGGGCCACCCCGTCGTGGTGACGGCTCGTCAGCACGGCGTACCTGGCGCCGGCGCGGGCGAACAGGTCCGCCCACGCCTTCGGGTCGTAGTCGGCGCCGGTGAAACGCTCCAGCTGGGACATGTACTGCTCGTGCGGCACGATGTCGTCGTAGAACGACCACGACTCCTGGACGCCGTCGACGGCATAGATGCCCCAGTGCACGAAGATCCCCAACTTGGCGTCGGTGAACCAGGGTTGCATGGCCACCGGTCAGCCCCTCCGCAGGCGGAGGGTCACGATCTGGAAGGGCCGCAGCGCGACGGGGACACCGCCGTCGACGATCTCCGCGTCCTCCAGCGGGCGCTCCAGCAGGTCCGTCACCTGGGCGCCGGCGAGCGGGAAGCCCGTGTGGAGCACACCCTCGGCGCGTCCGCCGCGCGACTCGTAGAGCCGTACGACGACGTCACCGGACTCGTCGTCGGCGAGCTTCACCGCCTCCATGGTGACGCCCTGGCCGTCCACGGAGACGACCGGCTCCGGCGCGCCCGCCGCCTCGGCCACCCGGAGGGGGAGGTTGAGGGCGTAGCCCTCGGCGACCGCGTCATCGATGGTCGCGCCCGGGAGGAGGGAGTACGTGAAGCGGTGGCGGCCCTGGTCGGCGCCCGGGTCCGGGATGCGCGGGGCGCGGACCAGGCTGAGGCTCACCCTGGTCGTGGTGCCGCCGTCCTCGCGGACCGTGCGGGAGACGTCGTGGCCGTAGGTCGAGTCGTTGATGACCGCGACGCCGTAGCCGGGCTCGGCGATGTGCACCCAGCGGTGGCCGGAGACCTCGAAACGGGCCGCCTCCCAGCTGGTGTTGGTGTGGGTGGGCCGCTGGATGTGCCCGAACTGGATCTCCGCGGAGGAGTGCGGGGCGCGGATGTCGACCGGGAAGCCCGCCTTGAGGAACTTCTCCGCCTCGTGCCAGTCGATGTCCGTCTCGAAGTCGATACGGGGGCTGCCGGCGCGGAGCGTGATCGTCTGCGTGATCTTCGAGCCCTTGCCGAAGCTCCGCTCCACGCGGATCGCGCCGAGCAGCGGGTCCTCCTCCACGACCGTCACGGAGTCGGCGTCCAGCAGATCCGTGTAGCGGTTCTTGTAGTGCTTGTCGACGTCCCAGGCGTCCCAGTAGTTCGGCAGGTCGGTGTGCAGGCGCAGCAGATTGCCCTTGTCGGCGAGGACCTCACGGCCACCGGCCCGCAGGTCGCGCACGGAGGCCAGCGTGCCGTCCTCCGCGACCTCGACGCGCACGAGGCCGTTGTCGAGCACACGGCCGCTCACCGTGACCGGCTGCGGCGGGGCGGCGACCGCCACGGGCGCGCTGCCGTTGGCCGGCACCTCGGCGTAGACCGGGACGCCCGTGGCCGTGCGGACGACCTCGGCGCGGTCGAAGGGGCTGGTGTTGAAGACGCGGGTGCCGCCGGCGCCCAGCGCGGCCACCGCCTGCGCCGTCAGCTCCTCCAGCTCCTGGGCGACGCGGGCGTACTCGGCCTCGGCCTCGCGGTGCACCCAGGCGATCGACGAGCCCGGCAGGATGTCGTGGAACTGGTGCAGCAGGACCGTCTTCCACAGCCGGTCGAGCTTCTCGTACGGGTAGGCGTAGCCCGGGGCGTGGAGCGCGGCCGTGGTCGCCCACAACTCCGCCTCGCGCAGCCGGTGTTCGCTGCGTCGGTTGCCCTGCTTGGTGCGGGCCTGGGAGGTGTAGGTGGCCCGGTGCAGCTCCAGGTACAGCTCGCCCACCCACACCGGGGCGTCCGGGTACTCCTCGCGGGCCTTGGCGAAGAACGCGTCGGGGTGTTCGACCTCGACCCGGGCGGAGCCCTCCAGGTTCTTCAGCCGCCGCGCCCGCTCCATGATCTCGCGGGTGGGGCCGCCACCGCCGTCACCCCAGCCGAAGGGGGCCAGCGAGCGCGTCGCGCCGCCCTTCTCCTGGTAGTTGCGCACCGCCCGGGCCATCTCCTCGCCGCTGAAGCGGGCGTTGTAGGTGTCGACCGGCGGGAAGTGGGTGAAGATGCGGGTGCCGTCGATGCCCTCCCACCAGAAGGTGTGGTGGGGGAACCTGTTGGTCTGGTTCCACGAGATCTTCTGGGTCAGGAACCACTCGTTGCCGGCGAGCTTGGCGAGCTGCGGGTAGGCGGCGGTGTAGCCGAAGGAGTCCGGCAGCCAGACGCCCTTGGTCTCGATGCCGAAGTGCTCGATGAAGAACCGCTTGCCGTGGATGAGCTGGCGGGCGATGGCCTCGCCGCCGGGCAGGTTGCCGTCGGCCTCCACCCACATGCCGCCGACCGGGGCCCACTGGCCCTTCTTCACCGACTCCTGGATACGGGCCCACACGTGCGGGTAGTTGTCGCGCACCCACTCGTACTGCTGGGCCTGCGAGCAGGCGAAGACGAACTCCTCGTACTCGTCGGCCAGGGACGTGACGTTGGAGAAGGTGCGGGAGGTCTTGCGCTTGGTCTCCCGGATCGGCCACAGCCAGGCGGAGTCGATGTGCGCGTGGCCGACGCCGGAGACGATGTGCGCGCTGGCGTGCGCGGGCTTGGCGAGGGCGGGCTTCAGCGCCTCCCGGACGGAGGCGGCCGAGCCGGAGACGTCGTCGAGGTCGAGCAGGTCCATCGCCCGGTCGAGGGCATGCATGATCTCGTGCCGGCGCGGGTCGTGCTCGCCGAGCTCCAGCATCAGCTCGCGCAGCACCTGGATGTCGAGGTCGAGGTGCCAGACGTCCTCGTCCAGGATGGCGATGTCGGCGCGCCGGAAGGTGTAGAGCGGCTTGTCCCCTGCTGTCAGCACGTCGCCGAGCGGGGTGGGGGCCGCGAAATTGTGCGCGAGGATGTCCGGGTTGGAGGCGGCCTCGACGAGGTAGTGGATCTCCTCGCCGCCGACGGCCGGGTGGGCGATCGGGACGTACTGGTTGAGCGGGTTGACGGCCTTCAGCGGCCGGCCGTCGGTCAGGTGCACCAGGGCCTCGGCCTGGTTGCCGGGCCAGTCGCCCACGAAGCCGAGGTCGATGACGGCCTCGACGCGCCGGCCGGCCCACTCCGCGGGGACCTGTCCACGCATCCGGAACCAGGTGGTGCCCCACGGCGGGCCCCATGGGGTTCCCATCGAGAAGGGCGCGTAGGACGCGGCGGCGGCCTCGGCGAACGGGACCGGCTCCCCCGGGGCCTGCCAGGCCTCCACCTCGAGGGGAACCGTGGCGGCGTAGATCGCGGTCTTGATGCGCTGGTCGTGGAGGCGCTGGACGCGCTCCTCGATCCGGCGGCGTTCGTCGTGCATTCGGTGTCTCCAGGGAGAGCGGGAGGCTAGAGAGGGAAAGCGCTTACTGAGAGGTGTTCACCTAAGGTACGCCAGCCCGGGGTGGACCGCCGTGTAGCCCTCGACCAGCCTGCGGGCCACGTTCACGGAGTCGACCAGCGGATGGAGGGCGAACGCCTTCACGGCCGTCGCGCGGTCGCCGGACTCGGCGGCGGCGAGCACCTCGCGCTCCACCGCCTTGACCGCGCAGACCAGTCCGGTGGCGTGGCCCGGCAGCGGGTCGACCGCGACCGGGTGCGCACCGTTCGCGTCGACCAGGCACGGGACCTCGATGACGGCCTCGGTGTCGAGGACGGACAGGGTGCCGCGGTTGCGGACGTTGAGGATCAGGGTCGTGCGCTCGTCCCGCGCGATCGCCCGCATCAGGGCGATCGCGACCTTCTCGTATCCGCCGGACAGGTCGTCGGCCTCGCGCTCGCCGGCGCCCGCGGTCTCGCGGTTCTCGGCCATGTAGGTGGCCTCCCGCTCGGCGCGGGTGCGTTCCCATGCCTGAAGGGCGGAGGCGCCCGGCCGCGCGACCTGTTCGTAGAAGTGCGCCTGCTGGTCGCGCAGGAAGGCGCCGCGGGTCTTCTCGGCGTGCTGGTACGCGCGCACGGACTCGCGGTTGAAGTAGTAGTAGTGCAGATACTCGTTGGGGATCGCGCCCAGCGACTGCAGCCACTCGGTCCCGAAGAGCTTGCCCTCCTCGAAGGAGCCGAGCAGGTCGGGGTCGGCGAGCAGGCGCGGGAGTTCGTCGCGGCCGGCGACGCGCAGGCCGCGGACCCAGCCGAGGTGGTTGAGGCCGACGTAGTCGATCCACGCCTCCTTGGGGTTCGCGCCGAGCACACGGGCGATGCGGCGGCCGAGGCCGACCGGTGAGTCGCAGATGCCGATGACGCGGTCGCCCAGGTGGCGGGACATGGCCTCCGTGACGAGGCCCGCCGGGTTGGTGAAGTTGATGACCCAGGCGTCGGGGGCGAGCCGGGCCACCCGCCGGGCGATGTCGACGGCGACCGGGACCGTGCGCAGCCCGTAGGCGATGCCCCCGGCGCCGACCGTCTCCTGCCCGAGGACGCCCTCCGCGAGGGCCACGCGCTCGTCGTTCGCCCTGCCCTCCAGGCCGCCCACGCGGATCGCGGAGAAGACGAAGTCGGCGCCGCGCAGGGCCTCGTCGAGATCGGTCGTGGCGGTCACCTCGGGCGCGTCGGGCACCCCCGCGGCCTGCTCGGCCAGGACCCGGGTCACGGCCGAGAGCCGGCCCGCGTCCAGATCGTGCAGCACGACCCGGGTGACGCGGCCCTCGGCGCGGTCCGTCAGGAGCGCCCCGTACACGAGCGGGACGCGGAAGCCGCCACCGCCCAGAATCGTCAGCTTCACGCTTGCACCTTTCCTGCCACGATCACCTCGACGCCCGCCTCGTCCAGCGAGGAGCGGGTCGCCGCGTTCACCGGCGCGTCCGACACCACCACATCCAGGTCCTCGGGACCGCAGACCTTCGCCATACCCGTACCCGGGAACTTGGCCGAGTCGGCGAGCAGGACGACCCTGTCGCTCGCCTTGATCATGGCTCGCTTGACCGGTACCTCGACGACCGTCGTGTCCATCACCTGCCCGCCGGGCCGGACCCCGCTGGTGCCGAGGAAGAGCCAGTCCGCGTGGAGCTGGCGCAGGTTGTCCTCGGTGAGGAAGCCGACCAGCGAGCGGTACTCGCGGCGGACCATGCCGCCGAGCAGCACCAGCTCGATGCCCTCGTCGTCGGCGAGCTCCTCGTAGACGACGAGGTTGCTGGTGATCACGGTGAGCCGGCGGCCGTGCAGCCGTCGGGCCAGGCGGTAGGCGGTGGTGCCGATGTCGAGCAGCACCGACTGTCCGTCCGTGATCATCTCTGCGGCGTGCGCGGCTATCGCGTCCTTCTCGGACACGCGCACCTCGGCGACCTCGGCGAAGGGCTGGTCGCCGTCCTCCACGACCGCGCCACCGTGCACCCGCGTGAGCAGGCCGTCCTCCTCCAGCTTGACGAGGTCGCGCCGGATGGTGGCCGGGCTCACACCGAGCTGCTCGGAGAGATCGGTCACTGACGCGGGCCCGCCGGAGCGCAGGACCCGCAGGATGAGTTGGTGTCGTCGTTCTGCCAGCACGCCGCGAACACTACTCGTCATCTTCAATCATTTCTATGCTCACTTCTGCTTGAGTATTGACCAATCTCGTCGATGAGCGCACGATTCCGTGCACCGAGTTTGAGCAGTTCTGACGAGAGGACCCACGCGTGGACGTCGACCGGCCCGATGTGCTGTTGACCGGGCTGCTCTTCTACGACCTCGTCCTCACGGGCCTGGGCAAAGCACCGACACCGGGCGAGGAGATCTGGACGGCGGGCATGGGCTGCGGCCCGGGCGGCATCGCGAACCTCGCGGTGGCCGCCGCCCGCTTCGGCCTGAGCACCTCCCTGGCCACGGTCTTCGGCGACGACTTCTACGGCGCGTACTGCCAGGACGTCATCGGCGACCAGGAGCACGTCGACCTCTCGCTCTCCCGCACCGCGAGCGGCTGGCCCACTCCCGTCACCGTCTCGCTCGCGTACGGCGACGACCGGGCCCTGGTCACGCACGGCCAGGAGCCCCCGTACACGCAGGACGAGCTGATGCGTGAGGTGCCCGAGGCGCGCACCGCCCTGGTGCACCTCGAGGCCGAGCCCCGCGCCTGGCTCGCCAAGGCCGCCGCGAACGGCACCCAGATCTACGCCGACGTCGGCTGGGACCCCACCCGGCGATGGTCCCGGGACCTCCTCGACCAGCTCTCCCTGTGTCACGCCTTCCTCCCCAACGAGACCGAGGCGATGGCCTACAGCCGCACCGACAGCGCGGTCGCGGCGCTCGGCACGCTCTCCGAGCTGGTGCCGGTCGTCGTGGTCACGCGGGGCGGCGCCGGCGCCGTGGCCGTCGACCAGACGACGGGCGAGTACGCCGAGGCCCCGGCCCTCGACGTCGGCGTACTGGACGCGACGGGCGCCGGCGACGTGTTCGGCGCGAGCTTCGTCGCCGCCTCGCTCGGCGGCTGGCCGCTTGAGGAACGGCTGCGGTTCGCCGTGCTCGCCGCGGGCCTGTCCGTACAGCACCACGGCGGAGCCCTCGCCGCCCCCGGCTGGTACGGCGTCGACCGCTGGTGGCGCTCCCTGGCCGACCCCGACCTCAAGCAGGTCTACGGCTTCCTGGCGGACCGCCTCCCGGCGGACGTGGGCCCACCCGTGCCCCACGCCCCCGTCACCCCGCCGATCCCTCGCACGACCGCCGGCCCACGGGCCTTCGCACGGCAGCACTGACTCTCATCACGCCCCTCAGCACCACGCAACAGGAACAACAGGAGTGACCCGTGGACCTTTCTCGTAGAGGCTTCCTCCAGGCCGCCGCGCTCACCGCGGCCGCGTCCGGCCTGACCGTCGCATGCGGCAGCGGCTCAGGATCGAGCGGCACCAAGAACGGCAAGGACCTCACCTTGTGGTACTGGGGCGGCGCACTCAGCGACAAGGTGGTCGCGGAGGCCAAGACACACTTCGGCAGCCAGGTCAAGCTGACCGTCTCGTCCATCGGCGGTGACTTCAAGCAGAAGCTCACCACCACCCTGGCGGCGGGCAGCTCCGTGCCCGACATCACCGGCATCAAGGGCGAGGACATGGCGTCCTTCCTGCCCAACGCCGGCCGCTTCCTCGACCTCAACGACCTGGGCTTCAAGAAGATCTCGTCCCAGTACCTGGACTGGAAGACCAAGCTCGCCCAGACCGCCGACGGCAAGCAGGTCGGCTTCCCGATCGACATCGGTCCGACCGCGCTCTTCTACCGGGCGGACCTGTTCGCCAAGGCCGGGCTGCCCACCGACCCCGACAAGGTCGCCGCACAGGCCAAGACGTGGGAGGACTACTTCGCGCTCGGCACCGAGCTGAAGAAGAAGGTCCCCGGCACCTACCTCGTCAACAACATCAGCTCGGTGTTCAACATGGCCGTCGGCCAGGGCACCCAGCGGTTCATCGACAAGAACAACCACTTCATCGGCGACCAGGACCACATCCGCACCGCGTGGACCACGGCGGTGCGCCCCTACACCCTCGGCCTCGACGCCAAGATCAACGACAACACCTGGAACGCCGCCATCGGCAAGAGCCTGACCACCGAACTCGGCGCGGCCTGGCACGCTCTGGACATCGAGCAGGCAGCCCCGGGCACCAAGGGCAAGTGGCGGGTGTGCGCGATGCCCGGCGGACCGGCCAACCAGGGCGGCTCCTACCTGGCCCTGCCCAAGCAGTGCCGCAACCCCGAAGAGGCATTCAAGATCATCAGCTGGATCCTCAGCCCGGCCAACGACGCCCGCGGCTTCACCGACGCCGCCATCTTCCCCGCCGCCCCGGCCGCGTACGCCATGCCGGCCATGACGGGCCCCGACGCCTTCTTCGGCGGGCAGAAGATCATCGAGGTCTTCGGCCCGGCCGCGAAGGCCATCCCGGACAGCTACGAGGCGCCCGCCGACGCCGCCGTCATGGCCCCCTACATGACGGAACTGACCAACATCGAGGCCAAGGGCAAGAAGCCCGACGACGCCTGGAAGGACGCGGTCAGCCAGGCCAGGCAGATCGCCCGGCGCCAGGGGGTGAACTGAGGTGTCGTCACCTCCGCTCACCGGTCCCGCCACGGTGCCCGAGCACCGTGGCGGGCCGGGCCCGGCCCGGTTCCGCCCGCGGCGCGCCACGCCCGCGGGCACCGCTCGGCCCAGGCGGCGCGGGCTGCTGTCCTACTGGCGGCAGTACCTGGCGATCTCGCCCTTCTACCTGATCTTCGTCGCCTTCTCCTTCTTCCCCGTCTTCTACTCGCTGTACCTGGCCTTCCAGCGCTGGGACGGCATGGGCACCATGCAGTTCGTGGGCCTGCAGCAGTTCCGGTTCCTCTGGTCGGACCCGGTCTTCTGGCTGTCGATCCGCAACACCCTGGTGATCTGGGTCCTGTCCACCGTTCCCACGCTCTTCGGCGCCCTGGTGCTGGCGACGCTGCTGCACTCGGTGCGCCGCTTCAAGGGCTTCTACCGCATCGCCCTGTACGTCCCGAACGTCACCTCGATCGTCGCGGTGGCGATCTTCTTCGGCGCGGTGTTCAGCAACAACTTCGGCCTGGTCAACGCGATCCTGGGCACGGTCGGCATCTCGCCCGTCCCGTGGCTCAGCAACCCGTGGCTGATCAAACTGGTCATCGCGCTGCTGATGACCTGGATGTGGACCGGCTACAACATGATCATCTATCTGGCCGGTCTCCAGGCGATCCCGACGTCGATCTACGAGGCCGCGAAGATGGACGGTGCCGGGCCCGTCCGCACCTTCTTCCAGATCACCATCCCGATCATGCGGCCCATCATCCTGTTCACCGTCATCATCTCGACCATCAACGGCCTGCAGAGCTTCAGCGAGCCCCAGGTCCTGTTCGCCAGCAACGCCGCCAACGCGAACCTCGGCGGCCCGGGCCAGGCCGGTCTGACCACGTTGCTGTACTTCTACCAGTCGGCCTTCCTGAACAACGACTACGGCTACGGCGCGGCCATCGTGTGGGCCTTCTTCGTACTGATCCTCGTGCTGGTCGCCATCAACTGGCGCATCACGCGCGGAGGGAGGAAG
Organism: Streptomyces sp. Ru72; assembly: GCF_002920635.1. Classification (GTDB taxonomy): domain Bacteria; phylum Actinomycetota; class Actinomycetes; order Streptomycetales; family Streptomycetaceae; genus Streptomyces. Next base: position 95,341 of record NZ_PQSR01000014.1, on the reverse strand, counting down.
TCATGACGACAGCCGACACGACGCGGCCGGCCAAGAGCGCGCGGCGTCTGCGCCGCCCCAAGGGCCTGACCGCGCACATCATCCTCGTGCTGGCGGTCCTGATCTCGGTCTTCCCCTTCGCGTGGACGATCGTCATGGCGACCAACACCACCCAGGAGATCTACAAGAGCCCACCGAAGCTGACCTTCGGCTCCCACCTGCTGGAGAACATCCGGCACGTGCTGAACACCATCGACTTCTTCGGGTCGATGCTCAACACGGTCGTCGTCGCGTGCGTCACCACCGCCCTGGTGCTGTTCATCGACTCCCTGGCGGCCTTCACCTTCGCCAAGTTCGACTTCCCCGGACGCAAGGTGCTGTTCGGCACGCTGCTGTTGTTCATGATGCTGCCGCTCCAACTGGCCATCCTGCCGCAGTTCATCCTCATGTCGAAGATCGGCTGGGTCGGCATGCTCAAGGCGCTGGCGCTGCCCTCCCTCGCCAACGCCTTCGGCATCTTCTGGCTGCACCAGTACATAGAGAACGGCGTGCCCGACGAGCTGCTCGACGCCGCGCGCATCGACGGCGCCGGGTTCTTCCGTCAGTACTGGAACATCACGCTGCCGATGATCAGGCCCGCGCTGTCCTTCCTTGCCATCTACGCCTTCGTCAACTGCTGGAACGACTACATCTGGCCGCTCGTCGTGCTCACCAACCCCGACCATGTGACGCTCCAGGTGGAGCTCGCCCAGCTCAACGTCGGCCACACCACCGACTACAGCATGGTCATGGCCGGTGTGCTCATGGCGGCCCTCCCCCTGGTGGTGGTCTTCAGCATCTTCGCCCGCGGGTTCATAGCGGGCGCCACCGAAGGAGCGGTACAGGGCAGCTGAACCGGTGTCGCGAGGAAGAGGTGACCGGTGATGTACGACGTCGGGGTCGGGCGGCCAGGGCGTCGCAAGGTGCTCGTGGTGGGCATGGACGGGGTGCGCTACGACCGGCTGACCCGGTCGCCGTCCACGGCCCCCGTTGTGCACGGCCTCATGACCGCCGGGGCCCACGGCACCAGCCTGCTGCCCTACGGTGAGGTGGACGGTCAGGCCGAGAACGGGCCGTCGACCAGCATGGCCTACACCGACTCCGGGCCCGGCTGGTCGAGCGTGCTGACCGGGGTGTGGCCCGACCGTCACGGGGTGAGGGGCAACGACTTCGCCGGCGCCGACTACGCCCGCTACCCCGACTTCCTCAGCCGCGCCGTCACCGCCCGGCCTGGTCTGCGCGCCGCGGCCGCGGTGTCCTGGCCGGAACTGGTCCGCCGCGGCACCCTCGGGCCCGCCATCGGCCGAGGTGTGCACTACGACGGCGAGGCCGACGGATACGACACCGCCGACCGTCTGGTCGCCCGCACCGCCGCCCGCTGGCTCACCGAGGACGACCCGGACGTCGTGTTCGTGTACTTCGGTGCCACCGACGAGGCCGGCCACGCCACGGGTCCCCTCAGCCCCGCCTACGACCGAGCCCTCCTCACCCAGGACGCCCACCTCGGCCGGCTGCTCGCGGCCGTCGACGCCCGGCGCTCCGACCCCGCCCGTGCGGAGGAGCACTGGACCGTACTGGTCACCACGGACCACGGCCACCTCGACGCCGGTGGCCACGGAGGCGACACGCGTGCCGAGCGAGAGGTCTTCGTCATCCTCGCCGAGCCCGGCGCGCCCGGCGGCATCCGGCTCCCCACTGCCCGCCTCATCGACATCGCCCCCACCGTCCTGGACCGGCTCGGCATCCCCCTCGACCCCGCCTGGGGCCTGCAAGGCCGCGTCCTGGACGGCTCCATGCCACGCACACGTCACCACCGACTCACGTCACCACCGACTCCGGAATGGTCATGACCGACCCACTTCTCGCCCTGCGCCCCTGGCAGGCCCCAGAACTGACCTCCTGGGGGCGCCTGCCCATGAACGCCGTCGACCGGCGCTCCGGAGCACTCCCCCTGGACGGCGACTGGCGCTTCAAGTTGCTGCCCACTCCGGACGCGCCGGTCGGCGGTGCCTGGTCCTCGGCGTACGTCCCCGGCGCCTGGACCCTTCAGGGCACGGACGACCTGCCGCAGTACACCAACGTGCGCATGCCGTTCCCCGACTTCCCACCCGGCTCGCCGGACGCCAACCCGACGGGCGTGTACGAGCGCGAGGTGGACGTGCCCGCCGAGTGGGCCGGGCGGCGGATCGTGCTCCAGGTCGGGGCCGCCGAGAGCGTGCTGCTCGTGCACGTGGACGGGCGGCCCGTCGGCATCTCCAAGGACTCCCATCTGGCCGCCGAGTTCGACCTGAGCGGGGTCGTACGGCCCGGGGAGCGCGCCACCGTGCGCCTGACCGTCGTCAAGTGGTCCGACGCCTCGCACATCGAGGACCAGGACCAGTGGTGGCACGGGGGCGTCACGCGGTCGGTACTGCTGTACGCCACCGATCCCCTGCACCTCGCCGACGTGACCGTGCGGGCGCGGCAGGACGGCGGGCTGCGCATCGACTGCCGGGTGCGCGACGCACGCGGGGCACTGCCCGACGGGTGGTACGTCAGCGGCGAGCTGGAGGGCCACCTCCTCACGCAGGACACCGAGTTCGACCGCCTCAACACCGAGGACGACCGCGTCTCCGACTTCCTCGGCGAGGCCCGCATCCGCGCCACCGTCCCCGACGTGCGCACCTGGAACGCGGAGACGCCGGAGCTGTACGACCTCACCGTCCGCCTGCACCGCGCCGACGGAACGGTCGCCGACACCTCACGGCACCGCGTCGGATTCCGCGACGTCGAGATCGTCGGCCGGGACCTGCTGGTCAACGGCGAGCGCGTGTTCATCCGTGGTGTCAACCGCCACGACTTCCATCCACTGACCGGCCGCACGGTGTCGTACGACGACATGCGCGCGGACCTGGTGCTGCTGAAGCGGTTCGGATTCAACGCGATCCGCACCTCCCACTACCCGAACGACCCCGCCCTGTACGACCTCGCCGACGAGCTCGGCTTCTACGTCGTCGACGAGGCCGACATCGAGTCGCACGACCACGCCCACGAGATCGCCGACGACCCGCGCTATCTGAACGCCTTCGTGGACCGGGTCTCGCGGATGGTGCTCCGCGACAAGAACCACCCCTCGATCATCATCTGGTCCCTGGGCAACGAGTCCGACTACGGCGCGAACCACGACGCGGCGGCCGGCTGGGTGCGGCGGCACGATCCGACGCGGCCGATCCAGTACGAGGGGGCCGCCAAGCTCGACTGGGCGGCGACCGACGACGCCTCCGACATCGCCTGCCCCATGTACGCGCCGCTCGAGGACTGCGTGGCCCACGCCCTGTCGGGCCGGCAGACCCGGCCCCTGATCCAGTGCGAGTACTCGCACGCCATGGGCAACAGCAACGGCACGCTGGCGGACCATTGGGCGGCCATCGAGTCGACGCCGGGTCTTCAGGGCGGGTTCATCTGGGAGTTCTGGGACCACGGAATTCTGCAGCGCGTGAGCGACGGCAGACCGACCGGGCGCGCGGGCGCCGGGCTGTACGCGGGCGGTGTCGCCGCGCCCGGCCATCGCTGGGCGTACGGCGGCGACTTCGGCGAGACCATCCACGACAGCGCGTTCATCGCGGACGGTGTCGTCTTCCCGGACCGAACCCCCAAGCCCGCGCTGTACGAGCACCGGGAGATCGCGGCGCCGGTGCGCATCGAGTGCTTCAAGCACGAGGGCATCGTCCTCGGCAACCACCAGCACTTCCGGGGCCTGGACTGGCTGACCGGCCAATGGGAGCTGTCCCTCGCGGACGGCCGTACGCTGACCACGCCCGCCGATCTGCCCGATCTGCGGCCCGGCGAGACGGCTGCGGTACCGCTGCCCTTCGAGGTGCCGCGCGACGGCGGCGAGGCCTGGCTGACGCTGCGGGTGACCCTGGCCGAGGACCAGCCGTGGGCGCCGCGCGGCACGGAGGTGTGTGTGCCGCAGGTACGGCTGCGGGGACCCGACCCGACCGAGGACACCGCCGTGGACCGGCTCGTGGAGGTCGACGGCGAGGGCCTGCTGGTCCATCCGCTGCTGACGGCTGCCCCCACGCTGTCGCTGTGGCGGGCGCCCACCGACAACGACGAGCTGGGCGGCATGGCGCTGCGCTGGCGGACCTGGGGGCTCGACTCGCTGGTCCGCAAGGTCGTGTCGGTGCGGCGGGACGGCGGCCGGGTGACCGTGGACACCGAGTACGCCGGCACCGTCGGGGTCGTGCGGCACCGGCAGGTGTTCACACCGGTCGAGGGCGGAGTCCGGGTGGACGAGGAGGCCGAGCTGCCCGAGGAGTTCGACGACGTCGCGCGGGTCGGGTCGGTGTTCGAGACGACGCCGGGCCTGGATCTGCTGGAGTGGTTCGGGCAGGGGCCCTGGGAGTCGTATCCCGACCGCAGCGCGGGCGCGCCGGTCGGCCATCACTCCGTCCGCGTCGACGACCTGTTCACTCCCTATCTGCGCCCGCAGGAGAGCGGCGGCCGGCACGGCGTACGCCGGTTCACGCTGTCGGCGCCGGACGCGACCGGCCCAGTGCCCCGGCAGGCAACGTCCGCCCCGTCGCGACGCCCGGCACTCCCCCAAGCTCTTCGAGCAGGGGGTGCCCCCACTCTCGCCGCACCGGCCGAAAGCCCAAGTACATCCAGTACGAGAGCTTTCGGCCGGCACGCCGAGAGCACGCACCGGACGCCGCTCCTTGACGGGCAAGCGTTGCCTGCCGGGGCACTAGCGGTCGTGCTGGACGAGCCGCGCCAGGTCTCCGTCACCCGGCATCGCGCCGAGGACCTGGCGGCCGCCACACACCACGACGAGCTGGTGCCGCGTTCCGGCTGCGTGGTGCACATCGACGCGGCGCACCGGGGGCTGGGCACGACGTCGTGCGGCCCCGACACCTTCCCCGAGTACCGCATCCCACCGGGCGTCCACCGCTGGAGCTGGACCCTGCGTGTTCTGTAACCGCCCGCCTTTCCCGCTTTCCCGTCACGTCACCTCTCACGGAGCACACGTGTGTACGTCGCATGACCACGATCAGGACGAGGCCGCGCAGGCCGGTGCCGGAAGACGTGGTTTTCTCAGGGCCACCGCGCTGCTGGGCGCGGCCGCCACGGCCGGGGTGGCGCTGCCGGCCGTCGCCGAGGCGGCCGAGGAGAGCAGCCGGCGACCCGACGCCGAGAGCCGTCGTTTCACCCTCGCGGTGATGCCCGACACGCAATACCTCTTCGACGGGCCGAGCATCGACCCGGCGCCCGTCGAGGCGTCCCTGCGCTATCTGCTGGAGCACGGCAGGGACGAGAACATCGTCTTCCTGTCCCACCTCGGCGACCTCACCCAGAACGGCGCCGAGGAGGAGTTCGCCGCCGTCGGCAAGGCGTTCAAGCTCCTCGACCGGCAGGGCGTCGGCTACAGCGTCCTGGCCGGCAACCACGACATCAAGTCGTCGACGGACGACCAGCGCGGCTCGACGCCGTACCTGGACGCGTTCGGGCCGCAGCGTTTCAGGAGCAGCTCGACCTTCGGCGGCGCCTCCCCGGACGGCTACAACACCTACCACGTGTTCCGGGCGGCCGGGCGCGAGTGGCTGGTGCTGGCGCTGGACTGGCGGCTGTCGGCGAAGGGGTACGCCTGGGCGAAGGACGTACTCGCCCGGCACCCGAAGGCGCCCGTCATCCTCACCACGCACGAACTGGTCGCCGAGGACGACCAGTTGTCGGCGTACGGCCGGCAGCTGTGGGACCAGCTGATCGATGACCACGACCAGGTCTTCCTGACCCTGAACGGCCACTTCTGGCCCGCGGGTCGCGCGACCCGCAGGAACGCGGCGGGCAACGAGGTGCACCTGCACCTGACGAACTACCAGAACCGCTACTTCGGCGGCGCGGCGATGATCCGCCTGTACCGCTTCGACCTGGACCGGAACGTCATCGACGTGGAGACGGTCTCACCGTGGATCCTCGGGCGGGCCGCGGAGGGCCTCAACGAGCTGGAGCGGCAGGAGATCGAGCTGAGCGGTGACGCCGACCGGTTCTCGGTGGAGATCGACTTCGCGGAGCGCTTCTCCGGCTTCGACCCCGTCCCGGCCCGCCCCGCGCGGCCCGCGTCGCAGATGCTGATATCGGGCACGGTCGCCTACTGGCGCTTCGAGTCGCCCGTCTCCGGCGCCGTCCACGACCTGTCCGGCCGGGGCAACGACCTCACCGTCGTCTCGGTGGGCGGCGGCTCGCTCGGCTGGTCGCCGGACCACCACCCCGATCAACCGGGACACGGCAGCCTGGAGTTCCAGGGCTTCAAGTCGCCGCTGAAGGGCGCGTATCTGCGCACGGTGGACGGAGCTCCGCTCAACTCCGCCACCTTCGAGGACGGTTACACCATCGAGGCCTTCTACCGGCTGCCCGCCGACTGGGACCCCGACCACAACGCCTGGTCGGGCATCGTCAGCCGTACGGGCACGGGCGGCGCGGCCGGGAAGACCGCCGACGACCCCGACGAGCCGCTGGCCACCCTCTCGCTGTCCAACGACCGCGAGCCGCAGTGGGCGATGCGCCCGCTGAACCAGGAGGGCATCGCCACCAACTGGGGCCAGGAGACCCCGCTGGAGACCTGGTGGCACCTCGCGGTCGTCAACGACGGCCGGCACACGACGCTGTACGTCGAGGGCTGCCCGGTCGTCCGCAACCCGAAGGCCGCCGCGGTCGGCATCACGTCCGTCGGGCTGCCGTGGCTGCTCGGTGGCTACGAGTACGCCGGGAGGATCGACCAGATCCTGCACGGCCGCCTCGGCGACGTGCGCATCGTCGAACGGGCGCTGCCTGTCACGTCGTTCATGAACCAGCCGACTGCCCGCCGCCTGAACACGGGGATTGCGGGCTAGCGGGTGACGGGGCCGACGATCACCGTGTGGTCGTCGGGACCTTCGCCCTTGGCGGGCAGGTTCACCCTGAGTCGCAGGATGTGCGGGTGGATCTCACGCGGCAGGGTGATCACCGCGCGGGTGAAGGTCACTCCGCTGCCGCCACTGTAGTTCTGCGGCACGACCAGCAGGAAGGTCGCGCTCCGGCCCGGGGTGAGGACGACGGTGTGCGGGGCCTCGACGCTTCGCCGGGCACGGACGTGTCCGTCCTTGCCGACCAGGTCCACGCCCGGGAAGCCGTGCAGGGAGCAGGGGGCGGGGCCGGAGTTGGTCAGTCTCACGGGAATGTTCGAGTACGGGCCCTTGCCGTACGCGTCGCCCTTGGCGAAGGTCAGATGCGCAATCCTGCACCGGGCAGCGGTTTTCACGGTGGTCCGCGGTCCCGCGGACGCCGTGGCCGAGCCGGACCCCGCGGTCGTGCCGGATCCCGCGGTCGAGCCTGGCGCCGTGGCAGAGCCGGACGCGCTGCTCGTGCCGCCGGTACCGGTGCCGGAGGTGGCCGTCGCCGAGGAGCCGCCGCCTGCCGTACCGCTGCCGGAGCCCTGAGAGGCTCCTGACGTGGACGCGGTGGCGGACGGCGCGGAGCTCACTCCGCTGTGCTTGCCGTCGTCGCCGTTGCAGGCGGTGAGCGCGAGTCCCGCCGCGAGCACCACGGCGGCGGCCGGAACCTTGCGGAACTGCTGGACGCGCATGGGCTTCCCCCTGGTCTGGACGCGGGACCCGCCACGCGGGCCCTGCAGCCAGTTAGACGGGGGAAGGGGAGGCGAGGTTGCGGCGGGCGCGGGGAGGACTGCCGTGCGCATTGTCACCCGCCGCCGGAGGAACCCGGGCAGGGTTTCGAACGTGCGTTGCGTGCCCCTGCTCCGGACCGGACGCGCCTGCCTGCGAACGCGGGCCCGAGGCAGAAATCCCTGCCTCGGGCGAGAACGCCCTGCCTCAGGCGTAGAACCGCGACAGGCTCTGCAGGACGGCCGCGGGCTTCCCGCCGCCGTCGATCTCTATCGTGCCGTCCACGGCGATCTGCACCCCGCCCGGCACGTCCTCCACCGACGCGAGCTTCGCGACCAGCCGGATGCGGGAGCCGACCTTCACCGGTGCCGGGAAACGCACCTTGTTCAGGCCGTAGTTGACCTTCGTCGACACGCCCTCGACCTGAAGCAGCTCGGTGAAGAGCGGGATGAAGAGGGACAGGGTCAGATAACCGTGCGCGATGGGCGCGCCGAACGGGCCGTCCTTCGCCTTCTCCGGGTCGACGTGGATCCACTGGTGGTCGCCCGTGGCGTCGGCGAAGGTGTTGATCCGCTCCTGGGTGACCTCGATCCACTCGCTGGTGCCGAGGTCGCTGCCGGCCAGCTTCTTGAGTTCGTCGAGGCCGTTGACGGTGATGCTCATCTGTGGTCCTTTGCCTGGGAGTTGGTGCCGTACCGGGAGCGGACCCGGGACTTCAGGAGCTTTCCGGAGGCGGTGCGCGGGAGGGCGTCCGCGATCACCACCGACTTGGGGATCTTGTACTTGGCCAGCCGGCCGGAGAGCGAGGCGATCACCTCGTCCGGTTCGAGCGTGGCGCCCTCGCGGGGGACGACGACCGCGCGCGGCACCTCCCCCCACTTCTCGTCGGGCACGCCGATGACGGCGCACTCGACGATGTCCGGATGGGCGAGGAGCTGGTCCTCGATCTCGGCGGGGTAGATGTTCTCGCCCCCGGAGATGATCATGTCCTTGATGCGGTCGACGATGTAGACGTACCCGTCCTCGTCCACGCGGGCCGCGTCCCCGCTGCGGAACCAGCCGTCGGCGAACACGGCCGCGGTCTCCTCCGGCAGTCCCCAGTAGCCGGGCATGACGTGAGGGCCGCGCACCACGACCTCGCCCGTCTCGCCGACGTCGACGGGGGTGAGGTCGGGCCGCACCACCCGTACATCGCTGAAGAAGTGCGGCACACCGGCCGAACCCGCCTTGCTGACCGCGTGCTCGGCGTCCAGGAAGAGCGTGCCGGGAGCGGCCTCCGTCATGCCGTAGCCCTGGAGGAAGGTGAGCCCGCGCTCCTGGTACCTCGCGATCAGCGGGGTCGGGACCGGGGAGCCGCCGCAGGTGAGGATGCGGAGGCTGGACAGGTCTGCCCCGGCCCAGCGCGGATGCCGGGCCACCTGGTCGAACATGGTGGGCACCCCGAACATGAAGGTGATCCGGTGGCGTTCGATCAGGTCGAAGGTGGCCTCCGGGTCGAAGGACTCGACCAGGACGCAGGTGCCGCCCTTGAGCAGGACGGGCAGGGTGAGCATGTTCAGCCCGGCCGTGTGGAACAACGGGGCGGAGACCAGGGCGCGTTCGTCGGCGACCAGGTCGTGGTCGACGAGCACGTTGAACGCGTTCCAGACCAGGTTGCCGTGCGTGAGCATCGCGCCCTTGGGGCGGCCCGTGGTCCCCGAGGTGTACATGATGATGCAGGTGTCGTCGAGGAGTACGGGCTGGTCGATCGGCTCGTCGCTCGCGGCGGCCAGCAACTCCTCGTACTCACGGCCCACTTCCACGTACGTCCGCACATCCGTGCTGCCCGGGAGCCCGGCGACGAGCGCGGCCAGCGCGGGCGCGTAGACGAGGGCCTTGGCACCCGAGTCGGCGAGCTGGTAGGCGATCTCGGGGCCGGCGAGGCGGATGTTGAGCGGGACGAAGACCGCGCCGAGGGTGCCCGCCGCGAACAGGGTCTCCAGATATGCGGGGTGGTTGGGACCGAGGTAGGCGATCCGGTCGCCGCGGCGGACACCACGGGCGCGCAGGGCGTGCGCGAGACGGGTGGTGCGTTCGTACAGCTCCGCGTAGGTGGCACTGCGGACGCCGTGGATCAGGGCGGTGCGGTGCGGGGTCTTGCGGGCCCGGCGTGCGGGCCACGACCCCAGTCCCTCGTTGCGCATCTCACGGCCCCTTTACGCTTTCGTCAGCCCGAGCAGGCGGGCGGCGTTCTCCTTGAGGATCTTCGGCCGGACCTCGTCCTTGATCGACAGCTTCTCGAAGTCGGCGAGCCAGCGGTCGGGGGTGAGGACGGGGAAGTCGGAGCCGAAGAGCACCTTGTCCTTGAGCAAGGTGTTGGCGTACTGCACGAGCTGCGGCGGAAAGTACTTCGGCGACCAGCCGGACAGGTCGATGTGCACGCCGGGTTTATGGGTGGCGACCGCGAGGGCCTCGTCCTGCCAGGGGAACGACGGGTGCGCCAGGATGATCTTCAGATGCGGGAAGTCGGCGGCGACGTCGTCCACATGCAGCGGATTGGAGTACTTGAGCCTGATCCCGCCCCCGCCGGGTACGCCGGCGCCGATCCCGGTCTGGCCGGTGTGGAACAGGGCGATGGCGCCGGTCTCCTCGATGACCTCGTACAGGTCGTACGCCACCGAGCGGTCGTTGGGGAAGAAGCCCTGGATGCTGGGGTGGAACTTGAAGCCCTTCACTGCGTACTCCTCGACCAGACGGCGGGCCTGCCTGACGCCGGCCTTGCCGCGGAAGGGGTCGATGGACGCGAACGGGATCAGCACGTCCGGGTTGGCGGCGGCGGCCTCGGCGACCTCCTCGTTGGGGACCGGCTCGGTGCCGGTCGCGGACTCGGCGTCGACCGTGAAGATCACGGCGGCCATCTTCCGCTCGCGGTAGTACGCGGCCGTCTCCTGAAGGGTCGGCTTCCGCTTGCCCTCCACCTTGAAGTAGGCGGAGGAGGCGTCGTGCAGGTCGTCGTCCAGCGAGGAGTGTCCCTTGGAGGAGACCTCGGCGTGGGTGTGGACGTCGATCGCGACGAGTTCGTTCAGGTCCATCACGCCTCCGGGAACTTCGGCGCGGGGATGCCGACGGTCTGCGGTTCGGCGCCGACCGAGGTGGCCCACGCATCGGCGAGGGTGTCCGGGGACCAGCCGCCGTCCGCGTACGCCGTCCTGATCTCCTGCGGATGCGACCAGAGTGCCACCTTGTCGCCGCCGATGCCGATGCACTGGCCGGTCACACCGCGCGCCGCCTGGGAGGCCAGGAAGGGCACGAGAGCGGCGCAGTCCTCGGGGGTGCCGAAGCCCTCGCCCTTGCGGAGGAAGTCCGGCAGCGGCTCCCCGTTCCTCATCGCCTCGATGTAGGGGGCGAAGGCCGGAATGGTCTCGGTCATGGCGGTGGCGGCGACCGGCACGATCGCGTTGACGGTGATGTTCGCGCGGGCCAGCTCCATCGACCAGGTGCGGGCCATGGCGGCGATGCCGGCCTTCGCGGCGGCGTAGTTGGTCTGGCCGAAGTTGCCGCGCTGGCCGGCCGGAGAGCCGACCAGGATCAGGGTGCCGCCCTCGCCCTGTTCGCGCATGCGGACGGCGGCGGCACGGGCGCAGGTGAAGGTGCCGCGCAGATGGGTGGTGATCACCGCGTCGAAGTCGTCGTCGGTCATCTTCCACAGCACCTTGTCGCGCAGGATGCCGGCGTTGGTGACCAGGACGTCCAGTCGGCCGAACTCCTCTACGGCACGGGCGACCAGCCGGTCGGCGGCCTCGCGGGTGCCGACCGCGACGACCTCGGCCACGGCCTTGCCGCCCGCCTCGGTGATGGACTTCACGGCCTGCTCGGCCACGGCCTCGTCGACGTCGTTCACGACCACGGCGGCGCCGTGGGCGGCCAGTGCGTGGGCGTAGGCCAGGCCGAGGCCACGGCCGCTTCCGGTGACGACGGCCACCTTGCCGTTGAGATCGATGCTGGGCACGAGCGGGTCCCTTCCAGACGGGTCGGCCACCGGGCGCGCTGCGGCGAGGCGCCTGCTGCTCCGGCGGCGGTGCGGCTTCGAGATCGAAGCTAAGGACAATCATTGTTGTCGTCAATAGTTGTTGCCGACCGGTCCGTGCGGCATGCTGTGGGCAGCAGTCCGTACCGCCTCCCGTCCGGAGGCCCGGCCCAGGGAGCCCGTCATCACCGGCCAGCAGCACGCCCCGACCTCCGCCGACCCCATCGACGCCCGGGAGCCGTGGATGCGCGGGCTGCACGCGGACACCGGCTATCTGCTGTACCGGCTCGGGCTGCGCTCGGGTCAGCTGTTCAACGCCTTCCTCCAGGAGTCCGGCCTGCGGCTGCGCCACTACGCCCTGCTGCGCTTCCTCGCCACCTCCGAGGGCGCCCTCCAGCGGGAGCTGAGCACCTCTCTCGGCTACGACCCGAGCGCGATCGTCGGCCTCGTCGACGACCTGGAGAAGCTGGGGTTCGCCGAGCGCCGCCCCTCCCCGGACGACCGGCGCAGCCGCATCGTCGTGCTGACCGAGGCCGGCCGGGCCTTCCTGCGCGACACCGACGAGGCGGGGTCCCGGGTCACCGACGAACTGCTCCGGCCGCTCGGCGCCGACGAGCGGGACGCCCTGCACGCGCTGCTGCTCAGAGTCGCCGAGACCGGACTCGGGTGACACATGCCGATGACCGCCGACGCCCTGCCCCCTCAGGTGGCGCGCTCCGCGCCCGACCGCCTGCTCGCCGTCCTCGCCGCCTTCGACCACGCGCACCCGGCGCTGTGCCTGACCGACATCAGCCGCCGGGCCGGGCTCACCCTCACCACCACGCACCGCCTGGTCGGCGCGCTGACCGAGTGGGGCGCGCTCGAGCGGGACGCGGACGGCGTCTACCACGTGGGCCTGAGGCTGTGGGAGGTCGCGGCGCTCGCCCCGCGCGGGCTCGCGCTGCGGCAGGTGGCGTTGCCGTACCTGGAGGACCTGTACGAGGCGACGCACGAGAACGTGCAGCTCGCGGTGCGCGACGGCGCCGAGGTCGTGTACATCGAGTGGCTCTCGGGGCGCTCCGCCGTCGGCGTGCACATCCGGGTCGGCGCCCGCTGGCCGCTGCACGCCACCGGGGTGGGCCTGGCCCTGCTGGCCCACAGCGACCAGGAGTTCCAGGACGAGTACTGCGCGGGGCCGCTGGCCGCGTTCACCCCGTACACCATCACGGACCCGGTGCGGCTGCGCCGCCAACTGGCCGAAGTACGCCGTGCGGCAGCGGCCGTGAGCAGCCGTCAGGTCACGGAGGACGCCCTGTCGGTGGCGGCCCCCGTACGGGACCGCGACGGCAGGGTGACAGCGGCGGTGTCGGTCGTGGTCCCGCACGCGACGGCCCAGGTACCGGCTCTTGTCCCGGCGGTGCGGCTGGCGGCACGGGGGATCTCACGGGCGCTGGGGTGGCAGCCGGAGGCGCGGTGACGCCCAGGGCACGGTTTCAGGGATTGGGGCCAGACCCTGAGGCGTCGGCACCGTCGGTGGAACGGCTGGGACATGGGGCGTGGTTCGCCGACCCGTTCCCCGACCCCGGTGGCGCCGGGCTCGATTGAGAGTGGTGGCCGGCACCGGGAACCGACGGACCCACGGGCCCGGTCGACGCCGGACCGTCCTGCCCCCCTTCCTCCCTTCATGCCCTGAACTCCCTTCCGTCCGAGCGACTTTCTCCGCTTCACCTCTTGACGACCGGAGTGACGGAGAGCACATTGAGCGCGCAACCATCGCGTGAGAGCGCTCTCAAAGGGCCGCGGCGCTCTCCGGCAGGCACCCGCGCACCCACTCCCCGTACTCGAGAGGCACCCCCCATGAGCGATTCCCCCGGCATACCCCGCAGACGGCGCAGTGCGAGGCGGGCGTTCGTCGCCGCCCTCGGCACGGCGGTGCTCGCCGTGGCCGCCGCCACGGTCGCCACGCCGTCCGCCAACGCCTCCGCTCCCGCTCCCCCGTCGGGCTGGAGCCAGGTCTTCCTCGACGACTTCAACGGCGCGGCCGGCTCCGGCGTCAACACGTCCAACTGGCAGTACGACACCGGGACGGCGTATCCGGGCGGCCCTGCCAACTGGGGCACCGGCGAGGTCGAGACGATGACCTCCAGCACGAACAACGTCGCGCTGGACGGCAACGGCAACCTGCTCATCACCCCGCGCCGCGACGCCTCCGGCCACTGGACCTCGGGCCGCATCGAGACCACCCGGACCGACTTCCAGCCGCCGGCGGGCGGCAGGCTGCGCGTCGAGGCCCGGCTGCAGATGCCGAACGTGACCGGCACCGCCGCCGAGGGCTACTGGCCCGCGCTCTGGATGCTGGGCGCCCCCTACCGCGGGAACTACCAGAACTGGCCCGGTGTCGGCGAGCTGGACATCATGGAGAACGTCCAGGGTCTGAACAAGACCTGGGCCACGATGCACTGCGGCACCAACCCGGGCGGCCCGTGCAACGAGACCAGCGGCATCGGCAACTCCACCGCGTGTCCGAACACGACGTGCCAGTCCGGCTTCCACACCTACTCCATGGAGTGGGACCGCTCGGTGAGCCCGGAAGCGATCCGCTTCTACGTCGACGGCGTCAACTACCACACGGTCACCGCCAACCAGGTCGACGCGACGACCTGGACCAACGCCACGAACCACGGGTTCTTCGTCATCCTGAACGTGGCGATGGGCGGCGCCTTCCCGGACGCGCTCGGCGGCGGCCTGGACAACGACACGCAGCCCGGCCATCCGATGGTGGTCGACTATGTGCAGGTCCTCCAGTCCTCGGGCGGTGGGAGCGGTACCACGCCTCCGCCGTCGGGCAACCGGGACGCCTACAGCGCGATCCAGGCCGAGTCGTACGACAGCCAGTCCGGCGTGGCCACCGAGACGACCTCGGACACGGGTGGCGGCCAGGACATCGGCTCGCTGGCGAACGGCGACTGGGCGCTGTACAAGGGTGTCGACTTCGGCTCCACGGCGGCCAAGCAGTTCTACGGCCGGGTCGCGAGCGGCGCGGCGAGCGGGGTGAGCGGACTGGTCGAGGTGCGCCTCGACAGCCGGAGCAACGCGCCGATCGGCAGTTTCGCGGTGGCCAACACCGGTGGCTGGCAGAGCTGGAGGACGATTCCGGCCAACATCACTTCCGTGACCGGCACACACGACGTCTATCTGACCTTCACCAGCGGTCAGCCGGGCGACTTCGTGAACGTGAACTGGTTCGACTTCGGGCACTGACCACCTTGGTCCCCCATGGGAAAGGGGCCCCACGCGCGCGTGGGGCCCCTTTCCCATGCACGGATTTCCCCGTGCACGGAACCGTGCACGGGACTCAGCGCAGCTCCGCCCGGAACGCCGCCGGCGTCGTGTCCGTGTGCTGGTGGAAGAACTTGGAGAAGTTCGCCGCGTCGGGGAAGCCCACAGCGGCGCCGACGCGGCCTATCGGCAGGTCCGTGTGCGCCAGCAGGCGCTTGGCCTCGAGGATCACGCGCTTGTCGATGAAGCCCTTGGGCGTCTCGCCGGTGGCGGCGCGGACGGCGCGGACGAGGGTGCGGCGGGAGTAGCCGAGGGCGTCGGCGTAGGCGCTGACGCTGTGGTTCGTCGCGAAGTCCTTCTCCACCGCGTCGCGGAAGCGGGTGAAGGTGGTGTCGATCTGGGCGCGGGCCGCCTCCGCTGAGCTGGTCGCGAGGTACGCGAGGCGTACCAGGAACGCGGTCAGCGCGTGCCGCAGCACCTCGGTGTGCAGACCGAGCGGCAGTGTGGTGGTGTCCTCGTACTCGCGCCGGAGCTGGGCGAGGGCCGCCCGGAGTGCGGCGAGCTGGGCGGGGTCGGGGTGCAGCAGGGGCGGCAGATCGTAGCGGTAGAGGCCCGTGGCCTCCACCGTGGCACGGGGCAGGAAGCCGGGTTGCATGGTGAGCACGGTGCCGCGGTACTCGCTCGCCCGGGAGAACCGGTGGACCTGCCCGGGGCGGATCCACAGAAGGTCGCCGTCGGCCATCTCGTACTCGGCGAAATCCACCATGTGTGTCACGGGGCCGCCAGTGAAGAGCATCAGGACATGGAAATCGATGCGGTGGACACGGTCCAGCGGCGCGTGCTCGTGCCAGGTGCGCCCCGGCTCCATGGGGCCCACCTGCATACCGACGCCGCAGACGCTCCGGTCGACCGGGAACGCGTATGTCCTGATCCCGTCGCCGTCTTGCCCTGTTCTGTCTGCCATGTCCTTCTCGTGCCGCCTCGGTACCGCTGTCGATGTCCCACTTTCACCGAAGGCTGACACAGGCGCACCTTCCCCGGCAAAAGTCAGACTTTTAGGTTTGAACGCGTTCCGCCAGCGATTCCACATCCAGTGAGGACTCTTGAAGATGAGTGCGCAGAGCACCGACGGATTCGAATGGACCGAGCTCGACCGGCGCGCCGTCGACACCGCCCGTATCCTGGCGGCCGACGCCGTGCAGAAGGTCGGCAACGGCCACCCGGGCACCGCGATGAGCCTGGCCCCGGCCGCGTACACGATCTTTCACAAGGTGATGCGCCACGATCCGGCGGATCCCGAGTGGACGGGCCGTGACCGTTTCGTCCTCTCCCCCGGCCACACCTCGCTGACCCTCTACACGCAGCTCTTCCTGGCCGGCTACGAGCTGGAGCTGGACGATCTGAAGGCGTTCCGCACGCACGGTTCGAAGACGCCCGGTCACCCGGAGTACGGGCACACGGCCGGTGTCGAGACCACCACGGGTCCGCTCGGCCAGGGTGTCGCGAACGCGGTGGGCATGGCGATGGCCGCCCGCTACGAGCGCGGCCTGTTCGACCCGGAGGCCCCGGCGGGCGAGTCCCCCTTCGACCACACGATCTGGGCCATCGTCTCCGACGGCGACCTGGAGGAGGGCGTCTCCGCCGAGGCCTCCTCCATGGCCGGCCACCAGAAGCTCGGCAACCTGGTCTTCCTGTACGACGACAACCACATCTCCATCGAGGGCGACACCGCGACGGCCTTCTCCGAGGACGTACTGAAGCGGTACGAGGCCTACGGCTGGCACACCCAGCGCATCGAGCCCGCCGAGAACGGCGACATCGACGTCCACGCGCTCTACGCGGCGCTGAAGGCGGCGCAGGACGAGACCGAGCGCCCCTCGATCATCGCGATGCGCACCATCATCGCCTGGCCGGCTCCGAACGCGCAGAACACCGAGGCCGCGCACGGCTCCGCGCTCGGCGCGGACGAGGTCGCCGCCACCAAGCGCGTCCTCGGCTTCGACCCGGAGAAGTCCTTCGAGGTGGCCCCCGAAGTCCTCGCCCACACCCGTCAGGCCCTGGACCGGGGTGCCGAGGCGCACGCCGCCTGGGACAAGCGGATCGCCGAGTGGCGCGGTGCCCAGCCCGAGCGCGCGAAGCTGTACGACCGTGTCGTGGCCGGTCAGCTCCCCGACGGCTGGGAGCAGGCGATTCCGGAGTTCGAGGAGGGCGCGTCCGTCGCCACGCGTGCCGCCTCCGGAAAGGTGCTCCAGGCGCTCGGTGCCGTCATCCCCGAGCTGTGGGGCGGCTCCGCCGACCTCGCCGGGTCGAACAACACGACCATCGACAAGACGTCGTCGTTCCTGCCGAAGGGCAACCCGCTGCCGGAGGCGAGCCCGTACGGCCGCACCGTCCACTTCGGCATCCGCGAATTCTCCATGGCCGCGGAGATGAACGGCATCGCCCTGCACGGCAACACCCGTATCTACGGCGGCACGTTCCTCGTGTTCTCCGACTACATGCGCAACGCGGTCCGCATGTCCGCCCTCATGCAGCTGCCGGTGACGTACGTGTGGACGCACGACTCCATCGGCCTCGGCGAGGACGGCCCCACCCACCAGCCGGTCGAGCACCTCGCGTCCCTGCGCGCGATCCCGGGTCTGAACATCGTCCGCCCGGCCGACGCCAACGAGACCGCCGTCGCCTGGGCCGAGATCCTCAAGCGGCACTCCACCAACCCCGCCCCGCACGGCCTCGCGCTCACCCGCCAGGGTGTGCCGACGTACGCCCCGAACCCCGATGCGGCCAAGGGCGGTTACGTCCTGAAGGAGTCCTCCACCGGGACGCCGGACGTCATCCTCATCGCCACCGGTTCCGAGGTGCAGCTCGCCGTCGCCGCGCGGGAGCAGCTTCAGGCCGAGGGCGTGGGCACCCGGGTGGTGTCGATGCCGTCCGTGGAGTGGTTCGAGGAGCAGCCCGCCGAGTACCGCGAGCGCGTCCTCCCGCCGTCCGTGAAGGCCCGGGTGGCCGTCGAGGCCGGTATCGGCCTGACCTGGTACCGGTACGTCGGCGACGCGGGACGCATCGTGTCCCTGGAGCACTTCGGCGCCTCCGCCGACGCCAAGACCCTGTTCGCCGAGTTCGGCTTCACCCCCGAGAACGTGGCCGCCGCCGCCCGGGAATCCCTCGCCGCCGTCCGCGGTTGATCCGATCGCCAGAAGGAAGATGATCACAGTGACCGAAGCAACCGCAGCAGCGGAGCCCCTGAAGCGCCTGTCCGAGGCGGGCGTGTCGATCTGGCTGGACGACCTGTCCCGCAAGCGGATCGCATCCGGCAACCTCGCCGAACTCATCGAGACCCAGCACGTGGTGGGCGTCACCACCAACCCGTCCATCTTCCAGGCCGCCATCGGCTCCGGAGAGGGTTACGAGGAGCAGCTGGCCGACCTGGCCGTGCGCGGTGTGACGGTCGAGGAGGCCGTCCGCATGATGACCACCGCCGACGTCCGGGCCGCCGCCGACATCCTGCGGCCCGTGTACGACGCGACGGACGGCCGGGACGGCCGGGTCTCCATCGAGGTCGACCCGCGCCTCGCCCACAACACGGCGGCGACCGTCGCCGAGGCCAGGCAGCTCGCCTGGCTCGTCGACCGGCCCAACGTGATGATCAAGATCCCGGCGACCGAGGCGGGCCTGCCGGCCATCACCGAGGTCATCGGCCAGGGCATCAGCGTCAACGTGACGCTGATCTTCTCCCTGGAGCGCTACCGCCAGGTGATGGACGCCTACCTCGCGGGCCTGGAGAAGGCCCGGGCGGCCGGGCTCGACCTGTCCGCCATCCACTCCGTGGCCTCCTTCTTCGTCTCACGCGTCGACACGGAGATCGACAAGCGCCTGACGAAGCTCGGGACCGACGAGGCGCTGGCTCTCAAGGGCCGGGCTGCGCTCGCGAACGCGCGACTCGCGTACGAGGCTTATGAGAAGGCGTTCGCCTCCGAGCGGTGGAGCGCGCTGGAGACCGCGGGTGCGAACAGGCAGCGCCCCCTGTGGGCCTCCACCGGTGTGAAGGACCCGGCGTACAAGGACACCCTGTACGTCGACGAACTGGTCGCGCCGGGCACGGTCAACACCATGCCGGAGGCCACCCTGGAGGCCACCGCCGACCACGGCGGCATCCAGGGCGACACGGTGACCGGCGGCTATGAGCAGGCCCGCGCCGACCTGGCGGCCGTGGAGCGGCTCGGGATCTCCTACGACGAGGTCGTGCAGCAGCTCGAGGACGAGGGCGTCGCGAAGTTCGAGACGGCCTGGCAGGACCTGCTGGACGCCGTGACGAAGTCCCTGAACAGCAAGGGAGTTGACGCGGAATGAGCGAGCAGAACATGGCACAGGGCGCGGCTCCGGCCGAGAGCACGCTGGTGCTCGAAGCCGCCCTCACCCCTCCCGACAGCGGTTCATCCGCCTGGGACAACCCGCTGCGCGACCCCCGGGACCGCCGTCTGCCCCGCATCGCGGGCCCTTCCGGACTGGTCATCTTCGGTGTCACCGGCGACCTGTCCCGCAAGAAGCTGATGCCGGCGGTCTACGACCTGGCCAACCGCGGTCTGCTGCCGCCGGGCTTCTCCCTCGTCGGATTCGCCCGGCGCGACTGGGCCGACCAGGACTTCGCGCAGGTGGTGCACGACGCGGTGCGCGAGCACGCCCGTACGCCCTTCCGCGAGGAGGTCTGGCAGCAGCTCGTCGAGGGCATGCGGTTCATCCCCGGCGACTTCGACGACGACACGGCGTTCAAGCAACTGAAGTCCGCCGTCGACGAGTTGGACGCCTCCCGGGGCACCAGCGGCAACTACGCCTTCTACCTCTCGGTGCCGCCGAAGTTCTTCCCGAAGGTCGTCCAGCAGCTGAAGAAGCACGGCCTCGCCGACGCTCCCGAGGGCTCCTGGCGGCGCGCGGTCATCGAGAAGCCGTTCGGCCACGACCTGGCGAGCGCCCGCGAGCTGAACCGGATCGTGCACGAGGTGTTCGAGCCGGACCAGGTGTTCCGCATCGACCACTACCTGGGCAAGGAGACCGTCCAGAACATCCTGGCGCTGCGCTTCGCCAACCAGATGTACGAGCCGATCTGGAACCGGTCCTTCGTGGACCACGTGCAGATCACCATGGCCGAGGACATCGGCATCGGCGGCCGCGCCGGCTACTACGACGGCATCGGCGCCGCCCGTGACGTGATCCAGAACCACCTGCTCCAGCTGATGGCCCTGACGGCCATGGAGGAGCCCATCGCCTTCGACGCCGGGTCGCTGGTCACCGAGAAGATGAAGGTCCTGAAGTCGGTGAAGCTGCCGGAGGACCTCGGGGCGCACACCGTGCGCGGCCAGTACGCGGCCGCGTGGCAGGGCGGCGAGAAGGTGCGCGGCTACCTCCAGGAGGAGGGCATCGATCCCGCGTCCACCACGGACACGTACGCGGCGATCAAGCTGGAGGTCGACAACCGCCGCTGGGCGGGCGTGCCGTTCTACCTCAGGACGGGCAAGCGCCTGGGCCGCCGGGTGACCGAGATCGCGGTCGTCTTCCAGCGGGCCCCGCACTCGCCCTTCGACACCACGGCCACCGAGGAACTGGGCCAGAACGCGATCGTCATCCGGGTGCAGCCCGATGAGGGGATGACCGTTCGCTTCGGTTCGAAGGTGCCGGGTACCTCGATGGAGATCCGGGACGTCACGATGGACTTCGCCTACGGCGAGTCGTTCACCGAGTCCAGCCCGGAGGCATACGAACGGCTGATCCTGGACGTACTGCTCGGCGACGCCAACCTCTTCCCCCGTACGGAGGAAGTGGAGGAGTCCTGGAGGATCCTCGACCCGATCGAGGAGTACTGGGCGACGCACGGCAAGCCCGCGCAGTACGCCTCGGGCAGCTGGGGTCCCGGGGAAGCCGACGAGATGCTCGCACGAGACGGACGGAGCTGGCGCAGGCCATGAAGATCGACCTGACCGACACCACGGCAAGCAAGATCAACAAGGCGCTGGTGCAGGGCCGCCGCGCCCTCGGCACCCCCGCCGTGGGCATGGTCCTGACCATGGTCATCGTGACCGACGAGGAGAACGCCTACGACTCGATGAAGGCGGCCGAGGACGCCTCGCACGAGCACCCCTCGCGGACCCTCGTGGTCATCAAGCGGCAGGCCCGCACCCCCCGCGACCGCACCCGGTCGCACCTGGACGCCGAGGTCCGGGTGGGCGCCGACGCCGGCACCGGCGAGACCGTCGTGCTGCGGCTGTACGGCGAGGTGTCCGACCACGCCGACTCGGTGGTCCTGCCGCTGCTGCTGCCCGACGCGCCCGTCGTCGTCTGGTGGCCGGTGGACGCTCCGGACAACCCGGCCAAGGACCCGCTGGGCGCCCTCGCGCAGCGCCGTATCACCGACCTGTACGCCGTCGAGGACCCGCAGCGCGTGCTGCAGGCCCGAGTCGCCTCGTACGCGCCGGGCGACACCGACCTCGCCTGGACCCGGCTGACGCCGTGGCGGTCGATGCTGGCCGCGGCGCTCGACCAGGCCCGCACGAAGGTGACCTCCGCGGCCGTGGAGGCCGAGGCGGACAACCCGGCCGCCGAGCTGCTGGCCCGCTGGCTGGAGGCCCGCCTGGAGGTGTCCGTCGACCGGGTCGTCACCGCGGGACCGGTCGTCACAGCCGTCCGGCTGGGCACCGACAAGGGCGAGATCGTCATCGACCGCCCCGAGGGCCCACTGGCCACGCTCACCCTGCCCGGCCAGCCGTCGCGCACCCTGGCGCTGAAGGTGCGCGCGACCTCCGAACTGATCGCCGAGGAGCTGCGCCGCCTCGACGCGGACGAGATGTACGCCATCGCCCTGCGCGGCGGCGACGGTGCCAAGGAGGGTGCCGCTCATGTCTGACAGCCCAAGGCTCGACCGGCGGCCCGAATGGGCCGAACTGGAGGACCACCGCGCCCAGTGGCACGCGCACCTGCGGGACCTGTTCGACCAGGACCCCGGGCGTGCGGAACGCTACGTCGTTCGCGTCGGTGATCTGCGCATCGACTACTCCAAGCACCTGATCAACGACGAGACCCTGGCGCTGCTCCAGGAACTGGCCACCGCCACCGACGTGTTCGGGCTGCGCGACGCCATGTTCCGCGGCGAGAGGATCAACACCACGGAGCGCCGGGCCGTGCTGCACACCGCGCTGCGCGCTCCGCGTGACGCGGTGATCGAGGTCGACGGTGAGAACGTGGTGCCCAAGGTGCACGCGGTGCTCGACCAGATGACCGACTTCGCGGGCCGGGTCCGCTCCGGCGAGTGGACCGGCCACACCGGCAAGCGCATCAAGAACGTCGTCAACATCGGCATCGGCGGCTCCGACCTGGGCCCCGCGATGGCGTACGAGGCGCTGCGCGCCTACACCGACCGCGATCTGACGTTCCGGTTCGTGTCGAACGTGGACGGTGCCGACCTGCACGAGGCGGTGCGGGACCTGGACCCGGCGGAGACGCTGTTCATCGTCGCCTCCAAGACGTTCACCACGATCGAGACGATCACGAACGCCACGTCCGCCCGCTCCTGGCTGCTCGCCGCCTTTGACGGTGACGAGAAAGCGGTCGCCAAGCACTTCGTCGCGCTGTCGACGAACGCCGGGAAGGTCACCGAGTTCGGTATCGACCCTGACAACATGTTCGAGTTCTGGGACTGGGTCGGCGGCCGCTACTCGTACGACTCGGCCATCGGACTGTCGCTGATGATCGCGATCGGTCCCGAGCGGTTCCGGGAGATGCTGGACGGCTTCCGCATCGTCGACGAGCACTTCCGCAATGCCCCGGCCGAGGCCAACGCGCCGCTGATCCTGGGTCTGCTGGGCGTCTGGTACGGCAACTTCTTCGACGCCCAGTCGCACGCGGTGCTGCCCTACTCGCACTACCTGTCCAAGTTCACCGCCTACCTGCAGCAGCTGGACATGGAGTCCAACGGCAAGTCGGTGGACCGCGACGGGCACCCGGTGCAGTGGCAGACCGGCCCGGTGGTGTGGGGCACCCCGGGCACCAACGGGCAGCACGCCTACTACCAGCTCATCCACCAGGGCACCAAGCTGATCCCGGCCGACCTCATCGGCTTCGCGAACCCGGTCGCCGAGCTGAGCGACGAGCTCAAGGCGCAGCACGACCTGCTGATGGCCAACCTGTTCGCGCAGGGCCAGGCGCTCGCCTTCGGCAAGACGGAGGAGGAGGTGCGCGCGGAGGGTGTGCCCGACGAGCAGGTGCCGCACCGCACCTTCAAGGGCAACCATCCCACCACCACGATCCTGGGCACCGAGCTGACCCCGTCGGTCCTCGGCCAGCTCATCGCTCTCTACGAGCACAAGGTGTTCGTGCAGGGCGCGATCTGGAACATCGACTCCTTCGACCAGTGGGGCGTCGAGCTCGGCAAGGTGCTCGCCAAGCGCGTCGAGCCCGCCCTGACCCAGGGCGCCGACGTCCCCGGGCTCGACCCGTCCACCGCCGCCCTCGTGGCCGCCTACCGCACGCTCAAGAACGCTCAGGAAGAAGTGAACTGACATGGCATCGATGCAGTTGGGCCTCATCGGTCTCGGCAAGATGGGCGGCAACATGCGCGAGCGGATCCGCCGCGCCGGCCACACCGTCGTCGGCTACGACCGCAACCCCGAGGTCTCCGACGTCAAGAGCCTGGGCGAGCTCGTCGAGAAGCTCGAAGCCCCGCGCGTGGTCTGGGTCATGGTGCCGGCCGGCGCCGCCACCCAGTCCGTCATCGACGAACTCGCCGCCCTGCTCTCCCCCGGCGACATCGTGGTGGACGGCGGCAACTCCCGCTGGACGGACGACGAGAAGCACGCCACCGAACTCGGCATCAAGGGCATCGGCTTCATCGACGCGGGCGTCTCCGGCGGAGTGTGGGGCCTGCAGAACGGCTACGCGCTGATGGTCGGCGGCGACAAGGAGCACGTCGACCGGCTCCAGCCGATCTTCGACGCGCTGAAGCCGGAGGGGCCGTACGGCTACGTCCACGCGGGCAGGGTCGGTGCCGGCCACTTCTCGAAGATGGTCCACAACGGCATCGAGTACGCCATGATGCAGGCCTACGCCGAGGGCTGGGAACTGCTGGAGAAGATCAAGTCCGTGGACAACGTCCGCGAGGTCTTCCGCTCCTGGCAGGAGGGCACCGTCATCCGCTCCTGGCTGCTCGACCTCGCGGTCAACGCCCTGGACGAGGACGAGCACCTGGACAAGCTGCGCGGCTACGCCGAGGACTCCGGCGAGGGCCGCTGGACCGTCGAGGCGGCCATCGACAACGCCGTCCCGCTCCCGGCGATCACGGCGTCCCTGTTCGCCCGGTTCGCCTCGCGGCAGGACGACTCCCCCCAGATGAAGATGATCGCCGCGCTGCGCAACCAGTTCGGCGGCCACGCGGTCGAGTCCGCGAAGGAGTAACGAGCCGTGGGCGACCTCCTGCTGGTCCGCCACGGCGAAACCGAGTGGAGCGTTACGGGACAGCACACCAGCTTCACCGACCTTCCGCTCACCCAGCGGGGCGAGGAACAGGCCAAGTCCCTCGCCCCGCTGCTCGCCGGACGCACCTTCGCGCGCATCCTCACCAGCCCCCTCGGCCGCGCCGTACGCACCGCCGAACTCGCCGGGCTCTCCGGCGCCGTCCCCGACCCGGATCTGCACGAGTGGGACTACGGCGGCTACGAGGGCATCACCACCCGTGAGATACACCGCACCGACCCCGACTGGTGCCTGTGGACCCAGGGGGTTCCGGCGGGCCCGCCCGAGCACCCGGGCGAGTCGCCCGACGAGGTGGCGGCACGTGCCGACCGGGTACTGGCCCGCATCGCGCCCGCCCTCGCAGAGGGCGATGTGATCCTCGTGGCCCACGGTCATTTCCTGCGCGTCCTCACCGCTCGCCGTCTCGGCCTCTCGGCCGCCGAGGGGCGCCTGTTCCAGCTCGGGACGGGAACGGTCAGCCGGCTGTCCACCGAGCACGGCTGGCCCGTGATCTCGGAGTGGAACCACGCCTCGCCCCTGTGAGCCGGATGGGCCGTACGCCCGATCACCGCACCGGTCGGCTCGCGTGCTGCGCCGCCAGCCGCACCGGTGCGTTCCGGGCGCCGTACCCCCGGTAGCCGCCGTCCCGCTGGACCAGTTCGAAGAAGACGCGGCCTACGGTGTGCGTGTAGCAGTGCAGGAAGGCGCCGTCCGCGTCGCGGTCGTAGAGAATGCCGAGGTCGCGGTACGTCTCCAGCTCGCCGTCGGAGAAGTCGTACTGGGCGGCCAGGTCGTCGTAGTAGTTGGCGGGCACCTCGAGGAGCCGGCCGCCCGCCTCGCGGTAGCGGCGGGCCGCCGTGACCACGTCTTGTGTCGCGAGCGCGATGTGCTGGGCCCGGGCGCCGTCGCCGGTCGGGGCGGGACCGATGCTCAGGGCGACGCGCACGCTGCCGTCGGCGTTGGTGACCGCGCGGCTGCGGTGCAGTCCGTAGGGGTCGGCGACGTCGACGCTTTCCTGGGCGTCCAGCCCGAGGACGCTCCTGTGGAAGAGGGCCGCCTCGTCGAACTGGTGCCAGGGCTGGGTGAGGGCCAGATGGTCGACGCGGTCGATGCCGGATGCCGGGGCCGTGTGCGGGACGTCCTCGAAGTCCCCGCGCCAGTCGGGAAGCCGGCCCCGGCCGGTCGCGCAGAAGAACAGTTGCGTGCCGTCCGGCGCGGACACCGCCTCCAGCGGCGCGTCCTGCGGGTCGCGGCGGCGTGGCAGGACCGGGGCGAGCAGCGCCTCGGCGCGCCGGGCGGCTCCCTCCGGATCCGGGGACTCAAGGCCGATGGCGGCGAGGGCGGTGCCGTCACGGCGTGCGGCCGGGCCGGTGTTGACGAGGACGCGGGCGGCGCCCTGCTCCCACAGGTCCACCGGTTTCGTCCGGTGCCGGGCCGTGCGGGCGAAGCCGAGCGCGCCGAGGACCGCGGAGACCGGGTCGACGTCCGGGGTGACGAGTTCCGCGAAGGCGACACCGGTCGGCACCACGGGCGCAGGCGGGGCCGCGAGTCCGGTCGCCTCCTGGAGGACGAGCAGTGACCGGCGGGCGTCCACGGCGGTGGGGGCCGCCTCGGCCTGGCGGAAGACGTCGTTGAAGACCTCCAGGGACAGCGGACCGGTGTAGCCGGCGCGCATCACATGGGCGAGGAGCCCGGCGAGGTCGAAGCCGCCCTGGCCGGGGAAGCAGCGGTAGTGACGGCTCCACTGCAGGACGTCCATCGCCATCAGCGGGGCGTCGGCCAGTTGCAGGAAGAAGATCTTCTCGCCGGGGATGTCCTCGATGCCCTTCGGGTCGCTGCCCCGGGCGAGGATGTGGAAGCTGTCCAGACAGACGCCGAGCGCCGGGTGGTCCGCGGCCTCGACCACGCGCCACGCATGGTCGTACGTGCTCACGTGCCGGCCCCACGCCAGTGCCTCGTAGGCGACGCGGATCCCGAACTCCTGGGCGGCCTCGGCGAGTCGGCGCAGATGCCAGGCGGCGAGAGCGTCGTCGTCCTCGGCGTGCGGACAGACGCTGGAGCAGACCAGGACCGTGTCCGCGCCGAGCCGGTTCATCAGCTGGAACTTGTGCCGGGCCCTGCGCAGATTACGCTCGAACTCCTCCGCGGGCACGGCCTCGATGTCGCGCATCGGCTGGTAGAGGTCGATGCCCAGGCCGAGGTCGGCGCAGCGGGCCCGGATCTCCTCGGGGCTCAGCGGGCTGGCGAGCAGGTCGTTCTCGAAGATCTCGATCCCGTCGAACCCGGCGCGGGCCGCCGCGGTGAGCTTCTCGGTGAGGGATCCGCCGATCGAGACGGTCGCGATGGAGGTACGCACCAGGGGTCCTTCCCTACTGACGGGCGGCCGTTGCCCCGGCCAGTTCGGTGATGTCCGTGAGCATGCGCGTGCTGTCCGGTTCCCGACCGGTGAACAGGCGGAACGCGTCGGCCGCCTGGAAGACGGCCATGCCGCCGCCGTCGAGCGTGGCGCAGCCGAGCGCGCGGGCGGTGCGCAGCAGTTCGGTCTCCAGCGGGCGGTAAACCACCTCGGCGACCCACAGCCCCGGGTGCAGCAGCCGGGCCGGGAGCGGCAGCCCTGGGTGCGCGGCCATGCCGGTGGGGGTCGCGTGCACAAGGCCGTCGGCAGCCGTCAGGACCGCCGGAAGCGCGTCGAGGGCCGCCCCGGCCGCGCGCTCGGCGCCGAAGTGCCGGCCGAGGGAGGCGGCGAGGTCGGCGGCGCGCTCGGGCAGGGCGTCGACGACGGTGACGTGACCGGCGCCGAGCGTCAGCAGGGCGTGCGCGACGGCCGCGCCCGCGCCGCCCGCGCCGAGCTGCACGACGCGGTCCAGCGGGGCATCGGGCAGCCCGCGGGCGAAGGAGGCGGCGAAGCCGGTGACGTCCGTGTTGTGGCCGACGGCCCGGCCGCCCTCGAAGACGACGGTGTTCACGGCGCCGAGTGCCTCGGCCTGCGGGGCGAGCGCGTCGAGGTGCGGGATGACCAGCTGCTTGCACGGGTGGGTGATGTTGAGCCCGTCGAAGCCCAGGTCCCGGGCGGCCCGGACGAGATCGCCCACGGCTGCCGGACCGGCTCCGAGTCGGTCGAGGTCGATCAGCCGGTACAGGTAGCGCAGGCCCTGCCGGTCGGCCTCCCTCTCGTGCAGGGCGGGGCTGAGCGAGGGACCGATGCCCGAACCGATGAGACCGACGAGATACGAGTCCTGGGGCACCGGCGTCCTCCTGGCAGTAATGTACGAACTAGTACGTTAGTCATAGCAGCAGTCGTCGGCGGGCGGAAGCCCTCCGGGGAACGGAAGGTGACCGGGCTTCTACAATCGCGGGCACGCGAACGCGTCAGTCAGCCCTTCCCTCGCCCCAAGGAACCCCATGACCAGCGTCGACGAACCGGCACGACCGAACGGCCGCATCCGCGACGCCGCCCGCACGAGGGCCGAGATCCTCGACGTGGCCACCCAGGAGTTCGCCCGCGCCGGGTACGACGGGGCCCGGGTCGACGAGATCGCCGCCCGCACCCGCACCACCAAGCGGATGATCTACTACTACTTCGGCGGCAAGGAGCAGCTGTTCACGGCCGTCCTGGAGCGGGCGTACGGAGTGATCCGCCAGGCCGAGCAGGAACTGGACGTCGAGCACCTGGACCCGGTCGCGGCCATCCGCCGGCTCGCCGAGGTCACCTTCGACCACCACGAGCAGCACCCCGACTTCATCCGCCTGGTCAGCATCGAGAACATCCACGGCGCCGAGCACATCGCCGCCTCCGAGGAGCTCGGCACGATCGGCTCGCCGGCCCTGGAGGTGACCGGCCGCATCCTCGCGGCGGGCCGGAAGTCCGGACTGTTCACGGCCGACATCGACGCCGTCGACCTGCACGCGCTGATCAGCTCGTTCTGCTTCTTCCGGGTCGCCAACCGGCACACCTTCGGCGCCCTCTTCGGCCGGGACCTGGTCGCCGCCGACCAGCGCGAACACTACCGCCGGATGCTCGGGGACATGGTGATCGCGTATCTGACGGCGGACCGCACGGAGGACTGACCGCCGTACCGGCACGCGAGGCACGACCTCTTGACACCGGGGAAACGCGGGCGCAACATCCCACCCACCGCTACTAACTACCCAGTGGGTTAATTAGCCGAATCCGGCGCCTCTCCCCATCCGCTCACCTCCACCCGTTCGCTACGGTGGAGTCCCTCGAAGGAGCCCGTCGTGTCCGTCCCCGCCCCGCCCGACGACGCCGCCGCCCCGCCCGGCCAGCCGAGGAAGGCCGCGACGGCCGCCTGGATCGGCAGCGCCCTGGAGTACTACGACTTCTTCATCTACGGCAGCGCGGCGGCGCTGATCTTCCCGAAGGTCTTCTTCGACGCCTCCGCCCCGGCCACCGCGACCCTGCTGTCGCTGGCCACCTTCGGTGTCGCGTACGCGGCCCGGCCCCTCGGCGCGCTGTTCCTCGGCCACTACGGCGACCGGGTGGGCCGTAAGAAGATCATGGTGTTCACGCTCGTCCTGATGGGCCTGTCGACGTTCCTCATCGGCTGTCTGCCCACCCGCGCCGAGGTCGGCACCCTGGCCCCCGTCCTGCTGGTGCTGTGCCGCGTCCTTCAGGGAATCTCGGCGGCCGGCGAGCAGGCGAGCGCCAGTTCCATGAGCCTGGAGCACGCGCCCCCGCACCGGCGTGGGTTCTTCACCAGTTTCACGCTCAGCGGCACCCAGGGCGGCCAGCTCATCGCCACGCTCGTGTTCCTGCCGGTCGCCGCGCTCCCGGAGAGGCAGTTGCTGTCCTGGGGCTGGCGCCTGCCGTTCTGGCTGAGCGTCGCGGTCGCCGTCGCCGGCTACGTCATCCGCCGCAGGCTCGCGGAGACACCGGCCTTCGCCCGGCAGGCCGACACCGAGGGGCCGGCCCGGCTCCCGCTGGCGGTGCTGCTGCGCGACCACTGGGCGGACGTGCTGCGGGTGATCGCGGGTGCCCTCATCGCCTCGGTGAGCACCGTCTTCACGGTCTGGGCGCTGGCGTACGCGACGAGCGACGCGGTGGGCGTGTCCCGCTCCTCCATGCTGTGGGTGGGCGCGCTCGCCAACCTCGTCGCCCTTGCCGCGATCCCGCTATGGGCGGCACTGTCCGACCGCGTCGGCCGCCGCCCGGTGTACCTCATCGGTGCCGCGGGCAGCGCGGTGACGATGTTCCTGTACCTGTGGGCGATCTCCAGCGGCTCCTACCCGCTGATCCTGCTGACGGGGATCGTCGCCTTCGGTGTCGTCTACAGCGCCGCGAACGGAGTGTGGCCCTCCTTCTACGGTGAGATGTTCTCCACCCGGGTCCGGATGTCCGGCATGGCGATCGGCACACAGATCGGCTTCGCGGTCGCCGGGTTCGCGGTGACGTTCGCCGCCGAGATCGCGGGGCCGGACGGCACCGACTGGTCGTCGGTGGCCCTGTTCACCGCGGCCCTGTGCGTCCCGCCGGTCGTGGCCGCGCTCACCGCCCGCGAGACGCACAGGGTGCCGACGGAACGGCTCGGCGAGCGCCCGGCGGGCGAGGCAGCCGGCCGGGAGACGGTCACGGCCTGAGCCCCGCCCGCCCGAGTCCCCGACCGAGTCCCCGACCGCGCCGGAGGTTCGGGGACTCGGACGCGCCGCCCTCGCCGCTCCTGCGGCGACCGCCCGCTCACCCACCGCGCCCCCGCGCCCGCGCCCGCCCCCGGTCCGGGCCGCACGCCGCGCGCCCGCCGTCCGAGTGGCCCGCACCCCGTGTGATCCGCCCGTCATCCGCGCGCCCTAGCCTGGCCGCATGCCCCGTCGTCCGTCCCGTCGTCCTGTACGTGCCCTCACCCTGGGCGCCTCCGTCCTCGCCGCGCGGGCGCGCCCGTCCGGGCCGTCGGCCGAGCCGTCCTCCGCACCCGTACCGGCACCGGCCGGGCGCCCGATCCGGCCCGTGCCCGGGCGTGTGCTGCACCTGGTCACCAACGGGCTGCCGCACCAGCGCACGGGCTACGGCCTGCGCACCCAGGCGCTCGCCCGGGCGCAGTCGGAGGCGGGGCTCGATCCCCACGTGGTGACCCGCATCGGATTCCCGGTCACCCACGGTGTGCTCGACGCACGGTCGCTGGATCTGCTGGACGGCGTGCCCCAGCACCGGCTCCTGCCCCGGTGGCTGCCCCGCGGCGACGGACCGCTCCTCACGCGCAACGCCGAACTGGCGGCGCGGCTCGTCGAGCGACTGCGGCCCTCGGTGCTGCACGCGGCGAGCGACCACCGCAACGGCCGTGTGGCGCTCGCCCTGCGCGAGACGTACGGGCTGCCCGTGGTCTACGAGGTGCGCACTCTTCCGGCGGAGCCCTGGCCGGCGCGGATCCCCGGGCGTTCGGGCGCCGACGAAAGGCGCCCCACCCTGCACCCGATGGAGACGTACTGCCTGCGCGAGGCCGACGCCGTGCTGGCTCCGAGCGAGGCGATGAGGGCCGGGATCGTCGCGCTCGGGGTGCCCGAGGAACGGGTACGTGTCGTCCCGGACGTCGTTGACCCCGTCTTCCTCCAGCCCCTGTCCGACGGCAGCGCTCCTCGCTCCGGGTTCGGCATCGTCGCCCGTGACCGCACCTGGTCGCAGATCGCCGCCACGACCCGCGCGGCGTACCAGTCGCTCGGATGCCTGTGAGACGTCCGGCTCCGGATCCGGCCTCCTCACCCGGCCCGGCATAGAGCGCGGCACCGATCTGTTGGCAGAGCCGAGGGACGTGGTGTCGGCGGCACCCTGTTCCCCCGACCGCGGCTCCCCCGGGTGCCGTGCCCCCCACCAGGCCGCCACCATCCGGAGCAGGAATGAGCGCTGCCACCCCCACCACGTCCGCGACCGGGATCCTCCAGGTCTGGCGCCGGGCAGCGCCACACCCGCTCTTCATGGTCGTCCCCCTGATCTTGATCATCTCCATTCCGGCGGCCGACGCCTTCCTGCCGTCGGACATCCACCTCGCCCATCTCCTGGTGGTCGCCACCGCGGTGACCGCCATCGGAGCCGGTCCTCGCCCCACAGCGCTGATCGGTGCCCTCGCGGTACTCGCGCTGATCGCCGCGGGGGCGGAGCGGCGGACCCTGATCACCGAGAGTGTGCTGGTCGAACTCGCTTCACTCGCCGCGCTCTCCGTTCTCCTGGTCGCCTTCACCCGCCTGCGGGACCGGCACCAT
Source organism: Streptomyces sp. Ru72 (assembly GCF_002920635.1). Taxonomy (GTDB): domain Bacteria; phylum Actinomycetota; class Actinomycetes; order Streptomycetales; family Streptomycetaceae; genus Streptomyces. The sequence continues at coordinate 63,715 of NZ_PQSR01000014.1, read as the reverse complement.
CGGGAGCTCATCAGGGCGCGCACGGTCTCGGACACCGCCCAGCGTGTCGTCCTGCGCCCGCTCCCGGAGAGGGCGGGGCCGGTGTCCCTCGCCGTGGAGTACCAGAGTGCCGAGGCCGACACCTACATCGGAGGCGACCTGTACGCCGCGGCCCGTACCACCGACTCGACCCGCCTGATCATGGGAGACGTCCGCGGCAAGGGCCTCGCGTCCATCAGTGACACGGCGATCGTGCTGGGCGCCTTCCGCGCCGCGGCCCACCGGCAGATCCCGCTGACGGAACTGGTCGCCTACGTCGAGGACGCCGTCCGCTGGGGCCTGGCGGAATTCTCCGCATGCGAGCCCGACGCCGCGGAGCGCTTCGTGACCGCCGTGGTGCTCGACATCCCGGACGACGAGCCGGTGGTTCACCTGATCAGCCTGGGCCATCCGCCGCCGCTGCTGCTGCGCCGGGCGGCCGGGACCGCCACCGCGCTCCATGTGAGCGAACCCGCCCCACCGCTCGGGCTCGGCGCCATGTCCGACAACACGTACACGGCGGCGACCTTCCCGTTCCACGAGGGGGACAGAATCCTTCTCTACACCGACGGCGTCACCGAGACCCACGACAGCGAGGGCACGTTCTACCCGCTGGCCGAACGCGTCGTGCGGTGGACCGACCGGGCCCCCGGGGCGCTCCTGAAGGAGATCACAACCGACCTCCGGGCCTACGCGGGCGGCCTGCTCAACGACGACATGGCCATGATGCTCGTACAGCGGGGCCCGGAGACCGGCTAGTTCGGGGACTGCCGGGAGGTGCCGTTGTCGACGCTCGCGTCGAGCAGCGGTCCGAGTTCCCGCACCACGGTCGTCAGGGCCCGGTCGTCCCGTTCGGCGCGGGCGATCAGCAGGGCGCCCTCCAGAGCGCTGATCATGAGCGTCGCGAGCGGTTCCGCCCTGGCGGCCGGGACTCCCATGTCCGTCAGCGCCCCGGCGACCGGGCGCGTCCACTGGGAGAACGCCGCCGCGGCCGCCGCGCGCGTGGAATCGGTGGACTGTGCGCAGTCCACGGCCGCCGCGGCCACCGGGCAGCCGCCCTCGAAGCCGGTTCTGGCGAATTCCTCCGTCCACTGCCGGACCATCTCGGCGAACAGCCCGCTCGGTGTCGGCTCGGCCATCGACGCAAGGAAGCGGGCGATCCGCTTGGCGGCGTACCTGCCGGCCCACTCCACCGCCTCGTTGACGAGCTGTTCCTTGCCTCCGGGGAAGTAGTGCTGGAGCGAGCCGCGCGGCGCCCGCGCGTGCGCGGCGACGTCGCGCATGCCGGTCGCGGTGACGCCGTCGCGCCGGATCAGCTGGGCCGCGCTGAAGACCATCCGCTCGCGTGGCCCGCGCTCGGACACCGCCATCGTGACCTCCGTCTCGACACTTCGGCAGCCACCCTATGACCGGCGTCATAGGGTGGCTACTATGACCACTGTCATAACCAGGACGACGCCTCGCCGGGAGGGCGGTCCCCATGGACGTCGGCTTCATCGGTCTCGGGGTCATGGGTCAGCCGATGGCGCTCCGGCTGGCCCGGGCCGGCACCCCGCTCCTGGTCTGGAACCGCACGGCCGCCCGCACCGAGCCGCTGCGCGCGGCCGGCGCCGAGGTGGTGACGGATCCCGCCGAGGTCTTCGCGCGGACGGACGTCGTGATCCTCATGCTGGCCGACGACCTCGCGATCGACGCCACCCTGGGCCGCGGCACCCCGGACTTCGCGACCCGCGTCGCCGGACGCATCGTGGTCCACATGGGCACGACGTCGCCCGGATACTCGCGCGCCCTCGAGGCCGATGTGCGCGCGGCGGGCGGGCGCTATGTCGAGGCACCGGTCTCCGGGTCCAGGGTCCCCGCGGAGAACGGGCAGCTGGTGGCGATGCTGGCCGGGGACGAGTCGGCCGTTGCGGTGGTACGGCCGCTGCTGGCACCCCTGTGCCGGGAGACGTTCGTCTGCGGTGCCGCACCGAACGCCCTGCTGATGAAGCTCTCGGTCAACCTGTTCCTGATCACACTGGTGACCGGGCTGTCGGAGGCGTACCACTTCGCGGACCGGCACGGTCTGGACCGGCGGCTCTTCCTGGACGTCCTGGACGCGGGCCCGATGGCCAGCGGGGTGTCCCGTATGAAGGCGCCGAAGCTGTACGCCCGCGACTTCACGGTGCAGGCGGCGGCCCACGACGTCCTGAAGAACAACCGGCTGATCGCCGAGGCCGCCCGCAAGGCGGGGGTCGCCTCCCCACTGCTCGACGTCTGCCACACCCTGTTCGAGGAGACCGTGACGCTGGGCCACGGCCACGAGGACATGGTGGCCGTCCTGCGCGCGATCGAGTCGCGCACCGAGGACGGCCTCCACGGTTAGGGCCTCACCTTCGGCTCGAGGGCCCTAGCCCAGGTTCGCCCCCTTGGGGATGCCGTACGCGCGTTCGACTCGCAGGCGCAGCACCAGGCGGCGGTCGCGGACCATGGCGGCGCGGTACTCGTCCCAGTCGGGGTGCTCGCCCAGCACCTCGCGGTAGAGCCGGATGAGCTCCTCGACCGTCGCGTCGTACGGGTCCGCCGCGACGGGTGAGAGTTCGGCGGTGCCCTCGACGACCGTGTACGCCCACCGGTCGGCGCTCGTGACGTGGTAGGAGGCCCTGGGATCCCGGCGCAGATTGCGGGTCTTGGCGCGGTCGTCGGTGATCGAGACCCGGATGATCCGCTCGCCGGGGTCATAGGCGTGGCTGACATTCGACAGCTGGGGCCGACCGTCCCGCTTGAGGGTGACCAGCACCCCACCGTGCCCTTCGGAGAGCAGCGCGAGCAGCGCGTTCTGTGTCCCGTCCTGAGTCATACCCGGGTCAACTGCCCGGGCCGAACCGCGCATTCCCGAGTGGGCACTGTCCACGCACGTCTGGTGGACACCCTCTGCGCCTGGGCGGCGCGGCGATCGGGGTGGCACCCGGCATCAGCTGGGTATTGAGCAGTCACCTGATGCAGAAAGGTGCTCGGCCCCGCCCCGGGGCGGACCGCTCAGCCAAGGAGGGACCGGCCCCGGTTCCGCGGCGGAGCATGAAAGGTTGGCCCCGGAAGCCCGGGACCGCACCGGGAGAGACCGGAGGAGAACGATGGGACACCTGCGGCAGGAGGTCGAGCCGGAGGAGGTCGGCCTCGACCCGAAGGCGCTGGCCCGCCTCGACCAGCACTTCGCACACCAGGTGGACGACGGCCGGCTGCCCGGCTACCTGGTGGCTCTCTCCCGGCACGGCCGCATAGCCCACCTCACCACGTACGGGCACCGGGACGTCGCCGGGCGGCTCGCAGTGGAGAGCGACACCTTGTGGCGGATGTACTCGATGACCAAGCCGGTCACGTCCGTCGCCGCGCTGATCCTGATGGAGGAGGGCCGCTTCGGGCTGGACACGCCCGTCGCCGACTTCCTGCCGGCGTTCGCCGAGCCGCGGGTGTACGTCGACGGCACCGGCCCGGCCGTCCGGACGCGCCCCGCACAGCGGCCCATCCTGGTCCGCCATCTGCTCACGCACACCGCCGGCCTGACGTTCGGCTTCTACCACTCCCATCCCGTGGACGCGCTGTACCGGGAGGCGGGCATCGACTCGTCCGTGGTGCCCGGCACGGACCTCGCCGAGACCTGCGAGGTGTACGCGCGGCTGCCGCTCCAGTTCGAGCCGGGCACGCAGTGGAACTACTCGGTGGCGACCAACGTCCTGGGCCGGCTGGTCGAGGTCGCCTCGGGCCAGGACCTGGACGCCTTCCTCGCCGAACGGGTCTTCGGTCCGCTGGGCATGGAGGACGCGGGCCTGCACGTCACCGAGGACCGGGCGCCGCGCCTCGCGGAGCTGTACGGCGAGACGGGCAGCGGCGGCATCACGCCGATTCCGGGTCTGCCGCTGCACGCACGGCCCCGGCTTCTCTCCGGCAGCGGCGGCATGGTGGCGTCGGCGTACGACTACCACCGCTTCATGGAGTTCCTGCGGCGCCGCGGCGAACTGGACGGCACCCGGCTGCTGACCCCCGACACGGTCGCCGTGATGACCTCGAACCACCTCCCGGGCGACGCCGATATGCGGTCGTACGGCAGCCGGGTGCACCGCGAGCCCGGCAAGGCGGGCCTCGGTTTCGGCCTGGGCGTCTCCGTGGTCACCGACCCGGAACTCACCCGGTCCCCGGCGGTGCGGGGCGCGTTCGGCTGGAGCGGGGTGGCCACCACCACGTTCTGGGTGGACCCGCGGCACGACCTGACGGTCCAGTTCCTCACCCAGTTGCGGCCCACCGGCTCGCACACGGTGTACCCGGAGCTGAAGCGGCTCGTGCACGAGGCCCTGCCGGGAAGCGTCAGGGCCGCAGCGGAGTCCGGCAGGTAGTCCGGCAGGTAGCGGCTCCGACAGGTCTGCCCCGGGCCGGCCCGTACGTCGAGGACTCAGACATGGCCCCGCTCCTCTCCTCCGGCGCCCAGTGCCCGGACCGCCGCGTCGAAGTACTCCCGGCAGCGGCCCCAGGCGCCGCCCACCTCGAAGTCCAGCAGCAGCGGGGTGAGCGCGGCCGAGAAGTCGGTGCTGGCCTCCAGCGGCAGCAGGGACGGGAGGTTGTCGATGGCGATGAGGTCGAGCACGGGGTGCTCACGCAGCCTGCGTACCGGATGGTCCCAGTCGGTCGGGGTGTCGTAGACCGGCAGGAGGTTCAGGGGCGAGCCGACGTCGGCCGTCACGTCGCACAGGGTGCGCAGCCGGCGTCCGGGGTCGTCGAGGTCCTTGTCCGTCAGGAAGGGCGGGACGGGACGGGTCGTCAGCACGGTGTTGACCATCAGCTCGTGGGCGAGCAGGGCCTGACGGTCCAGGTTCCGGGTCTCGGCCAGATCCCAGCAGGTGGGGTCGGCGCCCGCGACACCGAGCGCGACCCGGGCGCCGCGTCCGCTGCGGCCGAGGGCGCCGATCACCAGCGCCCGCACCTCGCCCGGGGCGGCGCGCAGTTGTTCGTCCAGCTCCTCCTTGGACGTCGGCCGCAGCGGCGCGGTCAGTCGGCCCTGGTGCTGGAGCAGGGCGAGGGCGGCGCCCAGGTATCCGGCCCAGTAGCCGAACGCGACGAGCCGCCGCCCGTCCTCGTCCACCAGGTACTCCAGGTCCAGCAGCGCACCACCGCCGGCGACGAGCCGGCGCAGCAGGGCCTCGGCGCCAGGCTGCCCCTTGTAGGCATGCCCGAAGAACACGTGACGGTGGACCAACGCGGAAGGTTCGTCGGGGAGTTCCTTCAGGCCGGCGATCAACGCCTCGGGCGGCGCGGACACCCAGGAGCCCGGCTCGGCGACACGGCAGCCCACCTGCTCGTACGCCTCGGCCGGGAACACCCGCTGCGGGGAGTCCTCGACCGTCACGGTCACGCCGCTCTCGACCAGGCGCCGGGCGTCGGACGGCACGATCGGTGTGCGCCGTTCGGTGGTACGGGACTCGTGGCGGAGCCACAGGTGGAGTGCGGTCATACGCGGTTGACCTCCGGGCGCGGGGCGTCGGCGGCGAAGCGGCCGACGCTCACGGGGCTGACGTCGACGAAGGGTACGCGCCCCGGGAGGAGATCCCTCAGGATCTCACCGACGGCGGGTCCCGGCGGGAGCCCGTGGCCACGGCGGTCGCGGCGGTCGGTGCACCCACGGGAGCGGGGCGCGCGGCGGCCGGCGCCGGACGGCCGCCGCGCGGGCCGCTCACGAGGACTGCACCACGGCGTCCAGGTGCGGCAGGTAGTGGTCGAGCCGCTCCCGCTTGGTGCGCAGGTAGGTGATGTTGTTCTCGCACGGCGGTATCAGCAGCGACACCTGCTCGTCGACCTTGATGCCGTGCTGCAGCAGCGCCTCCCGCTTGCGCGGGTTGTTGGAGAGCAGGCGCACGGACCGTACGCCGAGGTCGTGCAGGATCTCCGCCGCGACCCGGTAGTCGCGGGCGTCCACCGGCAGACCGAGGGCGAGGTTGGCCTCGACGGTGTCCAGGCCCTCCGACTGGAGCTTCATCGCGCGCAGTTTGGCCAGCAGGCCGATGCCGCGGCCCTCGTGGCCGCGCAGATAGACGACGATGCCGCGGCCCTCGGCCACGACCTGCCTGAGGGCGGAGGAGAGTTGGGGCCCGCACTCGCAGTGCGTGGACCCGAAGGAGTCTCCGGTCAGGCACTCGGAATGCAGGCGGACGAGCATGCCCTCTTCCTCGATGTCGCCGTACACCAGCGCCACTTGTTCGTCGCCGCGGTCGTGGTCGAGGTAGCCGACGGCCTGGAAATCACCGTACTTGGTGGGCAGGGGCGTATTCACGACTCGGGTGACCCCGGTGGGCACGTTCGCGATCCGGGTGACTCCCGAGGGGGCATTCCCGCCGAGCACGCCGTCAATGTCTGTCATGATCTGATTCCTATCTGGTAAGCGCAGGCGGTACGAGACGAAAGGCCGTGAAGTGATGAGCGGTTCGGGAACTGCGGACACTGCCGGGGGCCACTCCGCGGGTGTGCTGCCGTCGGACACCTCGCGGGACGTGCGGGAGCGGGCGGAGGGTGCCCGCCGTCAGGTGGCCGTCCTTCCCGTGGGCAGTTTCGAACAGCACGGGCCGTACCTTCCGTTGGCGACCGACACGCTGGTCGCCTGCGCGATCGCCCGCGAGCTGGCCGCCGCGTATCCGGTTCACCTCCTTCCTCCGGTGACGATCTCCTGCTCGCACGAGCACGCGGCGTGGCCGGGAACGGTGAGCATCTCCTCCGTCACTCTCCATGCGGTGGTACGGGACATCGCCGCGTCGCTCGAACGCTCGGGCGTTCAGGCCCTGGTCCTGGTCAACGGTCACGGCGGCAATTACGTCCTCGGCAATGTCGTCCAGGAGGGCAATGCCGTCCGGGATTCCTCGGGCAGCGGTGTGCGGATGGCGCTTTTCCCGGCCCCGGAGGACTGGGAGGCGGCCCGGGAACGGGCCGGGGTGCGCACCTCGCTGCTCAGCGACATGCATGCCGGGGAAATCGAGACCTCCATTCTTCTGCACTGTCATCCCGAATTGGTCAGGCCTGGTCACGAGACCATGGATTTCGTCGCCGACGACCGGCGGCATCTGCTCACCCTCGGTATGTCGGCCTATACGGAGTCCGGCGTCATCGGGCGTCCTTCGCTGGCTTCCGCGGAGAAGGGGAAGCAGTTGCTCGCGACGCTCGCGGAGTCCTTCGAGCCGTATTTCTCCCTGGCCGGGTCGGACGGCGACGAGGGCGGTGCCGCACATCGCCGGTGACCCCGCGTCAGGAAGGGCGCGGAGGCGGAGCGTGTGCGGCGGGTGTGCGTGCTGGGGGCGCGGAGCGCGTGGGGGGTACGCTCCGCGCCCGGTACGGGGGGCCGGGAGGGCGCCGCGGGGGCTTGACCCTCCTCGGCGGCGTTCTCCGTCGCGGTGCGCGGGTGCCGCAGACCCGTGTACCAGCGGGCGAGGAGGACGAGCAGGCCGGGCAGGCTCGCCACGAAGCTGAGGACGCCGTAGACGACCGCGACGCCCAGCCCGGTGTCCGCGCCGAGGCCCGCCGCGCCGAAGGCCCAGGCGGTGACGCCCTCGCGGGGGCCGAAGCCGCCGATGTTCAGCGGCAGGCCCATCGCGATGAGCGCCAGCAGAGCCAGGGGCAGCAGCGTGACCGGGGAGGCGTGCGATCCGGCGACCCGCGCGGCCACCAGGAACATCAGCAGGTGCCCGGCGAGCACGACGACGGACGACAGCAGGACGGAGGGCCAACTCCCGCGCGCCAGCAGGGCGGCACGGGCCTCGGCGAGCGCGGCGCCGAGAGCCCGGCGCCGACGGGAGGGGCGGGGGGCGCGGCCCATGCGGACTGCCACGACGATGGCCAGCGCACCGAGCGTGGCGAGCGCCGTCAGGCCGGCCAGATGGCGGGCCTGGGTGAGCACCGGCGAGGGCAGCGTGAGCAGGACCGGAACGCCGACCGCCACCAGAGCCACCTGGCCCGCGGTGCGTTCCAGGACCACGGCGCGAACGCCACGGCCGACGTCGCCGGCGCTCTGCCCGTGCCGCACCGCGCGGTGCACGTCGCCGAGGACGCCGCCGGGGAGCGCCGCGTTGAGGAACAGGGCGCGGTAGTAGGCGGCGACGGCGGCGCCGAACGGCAGCCTGATCCCGAGTGCGTGGGCGACCCGGCACCAGCGCCAGGCACTGAACACGGTGGTCAGCACACCGATCCCGAGTCCGGCGAGAAGGGCCGGCCCATCGATCCGCCGCAGCCCCTCGAGCAGCGCCCCTGTCCCGAGCCGCCACAGCAGCACCCCGAGGATGAGCACCCCGGCGAGGGTCCCGAAGTGGGTGCGCAGGGCGCGCAGGGCCCGGCGGCGCGGGAGTGCCTCGGGGTGGGTGGCGGCCGCCACGGGGACGGTCTCCGTCACGGTCACGCCCGCCTCCTCGGCCGCCGTCGCCAGGGCCGCCGTCCGCGTCGCCATCACGCGCCTCCCGTCGGGCGGGGCAGGACCAGCACGTCGCTGTGGTGGACCGTCACGCGCAGATCTCCCGCCGCGCAGGCGTCCAGGCGGTCCCGCAGATACGTCTCTGCGCGGGGCGCGAGGTCAGGGCGCTGTTCCACGGCCGCACCGACCCAGCCGCGCAGCCACTCCTGCGTCAACTCCCGCTGCCCGGCGCCCAGTCGCCAGGGGCTCGGATGGACCCGTACGCTCGCGCCGAGCCGGTCGAAGGCCTCGCAGGCCGCGCCCACGGCGTCGGGGCCGAGGAGGTCACCGCGCCGCTGGTGGGCGTTGAACGCCTCGCCGATCTCCCGGTCCAGGGGGTGCTCGGGCGTCAGTTCCACGCGGCCCACCACGGACAGGGTCAGCAGCGCCGGGCAGCCGGCGCCCACGCAGGCCCGGGCGAGCGTGTCGACCTCCTCGGCGGTGAGCACGTCCAGCAGCGCGGACGCGGTCACCAGCGAGGCCCCGGTCAGCGCATCCGGGGTGAGCCGTCCTATGTCGCCGCGCTGGGTGGTGACCGTCACCGGGCTGCCGTCGGCCGCCGCGCGGGGCGCCCCCACCGAGGCGAAGTGCAGCAGGTAGGGGTCCCGGTCGTGCAGCACCCAGTGCTGGGCGCCGTCGAGCAGCGGGGCGAGCCAGCGGCCCATGGAACCGGTGCCGCAGCCCAGGTCGTGCACGATCAGCTCGGTGCCGTGCCGGGGGCGGTTCGCGAGGCGGATCCGCAGCGGGTCGAGCAGTTCGTGCGCCCGCGCCTCCGCGTCGGCGGGCTCCCGCAGCCTCAGCCACTGCGGGGCGTATCGCGGCACCTCCATCTCGCCGCCGCCGGGCGCGGGGATCGCGGGGAGCACCCCGGGCCCCGGTTCCGTTGCCGTCTCGGAGCCCGCCTCCGATGTCGTACCCGTGCTCATGCCGCCCTCCGAGGATCGTGCCGCAGCCGGCCCAGCACACCCGCCAGGCTGCGCGCCGTGGTCGCCCAACCGTCCAGTGCCGCCCGGCGGCCGCGCGCGGCGGCCTTGAGCCGGCGCCGCACGTCCGCCTCACCGAACCAGCCGCGCAGCTCGGCGGCGATCGCGGCGGGGTCCTCCGGCGGGACGAGGATGCCGGGCACCCCACCGTCCGGCGCGCGCCCCACCGCCTCGGGCAGGCCGCCGACGTCGGTGGCGAGGACCGGGATGCCGCGCGCCAGGGCCTCGGTGACGGCCATCCCGTACGTCTCGGCGTACGAGGTGAGGACCATCAGGTCGGCGGAGGCGTAGCTGGCCTCGAGCTGCGCACCGGACCGCGGGCCGGCCAGGTGCAGCCGGTCGGCCAGGCCGTGTTCGTCGATGAGGGTGCGCAGTCGCTCCACGTACTCCGGGTCGTGGCCGAGGCCGCCGACGCACACGCAGGTCCACGGCAGGTCCTTGACCGCGGCCAGGGCCTCGATGAGCCGGTGCTGCCCCTTGCGGGGGGTCACGGCGGCGACGCACAGCAGCCGGGAGACGCCGTCGGTGCCGGGGGCGAGGGGCGCGATGTCGGCGCCGGGGGCTGCGACATGGACCCGCTCGGGAACGAGACCGTGGTGGGAGACGAGCCGGCGCACGGCCCAGTCGCTGGTGGCGATCACGGCGGGCACGGCCCGTAGGGTGGCGCGTTCCTTGGCGTCCAGTTCGGCCGCCCTCCCGGGGTCGAGACCGGTCTCGTCACCGAGCGGCAGGTGCACCAGGACGGCGAGGCAGAGGCGTTCGGCCTCGGGTACGACGATGTCGGGGACGCCGCAGGCGACGAGGCCGTCGAGCAGGACGATCGCGCCGTCCGGCAGGTCCCGCAGTGTTCGGGCGAGTTCGGCCCTCGCCTGCGTGCCGGGCGTCGGCCAGGAGCCCTCGACCAGGTGCCTTTCCACCTGCCAGCCGAAGCCGGGCAGGTCCAGGCAGATCCGGCGGTCGTAGGCGTTGCCGCCGCTGGGGGCGGCCGGGTCGTCGACGCCGCCCGGCATCACGAAGTGCACGGTGCGCAGGGACATGGGGATGATGTCGGCGTTCCTGAGGGCCGTGTTCTGCACGGGCACATAGCCGAGACGGGGCTGGGCCTGCTGCCCGGTGGGGTTCACGGACGCGCGGTCGATGGTCGTGTCGGTCACAGGGCACGCTCGTAACTCGCCCAGGCGATGTGCGACTCGTGCAGCGTGACGGTGACGCCGGCGATTCCACGGGCGCCCTCACCCAGGGCGCCCTTGTGGATCCGTTCGGCGAGGCGGTCGGCGATCACCTTGGCCAGGAACTCCGTCGAGGTGTTGATGTTCGCGAAGTCCGGCTCGTTGTCGAGGTTGCGGTAGTTGAGCTCGCTCACCACCGCCCCCAGCTCCTGCGTGGCCAGTCCGATGTCGACGACGATGTTGTCGTCGTCCAGCTCGGCGCGGCGGAAGGTGGCGTCCACGAGGAACGTCGCTCCGTGCAGGCGCTGCGCGGGTCCGAAGACCTCGCCGCGGAAGCTGTGGGCGATCATCAGGTGATCGCGGACGGTGATGCTGAACAACGGACGACCCTCCAGGTGCGGTGCGTCTGGTCCCCTTCCGGGGCATGCCGTGTAGTACGGCTGACCCCTCCGCGTTGTTCAGCTGCCCGTTCTCCTTGTTCGGAGGTTCCTTGGGAATTCCTTGGGAGTTCGCCCCAAGGGCGGGCAACTCGCGCGGGACGGGGGCTCAGTCGGCGGGATACAGGATGCGGTGGCACAACCCCTTGAGCTCACCACGGGTGAGGCGTGGCAGCACGTCGGGGAGGTCTTCGAAGGGGGACTCGCCGGTGACGAGCGCGTCGAACGCCGGGTCGGCGAGCAGGTCGAGGGCGAGGGCCATGCGGTCGGCGTAGGTGCGTCCGGTGCGGGCGCGCGGCGAGACGGTGCCGACCTGGCTGCTGCGGATCGTGAGGCGGCGCGAGTGGAAGGCCTCACCGAGCGGCAGGGTGACGCTCCGGTCGCCGTACCAGCTGAGTTCGACGACCGTGCCCTCCGGCGCGAGGAGTTCCAGGGAGCGTGCCAGCCCCTGTTCACTGGCGCTGGCGTGCACGACGAGGTCGCAGTCGCCGAGGGCGTCCTCCGGCAGGGCGAAGCCGACGCCGAGCGCGCGTGCGGTCGCGGCCCGCTCCGGATCGGCGTCGACGAGCTGAACGCGGACGCCGGGGTGGCGGGCGAGCAGGGCGGCGACGGAGCATCCGACCATGCCTCCGCCGACGACCGCGATCCGGTCCCCGAGCTGCGGGCCCGCGTCCCACAGGGCGTTGACCGCGGTCTCGACGGTGCCGGCCAGGACGGCGCGGTGGGCGGGCACGCCGTCGGGGACGGCGGTGACGGCCGAGGCGGGGACGACGTACCGGCTCTGGTGCGGATACAGGCAGAAGACGGTCCGCCCGAGCAGCTCGTCCGGCCCCTGCTCCACCTGCCCGACACTCAGATATCCGTACTTCACGGGGGCCGGGAAGTCGCCCTCCTGGAACGGGGCACGCATGGCGGCGTGCTGGCTCTGCGGGACACCGCCGCGGAAGACGAGCGTCTCGGTGCCGCGGCTGACACCGGAGTACAGCGCGCGCACCAGCACGTCGCCGTCGCCGGGCTTCGGCAGCTCGACGTCCCGCAGCTCCCCGTGGCCCGGCGAGCGCAGCCAGAAGGCGCGAGCTGTGAGGTCCATGTGCGTCTCCCTGAACGATCCGGCGTTTCACCACGTACGCAGCTACGAGAAGTCGCGCACAAGGTACGCGCGAAGATCGAATCTGTCACTTGGCCGGAGGGTGAGCGGTGGCCCTGAACCACACATACGAGGCGAGGCTCTTGCAGCAGGAGACGACCGTGGGAGCGGGCGTGCAGGTACTGCTGCTGACCTTGCTGGGCACGGCGATCGGCATGGGTCCGGCCGGCTGGCTGACGGGCCTGGCGTTCGCGCTCGCCACCTGGGCCGTGCTCACCCGGGCCGTGCTCCGCTCCCGGCTCAGCTCGTTCGGCCCGGCCAACCGGGTGACGCTGGGCCGCGCGATCCTGGTGGGCGGGGTGACGGCGCTGGTCGCGGACTCGTTCGAGAGCGCGCCGCCGGTGACGGTGTTCGTGGGGCTCACGGCGGTGGCGCTGATCCTGGACGGCGTGGACGGCAAGGTGGCCCGCCGCACGGGCACGTCGTCGGCGCTGGGCGCGCGCTTCGACATGGAGGTCGACGCGTTCCTGATCCTGGTGCTGAGCGTGTACGTGTCGATGGCGCTGGGCCCGTGGGTGCTGCTGATCGGCGCGATGCGGTACGTGTTCGTGGCGGCGGCCCGGGTGCTGCCGTGGCTGAACGGCGAACTGCCGCCGAGCATGGCCCGCAAGACGGTGGCGGCGGTTCAGGGCGTCGCGCTGCTGGTCGCCGCGTCGGGGCTGCTGCCGTACGCGGCGGGCGCGGGGGTCGTCGGGTGTGCGCTGGCGTCGCTGGTGTGGTCGTTCGGGCGGGACGTGCTGTGGCTGTGGAGCGTGCGGGGCGGCGCGACGGTGGCGACGCCCGCCGAGGTGATGGTGGAGCCGGTCGCGGAACTGGTGGCGGGCGGCTGATCCGCGCGGTCGCCCCAGGTCGTCAGGAGGTGGCCCTCGGGCCGTCGAGCCGTCCGATGCGGGCCACGTTCTCCCGGTCCTCGGGGTCCTCGCTGGGGCGGGCGGCGAACCAGGCGTCGAGGATCTCCTTCAGGAGCGGCTCGGAGGTCAGGCGCAGGCTGAGCGCCAGCACGTTGGCGTCGTTCCAGCGGCGGGCGCCGTCGGCCGAGTACGCGTCCGTGCACAGGGCCGCCCGTACGCCCGGCACCTTGTTCGCGGCGATCGACGCGCCGGTGCCGGTCCAGCAGCACACGACCGCCTGGTCGCAGCTGCCGTCGGCGACCTCGCGGGCCGCCGCCTCGGAGCACGCGGCCCACTGCGGGTCGTCCCCGGCGCGCAGCGCACCGTGCGTGAGCACCTCGTGGCCACGGCCGCGCAGTTCGGCGACGAGGCTGCGGGCCACGGGCTCGTCCATGTCCGAGGAAACGGAGATCCGCATGTCTCGGAGGGTACCCGCTCACACCCGTCCGGTGGGTCCGCCGGCCTGCGGGGTACTCGGCCCCCGGACCGAGACGGAAGGAGCCGGACGTGGGCGGCGGCGATCGGCTGCGGGAGTACCGCGGCAAACGTGACTTCGAGCGGACCGCCGAGCCCCGGGGCGCCACGGCGTCATCCGGCGCGGAGCCCCACTTCGTGGTGCAGATCCACGACGCGAGCACCCTGCACTTCGACTTCCGGCTCCAGGTGGGCGACGTCCTCAAGTCCTGGTCCATCCCCAAGGGCCCGTCCGCCGATCCCGGCGACAAGCGGCTCGCCGTGCCCACCGAGGACCATCCGCTGGAGTACGAGGACTTCGAGGGCGTCATTCCTGCGGGCGAGTACGGGGGCGGCACCGTGATCGTCTGGGACCGCGGGACCTATCAGCCGCTCAGCCACGACCGGCGCGGGCGCCCCGTGCCCTTCGACGAGTCGCTTCAGCGCGGGCACGCGACGTTCCGGCTGGACGGGTCGAAGCTGCACGGCGAGTACGCGCTCACCCGGTTCCGCGGTGGCGAGAGGGGCGGCGAGCAGGAGGCCTGGCTGCTGGTGAAGGCGGGGCGTGCCGGCTCCGGCGGCCACGGGACGCCCGACCCGCGCCGGGCCCGGTCGGTCCGCAGTGGACGCACGCTCGCGCAGGTGGCGGCGGACGGCGGTGAGGGCTGAGGAGCCATCAGCGGCCCCCTCCAGCCGCCCACGGAGCAGCGCCGCCTGGTCGGCGCTGCTCGGGGCGCCGGGGTCCCCTGCTCCAAGAGCCCGGGGGCCGGCCGTCGCCGGGAGCCTTCCCCTGCCCGCCTCGGCAACGAGCAACCGCTGCCCGCAGGGCAACGTCACGTACCCGACGTGGCAGCCTCCCGCTCCGGGTGCGAAGCGGCTCGCGGGGCACCCGCGGTGCGCAACGCGCGCCCGCCGGGCACCAACAGCGCGGCCAGCGCGGCGCCGAGGCACAGCACCCCCAGCAGACCGAAGCCGTGCGTGTACCCGGAGCCGTACGGCAGCCCCGTGGGCTGCAACCGGCCCGTCACCAGCACACTGGTGACCGCCGCGCCGATGGAGCCGCCGATCGTCCGGATGTTGGCGTTCATTCCGGTCGCCGCGCCGGTCTGCTCGGCCGGAACGCTGCCGACGATCAGGTTGGCCATGGAGGCGAAGGCCAGTCCGATGCCGAAGCCGAACACACCGGCCACGAGAGCCACCTGCCACTGCGCGTCGTGCCACAGGGTGAGGAACCCGCAGGCGACCGCACCCAGCGCGGCCCCCGCAGTGAGCAGCGCCTTGGCCCCCACGACCGGCTCCAGGCGGCCGCTCAGCACGCCCGAGACGAACATGGCCACCAGCATCGGCAGCATGAGCAGCCCGGACGCGGTGACGGACGCACCGAAGCCGTATCCGGCGGAGCCGGGCGTCTGCACGAAGGCGGGCAGGAAGGACCAGATCGCGTACATGCCCGCGCCGAACAGCAGCGCGGCGGTGTTGGTCGTCCACACGGCGGGCAGCCGCAGGACGCGCAGATCGATGAGCGGGTTGCGGGAACCCGCCTCGGCCGACAGCCACAGCGCGAACAGCACCGCGGCGGCGAGGAAGAGACCGATCACCGGGGCCGATGCCCAGCCCCACCTGGTCGCCTGGCTGAGCGGCAGCAACAGCGCCACCAGCCATGCGGACAGCAGCACGGCACCGAGCCAGTTGACGCGTCCCTCGGCACGGCTCGGCGACTCCGGCACGAAGCGGGCGGCGATCAGCGTGGTGACGGCGACGACGGCGACCGGGATCCAGAACAGCCAGCGGTAGTCGAGCGCGGAGACGATGGGGCCCGCCGCCACGATGCCCACGCCGCCACCGGCGGCGATCACGGCGGACAGGTTGCTGATGCTGCCGCTCACCTCGGCCGGGGCGAACTCGTCCCGGATGATGCCGAACGACAGCGGGAACAGCGCTCCGCCGGCGCCCTGGACGACCCGGGCGACGATCAGCACGCCGATGGTCGGCGCGAGCGCGGCGAGCAGACAGCCGGCCAGCAGCGTCAGCAGCACCGCGACGAGTGTGCGTTTCCTTCCCACGAGGTCGCCGACCCGGCCGAGGATCGGTGTGAAGACCGAGGCGGACAGCAGGTACGCGGTCATCACCCAGGTCGCGGTGGACTGAGAGGTGTGCAGCGCGTGCTGGACGGTCGGCAGGGCCGGCGCGATCAGTGACTGCAACATGGAGAACACGCCCGCACCGGTCGCGAGGACCGCGAAGGTGAGGCGGGTGGACTTCCGGGGCATGAAAAGCCTCTCCGAACAGGGCGCGGCCGAGATCTTCCGGCCGCGGTCGTAGGACTCCGCCGTGCGTCAGGGCAGCGTGGAGCACGCCGACGGCCGCGGGGAGCGGTCGCGGAGCGGACGGACTGACGGGCGGGCGGTGCGATCGGCGCAGGGCCCGCGGTACGAGGTCATGGGCATGAGGCCGCCGGGGGCGCGCACGGCCGCACGCGCCCAGGGCGGACGCACCCCGACTGATAAAGTGGAGGTGCGCCTCCACTGTAGCGGAGGCACACCTCCGCTTCAACCGGCCGGCCTCGGGAGGCAGCAGTGACGACCCCGCCGTTCCCCGTCAGTGAGATCGTGGCGTCCCAGCGGCCGCACCGAAAGGACGCCGCCCGCAACTACGACGCCCTGATCGCCGCCGCCCGCGAGGCCTTCGCGGAGCACGGCGCGGAGGCGTCCCTGGAGGACATCGCGAGGCGCGCGGGCGTCGGGATCGGCACGCTGTACCGCAACTTCCCCACCCGCCGCCATCTCTTCGAGAGCGTCTACGCGGGCGAGGTGAACGACCTGTGCCGGGTGGCGCGGGAGGTCGCGGACCGTGAGCCGTGGGAGGCGCTCACCTCGTGGCTGCGCCGGTTCGTGGACTACACGGTGACCAAGCGGGCGATCCGCGAGGCGATGGACGACGAGTCGGAGATCTTCCTGGCCTGCCGGGAGTCCATGTACCGGGCGGGCGGCCCGCTCTTCGAGCGGGCGCAGCAGGCCGGCCGGGCGCGCACGGACATGACCTTCGACGACCTGCTGCGGATGGTCGCCGGCATCACGGCGACGAACTTCCTGGACGACGCCCAGCGGGACAGGGTCCTGACCGTGGCCCTGGACGGGGTGCGGGCGTCCGGCGCCTGAGCACGGTCAGGCGCCCCACCGTGCTCAGCTGTTCCAGCTCTCGTCGTACGGGTCGCCGGGGGCCGCGACCGGCTTCGCCTGTATGACGTCGAGGTAGGGGATGATCCCACCGTTGACGGGGTCCTCGGCGCGCTTCGGGGTGTAGGTGCCGGTGACGTCGAGCCAGGAGTCCGGCTCCAGGACGGGCGGCAGCTTGCCGGTCAGGCCGATCTTGACCGGCTGGGCGTCGGCGGCGCAGCAGTTGAGAGCCATGCGGACCAGGTACGGCGTCCCTGTGTGGTCCAGCGCCACGAACCCGTTGATCTCCACCTTCCGGCCGCCGAGGGAGCGTCCGTGGCCGTACGCCGCGCGGCCGGCGTAGTCCACCAGGCCGAGCCTGACCGGGTCGCCGGACGGCAGGGGCGGATAGGCCAGGGGCTGCTGGAGGGCCGTACCGGAACGCACGGCACTGTAGGAGCCGAGCGCGGGCGGGGCGACCAGGATGAGCGCGAACAGGGGGAGCACGAGGAGCCAGGAGATCCGCGGCTCGCGGTGGGCGTGGCCGTGGCCGCCGGCGTGGCCGCCATGTCGGTCGTGTGCCTCGCCGCCGGGGTGCCTCCGGGCAGCCCGGGCGCGGCGCAGCTCGTACCAGAAGGTGGCGGCCGCCGCCACGATCAGGACGGCGCCGGCCGCGAGCAGCAGCGGCTGCAGGCCCGCCTTGACGTAGCGCAGGTACAGGCCGGTGGTCCCGGCGTGCAGCAGTGCCCCGCCCACCAGGAACATGACGGCCGCTTGCGCCTGCCGGTTCACAGCAGCACCGCCCCGGTCAGGACCGACACCAGGACGGCCAGCGCGAAGGTGGCGGGCGCGAACCGCAGTGCGAAGGAGCGGCCGAAGGTGCCGGCCTGCATCGCGAACAGCTTCAGGTCGATCATCGGCCCGACCACCAGGAACGCCAGCCGCGCGGTCAGCGAGAACTGCGACAGCGAGGCCGCCACGAACGCGTCCGCCTCGGAGCAGATCGACAGCAGCACCGCGAGCACGGAGAGCGCGAGGACCGCCACGACCGGGTTGCCGGCCGCCGTCCGCAGCCAGCTCGCCGGCGCCACGGCCTTGAGGGTCGCCGCGGCCATGGCGCCGACGACCAGGAAGCCCCCGGCGTGCATGACGTCGTGCCGTACGGACCCCCAGAACGCGGCCCCCTTGCTCTGCCCTTCGTACGACGCCCGGGCCGGCGGCCGCAGCCAGTCGGTGCGGCCGAGCCGCTGCCACAGCCAGCCCATCGCGCACGCCACGAGGAGGCTGGCCAGGAACCGGGCGAGGACCATCTCCGGGTCGCGGGGGAAGGCCACGGCCGTGGCGGTCAGCACGATCGGGTTGATCGCGGGCGCGGACAGCAGGAACGCCAGCGCCGCCGCGGGCGTCACACCCCGGCGTACCAGTGCCCCGGCGACGGGCACCGAGGCGCATTCGCAGCCGGGCAGGACCGCCCCGGCCACCCCCGCGACGGGCACCGCGAGGGCGGGCCGCTTCGGCAGCGCGCGGGCGAAGAACGACGGCGGGACGAACACCGCGAGCGCCGCTGACAGCAGCACGCCGAGGACGAGGAACGGCAGCGCCTGGACGACCACCGCGAGGAACACGGTCATCCAGCTCTGCATCACCGGCGCGCCCAGCGCCCGGCGGATCGGGCCCTGCCCGACGACCAGCACGAGCAGCAGCAGGGTCAGGCCCAGGGAGGAGTTGAACTGCCAGCCCTGCGAAGGCTCCTCGTCGTGGCCCCGGTCGACCGGGGCCGGGGGTGCTTTGACGGCGGTCACGAGCGGGGTACCTCCGGAAAGGGGCGGGCGGCGCGGGGTGGCTTCCCCTCCCCGTCTGTACGAAGTCCCGGGCGCGGTGTCTCACCGCGGACCCGGGACTTTGCCGCTCAATGACCTTCCCGCGTCACCGGCCGCTGCCGTGCGCCGGTGTCGGCTGTCCTCCCCCGGCCGCCGGGGCGTGCCGGCGGCGGAAGAGGGACGGCAGGCTCGGCGCGGTCAGGAACCCCTCGGCCCGTGCGCTGGCGATGCCGATGCGCGGTATGTCGCGGGTGTTCTCGAACAGCAGGAAGCGGGGCTCCCAGACCGGCCGGTACTTGGCGTTGGCCCGGTACAGGGACTCGATCTGCCACCAGCGGGAGAAGAACGTCAGCACCGAGCGCCACAGCCGCAGTACGGGGCCGGCGCCGAGGCGGGAGCCGCGTTCGAAGACGGCGCGGAACATGGCGAAGTTGAGCGACACCCGCTCGATGCCGAGCTCGCGGGCGCGCAGCAGCAGCTCGATGACCATGAACTCCATCAGGCCGTTCTCGCAGTCGCGGTCGCGGCGCATCAGGTCGAGGGACAGGCCGTGCTCGCCCCAGGGAACGAAGCTGAGCAGGGCCCGCGGCTCGCCCTCGCCGTCGCGGCACTCGAGCATCATGCAGCACCCGTCGGCGGGGTCGCCGAGGCGGCCGAGGGCCATGGAGAAGCCGCGCTCGGTGGCGCCGTCGCGCCAGTGGTCGGCCTTCTCGATCAGCTCGGCCATCTCGGACTCGGGGATGTCCCCGTGGCGGCGGACGGTCACGGTGTATCCGGCGCGCCGGACCCGGTTGTGCGCCTGCCGCACGACCCGCATCGCACGCCCCTCGAGGCTGAAGTCGGACACCTCCACGATCGCCTCGTCGCCCAGTTCGAGGGCGTCCAGACCGTGCCGGGCGTAGATCGTGCCGGCCTCTTCACTCGCGCCCATGACGGCGGGGGTCCAGGCGTGCCGGCGGGCCTCCTGCAGCCACTCCTCGATGGCGCCGGGCCAGGCCTCGGGGTCGCCGATCGGGTCGCCGGAGGCGAGGGTGACGCCGCCGACCACCCGGTAGGCAATGGCGGCCTTGCCGCTCGGGGACCAGATCACGGCCTTGTCGCGCCGCAGCGCGAAGTAACCGAGGGAGTCCCGCTCCCCCTGCTTGTCGAGCAGTTCGCGCAGCCGTCGCTCGTCCTCCTCGCCGAGGAGCTCGCGGCCACGGGGCGCGCGGAAGCAGGCGTACAGGACGAGGAGGAAGGTCGCCGCGGTCAGGACGTTGATGGTGATGTCCACCCAGCGGGGGGCGTGCACGTGCTCGATGTGGTCCGCGAGCGGGCCGACGCTGACGCCGCGCAGCAGCGCATAGACGA
The DNA here is from genome assembly GCF_002920635.1 of Streptomyces sp. Ru72. Taxonomy (GTDB): domain Bacteria; phylum Actinomycetota; class Actinomycetes; order Streptomycetales; family Streptomycetaceae; genus Streptomyces. Next base: position 43,838 of record NZ_PQSR01000014.1, on the reverse strand, counting down.
TCTCGTCCGCGAGGGAGGCCGAGGCCTCGGTGTGCGCCTTGTTGGTGGCGTCCACCAGCAGGGTGCCGATGCCGCCGCTGACGACGATGCCGCAGGCGGCGACGATCAGCGCGAGCTTGGGGTTGGAGCGGTCGCCCACGGCCCGGAACTCCTTGCGGCCGAGCAGCAGCGCGGCCACGAACAGAGCGGTGAGCAGGGCGGAGACCCAGTTGAAGACGTGCTGGTTGTACTGGTGCCGGGTCAGGGCTGCCGCGTAGAGCGCGAGCAGCGGGCCGGCGAGCAGGATGTTCGCCATCCAGGCCGCGCGCTTGCGCCGCCGCATGACCATGGCCAGGAACAGGGCGAGGGCCGCCGAGACCAGTCCGGCGGTGGCCAGGTACGGGGTGAAGAACTCACCGCCGTTGTGCTCGTGCACCTCCTCACGGAAGGGCAGCGAGACGACGGCCACGATGTTCAGCAGGGCCATCAGCCGCAGGTACCAGACCGTGGCGACGGCCGCCCCGGGACCCAGGCGCGCGGGCAGGGACGGACCCTCCCCCGCCGCGCCCTGCGGGCGGCGGGCGTGCTGCTGGACGATCTCTGCTTGCTGCTGTGCGGGCACCGCGATGACTCACCTTGACGAGAGAGGGGCCGGAGCGACCGGCGTGGACGGAAGCACTCGCATCGACCCTACATTTCGTAGGGGTAACGGTGGCTTTTCTTAGGTAGGAGTCCGGCAAGGACGATCCCGTTCCCTGTGAACCCGGCACGAGCGGCGCGGGACGGCCGCCGGGGGCGACGGGTTCACCCCGTAGGGGAACCTCTGGAAGTCTACGGGTCTGTCGGTGGGGGGTTCTCTCCCCGGCCTATGGGGCTCTCTCCTCGACGTGCTCCAGCCCGGCGCGTTCGAGGTCCGCGTGTTCCAGCAGGAACGGCACGATCGCCCGCTCCAGCAGGGCGCGCTCCCAGATCTCACGGGCGCGGCGCACCCGGGGGTCGCGGTCCGTGGGATCGCCGCCGTCGTCGCGGCGGGTCCGGGCGCGGGCCGCCAGGAGCCAGGCGAGGTCCCCGAGGGCCGCTCCCGCCGTCACGACGGCGGCGATCACCCCGGACATCACGAGCCCGTCGCCGATGTGCGGGCGCACGGCGAAGGCCCGCAGTCCGAAGCCGCACAGCAGGAACACTCCCGTGGCCGCGGCTCCGAGGCTCGGCACCAGGACCGCGAGCGCCGGCAGCAGTCTTCTTTGCGTACGATCATCACCCGCCCCCTCCGGCCTGTCACGGTCGGCTGCCGCGGCCCGCAACGCGAGGTAGTGGTGATACTCGTCGGCGGCGATCGAGACGAGGCGGTCACGCGCCTCCAGCGCCCGCGCACGCAGCTGCTCGCGCGCCGGTTCCGCGCAGGTGGCGCCGATCGCCGCCCCGATCCCCGGATGGCCGAGGGCCCGGTCCACCATCTGTTCGAACATCGGGCCGCCCGCTGGTGACGGCTCCTCGGACTCCCGCACAGATCCCCCGACGGCACACAACGGGCCGGCCGATACCGACCGGCGGACGGACGGGCCAAACCCTACAACATGTAGGACCTCCCTCAGGGCGGAGTGTGGAGACCGCACATTTCCCGGGGCGGCGGCCGGTTCGGGCATGCGGTCAGTGCTCCTCGGCGGGCTCGGCGTCCAGGCCGGTGCACGCCAGCGTGCCGTCCACCTTGGCGCACGCCTCCACGTCGTCGGGCGACGTCACGGCGAGCATGGGGCTCGCCGAGCCTCCGGAACCGTCTCCCGGATACGCCGCGGAGAGCACGTCCCGCCCCTTGCGGACGGAGATGACGCGGGCGTCCGAGGCGTCCGCGTCGACCTCGGCCCAGGCGGTGCCGCAGTTCGGGGAGTATTCGAGGCGCACCGCATAGGTGGCGTCGCGGACCTTGCTCTTGGTCTGCGCGTCCCGGTCGCAGGTGGACACGTCGGGCAACTGCCCCTGACAGGCGTCGCCCCGGCACCGGGGCGACGCCGCGGCGAGCCGTCCACCCGGCGCACCCGAACGGTCGGAGGCGAGGAGGGCGACGGCCACCGCGGTGACCGTGACGATGAGGGCGACCGCCGACAGCGGCAGCCGACGCGCCCGGGCGATCCACGGCGGTGGGCAGTCGTGCGGCGGCGCGTCCGCGGGCGGCGGACGGTCGGCCGCCTCCCACAGGGTCAGCACGGGAGCGGAGTCGGCTCCGGCGAGTGCGGCGAGCGCCTCGACCGCCGAACGAGGGGGCCGTTGGGCGCCGGTGAGATAGCGGTGCCAGGCGGACTTGCTGTAGGGGGTGCGCGCGGCGAGGGCCGCGAGGCTGAGACCGGTGCGCTTCTTCAGATCGCGCAGCGTGGTCACGAACGCCTCGTCCGTCTGTGCGGGCGGTGGGGCCGAGGGGCCGCCTGGCGCCGCCGTCCGTGCCGCGCCGGCCTTCACGGTCTGGATCCTTGGGGCTGTCGCATGACCTGTCCCTCAACACCTAATCCTATTTGGGCGGTTCGCCCCGGTTGTCGAGATGTGTTCCCGGGGGCGCGGTGCCGCCACACATCGGGACCGGTATGAGAAATGGGCAACGGGAGTCGTGGGGACGCAGCGCACCGACGGCCCGCCCGGTCACGTGCGTGACCGGGCAGGCCGTCCCTTGGAGGGGAGAGCGGTCGCGGTGTCAGCACCAGGGCAGGGCGCCCCGCGTGCGGACGTAGTGGGCGGAGACGTAACCCTGGTTGCCCGAGAGCTTGTACCAGCGCCGGTTGCCGAAGACGTACGAGCCGTTCTTCTTGCAGACCAGTACGAGGCGGCCGTTGACGTGCGCGTGGCCGACGACGCGGTAGCGGAAGCCGGGACCGGAGCGGACGTTCAGCCTGACGTGGCGCGTGGCGACGTGTCCCACCAGACGGACGGGGCGGCGGTGGTGGACCACGCGCGTCACGTGCCGGGTGTGGCGGGTGGGGTGGGAGCACCGTGTGGAGCGGTGCGCGCGGTGCCGGGCCGGGACGTGCCGGGCCGGGGCGGGGAGCAGGATGTGCGGGCGGTGCGGAACCGTCCGCACGACCGGCGCCGAGGTGGGCCGGCCGCCGTCGGCGGCGACGGCGGCCGTGGGCACCAGCGCGAACATCGCGACCGCGGCCACCAGGCCGCTCTGCAGTGTCCGGCGAATCATGGGAACCTCCGTGCTGACGATGCCGATCACGGTCTGCGTGATCTCATGTCGCCCAGCGTTTCCGTGCGGACTGCCGGGGATTCCGTCCCGTTGTGCCAGGGACACGGGAGACGTCCCGTGGGACGGCGGGCGGCGGCGAGCCACCGGAGCACCGGCCGCACACGACGGGGAACGGCGACGGGGCCTGCGCGGCGCAGGCGCGGCGACGCACGGACGTTCGAACGCGTGCGGACGTGCAGACGTGTGCGGCACGCGGACGGTCCCGCCCCACGCGTGGGGCGGGACCGTCGCCGAACCACCGGGTTGGGGCCTAGGCCGCCGTCCTCACCTGGCTGCCGGTTGCGCGGGCAGGTCGAAGACGTGCCCGGGCGTGACGAGCTTCGTGATCGCTTCGCCGAAGAGCGTGCTGGGTTCCCGGCCGGCATGGTCGATGTCGGTGTTCAGCAGCACCACGAGGGTCGTCCGCGCCGACGGGAGGTGGACGGTGAGGGACTCGTAGCCCGGCAGGGAACCGTTGTGCCCGATCCAGCCGTGGACATCGAAGATGCCGAGGCCGTATCCCGCACCCGGGAGGGGGGTCGGGGGTGTGGTGAGCCGTTGTCTCTGCAGGGTGGGGCTGATCAGGGTGCCGCCGCCCGGGAGCCTGCCGGTGGCCACCGTCCGCGCCCACACCCGCAGGTCCCGCAGATCGGAGATCATCGCGCCGGCCGCCCATGCCCAGGAGGGGTTCCAGTCGGCGGCGTCCTCGACCTTCCCGCTCGCGGTCTGGTCCGTGTAGCCCTGCGCGTGCGGGGTCGGGAAACCGGCGTCGAGCGGGAACAGCGTGTGGTGCAGACCGGCCGGTTCGAGGACGTTCTCGCGGATGAAGTCCGCGAGCCGCTGACCGCCGGCCTTCTCGACGACCAGGCCCAGCAGGACGGTGTTGGTGTTGGAGTAGTCGAACTTCTGCCCGGGCGGAAACAGCACGGGGTGTCTGAAGGCGTAGTCGAGCAACTGCCGTGGCGTGAAGGCCCGTCGCGGATCCGACGTGAGCGCCTTGAAGAAGTCCGGGTCCTGTGAGTAGTTGTACAATCCGCTGCGCATACCGGCCAGTTGACGCAGGGTGATCCTGTCACCGCCCGGTACGCCGTCGACGTACTTCCCGATCGGGTCGTCCAGACCCACCCTGCCCCGGTCGACCAGCTGGAGCAGCGCGGTCACGGTGAACGTCTTGGTCTCGCTGCCGATCCGCAGGTACAGGTCCGGTGACATCCGCCGCCCGCTGCTCTTGTCGGCGACGCCGAACGACCGTGCGTAGCTGCCCTGGTGGGGCGTCCACAGCCCCACGGTCACGCCGGGCACGTGCGCCTCCCGCATGACCCGCCGAACGGCCTCGTCGAGTTGCCGCGTCACGGCGGGGGTGAGGTCCCGGACCTGGCCCGGGGCCGACGGGGCGGGCGGTCCGGCGGCTCGGACGGCCGTGACAGGCGACCGGCCCGCTCCGAACGCGGTCCCGTCCGCGACCGGCACGACCAGCATCCCCGCCGCCACGGCGGCCACGGCCCCCCTGCGCCATCGCGTACACGCACGTGTCATGGGCTGACTCCCACAGAGCCGCAGGTCCCGAGGTTCCGCGGGCCAGCCTAGGGGCGTCCGCGCGCTGCCGCCTGCCGACGCCCATGCGGCTCGAGAGGCCCAGGGGTGGACCGTGGCGCCCCGGACGACAGGGCGCGGGGCGATGACGGTCTCTCTTCCCGGGGCCGTTCCCCCGTCCCTCTCCCCCTCCAGCCGGGCGATGCGCGGCCGACGACGAGTTCGGCCGGTCGGGGGATGGCCTGGGCGACGCCGGTGAGGTCGATGGGGGCGAGGCGGGCCAGGCGGGTGCGCGACCAGGTGGTCCACGGCCTGGCGGGCGCCCTCGTCGTCGGCGCTGCGCACCACGTCCACGCCGGGCGGGGCCGACCGGAGCCGGCGGGCCACCGAGACCACGGGGACGGGACCGCAAGGTCCCGCCAGCCGGGCGACGGGCATCTCGGGACCGAGCAGGACCAGGGCTTCGCACCGGTGTGGGGTTCAACCGCCGCTACGACACCGGGTCCGCGCCGCCCACGAGAAGATCACTGCGGGGCGCCGTCGGCACCCCGCGCTGCTGCGCCCGCTCACCCGCGCCCCGAGGCCGGCCGCTCCGGCACGTGTCCCGCCGTGGACGACAGAGTGGCCGAAATGAGTAATCCGTCTCTTTTGTCAAGATAAGTTCTAAAATTACCTACGGCATCCCACCGTTCCCCCAACGAGGGCGGCGGAGCAGCCCAGCGGCGAGCCGGCGAGCCGGCGAGGGGAGTGATGCACATGGCCGTGGACGACGGCATCGACCTCACTCCGGTTCGCGAGCGATTCCTGCAGGGCGGGACCGTCGAGAGCGGCGTGCGGAGCATCATCCTGAACTCCTGGCAGCGCTCCGTGCTGCTGGGCCTCTCGCCCGACCAGGCCGAGCTCCCCTACCGACCGGACGTCGACACGGACGTACGGCTCGTCCGGGCGGCCGACCCGGTGCTCGACTGGCTGCAGAACCGGTTCGCCGGCAGCCGGATGAACATCGGGCTTGCCGACGGGGAGGGAACGGTGCTCGCACGCCGCTTCGGGCAACCGTCGCTGGCGCGCAGACTGCCGCCGTTCCAGGTCGCCCCGGGGTTCGTGTTCGCCGAGCACGTCGCGGGCACGAACGGCATCGGCCTCGCCCTGGCGGAGCGGCGGCTGTGCCGGCTGTACGGCGCGGAGCACTTCGCCGAGCGGTCGCAGGGCAACGCCTGTTCGGCCATCCCGATCCGTGATCTGCTCAGCGGACGCATCGAGGGCGTCCTCTCCTTCGGTTGCCCCCGCACCGACGCCGGCCCGGTCATGGACACCCTCATCACCCAGGCCGCCCACGCGATCGAGCGCCGACTGCTGGAACAGAGTTCGGCGCGCGAGCGCGACCTGCTCCAGGCGTACCTCGATGCCCGGCGCGGCACCACGGTCGGTGCGCGGCTGCTCGACGCCGCGGGGATCGGCGTGGACGAGCCGGCCCTGGGCGGACTGAACGGGCGCGACCGGATGATCGTCAGGGAGAAGGCCGCCGAGCTGATCTCCGCCGCCCAGCGGGGCGCGGTCGAGGTGGCTCTCTGCGACGGCCGGCGGCTCACCCTGCTGAGCCACTGGGTGACCGGCCCCGGCGGCACGGAGGGCGTCGCCGTCGAGGCGGTCCTGCACGAGGACGGGCCGCAGCCACAGCTCACCCTGACCGGACACCTCGGCGAGCCGCGCGACCTCGCCGCACCGGACACGCTTGTCATTCCGGTGCCGCGGCACCTTCTCGACGTGCCTTCCGGCCAGGTCACCACGGCCCCGCCCATCACCGTCCGGACGCCCGAGCAGCCCCGCGAGCAGTCCGGCGACAGCGCATCCGCCCCGGCGACGGCCGACGGCCGGCTGGTCCTCGTCGGGGAGCCCGGCGTGGGAACGTACGCCGTCGCGGCGCGCCGCCGTCTTGAGCTGCTGTCCGAGGCGAGCGCCCGTATCGGCACCACGCTGGACGTGCGCCGCACGGCTCTCGAACTCGCCGAGATGGCCGTACCGCGTCTCGCGGACCATGTCGCCATCGACCTGCCCGAGGCCGTGCTGCGCGGCGAGGAGGCGGCCGACCCGCGCACCGGCATGGTGCGCGCGGTGATGCACGGCACTCGTGACCTCCCCTTCTACCCGGTCGGCGAGCGGATCGACCCGCGCCCGGCGACGCCGCAGTCCCGTTGCCTGGACCGCGAGCAGGCCGTGCTGGTACCCGATCTGAGGGCCTCCACCGGCTGGATCTCCCAGGAGCACGCGCACACCCAACGACTGGTCTCCATGGGCGTCCACTCCCTGATCGCCGCCCCCCTGCTCGCCCGCGGTGTCGTCCTGGGCATCGCCAGCTTCTACCGTTGCGAGTCCCCGTCGCCCTTCGACGACGACGACCGCTCCCTGGCCCAGGAGCTCGCCACACGCGCAGCGATCTGCATCGACAACGCCCGCCGCTACACCCGCGAGCACACGATGGTCCTGGCGCTGCAGCGCAGCCTGCTGCCGAACCGGCTGCCGGAACAGAGCGCCCTGGAGATCGCGCACCGCTACCAGCCCGCCGAGTGGGAGGTCGGCGGGGACTGGTTCGACGTCATCCCCCTCTCCGGCACCAGGGTCGCGCTGATCGTCGGCGACGTGGTGGGCCACGGCCTGCACGCCTCGGTCACCATGGGCCGACTGCGCACGGCCGCGCGCAACTACGCCGAACTCGACCTCTCCCCCGACGAGGTCCTCACCCACCTCGACAACCTGGTGGGGCGCATGGACCGGGACGAGACGGCCTGCGCCACCGCCGGGATCATCGGCGCGACCTGCCTGTACGCCGTCTACGACCCGACCACGCAGCGGGCCACGGTGGCGCGCGCCGGCCATCTGCCGCCCGCGCTGGTGCACCCGGACGGCAGCGTGACCTTCCCCGACCTGCCCGCCGGGCCTCCCCTGGGCCTCGGCGGCCTGCCGTTCGAGTCCACCGAGATCCCCCTCCCCGAGGGCAGTGAACTCGTCCTGTACACCGACGGGCTCGTCGAGGACCGCGGACGGGACCTGGACACCTCCTTCGAGTTGCTGCGCCGGGCGCTCGCCCGCCCGGACCGGGCACCGGACGACACCTGCCGCGCGATCCTCAGCACCGTGGCACCGGAGCACCCCGAGGACGACATCGCGCTGCTGGTCGCCCGCACCCACGCCCTGGACCCCGGCCGGATCGCCGACTGGTCGATGCCCGCGGACCCGGCCCGCGTGAAGGACGTCCGCGCCGCCGTCATCCGCCGCCTGGCCGACTGGGGCCTGGAGGAGGTGTCGTTCACCGCGGAACTGCTGCTGAGCGAACTGGTCACCAACGCCGTCCGCTACGGCAGCGGCCCCATCCACGTACGCCTGATCCACGACCGCACCCTGATCTGCGAGGTCGCGGACACCAGCAGTACATCGCCGCACCTGCGCCACGCGGCCACCTACGACGAGGGCGGCCGGGGCCTGTTCCTCGTGGCACAGCTCGCCCAGGCCTGGGGCACCCGCTACACCGCCGAGGGCAAGGTCATCTGGGCGGAGTGCGCACTTCAGGCGCCGTCCGGCGCTCTGCCGGAGGCGACGCCGACGGACATGGACTGGGGGGACCTCGCTGGCCTCGTATGACGTCCCGGACCTCGCCGCGAACGACAGCGGTTCGGAGCCCCTGCTGCGCATCCGGGGGCTCGGCAAGCGGTTCGGCGGCACGCTCGCGCTGGACTCGGTCGACCTCGACGTCCACCGGGGCGGCGTCCTGGCGCTGCTGGGGCCGAACGGCGCCGGCAAGTCCACCCTCATCAAGGTGCTCGCCCAGGTCCACCGCGCCGACGAGGGAGAGGTGACGGTGGCCGGACACCCGCTCGGCACGCAGCCCGCCGCGCGTTCCATGTCCTTCATCCATCAGGACCTCGGGCTCGTCGGGTGGATGACCGTCGCGGAGAACATCGCCCTGGGCACCGGTTACCCGCGCCGCCTGGGCCTGATCTCGTTCCGCCGTGTGCGGGAGCGGTGCGTGGAGGCGCTGGAGATCGTCGCCGGCCACCTGGACCCGGACGCCCGGGTCGCCGACCTCGGCCGGGCCGAGCGTTCACTGGTCGCGATCGCCCGCGCGCTGGCCGCCCGAGCCCCGCTGATCGTGCTCGACGAGCCCACGGCGAGCCTGCCCGCGACCGACTGCGCACGCCTGTTCGACGTACTGCACGCCCTGCGCGACCGCGGCCACGGCATCGTGTACGTCAGCCACCGGCTCGACGAGGTCTACCAGGTCGCCGACCGCTTCGCCGTACTGCGCGACGGCCGCGTCGTCAGCCGGGGCCGCCTCGCGGACCGTCCCCCGGCCCGGCTGGTGCAGGACATCGTGGGCCATGGCCCGGTGGCGGCGCACCGGCCCACGACGGCTTCCGCCCCCGGACCGGTCGTGCTCCGCCTGGAGGACGTCCGCACCGAGACCGCGGGGCCGGTCGGCCTGCAACTGCGGTCCGGTGAGCTGCTGGGCGTGGTCGGGCTCACCGGCGCCGGTCACATGGCTCTGGGGCGGGCGCTCGCCGGCTCGGGGACGATCGTCAGCGGGCGCGTCCTGCTGGACGGCCGCCCCCACCACCCGCGGACGGTCGCCGCCGCCGTCGCCGCCGGGGTCGGATTCGTGACCGACGACCGGCAGGAGGAGGGCTGCCTGCACGACCTCACCGTCCGCGAGAACCTCCTGGCCAACCCCCGGGCACAGGGCCCGCACGCGCCCCGCTGGATCGGCCCGCGACGCGAGCGCGCCACGGCCCTGTCCCTGCTCGACCGGTACGGAGTGCGCCCCCGCGACACCGAGGCCCGTATCGACACCCTGTCCGGAGGCAACCAGCAGAAGGTCATGGTGGGCCGGTGGCTCGGGCTCGGCCGGCGGCTGCTGATCCTCGAGGAGCCGACCGCCGGCATCGACGTCGGCGCCAAGGCGGCGATCCACCGTCTGCTCGATGAGGCGCTGGCCGCCGGGGCGGCCGTGCTGCTGTGCTCCACGGACTTCGAGGAGGTCGCCGACGTGTGTCACCGCGCCCTGGTGTTCGTCCGGGGGACCGTGGCGGCCGAGTTGACCGGCGCGGCCCTCACCGTCCCGGAACTCACCCGCACGGCGACGGCCATGCCGGGCATCACCGGAACGGCGACGGAGCGATGACCGGCGCCGCCCCGCGGTCCCCGCACGGACCGTCCCGCCCGCCCCGGCGGCGGCCGGTCCGTGCGCGGGGCCATGTCATCGGGGCGTACGGCCTGCTGTTCCTGACCGCCCTGCTGTTCCTCGTCTTCTCCCTCACCCTGCCGGGCACGTTCCCGACGCTGGACAACGTCTCCTCCATCCTGTCCAACCAGTCGGTGTCGGCGATCCTCGCGCTCGGGGCGACGGTCCCCATCGCCACCGGCCGGTTCGACCTGTCCATCGGGTACGGCCTCGGCCTCGCCCACGTGATGGTCCTGCACCTGATGGTGGCCGGCGGCTGGCCCTGGCCGGCGGCCTGCATCGCCGTCGTCGCCGGCGGCGGTGCCGTCGGCGTCTGCAACGGCCTGCTGGTCGAGTTCGCCCGCATCAACTCCTTCATCGCCACCCTCGGCACGGGCACGGTGATGTACGGGGTCACCGGCTGGATCACCGGCGGCGCCCGGATCGTCCCCGGCCCGGCGGGCCTGCCGCCCGCCTTCACCGACCTCTACGACGCCAGGTTCCTCGGCCTCCCGCTCCCCGCCTTCTACGTCCTGGCCCTGGCCGTCCTGCTCTGGCTGCTGCTGGAGCGTCTGCCGCTCGGCCGGTACCTCTACGTCATCGGCTCCAACCCGCGCGCCGCCGACCTCGTCGGCATCCCCACCCGCCGCTACGGCGTCTACGCCTTCGCCGCCTCCGGCCTGGTCGTGGGCCTCGCCGGAGTCCTCCTGGCGGCACAGCAGGAGCTGGGCAACCCGAGCGTGGGCATGGACTACCTGCTCCCGGCCTTCGTCGGCGCGCTCCTCGGCTCGACCGCCATCAGGCCGGGCCGCGCCAACGCCGCGGGAACCCTCGTCGCCGTCGCGGTGCTGGCGATCGGCCTGGCCGGCATCCAGCAGCTGGGCGCGGACTTCTGGGTCACGCCGCTGTTCGACGGCGGCACCCTGCTGCTGGCGGTCGGTCTCGCGGGCTATGCGGCGCGCCGCCGCCTCCGCGCGGCCACGACGGACGGCAGCCACGCGCCGACGACCGACGAAGGCCCTCCGCGGCCCCCTTGAGTGACCGACTCGACGTGACCGAAAGCGCGAGACTGTGCACGTGAACCGCACGACCGCCGTCGGCACCGCCGCACTGGCCGCCGTCGTCGTCCTCGCCTCCGGCTGCGAACACGGCTCACGGCCGGGCACCGGGACCTCCACCGCGCCGTCGGCGTCCGGCTGCCCGGCCGCATTCGCCCGGGCGCAGTCGGCCGTACGCCAGGCGGAGCAGCCCCACACCGCCTGGAACGGCCCCACCACCGGCCCCAAGGCGGTGCGGGGCCGGACGATCATCTACGTCGCGCAGACGATGACCAACCCGGGCGTCGCCGGCACGGCCAATGGCGCGCGGGAGGCCGCGCAGGCCATCGGCTGGAAGTTCAAGGTCATCGACGGGGGCGGCACACCGGCCGGCATCCAGGCGGCGCTCGACCAGGCGATCGCGCTCAAGCCGTCGGGCATCGTGCTGGGCGGCTTCGACCCGAAGTCCACGGCGCAGCAGGTGGCGAGGGCGAACGCGAAGGGGATCCCGCTGATCGGCTGGCACGCGGTCGCCGAGCCCGGCCCCAGCGAGAACCCGAAGCTGTTCACGAACATCACCACGCACGTGGGGGACGTCGCGAGGATCACGGCCGACTGGATCATCGCGCACTCCGGGGGCCGGGCGGGCGCCGTCCTGTTCACGGACGACTCCATCCCGTTCGCGAAGCACAAGGCGGAATCGATCAGAGAGGAACTCGCCACGTGCGGCGGCGTGCGGCTCCTGTCCTACGTGAACATCCCGCTCCCGGACGCGAGCAGCCGCGTCCCCCAGCAGGTCTCCTCGCTGGCGTCCCGCCTGGGCGGCGGCTGGACCTACTCGGCGGCCATCAACGACCTCTACTTCGCCGACGCCGCCCCGGCCCTGCGCGCCGCGGGAAGGAAGGGCTCCGGTCCCCCCTTCAACATCGGGGCGGGAGACGGGGATCCGTCCGCGTTCCAGCGCATCAACAGCGCAAGCTACCAGGCGGCGACGGTCCCGGAACCGCTCACGCAACAGGGCTGGCAGATCGTGGACGAGTTCAACCGGGCGTTCGCGGGGGCGCCGGCGAGCGGGTATGTGGCGCCTGTGCATGTGGCAACGGCGCAGAACACGGGAGGGGCGACGTCCTGGGATCCGGTGGGGTATCGGGAGGCTTATCGGGGGATCTGGGGGACGTAGTCGGTGTTCCGGGTCAGTGAGCAAGGGCTCGCGCGGGCAGGGGCGGTGGAGCGCGCCGCGAGAGGAGCGGCATCGGCACGGGACCGCTGATCGGGGTCGGTGGGCAGAGCCAGGCCGTCGAGGCCGAAGGATGCTTCCTCGACCGGATGGCGGTGACCGACGACATCGTGGCCGAGGTCGTGGGTTCCGTGACCGGGCGCCTTGACTCGGGCCGCCGTCGAACGCTTTGATCATGCGCGTGCCGGGCCGTTGCCCCGGTACCTCAGAGGTACGCCCAGCCGGTACGCGGTCATGGTCCAGTCCGGCCCGAGTCGCCAGGACCGCGACGGCGTCGGAGGCGGGGTCGTACTCGCGATGGGTGGAGCGTACATGTCCGTCATGCGTGTGGCCCGCGTCGGAGCGGCCGCCGCCGTGGTGGCCCTGCTGGCGGTCGCCGGCTGCGGCACCAAGGCCGACCCGGAGGATCCTTCGGACGCGAGCCCAGGGCAGACCCCGTCGCAGGCGTCACCCTCCCGGAAGCCCGCTCCCACCGCGGTCAGGCTCCCACCACCGCACGCCGGCTTCGACTACCAGATCGGGGGCGCCTATCCCCCGCCGCGCGGAGTCCGCATCGTCAGCCGTGACCGCACGGCGTCCCCGGCGCCGGGCCTCTACAACATCTGTTACGTCAACGCCTTCCAGGCCCAGCCCGGAGCCGAGAAGACATGGCCCGCCGATCTGCTCCTGCGAGACGACAGCGGCGAGGTGGTCATCGACCAGGACTGGAACGAAGCACTGCTCGACATCGGTACGGCGACCAAGCGCGCCCGCGTGGCGACGCGGATCAACCAGTGGATCGACGGCTGCGCCGCAAAGGGCTTCGACGCGGTCGAGCCGGACAACTACGACAGCTACACCCGCTCTGACAACCTGCTGAGCGCGCAGGACGCCGCCGCCTTCATGACCCTGCTGTCGGTCCACGCGCACGCCCGCCATCTGGCCATCGGCCAGAAGAACACCCTCGAGCTGGCCGGGCAGCGCAAGCGGACCGGCCTCGACTTCGCGGTGACGGAGGAGTGCGGGCAGTACGACGAGTGCGACGCGTACGCGAAGGCCTTCGACAACCACGTCGTCGACGTCGAGTACACGGACGGCGGCCTGCGCAAAGCCCTCGCGGGCTACGGCGACCGGCTGAGCATCGTGCGCCGGGACCGGGACGTGTCGACGCCGGACGACCCGGGCTATGTGCGCAGGACCGACTGAGGTGAGCCGGGCGCACGGAGGACCTTCCGGGCTGTTAGGAGACAGCCAGGTTGTCCATCTGAGTCTTCAGTTCCCGCCGGGCGTTGCCATGGCGTACCGCTGGTCCACGAGAACGGACGTGTCGCAGACGACGTGGAACCATGAGCGGTCGGCGGCTGCGGCGACTTCCACTCCCACGCCCACGCTCGTCGCCTGGAGGGCCTCCAGGAGAAGGCCGGCAACGCGGGTGGATGGATTCAGCTCACCCGCCCATCCCGGACGACTGCCTTGTTGCGGACTCCTCATCAGGTGTGTCCGCGCCCCGCCAAGGGGCGCGGACCGCCCATGTTGTAAGCAGCAAGCCGACCAAGCCCGTGCGCATCACCGACGACGCGCGGCCGGAGCAGCCGCGTTGGGCTTCCTGCGGTTGAAGACCCAGATGCCTTGGGAGTGTGTCGCCCCCAGGACGCGGCCAGGAGTCAGCAGCCAGGGATTGGCCTTCTGGAACGGAGCGAAGTTGTCGTTGGAAACGATCACTCCGCCCACCTCTTCCGCGATACTGATGACCAGGGCGTCTCCACGGCCTTCAGTGCCTGCCGGCGGTTGGACGACCGTCCCGGCAGCGATGGCCTCCTCCACCAAGGGGCGTTCCGCCTCGGCGACGTCATGCCGAAGCGTGGCGTCGACGACGACGTGGATGTCCCGGTTCGGGTTCTTGAATCTGAGCGCCCTGACGGCCGCCTGGAGTGCCTGGAAGCTCGGCTGTCCTCCTGCGGAGCGGGGCGGGCGGCCGTTCCACGCCAGGTTCGAGCCATCCACAATCAGGGGTGCGGCGGGTTGCTCGAGGGGGGACGCGGCCTTCGCCATGGAGGCGGGCGATGGCGGGGGCACCGATACGCCGGAATCGGCAGGTCGCCCATCGCGTGGCAGTGCGGGCGACTGCTGTGGATGCGTCGGCCTGGGCGCGGTGTGGCTCGTGGCGCGCAGGGCGAGCAGCTCGTTCAGTTCCTTCTCGATCTCCGGAGGGACGGTGCTGTCGCCGAAGACCTTGACCTCGCCATCGAGGAGGACTTCCCCGGTCTTCTGCAGTGTGGCCTTGACCGCGAGCAGCCCTTCCTTGCTGTAGGTGTATTCGAGGTCGAACACCCCGTCTTCCGCCTGGGACCGCTGCGGGTAGGAGAGCACCAGCTCGGTCAGTTTGACGTTGTCGGGGTGGTCGACAGGTCGGTCCGGGTCTCCTTCCCACACCTCCACGGTCAGCTTGGACACGCCGTCCTTGGACGGCCGGTAGGACTTGACCCGTTGCTGCGGCAGACGCTGGTTGCGGCCGATCAGCGCGCTGAACTCCCGCTTGCCGTATTGGTCCTTGGTGACCGTGCCGAGCGCGTGCGTGTTGACGACGCGGATGATGCTCTCCAGCTCGCCGTCCATGGCCGCGGCGCAGATCGCGGCGCCCTCGGCGACCGCGGTCATCGGGTGGCACAGATCAACACCCACGAGTTCGCAGTCAAGAGCTTCGGACACCGCGTCACGGACGGCCGGGATCTGGCTGCTGCCGCCGATCATCAGTACGGCCTTCAGCTCGCTGGGATCGATGCGGGCCTGCTCGAGACACTCCTCGACAGGGTCGAGCGCGCGGTTGATCAGGTCCTGGATCTCGGCGGAGAACTCGTCCTGTCCGATCTCGACGGGGATGCCGTCCGGCGTGGTGATACGAACGGACTCCTGAGTGGACAGCAGGATCTTGTTCCGTTCGATGTCCAGGGAGAACTGGCGCTGTTCGGACTCCGACCACGCCCTGCGCGCGGGCGCCCGATCGAGCACCATGCGCCGCAACCGCGCGTCGATCTCCAAACCGCCGAGCCGGTTGACGCCTCGGCTGGCCTTCTCGTCGAAGAATCCGTCGTCGTGCAACAGCAGGGTGGCGTCCATGGTTCCGCCGCCCCAGTCGAAGACGAGGAACTCGCCGTCTTCCTTCATGTTGTGTGCGTAGGCGATCGCAGCGGCCGTCGGTTCGTTCAGCAGCGTCTTGACGACGATGCCCGCCGCCCGCGCTGCTTCCCGGGTACGGAAACGGGCCGCTCCGGTGGCGTTCGCCGGCACGGTGATCACGGCTTCCTCGATCTCCGTCGCGGACTCCTCCTCGGCAGCCGTGACCATGGACCGGAAGACACCGGCGGCAGCGGTGGTCGCCGCGAACCGTCGCCCCCCGACCGTTACGAGAGGCTCTTCACGCAACAGGCGTTTGCACGCCTCGACGGCCTTCTCGGACCGAAGTTTGGCCTCCCAGCCGAACAGGGCTCCGGAGCGCAGGGAACTGGTGCCCACCACCGACGGGTAGAGCTTTTCGAACCCAGGGCGTCCCCAGTCGGCGTCGAGCCCTTGACCACCGAGTTCCAGGATCTCGACGTATTCCCCGTTCCACTGCGCGGCCACCGAGTTCGTGGTGCCGAAATCGATGCCTGTCGTCACGCTTCCTCCCCCACTGCAGAACCAGGAACCCGACGCAGATGTCCCGCCAAAATGACCTTCCCGGTCACTTCGTCGACGTACGCCGGGCGCAGCACCTCGAACGCCTCGCCATCACCTTCGGTGACGACGAACCGATCGCTCGCTTCAGGCTCGGTCACCCTGAGGATGCGCAGTTCTCGCAGGTGTTCCCGCAGAGCTCCCCCGAGCAGGTCGCCGCCGTGCTCCGCCTGCGCCCACACAAGAGCGTCGATCTCCGCGAGCCGTCCGGCGAACTGAGCCCGGGTGCGGAACTCATCGAGGACCGCCTTGCGCACCGCCACGCCGACAGCGGTGGCCGACGGCATCCCGTCGGCGTTCACGTCTTCCAGGGCGGCTGGTATCCGATCGACGACTCCCTGGATGATGGTTTTCGCGTCAATGGGTTCGGGCGCCGCGAGCTGTCTCATCGTGGCGGTCGGCTCAGTCGTCTCCTGACTCTTCTCTCTGCGGCGTCTGGTCCCACCGGGCTTGTGGGGCGAGGGCGTCTGCAGCGCTCCTGGCTGTATCTGCCCGCAGTGCGGACAGAGTCGGTGAGGCCGCAGGCTCTTGGAGACCTTCTTCTCGGCGCGACGCGCCGCCTTTCTCCTCCGGGGATCCATCAAGTGGTTGTGCCTCGCTCACCATCGTGCGTCATCAGTCGGGAAACGCCGTCAGCGGATGGACCGGTGACGGTCGAGATGCGGTGCGGTGCTGCGGAAGTCGTCGAGCAGTTCGACGGCCGCCAGAGCGCGAATGGACTCGAGGTCCGCGCCGCTCGTGAGGGCGGTTCGGCGCGCCATCGGTTCCAGCGGCGGCACCAGTTGCCTCGGCACGGCGTCGGGCAACTCGTGTCGGGACCGGTCGAGCGGAATCTGAAAGAAAACGTCGAAGCCAGCCTCGTTGCCCGCGGCCTCATAGATACGGTCTTCCGCCCGATTGAGCCGAGCCTGGCTCGCCCGGTCTCCCGCCTGCTCGTACCGGCGGAAGATCTCCCGGCAGCGCCGCTCCCAGCCTTCTGCCCCATGGTCGAGGCCGAGTTCGAGGAACGGGTTGGTCATCACGCCCCGTCTGTTCTTCGGGGTGGACCTCCAGGTGCGCACGTGCGCGAGATTGCGCACCGCCACCGGATGACCGTTCTCCGCCGCCTTCTCCGCGTAACTCTCCGCCTGTGCGAGCCGCTCCCTTGCGGCACGGTCGTTCTCGGCTTCGGGCGACGTGATCGCAGTGACGTAGGCGGCGATGGTGTACGCCTCCTCCATCAGGTCAGCGGGCAGGGAATGGCCGGTCTTCCGTTCCCGCACGAAGGACTCCGCCTGGCGGTCGGCCCCTTCCAGGTCACCTGACTTCAGCAGGTCGTAGGCCCGGTTGAGCGCGACGAGGGCGTAGAACTCGCTGCGTCGGGGATCGACGGGCCCCGTCGGTCGCCACATGGAGGCCATCAGCTTCCACAGACCTCGATCGCGTATGGTGCCGCCGTCCCACTGCCCGACGAGCGCTCCCGATCTGAGATCACGCAACTGGATCTGCTGCACGCGCGGTAGGACGGCGTCCAGGGCGTCGAGGGACGCCAGCTGAACGTCCATCACCACGTCGTACAGCAAGTCCCAGACGTCCTCGGGCTCCTGCCTCGTGATCGTCTCTCCGGCGAGGAACGCCCGACGGCGCAGCAGGTCGTCCCAGCCGAGTCGCTCGGCCTCTTCAGGGCTGATCGAGGTGGGGGTGAGACGGGCCCGCAGGTAGAGCGCTTCCTCCTCGCTGCGCACCGTCCAGGGCTTGTCCTCTGCCAGGAGGCCACCGCGTTCCACAAGGTCGTCGAGCACGGACAGCGGCGCCCAAGGGAGGACTTGGGCCAGAACGGCGTTCGGTACAGGAATTGCACCTCGGGTGGCGGCGGTGGCGAACAGGGAGAACGCAGGGCCGCCCGAGACCGCGCGGGACCTTGCGTTGACCAGTTCGATGCCGGGAGCGGTCGAGCAGAGGATGCGGCACCGCTCCAGGCCTGCTTCGTTCAGCCATCGCACCCCGGCGGCCCACAGCGCGCGGAGGTGATGGAGCACAGCTTCCGGCTTCAGCCCCGCGAGGCCGGCCCGAACCACCGGGAGCAGCGCCTCCCGGTCCGGTGCACCTGCCTGAGCCTGGCCAAGGACCTCTCGCTGGCTCTCCGTCAGTTCGGCGGACTGCTCGATATCCTTGAGCACTTCCAAAACGGTCTGGACGGCGTCACCACCGTCTACACCGACCCAACGCCATTTCCGCTGAGCGAATCCGTTCGCGCCTGCCGCTTCGCCGCTGCGCCGGCGCTCGCGCGCCCGAGCCAGGCGCTCCTTCTCGGCGGCTATCGCCGCACGGCGGGCGGCAACCGGGTCGGTCATGTCGTACACGCCGACAGATTAACCGTGCACACAAGCATTACATAGCCCTTACATCCGTCACGCTTCCGCACGTTGACACGGCCGGCACTCCTCGGCCTCGGCGACGGAGAAGATGCCGCGACCGGTCAGCCGACCCGCTTCCACTCCTGACACCGGTTCGCCTTGAAGTACTCGCCGTTGTTCAGCGCCACGCGCCCCGTCCGCGGATCTTGCGGCTCGCCTTGGTGGCCGAGTGGAGAATCGCGGCGGCTACGCGGCCTCTGGAGTCTTGACACCGAGCGCCGGCCTTCGCAGCGATGCCGTCTCGGACGTCGCCTCGCCTCGCGCTCCAACTGCGACGGCCTCCTAGGCCATCCGATCCCGGCCGTACGCGCCCGTGGCCCGGGACGTCACATGTCCGTCGGCATCTGTGTAGCGCAACAGCAGTGCCCCGACCGGATCAAGCCAGGGGAACACATTTTCTCCATGGTTCGGTGCAACCTTTTCCACATCCGGACGGTCGATCTCTGCATGCACCACCGATTCCCGGACAGGGGCCTCCGCTTCGGCCGGCTCATCCCGCAGCCGCCGACGTTCGGCGTCGCCGAGCCAGAGTCGCCGCACGTGCGCCTGAACACCACGTCCCGGCACCGCACCGTCAACGGCAGCGCGCCGAAGGCGAGTCAGCAGCTCGGCCAGTACGGCTTTCGTCACGGGCGCGCCCTTGGTTCCGACCATCTGATGCCCCATATCGCCCCCTACGCAGCCCAACTGCACGGCGTGAGCGTAGAACTGACGCGTTAACAGTGTCAACAGATCGAACACCTATGAAAGATGGCACCGCTCGTGTACGGTACTCGGAACCGCACTCCGCTCTGTGACACCCCATGAGCGAAGCGGTGTCACGTGCAGGGGGCGAGTCCCTTGGGGGACGGCGAGATGAGCGCGGAGGATGGCCCGTGAGCCACGAACTGATCGATGGCAGGTTCCGCATCGGACAGGTCATCGGCAAGGGCAACATGGGAGAGGTTCACCGGGCCGAGGACCTCCAGGCGCCGGAGGGCAGCCCCGAGCGCAAGGTCGCGGTGAAGACGATCCTGCGGCGCCGTACGGGCGCGCTGATCGACACCGGGGCGGACGCCAAGGCGGTCGAGCGCTTCGCCCGTGAGGTCCGCATCATGCGTCGCCTCGAGCACCCGAACCTGACACGGCTCGTCGCCGGCGGCGTCACCGAGGACGGTGGACTGCCCTATCTGGCGATGGAGTTCCTGGACGGCGAGACGCTGCGCGACCTCATCGAGGAGGAACGCCAGCTGCCCGTCTCCTGGGTGGCGGCGATCGGCGCGCAGATGGCCTACGGTCTTGCCACGGCGCACGCCGCCGATGTGGTGCACCGCGATCTGAAGCCCGCGAACGTCATGCTGACCCGGGGCGGGACCGTCAAGGTCCTCGACTTCGGCATGGGCCGCATCGTCGACGACCCGGACGAGGCACGGCTCACCAGCACAGGGGTCAGCGTCGGAACCGCCCGCTACATGGCTCCCGAACAATTCCAGGCACGGCAGGTCACCCAGGCAGCCGACCTGTACGCATTGGGCTGTGTGCTGTACGAGATGCTCGTCGGCGTACCTCCCTTCACCAGCGAATCGCCGTACGAACTCGCCCGCAAGCACCTCGAGGCCGAGCCGACGCCCCTCGCCGTCATCCGCAGCGAGATACCCGCCGAGCTGATCCGCCTCGTCGGGCGGCTGCTGGCGAAGGACCCGGCGGACCGTCCAGCCGACGCGGCCGAAGTCCGCGACGCGCTGCTCCCGTTGGCCGTGCAGGACGGGGACGCGGCTCGACTCCCCCACTGGAGCGCCCTCGACCCGACTCGGCTCCTGCGCGCGTACGGCACCCGCGCCACCGCACCCACCCCCTCCCCCACCTCGAGGCCGGCCCCGGTCACCGCTTCCGGCACGGCGATGGACGTGTTCGGCGTGCACCGTGCGCTCATAAAGGACTACCGCTCCTTCACCGAGGGCGGCACGGTGATCCGCGACGACCGCATCGCCGCCTTCGTGGAGAAGGACCTCGACGACAAGTCCCAGTGGCCTGACCCGTGGCTGTCGCTCAACCCGTTCTTCCAGAGCGGCGGCACAGTCGCGGAACTGGTCGGGGAGAGGGTCCTGCACCCGGAGTGCGCCCGCATCTTCCAGGCGGGCAAGACGGAGGGCGGAACGGTCCCGGACGGCCGGCCGCTCACCCTGCACCGGCATCAGCGCGAGGCCATCGAGGCCGCCGACCGCGGTGCCTCGTACGTGCTGACGACCGGAACCGGTTCCGGCAAGTCGCTCTCCTACATCGTCCCGATCGTCAACCGGGTGCTGCACGAGCGGGACGCCGAAGGTACCAGGGCTGAGAAGCGGGTGCGCGCCATCATCGTCTACCCGATGAACGCGCTCGCCAACAGCCAGCTCAAGGAACTGGAGAAGTACCTCCGCGACGGCTACGGCCCAGGCCGTGAACCGGTCACCTTCGCCCGCTACACGGGCCAGGAGGACGACGAGAAGCGCAAGGAGATCCGCGACAACCCGCCGGACATCCTGCTCACCAACTACGTGATGCTGGAACTGATGCTGACCCGGCCCGCCGACCGGGCCAGCCTCATCAGGATGGCGAAGGGCCTGGAATTCCTGGTCTTCGACGAACTGCACACCTATCGCGGCCGGCAGGGCGCCGACGTGGCCCTGCTGATCCGCCGGGTCCGTGAGGCCTGTCAGGCCCCGCACGTGCAGTGCATCGGCACCTCGGCCACCATGTCCACCGAGGGCACCGTCGAGGACCAGAAGAAGGTCGTCGCCGGTGTGGCGAGCACGCTGTTCGGTGCGACGGTCAGCCCGGAGCACGTCATCGGCGAGACGCTGGTACGCGCGACGGAGGAGGCGCCCGACGCCGTTCCCGCCGAGCGCCTGACCTCGCCGGCCTCGCCCCGAGCGTACGACGATCTCGTGCGCGATCCGCTGGCCCGCTGGATCGAGACGCGCTTCGGCCTGGCCACGGACGGTGCGACGGGCCGACTGGTGCGCCGACAGCCCACGAAGATCGAGGTCGCGGCGCGTGAGCTGGCAGAGCAGTCGGGCGTCCCCAAGGACGCCTGTGTGAAGGCCATCGAGGCGACCCTGGAGGCCGGCTCGCAGGCCAGGCATCCGGTCACCGACCGCCCCCTGTTCGCGTTCCGGCTGCACCAGTTCCTCTCCAAGGGCGACACCGTGTACGTCACCCTGGAGGACAAGCTCTCCCGGCACCTCACCCGCTCCTATCAGCTGGAACAGCCGGGCAGCGGCGGCAAGTTGCTGATGCCGCTCGCGTTCTGCCGGGAGTGCGGCCAGGAGTATCTGACGGTCTGGCGCACCGAGAAGGACGGCGAGGTCCGCTACGAGGCCCGCCGGGACACCTCCGCCACGGGCGGGCGCCAGGGCGACGGCTACCTCTACATCGACCACGAGCGGGCCTGGCCGTCCAGCGTCCAGTACGCCGTCGACGACCGCCGGCTGCCGGAGTCCTGGCTGGAGCTGGACGACAAGGGTCAGGAGATCGTCAAGAAGGCGTTCCGCGACCGGGTGCCGCGTGCCGTGACGGTCGACCCGCTCGGCTACGAGGGCCGCGGCGAGTTGCACGCCGCATTCATCCCGTCGCCGTTCCTGTTCTGCCTGCACTGCGGTGTGGCGTACGAGCAGACGCGCGGCCGGGACTTCGCCAAACTGGCGACCCTGGACCAGGAGGGCCGCTCCTCCGCCACCTCGCTCATCTCCGCGTCAGTGGTGCGGTCCCTGAAGTCCGTGCCGGAGGAGGCGCTGGACAAGGAGGCCCGCAAGCTCCTCACGTTCGTGGACAACCGCCAGGACGCCTCCCTCCAGGCCGGCCACTTCAACGACTTCGTGCAGATCACCCAGCTGCGAGGGGCCCTGTACCGGGCCGCTCTGGACGCGGGCGAGGACGGCCTCCACCATGAGGAACTGGCCTCCGCGGTGACGAACGCGCTCGCGATCGAGCCCGCCGACTACACGGGTGACGGCGACCTGCCGCCGTCGCTCGCCAAGGCCGCGGCCAAGACGCTGCGCGACGTGATCGCCTTCCGGCTCTACCTCGACCTGGAACGCGGCTGGCGTATCACCATGCCGAACCTGGAGCAGACGGGTCTGCTGGAGATCGACTACGAGGACCTGCAGTGGGTCGCGAACAAGCAGGACCGCTGGGCCTACACCCACGCGGCGCTGCGGGACGCCGACCCGGCGCTGCGGTCGGAGATCCTGAAGGCGCTGCTCAACGAGATGCGCCGCTCCCTGGCCATCGACGTGTCGTACTTCCGTGACGACTTCGACTCGTTGCAGCGGGCTAGCGAGGAGCGGCTGGTGGACCCGTGGGTGCTGTCGGCCTCCGACCGGCCGCGCGTCGGCACGGCCTATCCCCATCCGTCCCGCCCCGGTCTGGACCGGTCGGCTCTGTTCCTGTCCGCCCGCGGCAAGTTCGGCAAGTACCTGAAGCGCGCCGACACGTCGTTCAAGGCTCTCCCCCTCGAAGACCTGCAGCTCGTCATCGAGGAGCTGTTGAAGGTCCTGGCCAAGGCGGGCCTGGTGAAGGAGGTGTCGGAGGCCCCGCAGCGAGCGGGCCGCTACCGCAGGGCCAGTACACCGTCCGCGACGGGCTACCGGGTGGCCGCCCAGTCGCTGATCTGGCGTGCGGGCAAGGGCGAGACGGGCACGCACGACCCGTTGACGCGCACCTATCAGAGCGGCGACGGTCCACGGGTGAACACCTTCTTCCGCGACCTGTACAAGGAGGCGGCGAGCGCGCTGTCCGGCCTGTTCGCGCGCGAGCACACCGCGCAGGTGGCTCCGGAGGAGCGGGAGCGGCGCGAGGAGGCTTTCCGCAAGGCGGAGTTGAAGCTGCTGTACTGCTCCCCGACGATGGAGCTGGGCGTCGACATCTCCTCCCTCAACGCGGTGATGATGCGCAACGTGCCGCCCACGCCCGCGAACTACGCACAGCGCTCCGGCCGTGCGGGCCGCAGCGGCCAGCCCGCGCTGGTGACGACGTACTGCGCGACGGGCAACAGCCACGACCAGTACTACTTCCGCCGTTCGGAGCGGATGGTGGCGGGCGCGGTGGCACCGCCGCGTCTGGACCTCGCCAACGAGGACCTGGTCCTCTCCCACCTCCAGGGCATATGGATCGCGGAGGCGGGCCTGAAGCTGGGCCGCGCGATACCCGAGGTCCTCGACGTGTCCTACCCGGACACCGGCGACCGCCCGAACCCCGCGCTGGAGCTTCAGCCCGACATCCTCGCGGCCTCCCTGGATGAGGGCGCCCAGCGCCGCACGGTGGACGCCGCCCTGCGCGTGCTCGGCCCGCTGCTGCCCGACTTCGCCGAGACCACGTGGTGGCACGACGACTGGATCCAGGACCGGGTGCGGACGGTTCCGGAGCGGTTCGACCGGGCCTTCGACCGGTGGCGGCAGCTGTTCCGCGCCGCACTCGACGACCAGTACATCCAGAACAAGCGGCGCCTGGACTACAGCCTCACCGAGGGCGACCGCAACCGGGCCAACGCCCGCCGCCGCGAGGCGGAGACGCAGCTGAACCTGCTGATGAACGAGAGCGTCGACAGCAAGTCGGTCCTGTCCGACTTCAACCCGTACCGCTATCTCGCCTCCGAGGGTTTCCTGCCCGGCTACAGCTTCCCGCGTCTGCCGCTGGCCGCGTACATTCCCACGGTCGGCCGCCGTCGCGGCGAGGGCGACTACCTCCAGCGGCCCCGCTTCCTCGCCATCCGCGAGTTCGGGCCCGGCGCGCTCATCTACCACGAGGGCGCCCGCTACCAGGTGACCCGCATCCAGCTGCCGCCGGACTCCTCCGGCGACCTGGCGACCAGCGAGGCGCGCCGCTGCGCGCACTGCGGCTACCACCACGATCCGGAGGAGCGCCAGGACCGCTGCGAGATGTGCGGGGAGCCGCTGGGCGCGGCGACCTACGGCCTGCTGCAGCTGCACACCGTGTACACCACGCGGCGGGAGCGGATCTCCTCCGACGAGGAGGAGCGGCGCCGCGCCGGCTTCCGGCTGGAGACGTCGTACCGCTTCCAGGACCACGGCACCCGCAAGGGACGTCTCGACGCGTCGGTCTCCGACGCCTCGGGCGCGGCGCTCGCCGACATCGCGTACGGCGACTCGGCGACCGTACGGATCACCAACATGGGGCCGGTGCGGGCCAAGAGCGACGAGCCGCCGGGCTACTGGCTGGATCTGGCGGACGGCCGCTGGATGACGAACAAGGATGCGGCCGAGGCGTCCGGCGAGTTCAGCGAGTTGGACAAGGTCGACGCGGACGGCAACGAGCGGCGCCGCAAGAAGCGGGTCATCCCGTACGTGGAGGACCGCCGCAATATCCTCGTCGTCACCCTCGACGAGCCGCTGGACGAGCCGGTGGCGCTGTCCCTCATGTACGCGCTGGAGCGGGGCATCGAGGCCGCGTTCGAGCTGGAGGACGCCGAGCTGACCGGCGAACTGCTGCCGCCGGAGGACGGACCGCGGGGCCGCATCCTGTTCACGGAGGCCGCCGAGGGCGGCGCGGGCGTGCTGCGCCGACTCCAGGCAGAGAAGGACGCCCTGGCGAAGGCGGCCCAGTACGCCCTGTCGATCTGCCACTTCGACGAGGACGGCACCGACCTGGGCGGCCCGCACCCCGACCGGCCGTGCGCGCTCGGCTGCTACGAGTGCCTGCTGACGTACGGCAACCAGCTCAACCACGCCCTCATCAACCGCCACGCGGCACGGGACCTGCTGATGCGGCTCGCCTCGGCGACGGCGCGGCGCGATCCGCGCGGCGAGTCCCGTTCGGAGCAGTACCGGCGGCTGCTCGACGAGGACCCTGCCGAGCCCACGGCCGTCGAGGCGTCGGCCGCCGAACTGGCCGCGCAGGGTGACTTCCTGGGCTGGGCGAAGGCCCGCGGTCTGCGCCTGCCGGACGAGAAGGACGTGTTCCTGAGGGAGGCGAACGCCGGCCCGGACTTCGTGTACCGCCTGCCGGGGGTGAAGGTCGCGGTCTTCGTCGACACCCCGGACAAGGAGCGGAACACGCTGCGGGACGAGGACGCCGAGGACCGCCTGTTCGACGCGAGCTGGGAGGTCGTCCGCTTCCCGCACGACGGCGACTGGGACGCCGTCGCGACGGCCCACGCCCGCTACTTCGGCACGCCATCCACCAACTGATCCCCGTATCGCAAGGACTTGGCTACGTACATGGCACTCACGTACTCCGTCGGCTCTCTGGTGACGGCCCGCGGCCGCGAATGGGTGGTCCTCCCCGAGAGCGAGCCCGATTTGCTGGTGCTGCGCCCGCTGGGTGGCTCGGACGACGACATCGCCGCCGTGTTCCCGGCATTCGAAGAGGTGAAGGGCGCACAGTTCACGCCTCCGGAGCCCGTCGACCTCGGCGATCAGCGCGCGGCGGGCCTGCTGCGTACGGCACTGCGGGTCGGCTTCCGCTCCGGCGCGGGCCCTTTCCGCTCGCTGGCCGGCATCGCGGTGGAGCCGCGGGCGTACCAGCTCGTACCGCTGCTGATGGCCCTCCGTCAGAAGACGGTCCGCATGCTGATCTCCGACGACGTCGGCATCGGCAAGACGATCGAGGCGGGCCTGATCGCGAGCGAACTCCTCGCGCAGGGCGAGGCGACGGGCCTGGCGGTGCTGTGTTCCCCGGCGCTGGCCGAGCAGTGGCAGCAGGAGCTGCGTACCAAGTTCGCCATCGACGCGGAGCTGGTCCTCGCCTCCACGGTGTCCCGCCTCGAACGGGGCCTGGACCTGGGCCAGTCCTTGTTCGACAAGTACCCGAACGTCGTCGTCTCCACAGACTTCATCAAGTCCACGCGCCACCGTGACGACTTCGTGCGCCACTGCCCCGACCTGGTCATCGTGGACGAGGCACACACCTGTGTGGCCGCCGACGACACGTCGGCGAGCGCCCAGAACCAGCTCCGCTACGAACTGCTGCGCCGGGTCGCGGAGGACGCCACCCGTCACCTGATCCTGGTGACGGCGACGCCGCACAGCGGCAAGGAGTCGGCGTTCCGGAATCTGCTGGGCCTGGTCAAGCCCGAACTGGCGTCCGTGGACCTGGAGACGGAGACGGGCAGGAGGCTCCTGGCCCAGCACTTCGTGGCGCGCAAGCGGGCGGACGTACGCCAGTACCTCACCAAGGAGGACGGCCTCGGCGACGACTCGCTCGCCGAGCGCACCGCGTTCCCTTCCGACCGCTACTTCAAGGACGAGACGTACAAGCTGTCGCCGGAGTACCGGGCGCTCCTGGATGACGCGATCGCGTACGCGAGTGAGCGCGTGGAGGCGGCCGACAGCCGGGGCCGCCGGGAAGCGCGGATCGCCTGGTGGTCGGCGATCGCCCTGCTGCGCTCGCTGGTGTCGTCGCCCCGGGCCGCCGCCCAGACGTTGCGTACGCGCTCCGCGGCGGCGGTGGCGGCGTCGGCGGAGGAGGCCGACCGGCTCGGCGCCCCGCTGACCAGTGACGCGGCGGACAGCGACGCGCTGGAAGGCATGGACGTGGCGCCGGGCGCGGAGACGGAGGAGAACGCCGGATCGCGCCTGGCCGAACTCGCCCGGCGTGCTGAGCAGTTGGAGGGGCCGGACGGGGATCTCAAACTCAAGGCGCTCATCAAGCATCTCAAGGCGTTGCTGGCCGACGGCCACAACCCGATCGTGTTCTGCCGCTACATCCCGACCGCCGAGTACCTGGCGGAGGAGTTGGGCAACACGGACGCCGACGGCAACAAGAAGCGCGGCCCGCTCGGCGCGAAGGCCGTGGTCAAGGCGGTGACGGGCACGCTGTCCCCGCAGCAGCGCGTGGAGCGCATCGAGCAGCTGGCGGCGGAGGCGGGCGAGGACGCCGCCGCGCGCCGTGTCCTGATCGCCACGGACTGCCTGTCCGAGGGTGTGAACCTCCAGCACTACTTCGACGCCGTCGTCCACTACGACCTGGCCTGGAACCCGACGCGCCACGACCAGCGCGAGGGTCGCGTCGACCGCTACGGCCAGAAGCGGGACCAGGTCCGCGTCATCACCCTGTACGGCGAGGACAACGGCATCGACGGCAAGGTCCTCGAAGTCCTCATCAAGAAGCACCGGCAGATCAAGAAGGACCTCGGCATCTCCGTCTCCGTTCCGGACGAGATGTCCACGGGCGTGACCGACGCGATCGTCGAATGGCTACTGCTGCGCGGCAGGCAGGGCGAGCAGGAGGCTCTGTTCGGTTCGGACGCCTTCCAGCAGAGCTTCGCGGACCTGGAGAAGGACTGGAACTCGGCCGCGGAGCGCGAGAAGGCGTCGCGGTCGCGATTCGCGCAGCGGTCGATCCACCCGGAGGAGGTGGCCCGCGAGGTCGCGTCGATCAGGGAGGCGCTGGGCGGCGCGGGTGAGATCCACACCTTCGTACGGGAGTCGCTGGCGGCCCTGAACGCGGTGATCCGGGACAGCGGCGAGGACTTCACGGCCGAGGTCGGCGGCACGCCGGCGGGACTCCGGGATGCCCTGGCCGCGGTGGTGGGTGCGGACACGATCGAGAAGGACCGCCCGATCCCGTTCCACACCGATCCGGCGATCGGACGCGGCGAGGCGGCTCTGGTGCGCACGGACCCCGTGGTCGGCGCCCTTGCCGCGCACGTCCTGAACGCCGCCCTGGACACCCAGGCGGATGGTGCACGCCCGGCGCGCCGCTGCGGCGTCATCACGACGGACGCGGTGGCGACGCGCACGACGCTGCTGCTGGTCCGCTACCGGTTCCATTTGACCCTGCCGTCACGGAGCGGCGAGAGGCAGCTCGTCGCGGAGGACGCGCGGCTGCTGGCCTTCCAGGGCTCCCCGAAGAACGCGGTGTGGCTGCCGCAGGAGGAGGCGGTGGCGCTGCTGGAGGCGACGGCGTCGGAGAACACGGACGCGCACTTCGGCGAGCGCACGATGACCCGGATCCTGGGGCAACTTGGCGAGGTCTCCGCTCACTTGGAGGCGTACGGCGAGGAGCTGGCCACCGAGCTGGACGCGTCCCACCGCCGGGTGCGCGCGGCGTCCGGTGAGATCGTCCGCGGCCTGTCCGTGACCGCACAGAAGCCCGCCGACGTCCTCGGCGCGTACGTCTACCTGCCCGCCACCCCCGCTGATTCCGCTACTGGTTCCCCCGCTCTCGCTGGAGTGTCCGCCTGATGTCCGCCACCACCCGCAACCAGGTGTTCTCCGCCGTCCACACGGTCGGCGCGCTGCTCCCGGCCGACATGCTGGTCCGGATCTCCGAGGGCAAGGACGTGCCGGGCTCGAAGCCCGCCGACTACGGCCTGCCGTCGTCCCGTTCGGTCCGCGACGAGGCCGAGCGCAGCTGGGAGTACCTCAAGCCGCTCTGGCGCGAACTGCGCAAGCGCCTGCCGGAGGACCCGGACACGGGTCTCCCGGCCGCCGACCCGACGGGCGTCGCAGGCACCGACTGGCTGGCGCCGCTGTGGCGGGAGCTGGGCTTCGGCCGACTGACGGCGCTCGGAACGACGGGCGTGGCGGCCGACTCGGACGCGGAGAAGACGTTCCAGGTCTCGCACCGGTGGCGGCACGTGCTGATCCACCAGACGGCGTGGAACGCCAACCTGGACAAGCGCCCGGGCGGCGCTGGCACGGTGCCGTCGCAGTCGATGCTCCAGGAGTGCCTGAACCGGACGGAGGCCCACCTGTGGGGCGTCCTGACGAACGGGCGGCAGGTGCGGCTTCTGCGGGACTCCAGCGCCCTGGCGACGGCGTCGTACGTCGAGTTCGACCTCGAGGCGATCTTCGACGGCGAGCTGTTCAGCGAGTTCGTGCTGCTGTACCGGCTGCTGCACGTGTCCCGCTTCGAGGTCGCGGAGGACGCGGCGCCGTCGGCGTGCTGGCTGGAGAAGTGGCGGACAGAGGCGATCGCGTCGGGTACGCGGGCGCTGGACCAGCTCCGCAAGGGCGTGCAGACGGCGATCACGACGCTGGGCACGGGCTTCCTGAAGCACCCGGACAACCGGGAACTGCGGGAGGAGCTGGACGTCAAGACGTTCCACTATGCGCTGCTGCGCCTGGTGTACCGGTTGCTGTTCCTGTTCGTGGCGGAGGACCGGGAGGTGCTGCTGTCGCCGTCGGCGGATGAGAAGGCCAAGGAGCGGTACGGCGCGTACTTCTCGTCGGCTCGGCTTCGTCGGCACGCTCAGCGGCGCCGGGGTACGGCGCACGGGGACCTTTATCGGGCACTGCGCTTCGTGCTGTCGGGGCTCGGCAATGATGACGGCCTCCCGGAGCTGGGGCTGCCAGGCCTGGGTGGCATCTTCGACGACACGGAGGCGGACAAGGTCCTGCACGGGCTGTCGCTGTCGAACGAGCCGCTGCTGGAGGCGGTGCGGGCGCTGTCGATCGTGCGGGACACCGACTCGCGGCGGAACCGGGTGGTGGACTACCGCCACCTGGACGCCGAGGAGTTGGGCTCGATCTACGAGTCCTTGCTGGAGCTGGTCCCGAAGCACAACGCGACTGAGCGCACCTTCGAGTTGGTGGAGCTGGCGGGTAATGCGCGGAAGACCACGGGGTCGTACTACACGCCGTCTTCGCTGATCGAGTGCCTGCTCGACTCGGCGCTGGACCCGGTGATCGACGACGCGGTCAAGCGCGGCGAGATCCGGGCGACGCGCTCGGGCCAGCCGGACGCCGGCCCGGCGATCGTCGAGGAGCTGCTGAACCTGACGGTGTGCGACCCCGCGTGCGGGTCCGGCCACTTCCTGGTGGCTGCGGCGCGTCGTATCGCGAAGAGGGTTGCGGCCGTACGGGAGCAGAACCCTGAGCCGACGATCGACGCGGTGCGGCATGCGTTGCACGAGGTCGTGGCGCGGTGCATCTACGGTGTGGACCTCAACCCGATGGCGGTCGAGCTGGCCAAGGTGTCGCTGTGGCTGGAGGCCCTGGAGCCGGGTAAGCCGTTGGGCTTCCTGGACGCGCATATCAAACACGGCAACGCGCTCATCGGGGCCACCCCGGCCCTGCTGGCCAAGGGCATCCCGGACGAGGCCTTCAAGCCGATCGAGGGCGACGACAAGAAGATCGCGGCGGCGCTGAAGAAGCGGAACGCCGCCGAGCGGGGCGGGCAGCTCAGCTTCCACACCGAGGAACGGATTTGGGTGTCGAACGCGGCCTTCGCGGAGAGCCTGCGCCAGATCACGGGAGCTCGCGCCGACACCCTACGTGATGTGCGCCTCCAGTCCAGCCGCTTCCGCGCGCTGGAGCAGTCGGCGGACTACCTGAGGGCGGTACACATCGCCGACGCGTGGTGCGCGGCGTTCGTCTGGCCGAAGTGGCAGGGGGCGCCAACGCCGGTGACGGAGGGGGTGTTCCGGGACCTTCAGAGCCCGGGCGCCGGGATACCTGTGAGCACCAACGAGGAGATCATCCGGCTGGCCGGACAGTACAAGTTCTTCCACTGGCACCTGGAGTTCCCGGATGTGTTCTCTGTATCGGAATCAGGGACAGGCGTAAGTGAGGCCACGGGGTGGGCCGGAGGGTTTTCTTGCCTGTTGGGAAACCCCCCCTGGGACCAAGTCCAGGTTGATGCTAGAGAATTCTTCGCGGCGACGCGGTCAGACATTGCAGAGGCTCCTACGACAGCCGCCCGAAACCGCGCGCTCAAGAAATTGCAAACGGAGGATCCTGCGCTATTTTCCGCATTCTCTGACGAACAGCGCCAGAATGATGGATTCAAACATTTCGTTCACGCTTCAAGTCGATTCCCGCTGACCGCCTTCGGCCGACTTAACACGTATTCCCTTTTCGCTGAGCTCGCCCGTCAAACATCGGGAGACGGCGGCAGAATTGGCCAGATCGTCCCGTCGGGAATCGCTACAGACTCATTCAATCGACATTATTTCGCCGATCTAATCAATCGAAAGTCGCTCGTTTCTCTATACGATTTCCGCAACGCGGGATTCTTTGGCGACGTCGCTGGAGCTCAAGGCAACCGGTTTTGCCTACTGGTCGCTAGCTCATCTCCAAACAATCAACCACTTGATCTGGCCTTTCGCCTACAGGCAATCCAGGACTTGGACGACGTCAGCCGACACGTCGTTGTTACCCCCGAAGAGATTCTCCTCGTTAACCCGAATACAGGAACGTGCCCGATTTTCAAAAGTGCACATGACGCTAGAATCACCCTCGACATCTACCATAGACTTCCCATCCTAGTCCAGGAAGGGAACTCCGCCGGGAATCCCTGGGGTATCGACTTCTTGCTGATGTTTATGACCAACACCGACTCTCACTTGTTCAAAGAAAAAGAGGATCTACGCGTAGAGGGCTGGCAGAGGGCAGGGAACACGTTCAGTCTCAACGGCAGGCGAATGGTTCCGCTCTACGAAGCCAAAATGCTACATCAATATACTCATCGATTCGGCGACTACGCCCTCGCCCAGCTTTCCCCGGGTAAAGGCGTGCGCGCGCTCCCTACACCCACTCCCGAGCGTTTGAACGACCCGAATTACTTGACCGAGCCGCGTTACTGGATTCCCGAGGCATCGGTCGACGCGAAGCTGAATGAAAAAGGTTGGCACAGTGAATGGATAATCGGATTCCGAAAGATCACTAGTTCCCTAGACGAGCGGAGCGTCATCGCCTTCATAGCCCCCCGTGGTGGAGTGGCTGATTCGGCAAACGTGATACTCCCAAGAGAGGTTGGACAAGCACCCGTACTCTATGCTCAACTGTCGTCTTTCATCTTCGATTACGTGGCGCGCCAAAAGCTGGGAGGCGTGAACTTGAATTTCTTCATTTTCGCCCAGCTACCCACATTGCTACCCGCACACGCCAAGCACCACGCCGCGTTTGTCAACCCCCGGGTTCTCGAGCTCCTCTATACGGCCTGCGACATGACGGGCTTTGCCGCAGAGCTGGGAGATTCGGAATCACCCTTCCGATGGGAAGAATCCCGCCGCCAGGTGGTCCGTGCCGAATTGGACGCGTTCTTCTTCCACCTATACGGAGTTTCGCGTGATGACGTGGACTACGTCATGGAGACTTTCGAAATCGTCAAGCGTAAGGACGAGGCCCAGTACGGCACCTACCGCACCAAGGAGCTGATCCTCGCCGAGTACGACCGCATGGCCGACGCAGGAGTGAGCCTCACCAACCCGTTGGTGGACGGCGAGAACTACACCTCCACCCTCACCCCGCCCCCGGGCCACGGCCCCCGGCACCCCGCCTGACCGCCCGGCGCTCGCCGCGCGCCCCCGACCACCCTCAACTGCGAGAATCCACTTCAGGAGCGGGCAATGGACAACGAGATTCAGCTGATCAGTGACGGTGATGGACTGGCGGTTATCGGAAATGCGACGGATGTCGAACGCTTCCTCGTCTCGGAGGGACTGTCGTCGAAGGACCTGGGACTGCACCGGCTCAAATCCGTCTTCAGTACCGGAGCTGAAATTGCGCAGGCAGGCTCGGAGATTGCCGCCAACTCCGGTCGCTGGGTGAAGCTGACCCAGGAGTCCGCAGAGCGTGTGAAGAAGTTCGGGCTGATGGAAAGCAAGACGCCGGGCGTCCGCCATGCGATGGTGGGGAAGCCTGGCTCAATCAAGTCATGGCTCCAGATCGAGAAGGGAGCCGGCTCGTTCCTGACCAACCCGGCGCTTCTGTCTGGTGCCGCGGGGATCATGGCACAGCTCGCGATGCAGCAGACCATGGACGAGATCACCGACTATCTCGCCACGATCGACGAGAAGGTCGACGACGTGCTCCGCGCCCAGAAGGACGCTGTGTTGGCGGACGTGATCGGAGTGGACCTCGTCATCGAGGAGGCCATGACCATCCGAGAGCAGGTGGGCCGGGTCTCCGAGGTCACGTGGTCGAAGGTGCAGGCCACGTCGGCGACGATCGCGCGAACTCAGGCCTACGCGTTGCGTCAACTCGACGCACTCGCGGAGAAGATGGAGAGCAAGACCAAGATCGGTGACCTCGCCACGACGGCCAAGGAAGCAGAATCCAAGGCTCAGGAGTGGCTCGCTGTTCTGGCTCGTTGCTTCCAACTGCAGGACGGGATCGCCGTGCTCGAACTCGACCGAGTGCTGGACACGACTCCGGAGGAGTTGGACCGGCATCGCCAGGGACTTCGGGCTGCCCGACAGAACCGGCTGGATCTCATCTCGCGGAGCACTGAGCGTCTGGTGGCCCGGATGAATGCGGCCGCCGGAACGGCCAACGCGAAGGTTCTGCTGAACCCGACCAAGTCCCCGGCTGTAGTCCAGTCGAGCAACCATGTCACAACCAGCGTCCATGACTTCCACGGACGGCTTGGGATTGAGTCTGGTCGCCCGTCATCGGAGGCGAGACGATGGGTGGACGCGGCCGCAGAGGCGAGAGACAAGGCGCTCGGGACAGGAGCAAAAGGCGTCGAAGCCGCCATGAGCCTCGGCAACGAGACCTTCGACCGGGCCAGCTCGGTAACGGGCAGACTCTCCAGCGGGATCGCCGAGCGAGCGCGCCGTCTGCTCAGG
Source organism: Streptomyces sp. Ru72 (assembly GCF_002920635.1). Taxonomy (GTDB): domain Bacteria; phylum Actinomycetota; class Actinomycetes; order Streptomycetales; family Streptomycetaceae; genus Streptomyces. Next base: position 10,041 of record NZ_PQSR01000014.1, on the reverse strand, counting down.
GACGAGGAGAAACGCGACGCGGAAGGCTGAGAGAGCGCCGCCCGTCAGCCACGTGCGCAGCCCGTCTACACCCTCAACTGCGAAGAGCCGGGTTACGCGTCACGGTGGCATGCGCCTGTGAGCGTGCCACCGTGCGCGTCGCCTTCAGGCCTCCGCCACAAAGTCCAGGAAGCGCAACCAGCCGTCCCGGCCCGTGGCAAGGGGGGTGCGCATCGCATCCTTGGAGTCCCGTACGTGCACGGCCTCTTCGCTGACGGCAACTTCCACGCAGTCATCACCCTGTGCACTGCTGTAGCTGGACTTGAACCAGTCGAGTTCGGACGTGTTCATAGCGCTCCTCTGATCCGCACCAGCAGGCCCGTGGAGTCCTTCGGGGAAAGTGCCTGCGAGCGCAGTCTCGCATAGCGCATGTGGATCCTGCTCACCTCTTTCGGGTCAGTGATCAAGCGGCCGTTCTCCTGACCTTCGGAGTAGGCGTGCCAGCGTCCGTCCGGTGTCTCCAGAAGCCGTACAGGCCCGGAAAGGCACGAGTGCTGTTCGCTGTCCACAGGCATGATCTGCACCGTCACGTGGCGAAGTGAGCTCAGCTCAAGGATGAGGTCGAGCTGCTCGGCGGTGACCTGGGAGCCACCCAAGCGGCGCATGAAGACGGCCTCCTCGATGACGAAGTCGAACGTCGTGTTGCACTTCTCCCTGAGCAGTTGCTGACGCTCCATGCGTGCCCGCACGGTGGTTTCCAGAGACTCGTCCGACAGAGGCGGAATCTCGTTATCGCAGAGGGCCCGCGCATACCCCTCCGACTGCAACAACCCCGGCACCAACCGACACTCATACGTACACAGACTCACCGCCACCCGCTCCAGCCGAGCCCACCGCCGGAACCAAGTCGCCAGCCCGGCCTCACCCCTGGTCAGAAACCGAGCCGCCCTCCGCAGCGCCCCGGTGTTCCCCAGCACCTCCTCCGCCCGCTCTACGAACGACTCGTCCGGCATCCGCCGCCCCAGCTCCACCGACTCCACGGTGTGCTTGGAGAACCGGACCATCTCCCCGAACTCGGCCCTGCTGTACCCGGCGTGCTCCCGCAGGGCCTGGACGACGGCCCCGAAGGTGCGCAAACTGTCGGAAGGGTCGGGCTCCCGTTCCAGCTCGCAGGTCGCCACCTCACCGATCTCCCCCACGCCCTCCGTCATACGGCCACCTCCAGATCCTCGCGCCCACTGAGCCGTTGCCCCACGATCGACGGCACCCAGAGTGACGGCAGGATCCGCGTACCGTCCACAGAATGTGCCCGTACGCTGACGCACCGTACGGGTCGCGCTCCTGGCTCACACCCCCGCGCGCCCGTCACCGTTGTCCCATGAACGCGACCCCGCCCCACCTGGCCACGGCCGTCAGGACGTTCGCCCAGCAGCTGTCATCCACCCGCCGCGGAGCCCGACTCGCCCGCCTGCTCACCCACGAGCAGCTGCGCTCCTGGGAGGTGTCCCCCACTGTCACGGAACGTGCCGAGCAGATCGTCGCCGAGCTGGCCGCGAACGCCGTCCTGCACGGCCGCGTCCAAGGCCGCGACTTCCGCCTCGCGCTCACCCTTGGCCACCCGGCCTCCGGCGTCCTCCGCATCGCCGTCACCGACGCCCGAGGCGACCAACTGCCCGCCACCTCGACGGACTTCGAGACACCACCGGACGCCGAAACGGGCCGTGGGCTCCTGCTCGTCACCGCCCTGGCCGACCGATGGGGCACGGAGCCGTATCCGCCCGGTGGCAAGACCGTGTGGGCCGAACTCGACGTCGGCCCAGGCGAGCCGAGGCCGATCGGTTAAGAGTTGAGAGTCACCAGCTCACCGGCCGGGAGAGCGGACCCGTTCTCCCCGCCCTACAGCCCCTCGTTCCCCGGATCGGGTTCATCGTCCGGAACTGTCTGCCCGGCACCCAGTGCGTCGGCGGCCGGCTCCTGGTCTGTGCGGGTGTGCACGTCCAGCAGGGTCACAAGGCGCTCTCGCATGCGCTCCCGGCGTACGTCGTAGAACTCCAGGAACCCCGTCACGTCCTCCGGCAGGCCGATGGCGTCGAACTCCCGCAGCCAGCTTTCCCGCTCGGCGTCCGACAGGAAGTGCTTCCGAAGCCAGTCGGCCGGCAGGGAGGCCTGCTTGGACGTGTTCTCGCCCCCTCTGAGGAGTTGCAGGTTGGCTGCCCTGTCCGCACGGTCCTCGATCAGCGGGAGCGCGTCCTCTGGTACACCGGCCTTGCGCAGCTTGGCCCGTGAGCGCAGGAGACTGCGCGGGAAGATGTGGTCCTCGTGGAAGTGGTCACGGGTGTCGACGCCGGGATACAGCATCGCCAGCATCGGGAACAGCCGCTTCGATCCGTACTTGAGGTCCAGGAGGTCGTCGATCTCGGCCGGCTCGAAGCGGAGGGACTTGCCCTGTCGTGCCATCTCGCGTTCGATGACCTCGGTCGGCCAGCCCTGACCGCCTTCCCTCTCCAGAGTCGTGCGCAGGCCGGTGAGCAGCCGGTCGAGACCGCTGCCCCACACGCCGGACTTCATGAGCGAGCGCTGGAGCCAGCGGCGGATCGCCGCGCGGTCGTCCCGGAAGGCTTCCGACGTGCGGTAGTTGTCACCCAGGTTGCGGCGATGGAGGTAGTAAGCCAGCGGGATCAGCACGCTGTTGGCCGTGAGCGTGACGCCGGAGAACCCGAAGTCGGCCAGCAGTGCCACACCGAGGCGGAGGGCACCTTCGATGTCGGACCAGTGCTTCTCCAGGTTGGTCATGGTCTCGCGGTCGAAGTTGTCGACCTTGAAGCGGATGTCCCCCTTGCCGAGCAGCACCAGACCCGTCTTGAGGATGAGGTCCTTGCTGAAGGCGAAGCCCTGGCCGACTGCGTTCAGCTCGTCGACGAGCCGGTGGATGGTCTCCCTGGCGTCACGCTCGCCCCACTGCGCGGTGGCCACCGACAGCAGCAGGTCGGAGTAGGACAGAACCGCTCCGCCCGAGTTGACCCGGATGAAGATGTTGAGGACCTTGTCCAGCTCCTGCGCTTCCTCCAGGAAGAAGTTCACGGTCGGGACGACGTGGACGACTTCCTGCAGGCGGCTCAGCACATCGCCGGCGGTGTCGTTGTCCACGATCCCGCGGTGCTGAAGCGTGCGGACGGCATCCCGGACGGTGCGTACTTCGCGCACATCCTGAACGCGGTACCAGTGAGCGTCACCGCTTCCGGTCCCGGCCGCGGCCTCCTCCGGCGTCAGGAACCGGAAGTCGTACTCGACTCCCAGGTCGTCGTCCTGTCCGCGGTGCAGGAGATCCACGTACAGGAACTTCTTCGGGTAGGCGAGCGGGTTGTTCGCCCACAGGCGCGGGAGCTTCGCGGTGAACGACCCGTACAGGCCGATGTTCAGGGCCGTCAACCGCTGCTGGCCGTCCAGGATCGCCGTAACCGGGCGGCTGCCGAGGGGGCCTGTCGGCGCGCAGTGGGCGTTGTCGCGCTCGTGGTAGTCGCGCATGAAGTCGTAGAAGGTGAAGCGGCCGGCGTTGCCCTCCTGGACCTGCCACATGAGGAAGGAGCCGATCGGGTAGCCGCGCATCAGGCTGTCGAACAGCCGAGTGATCTTGTCGCGCGACCAGACGAACTCCCGCTGGATCGCCGGCAACACGTACTCGCGGCGATGGATCCTCTCCAGCGCGCTCGCGATCGTGATGGGCGTCTGGAATGACATGCGTCCCCCCACCGGACTCAGACTTCGTCCACACCGTATCGCCCCCGGTCGGGGCCCCGCAGCGAACGGCGACGATCAGAACGAAGCAGGCTCCCATCGGTACTCGTCGCGGACTTCGCCGTACGGCCGCAACAGCGGCTCGAGCTCCGTCCGCACGATGTCGGCATCACCTGGCGGGAGCGCCAGCGACGCCCGCCGCATCCGGACACTCCACGTGACCGGGTCGGGGAAGACCGACAGCCGCGGAACCAGGTCGCGCAGAACGAGTCCCTGGCGGAACCCGGCCAGGCCGGACACCTCCAGGCGGCACCCTTCCGTGAACGTGCGCTCCCCGAAGACGGCCGGTTCGTCCAGTATCCGCACGGGACTGGCAACGAAGGCCCGCCCGATGACGCGTCCCAGGTCTCGCGTCGGGTTCCGGAAGCAGCCCCGCGTGGTGTAGATGAAGACCTCGTCGCCCTCCTCCAGCGCGCGGCCCGCCTTGGACCGCCCGGCCGGGAACGCCATCCGCTGCTCGGTCACCACCCAGCTCAGGGCGGCACGGTCTCCGATGATCAACAGGTGCGTGGACGGCATGCCGATCACCATAGCCGGGGCCGGTCCCCTCGACGCACCGGCGGCATGTTCCTCCCCGGCGTAGGCGGATCGTGGGCCGTCGCATACGAAACTTTTGCGCTTTCGAGAGGATCGCTCACACCGCCTGCCACCTGCGCGGAGTCCGCTTAGTCCGCACGCGCGGCCTGTCGGTCACACCAAGTTCACCGCGCTGCCCTTCCTCGGCGTTCTACGCGCGTGGTGTCATGCACGCGCCCACCCCGCTTTGAGCGTCAACTCGACCAGGAGTCACGCATGCTGTGGAAGGTTCTCCGCCGCGCAGGGGTCGCCCTGGCGGCCTGCGCCACCGTACTTGCCACCGCCCTGCCCGCGAACGCCGCCAGCTACTCGGCGTTCGCCTTCTCGCAGAGCGGCAGCCAGCCCACCATCTACGACTTCATCAACTCGGCCACCACCTCCCTCGACATGACCATGTACGAGCTGGAGGACACCACGGCGGTCAACGACCTCATAGCCCTGGAGAACAAGGGCGTCACCGTGCGGGTCATCCTGGACCGCCAGCACCAGAGCGCGAACAGCTCGGCGTACAACGCGCTGAAGAGCGCGGGCGTGGGAGTGGTGTGGTCGCCGTCCACCTTCGTCTACACCCACCAGAAGACCATCACGGTGGACGACGTCAAGTCGCTGATCCTGACAGGCAATCTCACCTCCCAGTACTACACGACCAGCCGTGACTACGGCGTGTTCGACGACGACAGCCGCGACGTCGCCTCGATCGAGAAGGTCTTCAACGCCGACTACAGCGGCACCTCGATCACCCCGACCGACGGCGACCATCTGCTCTGGTCCCCCACCGACTCCCGCAACCGCCTGCTGTCCGTCATCAACGGCGCCACCGCGAAGCTCGACGTCGAAGAGCTGGAACTCAGCGACAGCACGGTGGTCAACGCCATCGTGGCGCGGGCGAAAGCAGGCGTGGCCGTGCGGGTGGTCCTGGAGAGCCCGTCCAGTTACTCCAGCGAGGTGTCCGCGATCAAGGCCGCAGGCGGCACCGTCGTCGGCTATTCCGACCCCAACGGCTTCTACATCCACGCCAAGGCGATGGTCGCCGACTATGGCCTGACCACCCAGAAGGTAGAGGCGGGTTCCATGAACATCAGCAGCAACTCGCTGGACAACAACCGAGAGCTGGGCCTCATCCTCACGGGTACTGGGGTGGCCGAGCCGGTGGCCACCACCATCGAGACCACCTTCAACAGCGACTACTCGGGCGGCACTCCCGCATGACCCGGCGCCGATGATCCCGCCCCGATGCCCGACACCGCTGCTCCGCGGGCATCGGGAGTCGACACGGCCCCGCAGCGTCGATCGCGCCGCCGGTGCGCGGCAGACGTTGCCCGCCTCAACCGCCTCGCAGACCCGCCCGCGCCAGCCGGACATGCCCCTGCCTCGCGACCCCTATGCGACGGTCAGCAGCTCGCTTCCAAGGTCTCGATCTCGCAGCGCGCCGCACCGCTCCTGCGGATCCTCGCGTCACAAGTGAGCAGGGGCACCCCCAGGGCTTCGGCCAGGGCGACGTACTGCGCGTCGTAGGCGGACAGATTGCTCGAAAGGCTCTTGACGCGCTCCCACAGGATCAGCGTTTCGTGCCGGTCGATCGTCAGGTCGCGGTAGGTGGCCAGGGCCTTGCGGAGCTGGGTTTCATTCAGCTTCGACTCGCCGCCGCGCCGAGCGCGCGCCAGGCCGAGCAGGGCGGACATGACCTCGTAGTCGATGAGGTGGGGCGCGGCGAGCCGGTCCTCCTTCGCGATCCGCTCACGGACCCGACGTCCGGTCGGGCCCGCGTCGGTCAGAAAGAAGACCAGTGCGGAGCAGTCGGCGACGATCAACGGCGTGACCTGGCGTCGTCGATCGCTCCCAGTACGTCCGAAGGGCTCAGGTCCGCAGCGGCCTCGGCTTCGGCGCGGGCGGCGGCCTCGGCCAGCGTCGGCCTGGCTGCTTCACCGACCAGCAGATCCAGCGCGTAGGCCTGAAGAGACTTGCCCATCTGCGCCGCGCGGGCCTTCAGTATGGCGAGCGTGTCATCCGGAACATCGCGGATCGTCAAAGCCGTCATGCAGGCATTTTAGCTGCGATGCCTGCATTTTGCAGCTCTCTCGCGGAGCCTCATTCGCACGGTATTCCGGCCGCGCGCCCCTCTGTCGCCATACCACCAGCGTGATACGTGCAGTACCGCGCCTTCCGCACCCGGTCCGTATTCCCGACCGCCAGATCAAGCGGCGCTCCCGGGCAGGGGCGGGCGCGGACTCCGGGGTCCGCCTGCGCTGAAGCCGACTGTCAGAGGGATCCTCTACTGTTTCCGGTGGATCTTGTGTCGTCGAGGGGGGAGCGGTAACGATGACTGACGAGTACCCCGAATTCCGGTTGCGCCTTCCGAATGGCGGACCCGAGGCCCGGGGGAGGCTACTGACGGAGAAAGGGACGAACGGAAGCCAGAAGTTCGTCGTCCTCGCCGGTTCTCCCGGTCGGCCGGAGGTGGTGCCTTCATTCCCGATCCGCATGCCGTCGTCGCATCGGCTGAGGCAGCGTCTGATCGATGAAGGTGTCCTCGCAGAGTCCGCCACCTGGCCGGGGTGGCTGGAGACCACCCGGGACGTCGAATGCAACTCGCCGTCGGCCGCCGCCGAGATCCTGGTCGGGCGCAGCGCCAACGGATGGACGGAGTGGAAGTCCACCGAGGGCCACCCGCTCGCCGATTACCTCGACCAGGTGTGGTGGGGGCCCAACAGGGCCTGGCTAGTGCGCGGTTCGAACGTCTCCGGACTCGACCTGGTCCGGCGCCTGTGGCTTCCGGAGGGGCTGGTGTCCCTCTCGGCCCGGCACCTGCGGCTGGGGATCGAGCAGGGCACCAGCAAGGAGCGGTTGCGCGCTGCCGTCGAGGAGGACTACGCCTCCACGGCGACGTACAACCAGAAGGTCCAGTTGGTCGAGGATGCGCACGCCTTCCTTTCGCGGATGAGGCCCGGCGACACCATGTGCACCATCTCCGGAGGAGAGCTCTACGTCGGCAAGATCACGGGAGCCGCTGAACAGGTCGACTCCGAAGGCGGGCGGTCCAATCTGCGCCGACCGGTCGACTGGGCGGACAGCGGCTACGAATACGAGGAACTGCCGGAGGAACTGCAGCAGAAGCTCTCCGCACAGCACGACGTGGTCGACCTCACCGCGGTGAAAGATCTCATTGACGGCCTTGGGTTGAGTGACGAGGACCTGATCGAGGAGGCGGAAGCCGCCGATCGGGATCCGAGCGTCGAGCTCGCCGCGCTCACCGCCCGCCGCGAACTCGAACTGCCCGAGCCGACGGACGAGCTGGCCGCCGAACTCCTCGTGCACGACGTGGAATGGCTGCGCGAGGTTCGGGATCTGCTCTGGGACGAGCGGCAGCTCGTGCTGTACGGGCCGCCCGGCACCGGAAAGACGTACCTCGCGCTGAAGCTCGCGGAGTTCCTGGGTGGGGGCCCCGAGCAGGTCAAGCTCGTTCAGTTCCATCCCTCGTACTCCTACGAGGACTTCTTTGAAGGCTTCCGGCCGCAGGAGGACCCGGAGACCCGTGAGGTCGCCTTCCGGCTCACTGCCGGGCCGCTGCGCGAACTCGCCGACCTCGCCTCCCGCGAGGGCAACCGGCACATCCCGCACTTCCTGATCATCGACGAGATCAACCGCGCCAACCTGGCGAAGGTCTTCGGCGAGCTGTACTTCCTGCTGGAGTACCGGAACAAGTCGGTGCGGCTGACCTACTCCGGTGACGACTTCGCGCTGCCGCCGAACCTGTTCGTGATCGGCACCATGAACACCGCGGACCGGTCCATCGCGCTCGTAGACGCGGCGATGCGCCGCCGTTTCGCGTTCGTCGAGCTGTCGCCCCGTACCGAGCCGACGAGCGGATTGCTGCGCCGCTGGCTGGTGAGGGAGGGCAAGGACACCGAGCCCGCTGATCTGCTCGACGCGCTCAACTCCCGTATCGGCGACCCGGACTTCCGCATAGGCCCCTCATACCTGATGAAGAAGGGGGTCTATCGGGAGGGCGGCCTCGAGCGGACCTGGCGCACGAAGATCCTGCCGCTTCTGGAGGAGCACCACTACGGGGAAGGTGTGGACATCGAGAAGCGGTACGGCCTGGCCGCGCTGCGGGAGTCCCTGGCGTGACTGCCGTCGTCCCGGTCGGGACGCCCGCGTCGTCCGTCGAGCTCGTCGAGCACGCGCCGGCGGTCAGTCTGGCCCTGCCGGACGGCATCGGCCGGGCCCTCGCTGCAGGGGACATCGTGGACGCGGTACCCGACCCCTACACGCCGGGCCGCTGGTCGTTGCGTGCCGGCAGCAAGGTCGGCGCGGTGGCCGTCGCGGTGCCGGGCGGCGGGGAGGCGTTCACCGTGCGCGTCAAGTCGAAGGTGCCCATCGCCCGGCTCTTCTTCCTGCTCGGCTACAGCCTCGACCCCGAAGGCGCATGGCGGGACGGCGACGTGGAGGTGGCCGAGCACCGCGACCTGCTGCCCGCCCTCGCGCACGCCGTGGAGCGGCAGGTGGACCGGGCTCTGCGACAGGGCCTGTTGCAGGGGTACCGGGCGACGGAGGAGACCGCCCTCGTCGTACGCGGCCGGATCCGGGAGGCCGAGCAGATACGGCGCCGGTTCGGTGCGACGCTGCCGATCGAGGTGGCGTACGACGAGTTCAGCACCGACGTCGCGGAGAACCGCATCCTGCGCACGGCCGTCGAACGCCTGCTGCGCCTGCCCGGCGTACCGCGCGACGTGCGCCGGAGACTGCTGCACCAGCGTGCCCGGCTCGCCGACGTCCCGGCGATCGTGCGCGGACAGCCGGTTCCCGAGTGGCGGCCGACGCGCCTCAACGCCCGCTACCACCATGCGCTGCATCTCGCCCGAGCCGTGCTCGACGGCACCTCGGTCGAGCACGCGCCGGGCGGGCTGCGGATCGACGGGTTTCTGCTGGACATGAACAAGCTCTTCGAGGACTTCGTGACGGTCGCTCTGCGGGAGTCTTTTCGCGGCTCGGGGTTCTCCGCCCGGTTCCAGGACACGCACCACCTCGACGACGCCGCCGCGATCCGGATGAAGCCGGACTTCGTGCTGTACGGGCCGGACGGCGCCCCGTGCGCCGTGGCGGACGCGAAGTACAAGGCGGAGAAGTGGGGCGGCTTCCCGGACGCCGACCTGTACCAGATGTTGGCGTACTGCACCGCCCTGGGTCTGCACGAAGGACACCTGGTGTACGCCAAGGGCAACGCCTCGCACGCGGCCCACCGAGTGCGTCACGCGGGCATCGTGATCCACCAGCACGCCCTCGACCTCGACCAGGAGCCGGCGGGACTGCTCACGGATATCTCGGCGGTCGCCCAGCGCATGACCGGCCTGTGCCGCGACTGACCTGCGCGGACCACCCCGTGCGTATGATCGACTGCGCAGGGTCCGTTCAGGGTGGGGAGTGCACGTCGTGCCGCAGCTCGCGTTCGCCAACAGCTTCTGGGAGAGCTACGACGTCCTCGAGAGGCCCGTCAGGGCCGGCGTGCGCAAGGCGATGCAGAAGTTCCAGCAGCTGACCGTTCCGGAACTGCAGGCGGACAAGGGGCTGCACCTGGAGTCGGTCGAGAACGCTCGGGATCCGCGTATGCGGACCATCCGCATCAACGACTTCTGGCGCGGGGTCGTCCTCGCCCCTGACGACGGCAGTGACGTGTTTCTGCTCGTCAACGTC
>NZ_PQSR01000013.1 GCF_002920635.1 Streptomyces sp. Ru72 | reverse complement strand
GCCTGAGCGCACTTCGACGGGGGCGCGGCCGATCGCGCCCCCGTCGGTGGGTCACGGCGGTGGGCTGGACGCGGCCGGTGGCAGTGTGTACGTCGGCGACGGGGTCACCGGGACCGGGGTCCCGGGGGCGTCCGTGGGCCCCGGCGGCGCGGGGGAATGGGTGAGCGGGGGCGGGCTCGAGGTGGCCGCGTCCTGCGCCAGCGCGTCGAAGTCGACGTAACCGGTGGCCTCGAGGACCTTGATGTGGTCCAGGACCGTCGCGTTCGCGTCGTCGGCGAGGGCGCGTACGAGCGAGTTGCGGGTGGTTGCGCGGACCTGGGCGACGACGGTGAAGACCTTGCCGTGGGCGCGGCGGAGCAGGTTGGCGAAGTCGCGGTCGTACTCCTCGCCCTGGGCGGCGTCGAGGGTGTCGAGCCACTGGCGCTGCTGGGCGTTCGGCTGGTTGGGCAGGGCGAGGCCGAGCCGAGCGGCGACGTCGCGGACCCGGGCGTCCAGGAAGGTGTGCCCCCGCACCAGGTGCTCGCCCGCGATGCGGACGGCCTCGGTGGTGCCCTTCTGCTCGGCCTGCTGTCCCGCGGGCAGCTCCCACAGCCCGGCCAGCCGGACCTTGGTGACGAAGTCGCGGTCCAGCGCGGACAGCGGACCGTACTGGGTCGACACGGACTGGGCGTTCAGAGTGTCCACGCCGGTGCCGGAGCGGTCCGCGTAGGACCAGACGGGGAAGACCAGCGCGGCGAGGGTCCCCGCGAGCAAGACGATGAGGATCCCGGTGCCGCTGAGGATGCCGCGGCCTCGGACGGGTCTGGATCTCATGGTGCCTCCTGCTTGCGGCACCGCACGCTAGTGCGCTTCGGGTGCGAGTTGGCATATTACTGCGCCGTATACGCCAACTGCCGTGAGAGACAAAGCACCTTGAAAGCGGTCATCAGCCACCCAATGTCCCAGTCACAAGAACGGGTATTGCGGGGCGAACCGCGGCAAGCAACCGCTCTCCTCGAAGGGCGCGACCATTGTGTTAACCACGGCACATTCCCCGGGGACGACCTCCGGAACGCCCGCCGGAGTGGTACGCGGCGGGCGGACACGGGTGCGCCCTGCCGCAAGGCGCTTCAACTGCGCAGCAGGACCCGGCGCGTGGCGCGGAGCACACGGGCGGCGGGATGCCGGGGCGGCGGCGTGGGGCCCGAACGCTCAAGCCACCACGCGCGCAGCCGGCGCCGCGCCTCGTGGTCCTCGGGCCGCCCGGTGAGCAGCAGGTGCTCGGCGAAGTCGAGGGCGTCGCGCCGGTAGCCGCCGGTCATCGGGTGCCGCTGGGCGTAGCCGAGGAAGGCGGACCGGTACCCCTCCCCGAGGATGCCGGGCAGCTCGGGCGCGACCTTGGCCACGACACCGGCCCGCTTGGCGGCGAGGGCCCGCGCCTGAACCCCGAGCCGCACCCGGTCGAACCCCTCGGGCACGGGAGTGCCGGCGACGAGACAGGACAGCAGCGCGGCCTGGGCGAGACCGAGCCGCTGCCGGGCCGCCTCGGTGGCGGGATCCGGACGCCCGCTCGCTGCCGTTGCCAGGGGAGTACGCGTCCCCGGGCCGGGCGCGGCCTTCTCGACCGTCTCCCGGACGACGGCCAACTCCCGCTCCAGCTCCGCCGGTTCGGGGAAGTTCTCGTCGCGTTCCAGCAGGACGCCCGGTGGCGCGGTACGGGACGCCAGGTCCGCCAGGATGTCCAGGACCGGTGGCGGCACCGGGTGGGCGTGGCTGTCGTGCCAGACGCCGTCGCGTTCGTAACCGCCCGCGACATGGACGTACGCGATCGCCTCGACGGGCAGTTCGTCGAGTGCCTTCGCCGGGTCCTCGCCCCGGTTGACGTGGTTGGTGTGGAGGTTGGCGACGTCGATCAGCAGCCGTACGCCGGTGCGCTCCACCAGCTCGTACAGGAACTGCCCCTCGGTCATCTCCTCGCCCGGCCAGGAGATCAGCGCCGCGATGTTCTCCACGGCGAGCGGCACGGGCAGCGCGTCCTGCGCGATCCGGACGTTCTCGCACAGGACCCTCAGCGCGTCCCGGGTGCGCGGCGCCGGCAGCAGGTGACCGGCCTCCAGCAGCGGCGACGCCGTCAGCACCCCGCCCGCCCTTACGAACGCGATGTGCTCGGTGACGAGCGGCGCGCCCAGGGCCTCGGCCCGCTCGGCGAGTGCGGCCAGCCGGGCCTCGTCGGGGCGGTCCGCGCCGCCGAGGCCGAGGGACACACCGTGCGGGACGACGGTGACGCCGCGCTCACGCAGCCGCACCAGTGACTCGGGGAGGTGCCCAGGGCACACGTTCTCGGCCACGACCTCGACCCAGTCGAGGCCCGGCATGCGCTCCACCGCGCCGGCGATCTCCGGCCGCCACCCGATGCCCGTTCCCAGTCGCTCCATCGTCCCCTCCCTCGCTCGGCCAGCCCCCACCCGTGGACCGCCCGCTGTCGCGGTGACGGAGTCATGGCCCCGGCTGTCGGCGCCGAACCGCCGACCGGGGACGTTCAGAGCAACATTTGAGGTTCCGCCGGACTCGCTACGGCTGCCGCGCGACCGTCCACGCGCCGGGGTCCCGGCTCGGCAGCCGCAGTGCGTCCGCTGCTGGGCGCATGCCCTCGGAGGCCGTTGCCCGCAGTTCCCTCACCAAGGCGCGCACGACTGCGGAGCCGGCCAGTTCGGAGGTGGTGACATAGCCGACCCGGCGTGTCGGGCGGTCGGGTCCGAGATCGGTGATCTCGACCGAGTCCGGTGCTCCGACCAGCGAGAGCGCGGGCATGATGGCCATCCCGTGACCTCCGCTCACCAAGGAGAGCACTGCTCCGTCGTCCTCGGCCTCGATGGTCGCCTTCGGGATCCAGTCCTGCGCGGCCCACCAGGCGCGGGTGTATGAGCCACAGTTCTCGGCCCAGTCGACCAACGGCAGGGAGCGAGGGGCGGAGTGGCCCGCCGCGTGCACCAGGGCGTAGGGCTCGTCGAAGAGTCCGCCCGCGACCAGATCCCCGGGAAGCGGCACCGAGCCGCCCAGTGTGGCGATGCCGATGTCGGCCTTCCCGTCGGCCACTTCGCCCGCGGCACCTCGCCCCACCTCCCGCACGATCCGCACCCGCGGCTCGATCCCGGGGTGCCTGGCGCGCAGCCGCCGCAGGACGGGCGGCAGCAACTGGAGGGCCGCACTGCGGAAGGTCACGATGCGCAGCGCCCCCTCCACCGCGTCCTGCCGGGCCGCGCCGCGTGCCTCGGCGGTCAGGACGTCCAGCAGGCGCAGGATGCGGCGGGCGTGAGCGACGGCCTTCACCCCGGCAGGGGTGGGGCGGGCGCCGGTGCGGCCGCGCTCGAACAGGAGGGCGCCGATCTTGCGCTCGCTGCCGCGCACCGAGTGGGAGACCGCCGACTGCGTCAGAGCCAGCGCGCCGGCCGCGGCCGAGAAACCGCCGGAGTCCGCGACCGCCACCAGTATGCGCAGTTCGTGCGGGGCGAGAACGGAGTCGGTCGTACGGGCCACGGGGCGCTCACCTCGGGGTATGAGAACTGCTCATGGAACGGCGTGTCGCATGAGCCCAACCGGCTGCCCGGCAGGGGCATTCCCGCCCTACGGTCCGGCCATGAACGAGACCGCGCTCACCGTGCACCAGACCGCTCGACCGCACGGCTTTCCCACCGCCGAGCACTTCGCCTACGTCGACTCCGCGCTTCCCGATCCCCACACCGGCAGCGCGCTCGTGCGCAACCTCTACTGGTCCGTCGACCCCTACCACCGCGAGATGATGGACGACGTGCCCGGCGGCTTCGCGCTCGGCGCACCGCTGGAGGGCCGCACCATAGGGCGGGTCATCGCCTCGCGCACACCTCACCTGGCCGAGGGCGAGATCGTGTTCCACCGGCACGGCTGGCGCACGCACGCGGTGGTCACTCCGGAGGAGATCCGGCGGCTGCCGCGCTTCGACGGGGTGCCGCTGACCGCGTACCTGGGCATCCTCGGCGGCACCGGCCTGACGGCCTATGTGGGCCTGACCCGGATCGCCCGGCTCCGGGAAGGCGAGGATCTGTTCGTGTCGGCCGCTGCGGGCGGGGTCGGCACGGCGACCGGGAGGTTCGCCAGGCTGCTCGGCGCCGGACGGCTCGTGGGCAGCGCGGGCTCGGCGGAGAAGGCCGGTCACCTCGTCCGGGAAGTGGGCTACGACGCCGTCTTCGACTACCACGACGGGCCCGCCGCCGACCTGCTCGGCAGGGTCGCGCCGGACGGCATCGACGTGTTCATGGACAACGTCGGCGGCGAGCAACTGTCCGCGGCGGTGGGAGCGCTGCGCGAGTTCGGTCGCATCGTCCGTATCGGCACGATCAGCCAGTACAACACCCCCGACGCGCCCCCGCCGCGCTTCGACCACGCGGACATCGTGGAGAAGAGCATCCGCATGGAGGGCTTCCTGGTCAGCAACCACCGGGACGTCCAGGAGGAGTTGTACGAGTTCGCGGTGCCACACCTGCAGAGCGGCCGACTCGCCCTGGACGAGACGGTGGTCGACGGGTTCGAGGGCATCGTGGACGCGTTCCTGGGGATGCTGCGCGGAGAGAACACCGGCAAGATCATCGTGCGGGACCGTGTGGAAGCCCCGTCCGGCCGCTCCGGCCAGCGGCTCTGAGTGATCCGGCGGAGGAGGAACGAGCCGTGCGGCCCGCAGCGCGGGGGCTCGCGGCGGCGCCCGCCGGTCAGTCGCCCCGCAGTGCCGGATGGTCCGCCACCACCGTGCAGCTGCCCGGGGCGATCTCCGTGAAGCCGGCGTCACGTACCAACGGCAGGCCCGCCGTGGTCAGTTCCTGCCAGCGGGACGGGGGAGCCGTGCGGACGGCGAGGGGGAGACCGGCGTCGCGCCAGGCCGCTCGCTCGTCCTCCGGCAGGGCCCACCAGGCCAGTTGGGCACCGTGACCCGCCTGGGCCATCGCCTTGCCGGCCGACATCTCCAGGTCCGGGTTCAGCCACAGCACGGGAGCCGTCCGGTCGGCCTCCAGCGGCGGCTCCGGGTCCTCCAGGTCCGTACCGGAGACCTGCAGTCGGGCCAGGTCCTTCGGCCAGCCGTCCAGCGGGACCGGAGGGAAGACCCGGACCTCCGCCGACTTGCCGGTGACCGTGATGCCCGGCAGCGCCTCGGCCCGACGCCACTCCGCGCCGCGCGCCCGCCGCACCACCTTGCGGATCCGCGCGTCCTGCCAGTCCCGCACAGCCCTCGCCCACTCTCCCTCGCCCAGCGAACGCGCGTCGCTCAGGATCACGAGCACGGCACGCGCCGCCGTCTCCATTGCGTCCGTGCGGGCCGGGGGAGCGGCGCGCTCGATGCGCACGACGAGCGGCAGAACGAACTGCGGCGCCTCGTCGCGCGCGGTGCGCTCGGAGCGGAACGGGCTGTCCTGGCGGGTCTGGTCACTGCTCACGGCGTCCAGTCTGCCAGGCGGAAGACCGGGGGATACCGGTGGCGGGTGGGGGCCTGCCGGCTCACCCGGAGCAGGCCGTGCGCTGGGCCTCCTGCCATTCGCAGACGGGGCACAGCGTGATCCCCTGGTACGACTCCGGGTACTCCGTCGGCTCGCGGCACAGCACGCAGTCGGCGAACGGCGGGCCGCCCGCCTCGGGCGCCCGGTCCGGGTGCGGGGTGTCCGTGCCGCAGTAGGCCGTGTTGTCGGGGTCATCGCTCATGCCCCCAGCGTAGGCACACCCGGCGCGGTCCCTACCGGTGCCGGGTCGCGCCCCCGATCAACTCGGAGACCTTGACGAGCCGGTACCCCTGCCTCCGCAGCTCGGGCACCACCGCCCGCACCGCCTCCTCCGTCACCGGTGCCACGCTGCGGGTGCAGTGCATGACCACCACGGAGCCGGGCCGCACCCCCTCCAGCACCTGCCGCGCGACCCGGCTCGCGTCCGTGGCGAACGCGTCCCCGCTCACCACGTCCCACTGGACGGCCGTGAGCCCGAGGGGGCCGATCGCCCGCAGGGCCCGGTCGTCGTAGCAGCCGCCGGGGAAGCGGAAGTACGGCATCACATGGGTTACGCCCGCCTTGCGAATCGCCGTGGACGCACGCTCCACGTCCGGGCGCTGCTGCTTCTCGGGCAGGACCGGCAGGCCGTAGCAGCTACGGGTGAAGGAGTAGTGGCTGTAGGAGTGGTTGCCGACCTCGAAGAGCGGGTCCTCACCGATGTCCCGCGCCTCGTCCGGGTACTGGTCCGCCCAGCGCCCCGTCATGAACACGGTCGCCGGCACCTCCAGGTCCCGCAGCGTGTCGATCAGGTCCGGGTTGTCGAAAGCCTCCCCGTTCTCCGCCCGCTCTCCTTGGTCGGCGGTCATGTCCGCGTCGAACGTGAGGGCGACGGTCTTGTCGCGCGTCGCACCCTTCTGGAACACGGGGGCGATTCCAGCGGGCCCCGGCGCGGGCAAGGGCCTCGTGCCGCGGGCCGCCGAGGGTGAGTCGGGAAGGTCGGTGGCGCTCCGCGCGGGGCGCCGGGGGGCGTCGTCGGCTCCGCAGGCGGCGAGCGCGGTGCCGAGGGCACAGAGGGCGGCAAGGCAGGCGATACGTCGCACAAGAGGGATCACCCTACGAACGTAAGGTGCCGATTCCCCTCAAAAGCGGATGCATCGTGTTTCTCGGGCGTAGTGGTACGTCGTGTCACCCGCCCGGCCGGGACCGCGGCCGGGCCGCGCCCTGCGCCAGCAGGGCGCGGTACTCGTCCACGTCGAAGTCCGCCGCAGGGTACTGAGGATCCAGCTCGCGCAGGTGTTCCAGCAACAGGCTGCTGACGGCCCAGTTGCGGTACCACTTGTGGTCGGCGGGGACCAGGTACCAGGGCGCGGCCGGGGTGGCGCAGCGGGTCAGGGCCGTCTCGTACGCCCGCTGGTAGGCCGGCCACAGGGCCCGTTCGTCGAGGTCGCCGGGGGCGAACTTCCACCGCTTGTGCGGCTTGTCGAGGCGTTTGAGCAGGCGGCGCCGCTGCTCCTCGTAGGAGATGTGCAGGAAGCACTTGATGATCGTCACCCCGTCGTCCGTGAGGGACGTCTCGAACCCGTTGATCCGGTCGTAGCGGCTCTCGATCTCGTCGTACGGAGCCAGCGAGCGGACCTTGGCGATCAGTACGTCCTCGTAGTGCGAGCGGTCGAAGATGCCGATCTCGCCGGGGCGCGGGAGTGCCTTCACCACACGCCAGAGGAAGTCGTGCCGCCGCTCCTCGGGCGTCGGCGACTTGAAGGCGTGGATGCGGCAGCCCGCCGGGTTCAACAGGCCGATGACATGCTTGACCGTGCCGCCCTTGCCGCTGGTGTCCATGCCCTGGAGCACCAGCAGGACCCGGCGGCGGTCCCCGGCGGTCGCCGCGGCCCACAGGCGTTCCTGCAGGCCGGCCAGGTCCTTGCCGGTACGGGTGGTGGCCGCGAGCCCGGCGGCCTTGTCGCCGGGACCGCCGGGCGTCCCTCCGGCGTCGTGGGCGGTCAGGTCGACGGGCTCGCCGACGGGGAGGCGGAGCAGGTCACGCAGCGGGGCCTCGTCGCGCTTCTTCGCCATGGCGCACCTTGGTCGACGGCCGCACGCATCCGGGTCCTAGAACGGAGGCGTCACCGCGTTCTCGGAGGACAACAGTGCGCGGGTCGCTTCCTCGGGGAGGTCGCGGGTCGCCTCCTCCGGGAGGTCGGTCTCGGGCTCGCTCGTCGGCGGGGGAGCGAGCGGAGCAAGCGGGTCCTCGGCCTCCGGTTCCCGGGGGGCCGCGGCGTCGTCCGGCGCCGGCTGCCCGGCCGTGACCGCCGGTGGTGACTGTGCGGCCGTCGGCGAGGGGG
Source organism: Streptomyces sp. Ru72 (assembly GCF_002920635.1). Taxonomy (GTDB): domain Bacteria; phylum Actinomycetota; class Actinomycetes; order Streptomycetales; family Streptomycetaceae; genus Streptomyces. The sequence goes on along the minus strand of NZ_PQSR01000013.1, from coordinate 112,389 downwards.
AGCGGGCACCCTCTGCCGCCGGTTGCGCTTCGTGCTGCTGTGCCGCCCGTTCCAGGAACCTGAGCAGCTCCACCGGGAACGGCAGCACCAGCGTCGAGTTCTTCTCGGCCGCGACCGCCACCACCGTCTGCAGCAGCCGCAGCTGGAGCGCGGCGGGCTGGTCGGACATCACTCCGGCGGCCTCCGCCAGCTTCTTGGAGGCCTGCAGCTCCGCGTCCGCGTTGATGATGCGCGCGCGGCGTTCGCGGTCGGCCTCGGCCTGCCGGGCCATCGACCGCTTCATCGCGTCCGGCAGCGACACGTCCTTGATCTCGACCCGGTCGATCTGCACGCCCCACCCCACGGCCGGACTGTCGATCATCAGCTCCAGGCCCTGGTTGAGCTTCTCGCGGTTGGACAGCAGATCGTCCAGATCGCTCTTGCCGATGATCGAGCGGAGCGAGGTCTGTGCCATCTGCGACACCGCGAATCGGTAGTCCTCGACCTGGATCAGCGCGTTCGCGGGGTCGACCACCTTGAAGTAGACGACGGCGTCCACGCGGACGGTCACGTTGTCCCGGGTGATGCCCTCCTGCGCGGGGATCGGCAGCGTCACGATCTGCATGTTGACCTTCTGCAGCCGGTCCATCACGGGAACGATCAGGGTGAAGCCCGGCGGCCGGGGCGCGCCGAGGAGCCGCCCGAAGCGGAAGACCACCCCGCGCTCGTACTGCTTGACGATCCGTGCCGCCGAGGCGAGGCCCACGAGTCCCGCGATGCCGGCCCCCACCAAGGCACCCACCAGCTCCTGGAGCATGACGACCCCCTCGTCGAGAGGCCCGGTATGTGTGCACTTGCCACGATAGTTCCGCGGGAGCCCACCAGGCGAGGGACGGCCGAGGGCCCGCCGATGCACCACCGGCGGGCCCCAGGGGGTCGGGGGCCGAGCGGCCCCGGATCGTCAGGTGCCGGACGCCACCTGCAACGGCTCCGTGCCGGACGTCATCCGCACCGGCTCGGTCCCCGCCGTGCTGTGCCGCTCCGCCCAGTTGTCCAGGGCCGTACGGCAGGCGTGGTCCAGGTGGTGCAACCCGGAGAGGTCCAGCTCCACGGGCCGGTCCTGCGGGAGGGCCTCAAGGCTGTCGAGGATCTTCGGCAGCCGCAGGAACGTCGCGTTGCCCGAGAGGTACGCCTGAATGGGGCCGGCGCCCTTGTCGATGACCTCCAGCTTGACCTTCGACGCCTCCCAGGCGGTCTTGACGACCGACAGGGCCAGACCGATCAGCACGCCCTCGAACATGTTCACCGCGACGATGGAGACGGCCGTGACCACGAGGATCAGCGCCTCGCCCCGGTGCGACCGCCACAGTGACGCGACCTGCCGGAACGGGATCAGCTTCCAGCCGGCGTGGACCAGAATGCCGGCGAGGGCGGGAATGGGGATCAGCGCCAGGGCCCACGGCATCGCGGCGGCGAACAGCAGCAGCCACACGCCGTGCAGGACGCGGGAGGCCTTGGTCTTCGCGCCCGCGTTGACATTGGCGGAGCTGCGCACGATCACCGCGGTCATCGGCAGGGCGCCGAGCAGACCGCACACCGTGTTGCCCGCACCCTGGGCGATCATCTCCTTGTTGTACTCGGTGCGCGGACCGTCGTGCAGCCGGTCCACCGCCGCCGCGCTGAACAGACTCTCCGCGGAGGCGATCAGCGTGAACGCGACGATCGTGCCCCAGATGGCAGGGGAGGCCAGCTCACCCAGGGCCTCGGCTCCTGGCGGCTGGATGACGCCGAGCAGCCCCTCCACCTTCACCGTGGCGACCGGCAGGCTGAAGGCGAGCGTGGCGACCGTGGCCAGCACGACCGCCGCGAGGGCACCGGGCACGGCCTGCGCGGCCTTGGGCATCCTCTTCCACAGCACGATGACGGCGATGGTGCCCGCGCCGATCGCGAGCGAGGTCAGGGCCGCCGTGCTGCTCAGGGCGTCGACCAAAGCCCCCGGCAGGCCCACGATCTTGCCGACGCCGGTCTTGGGGGCCTTCAGGCCCGCCGCCGCGTATATCTGGCCGGCGATGATCACCAGTCCGATGCCGCAGAGCATGCCCTCGACGACGGAGACGGATATCGCCCGGAACCAGCGGCCCACCTTGAGAAAGCCCATGGCGAGCTGGAGCAGTCCGGCCACCAGCACGATCGCGCCGAGCGCCGGGACACCGAACTCGCTGACGGCCTCGAAGACCAGCACGGTCAGGCCGGCCGCCGGCCCCGACACCTGCAGGCTGCTGCCGGGCATGAGCCCCGTGACGAGCCCGCCCACGATGCCGGTGACAAGTCCGAGCTCTGCCGGGACGCCGGAGGCGACCGCCACGCCGACGCACAGCGGCACGGCGACCAGGAAGACGACTATGGAGGCGGCGAAGTCCTGCCTCAGGTAAGGGAACTTGGTCATCGCGTCGCTCACAGGGCCTGGAACGTGTCGGTCTCGGTGCGGTGTTCGTGCACCGATCCTGTGTGGACCTCGTAGTACCAGCCGTGCAGGCGCAGTCGATCCGCCTTCACACGCTGCTCGATGCACGGGTAGGAGCGCAGGCGCAGCAGCTGCGCGAGCACGTGGTTCTGCACGGCCTCCGCGACCGTCGGGTCGTCCGCGGCGGACGAGCGAGGCTCGGGCGCGGCGTGCGCGAGCCAGTCGCGCACGGCCGGTACGGCGGTCAGGTCGTCGCCGCGCACCAGCGCGCCGACGGCTCCGCAGTGGGAGTGGCCGCAGACCACGACGTCCTGGACGCCGAGGACTTCCACGGCGTACTCGATGGTGGCCGCCTCGCTGGTGGGGTGCTCGGAGGCGTACGGAGGCACGATGTTGCCCGCGGTGCGCAGTTCGAACAGTTCACCGGGCCGGGCTCCGGTGATCAGTGCGGGCACGACCCGGGAGTCGGAGCAGGTGATGAACAACACCTGCGGGGACTGGCCCTCGGCCAGCCGTGCGAACTGCTCCGGGCGCTGACCGTGCGCACGGGCGTTGTCGATGAGGGGCTGCATTGTCAGTTCCTCCTGGCGCGCCCTGGATGGCGCGTCGGTGTACGAAACGTGGCATATGCGGGTACGGCGACACGACCCACGTCGACGCGCTCGGCCAACGTGGCGTGGTGAGGGGAGGTCGATGTCAGCCCGTACCGGGTGATCGGCTCAGCAGCGGAACACCTGGAGTGCCGCCGCGGTGTGAGCCGTCGACGATCTCGATATGCGCAGCGACGCGGGCGTGGCGGCATGCGACCGTGCGGCCGTGACGTCCTTCGCCGGCAGCGCGATCGCGGGTGGCTCCGGGGTGGAGTCCGCCGCCGCGCGGTGGCGGTCACGGGTGCGCAGCGGGCCGGTGGGGCTCGCCGGGTGTTCGTGACCGTCGTGGGTGACGACCTCGTCCGCCTCGTCGGTGCGCTTACCGGTGACCGCCTCCGGGGTTTCGGCGACGGTCACATGGGTCTTGTGGTGCGAGGCGGCGGACGACGCGGTGGGTGCGAACAACTGCAGGGCCAGCAGGACGGCGGAGAGGGCCGCGAGCACGAACCGGATGGCCGTACCTCGTATCATGCGTCCCCTCCCGTCCCGTCGCGCAGTCCGCCCAGGTGTCTGGCCAACACGTTAACCCGGCAACCGCCTTTGCAGGGTTAACTTTACGTTTCAGGTAAAGGAAAGCCCAAAAATCGAGGTGGGGATGGCCTGAAGTCGCCACTGCCGCACATCAGTTTGGGTCTGCTATGCGTGAACGGCCCTGCGGTGCTACTGGTCTTGAACGAGGCTCGCGGCGTCGCGTGCGAGCGCGGTGAGACGGGAGATGGCGCGGAAGTACTTCTTTCGGTAGCCGCCCTTCAGCATCTCCTCGCTGAACAACCTGTCGAACGGCAGTCCGGAGGCGAGCACCGGCACCTCGCGGTCGTAGAGCCGGTCCGCGAGGACGACGAGGCGCAGCGCCGTCGACTGGTCGGGCACCGGACGGACGTCCGTCAGGCACACCGCCTTCAGCCCGTCGGTCAGTGCGCCGTACCGGCTGGGGTGCACGCGCGCGAGGTGGTCGAGCAGCTCCGGGAAGGCGTCGAGCGAGGCGCCCGCGGTGGCGTACGCCGTCTTCGTCACCTGCGCGTCGGTGTACGGCGCCGGCGCCTCGGGCAGCCCGCGGTGGCGGTAGTCCTCGCCGTCGATGCGCAGCGTGCGGAAGTGGGCCGAGAGACCCTGGATCTCGCGCAGGAAGTCGGCCGCGGCGAAGCGGCCCTCACCGAGCTTGCCCGGCAGTGTGTTGGAGGTGGCCGCGAGCGCCACGCCCGCCTCGACGAGCTTGCCGAGCAGGGTGGAGACGAGCACGGTGTCGCCGGGGTCGTCCAGCTCGAACTCGTCGATGCACAGCAGGCGGTGGCCCGAAAGCGTCTGCACGGTCTGCTGGAAGCCGAGCGCGCCGACCAGGTTCGTCAGCTCCACGAAGGTGCCGAAGGCCTTGAGCGAGGGCTCGGCCGGGGTCGCGTGCCACAGGGAGGCGAGCAGGTGGGTCTTGCCGACGCCGTAGCCGCCGTCGAGGTAGACGCCGCGGGGGCCCGCGGGCGTCTTGGGGGCCTTGCTCCTGCCGAAACCGAGGAACCCCCGCCTGCCGGTGGACTGCGCCCCGCCGAGCCCGGTCGCGAAGCCCTCGAGGACACGGACGGCCTCGCTCTGGCTGGGCTGGTTCGAGTCCGGGATGTACGTCGAGAAGCGGACCGAGTCGAAGCGCGGCGGCGGCACCATCTCGGCGACGAGCCGGTCGGCGGGGACGTGCGGCTCGCGTGCGCACAGGGACAGCGGGGCCGCGTCGGCTATCGGTTCGGTCCGGGAGGCGGCGGTGGAGGACGACACGCTTCCCCACTGTACGTGTCGTGCCACACTGCACGACATGCGACGCCTGTTCCCTGTGACCGACGAGACAGACGAAACGGCGGCCCGGCCGGGTGCTCCGGCCCTGGAAACCGGGCAGGCGCCGGGCGCCGGCGCGGTGGGCGGCTCCGTCGACCGCGAGTGGTCGCTGGAGGAGCTCGCCGCGGCCTACGCCTACCCGGAGCCCCCGCCCGGCGGCCGGGAGCCCTGGCTGCGCGCCAACATGGTCTCCACGCTGGACGGTGCCGCCCAGCACGAAGGGCGGTCCCACCCGATCTCCAGCGCCGCCGACATGCGGATCTTCGGCACGCTGCGGGGGCTCGCGGACGTGGTGATCGTAGGCGCCGAAACGGTACGGCAGGAGGGTTACCGTCCGGCGCGCGAGCGAGAGGCCTTCGCGGCGATGCGGGAGGCGGCCGGACAGGGCCCGGTGCCCGCCATCGCCGTGGTCAGCTCCAGCCTGGAGCTGGACTTCTCCTGGCCGCTGTTCACCTCGCCCCAGGTGCCCACGCTGGTGCTCACCGGTGCCGCGGCGGCACCGGACCGGGTGGCGGCGGCAGAGAAGGCGGGTGCCCGGGTGGTGATCGCCGGCGACGGCATGGGCGTGGACCCGGTCCGAGCCGTGCGCGCCCTCGCGGAGCTCGGCATGACGCGGCTGCTCACCGAGGGCGGGCCGCGCCTGCTGGGCCAGCTGGTCGTCTCCGGGGTGCTGGACGAGCTGTGCCTGACCGTCTCCCCGATGCTCACGGCGGGCGACGCGCAGCGGATCGCCGGAGGTCCCTCGCTCACGGTGCCCAGGCGCTTCGCGCTGGCGTCGTTGCTGGAGGAGGAGGGTTTCCTGTTCGGCCGGTACCGCCGGACCTGAGGGACAGGAGCGTACGGCCGCATCGACGCGACGTTTCGTGGTGGAAGCTCCCGATTTGCGGTGACGGCGTGGAATCACCCGTTCCGTTCAGTGTTCGGTGGGCACACTAGTTCTCGCGGATCCCGTGCCGGTGCCGGGGCAGGATGGTTTCCGCAAGGGCCGTGACGGCCCACCCGGGAAAGGTTCGCGGTCCCATGGAGGAGAAGGGCGCCTGTCGTGTTCACGAGCGTACTGATGATCGAGAAAGCCCTCACGTCCGCCGACGTCGAGTTCGTCACGACCTTGCACGGTGACGAGCCGGTCTCCTTCCACGTCCTGCTGCAGCCCCGCGGCGACCAGGCGGACCGCCTGCTGCGGGCCATCGACGACATCGCCCTGGGCGAGCTGGACGAGGCGGCGCACGAACGGGAGACGCCGGAGGGCAAGGACGCCGCCGAGCTGGGGCGGCAGGCCCTGGAAGTGTCCCTGGCCGCGCTGCGCGCGGCGGGCAGCGCGGCCAAGGGGCGCCTCATCGAGGACCACCCGCTGGACGCGCTCAAGGATCTGGTCGACGAGGTCCGCGCGGACGAGGTGATCGTGCTGACCGACCCGCACTACGTGGAGGAGTTCTTCCACCGCGACTGGGCGTCCAGGGCACGGCACAAGGTGGGGGTGCCGGTGCTGAAGCTGTTCTCGCACAGCAAGGCGTGAGCGTCAGCGGGGCCCTCTCGTGACGCACTAGGGTGTGTCGCTGAACGTCCGCCGTACCAGCATCCAGGAGACACGCATGGCACCCGGCCTCCCCACCGCCATGGACCGACCGCACTTCATCGGCATCGGCGGCGCCGGAATGTCGGGCATCGCGAAGATCCTGGCGCAGCGCGGGGCCAGGGTGGCGGGCAGCGACGCCAAGGACTCTCCGACCGCAGAGGCCCTGCGCGCGCTGGGCGCGACGGTGCACATCGGGCACGCGGCCGGGCACCTCGCCGACGACGCGAGCTGTGTCGTCGTCTCCTCGGCGATCCGCGAGGACAACCCGGAGCTGGCCCGCGCGGCCGAGCTGGGCATCCCGGTGGTCCACCGCTCCGACGCCCTCGCGGCCCTCATGGTGGGTCTGCGCCCGATCGCGGTCGCCGGCACCCACGGCAAGACGACCACCACGTCGATGCTCGCGGTGTCCCTCACCGAGCTGGGTCTGAAGCCGTCGTACGCGATCGGCGGCGACCTGGACGTCCCCGGCTCGAACGCCCTGCACGGCGAGGGCGAGATCTTCGTGGCGGAGGCGGACGAATCGGACCGCAGCTTCCACAAGTACGCCCCCGAGGTCGCCATCGTCCTCAACGTCGAACTCGACCACCACGCGAACTACGCCTCGATGGAGGAGATCTACGAGTCCTTCGAGACGTTCGTGGACCGCATCGCCGAGGGCGGCACCCTGGTGGTCTCGGCGGACCACGAAGGTGCCCGCGAGCTGACGCGACGCGTCACGGCGTGCGACGTGACGGTGGTGACGTACGGAGCGGCCGAGGACGCCGACGTGCGGGTCCTGTCCGTCGTCCCCCAGGGCCTGAAGAGCGAGGTCACGGTCCTCCTCGACGGCCAGGAGCTCACCTTCACGGTCTCCGTCCCCGGCCGCCACTACGCGCTCAACGCGGTCGCGGCGCTGGCGGCGGGCGTGGCGCTCGGCATCCCGGCGGCGCAGCTCGCCCCGGCCCTGGCCGCGTACACGGGGGTCAAGCGCCGCCTGCAGCTGAAGGGCGAGCAGGCCGGCGTCCAGGTCGTCGACTCCTACGCGCACCACCCCACCGAGATGACGGCGGACCTGGAGGCGATGCGGGCCGCGGCCGGCGAGTCCCGCATCCTGGTGGTGTTCCAGCCCCACCTGTTCTCCCGCACCCAGGAACTGGGCAAGGAGATGGGCCAGGCGCTGGCGCTCGCTGACGCCTCCGTGGTGCTCGACATCTACCCGGCCCGTGAGGACCCGATCCCGGGGGTGACCAGCGAGCTGATCATCGAGGCGGCGCGGGCGGCGGGCGCGGACGTGCAGGCCGTCCACGACAAGGCGGAGGTCCCCGCGGTCGTCGCGGGAATGGCGAAGCCGGGGGATCTCGTTCTCACCATGGGCGCGGGCGACGTCACGGACCTCGGCCCGCGGATCCTGGACCGTCTCGCACAGAGTTAAGGGGTTGGCCTTCATGTCGTACGACGTCGACAAGCCGGACGAGCAGTGGCGCGCGGAGCTGACCCCGGCGGAGTACGCGGTCCTGCGCCAGGCCGGCACCGAGCCCGCCTTCACCGGTGAGTACACGGACGCCAAGACCAAGGGTGTGTACTCCTGCCGCGCCTGCGGCGCCGAGCTGTTCACCTCGGACACGAAGTTCGAGTCCCACTGCGGCTGGCCGTCCTTCTACGACCCGAAGGACACCGACGCGGTGGAGCTCCTGGAGGACCGATCCCACGGGATGATCCGCACGGAGGTGCGGTGCGCCCGCTGCGGCTCGCATCTCGGGCACGTCTTCGAGGGTGAGGGGTATCCGACGCCGACGGATCAGCGGTACTGCATCAACTCGATCTCCCTGCGACTGATCCCTGCCGAGGGGTGACCTGACCGGTCGATCGACGGGGGGTGTTCTCCCCCCTGAGCTGCCGGTACGACCGGGCCGGTGGTCAAGGGGGTCGGGGGCGGCGGCCCGGGTGGTCCCCTCCCGCCACGTCGGCTGCGGAGGGGCCGTGGTTCCGGGGACGCGCGTGGTCCCCGGCTCCGTTCTCCTCGCTGTCGAGCCTCGACGCCTTCTCCGCCTCCTCCGGCGCGATTCTCGCCACCATGTCGGCGAGCTGGCGGCATGCCTGTTCGATCTCCATGCGGTTCTGCTTGTGCTCGCTGATCGTCGCGCTGAGCAGCAGGGCCGTCAGCGCGACCGAGCCGTTGAACGCCTGAATCGTGATCATGTCGATGAGCAGGTCATGACCCGCGAACGGGCCTGTTCTGCGCGCCGCGGCGAGGATGGCGAACGTCGAGACGGCCAGTGCGCAGGGTGCGGCCCCGGCCCGCTGGAAGCGGAAGGCCGCCCAGATCAGCACCGGCAGTCCGAGGAAGAGCAGCGGTACGCGACTGGCCTCGAGAAACCCGACGCCGATGGTGGCCACCAGCAGCAGCGATGCCTCCAGCCACCGGGACGGCGGCACGCCCCTCGGCCGGCGCGCGGAGCGCAGCACCAGCAGGACCGGCGTGACCAGCAGCACCCCCATCGCGTCGCCGGTCCACCAGACCGACCACGTCGGCCAGAACGCGCCGGTGGACAGCGCACCGGCGAGCAGCAGGGTGCAGCCGCCGACCGTCGCGCTGAGGAGCATGCCGGTGAAGGCCCCGAGGAACACCAGCGCCAGCGCGTCCCGCAGCCGGTCCATCTCGGCACGGAACCCGGCGCGACGAAGCAGTGCGTACGAGCACAGCGGCGCGAGCGTGTTCCCGGCCACGATCGCGAGCACGGCGGGGATCGACGGCCCGAGAGAGATGTTGATCGCGAACGCGCCCAGGGTGATCCCCGGCCAGACCCGGGGACCGAGGAGCAGCAGCCCGGCGACGGCGATCCCGGTCGGTGGCCACAGCGGGGTGACCTGACCGCGCACCAGTTGCTGGAGCAGCCCCAGCCTTCCCGAGGCGTAGTACAGCGCGGCGATGACGCAGATCTCCAGGGCGGTCACTGCACCGCGCCGGAGCCTTTCGTGCCGCGCGACGGACATCGGGCGTCTCCCCATCGGCTCGGCCCCGTAGTCCATCGTCCGTCGGCCGCGCGCCATCCACCATGCGGTCACCGAGCGAAGCGGTGCGTCTGCCCGCCGTTCCTCAGAGGGCCGGGGTGCGCAGGGCGAGGACGGCCATGTCGTCGTGACCGTCGCTGGGGCCGTGGTCGGCGAGGGTGTGGACGAATTCCTCCAGGGGCAGGCCGGCATGGGCGGTGGCGAGACCGGCGAGCTCGTCCAGACACTCGTCGATGGGCCGGTGGGGGTGTTCGACCAGACCGTCGGTGAAGAGGACCACGGTGCTGCCCGGGGGCAGTGGGTGGATGTGGTCGGGGCGGGTCTGCCCGGAGTCGACGCCGAGGGGCAGCCCGGGCTCGGCGAACAGGTACTCGGCTTTCCGGCCGGGGACGATCACCAGGGGCGGGACGTGGCCCGCGGCGCTCCAGTGCAGCCGCCAGCCGGGCCCGTCGGGTTCGATGCGGGCCAGGCTCGTGGTGGTGACGGGGGTGTCGGTGATGCCCTGCAGGGTGCGGTCGAGCTGGGCGAGGATCGCGCTCGGCGGGGTGCACCGGTCGAAGAGCAGCGCGCGCAGCATGTTGCGGGTGGAGGCCATGGCGGCCGCGGCCTGGAGATCGTGGCCCACCACGTCGCCGATGACGACCGCCACCGCGCCGTCGGGCAGCAGGATGGCGTCGTACCAGTCGCCGCCGAGCCGGCTCGGCTCGGCGGCGGGCCGGTAGATGGCGGCGGCGGTGAACGGCCGCAGATCGGGCAGGGCCGGCAGCAGAAGCCGCTGGAACTGCTCGGAGGCGCTGCGCACCTGCTCGAACAGGCGGACGTTCTCGATCGCGATGCCGGCGGCGCCGGCCAGGGCGACGACGATGTTCTCGTCGTGGACGTCGAAGGGCTGCCCGTCGAGCCGCTCGGACAGGTAGAGGTCGCCGTAGATCTCGCCGCGCACGCTGACGGCGACGCCGAGCAGGGTGCGCAGCTGCGGGTGGCCGGGCGGGAAGCCGGCGGAGGCGGGGTGCGCGGGGATGTCGTCGACCCGCAGCGGTTCGGGGTTGCTGATCAGCTGCCCGAGGACGCCCCGGCCCTCCGGCAGGCCGACCTCGGCGAGGTCGGCGAATTCCCGCTCCGACAGGCCGACGGCGATGAAGTCCTTCAGGGACCGCCCGGACTCGTCGAGCACCCCGAGAGCCCCGTAGCGGGCGCCCACCAGGTCCATGGCGGTGGTCACGATGCGGTTCAGCACCCCGGGCAGCTCCACCTCCCGGCTGATGGCCACGACGGCCTCCAGCAGCCCCTGCAGCCGGTCCATGGCGGCGAGCAGGGCCTGCAGCTGCTCGTCGATCCGGCCCAGCTCGTCGCGCAGCCGCAGACGCAGGTCATGGGGGTGCGACTGCCGTGGTTGCCGCCTCGGTCCGGTCATGACGGACGCTCTTGCGGCAGCGGCCACTCACGCGGACGGTACACACCGGCCTCCTGGCACGACCCTGATCGAACGCGACGGCAGCATGGCACGATCCGGCAGTGCGAAATCACTCATATCACCGCAAAAGCTACATGCTGTCGTCCTCGCTCGAAAGGCCCGACCCGGAGCGTGCCGTCGGGCGGGCGCCGGGCCGGGCGGCCCGGGCCGGGAGTCCGGAGACCGGCGTCCAGGGTCCGGCGTCACGGAGATCATCACAATGCGGCAGCAACAGCCGACTACCGGGGGTCGCTCACTTGACCACGGGCGGTCACCCGCGATTGGCTCCGGCACAGCGCGAGCCACCGAGCCGGTACCCCCTCGGCTCACTCCGCTCTTCCCGTACGACCGCCGTCCTCTGGCTCGGCTGCACAGCGAGGTGCCGCACCCCCATGAAGACCCCTCCCCCTCCGCGCAGGTCCCGCAGAACCCTGTTCGGCACCGCCGTGACCGCCGCCCTCGCCGCCTGCCTGCTGCTGGCCGGCTGCTCCGGCCTCGGCAGCGCCGGGTCCGGCGCGGACGCGAAGGCGTCCGACCCCGGCCGGCTCAAGGTCGCCCTGGTCACCCACGGAGCCAAGGACGACGCCTTCTGGGAGCTGGTGCGCAAGGGCGCCGAGGCGGCCGCGGCCAAGGACGGCGCCGAGTTGACGTACGCGGGGGACCCGGACCCCGCGGGACAGGCGGAGTTGGTGCGGGACGCGGTCAAGGACCGGGTCGACGGCATCGCGCTGACGCTGGCCAAGCCGGACGCGATGAAGGGAGCGATCGCCGACGCCAGGGCGGCGGGCATCCCGGTCGTGGGGCTCAACTCCGGGATCGACGCCTGGCGTTCGGAGGGCGTGCTCGAGTACTTCGGCCAGGACGAGAGCGTCGCGGGCCGCGCCGTCGGCGACAAGCTGGACGACCTCCACGCCAAGCACGCCCTGTGCGTCATCCACGAGCGCGGCAACGTCGCCCTGGAGGCGCGCTGCGCCGGGGTGAAGAAGGCCTTCGTCGGCCAGACCGACCTGCTCTACGTGGACGGCACCGACATGAACGCCGTGACCGGCGCCGTCGCCGCCCAGCTGCGGCAGGACCCGACCATCGACGAAGTGGTCACGCTGGGCGCGCAGTTCGCGCTCGCGGCCGTCAAGTCGGTGCAGCAGGCGGGCAGCAGGGCGCGCGTCGCCACCTTCGACCTCAACACCGACCTGGTCAAGGCCGTGCAGAACGGGGACGTGCAGTTCGCCGTGGACCAACAGCCCTACCTCCAGGGCTACCTCGCCGTGGACTCGCTGTGGCTCTACAAGACCAACGGCAACGTCAGCGGCGGCGGCACCGCCCCGGTGCTCACCGGCCCCGCCTTCGTGACCAAGGCGAACATCACCTCGGTGGCGAAGTTCGCGGCGGGCGGCACCCGCTGAGCGGGGGCCCGAGGCCCCGACAGGCGCCGGTTGCGAGAAACGCCGAAACGATACGATCCCTGTCGGTGCGCCAGGTCACACGGACGGATAACATCCTGCGCACCCCTGTGTCGCACCGGACACGCGCCCACCCCTCGCGTCCGTCCCCCTTCCCCGTACCCCATGGACCGCTCTAGGACCACGATGTCTCGACGGACACCGACACCTATCCGGCGCCGTCTCGGCTCCATACGCCTCTCCCTGATCCTCCTGGCCCTGGTCCCCAGCGTCACGCTCGCCGCCGTCTGGGCCGTGACCACCACCCAGATGTTCTCGGAGGGACTGCGGCTGCGCGCGCAGACGGAACTGAGCCGGTCCACCGGCGCCATGGGCACCGAGGCGGCGCTCGCCCTCCAGCGGGAGCGGCAGCTGTCCGCCGCGTGGCTGGCCTCCCCGCACGGCTCCCGGGCCGCCCTGGAGGCCCAGCGCAGCGCGACGGACGCGGCGGTGGCGGAGCTCACCGGGCAGGCCGAGGCGATCAGACGGGCGGCCTCCCGCATCAAGGACCCGATGTACTCCGTCGTCGCCTCGGTGGGCAGCCTGGAGTACTACCGCGACCAGGTGGACCGTCCCACGGACATCACCGCCCAGCAGGCGCTGGACCAGTACACCGCGATCATCGGCCGGCAGATCCAGGCCTTCCAGGAGCTCTCCCAGGTCGACGACGGCGACCTCACCTCGCAGGCCGGCCCACTGGTCGCGCTGGAGCACGCCGCGGAGCTCGCCTCCCAGGAGGACGCGGAGCTCACCCTGGCCTGGCCGTCGCGGCACATGGACCAGGCGTCGTGGGAGCGGTTCATGCAACTGGTCCACGCCCGCCGCTGGCTGGTCCAGGACCAGATCGTGCCCTCGCTCCAGGGGAGCATGAAGACACAGGCCGAGAGCATCCTGCAGTCGCCCGAGTGGGCGACCCTGCAGAACGTCGAGGACCAGGTGCTCGCGGCCCGGACGGCGCCCGGCGCGCACGGGATCGCGCTGCCGGACGTCCGGCAGCGCTGGAGCAGCGCGATGAACACGCTCGCCGACCAGTACACGGCCCTGATCCGGCAGCAGACCGCGCAGCTGCTCGACCGCAGCGCAGCCACAGCGGACGGCCTGCTCCTCAAGGCCGGCTCGCTGAGCGCGGGAGGACTCGCCGCCCTCCTGCTGTGCGTCGGCATGTCCTGGCGGATCACCCGCTCCCTGTCCCGGCGGCTGCGCGGGCTCAGGCTCGCCACGCTCTCCCTGGCCGAGGAGCGGCTGCCCGACGTGGTGGCCCGCCTCGAACGGGGCGAGAAGGTCGACGTGGAGTCCGCCACGCCGCCGCTCGACTACGGGCGCGACGAACTCGGCCAGGTGGCCCAGGCGTTCAACACGGCGCAGCGCACCGCCGTGCACACCGCCGTCGAACTCGCCGAGACCCGGCGTGGTTTCCAGAAGGTGATCCTCGGCATCGCCCGGCAGAGCCAGAACCTGGTCAACCTGCAGCTCAGCAAGCTGGACGCGCTGGAGAGACAGCACCAGGACCCGGACGTCCTCAAGGGGCTGTACGAACTGGACTCCACGGCGAGCCAGTTGCGCCGGTACGAGGAGAACCTCGTCATCATCAGCGGCGAGCAGCCCCGGCGCAGCTGGAGGGAACCGGTCGCGCTGATCGACATCGTGCGCAGCGCCGTCGGCGAGGTCGCCGAGTACCAGCGGGTGGAGGTGCACACCGACGAGGACGTGTACCTGTCCCCGCCCGCGGTGGCCGACCTGATCCACCTGCTGGCCGAACTCATCGACAACGCGACCGTGTACTCGCCCGCCCCGAGCCCCGTCGAGGTGCGGGCCGCGCTGGTCGCCAAGGGCCTCGCCATCGAGATCGAGGACCGCGGCCTCGGCATGTCCGAGGACGACTACGCGCAGCTCAACGCCCAGTTGGCGGTGGCGCCGCAGTTCGACGTGGTGGCCCTCGCCGACGACCTCAGGCTCGGCATGTTCGTCATCGCCCGCCTCGCCACCCGGCACGGCATCGCCGTGACGCTGCGCCCGTCGCCGTACGGCGGGACCACGGCGATCGTGCTCGTCCCGCACGACATCGTGGTGCGCGAGGCCCCCGGGACCTCGCAGGCGCCCGACGCCGAGCCCGTACGGGAGCCCCGGCACGCCCGCCCGGCGGCGCGCACCACCGGGACCGCCCCGGCGGCCGACGCGCGGCGCCGGGAGCCCACCCGGAAGGAGGGCGCCGTGCACACCGATGAAGCCGGGCGCGCGGGAGGGCTTCCCCCGCTGCCGCGCCGGGTGCCGCAGACCAGTCTGGCCGCCGAACTGCTCGAGGAGGCCGCGCCCGAGGGGGACGGTGTGCTCGACGAGTTCACCGCGGAACGCGCCGCCTCCTCCCTCGCCGGGTTCCAGCGCGGCACGCTCCGGGCGCGTGACGAGGGCACCCTGGAGCAGTACGACCAGGAGGAGCCCGCCGTGGCCGACGCACCCGGGGCCGCACCGACGTCCACACCGCTCGCCGACCGCTCGTGAAGGACACCGACATGACACGCTCCCCTGCCACCCACAGCCAGCTCGACCAGTTGCTCACCTCACTCGTGGACCGGGTCGCCGGGGTCGCCCATGCGGTGGTGCTCTCCGAGGACGGACTGGTCGTGAGCCACTCCACCGGATTCGTCCGCGACGACGCCGAACGGCTCGCGGCGACCGCCTCCGGCCTGATGAGCCTCAGCAAGGGCGTCAGCATGGACTTCCGCGGCGGCCCGGTGCGCCAGGCGCTCATCGAGATGGCCCACAGCTACCTGATCCTCACCCAGGCCGGCCCCGGCGCCCACCTCGCCGTCCTCACCGGCCCGGGCGCCGACGTGGGTGTCGTGGCGTACCAGATGAACATGCTGGTGAAGAAGATCGGCGAGCACCTGAGTGCGGCACCACGTGCGGGCGTCGGCGCGTCCGACAGCGGCGAGTGAGGTGAGCGGAGGCGACGCGGCGGGCCGGCTCGTCAGGCCGTTCACGCTGACCGGCGGACGGACCCGGCCCAGCCGCGCCGACTTCACCCTCATCACGACGGTGACGGCGGTGGACCCACCGCCCGCGTGGGCGCCGCGGCTCCAGCCCGAGCACGCGCGGATCCTGAAGCGGTGCGTGGAGCCGATCGCCGTGGCGGAGCTCGCCGCCCATCTCGATCTGCCGGTGAGCGTGGTCGTGATCATGCTGTGCGATCTGCTGGAGGCCGGCCGGATCACCATCCGCCCGCCGCACCCCGTCTCGCGCACTCCGGACCTTCAACTCCTGCAGAAAGTGAGGGACGGCCTTGGCCGGCTCTGACACCGCCACCGCTTCGGCGCCGGCCCCCGACACGGTGAAGATCCTCATCGCCGGGGGCTTCGGCGTCGGCAAGACCACCATGGTCGGGTCGGTCAGCGAGATCGTCCCGCTGCGCACCGAGGAACCGCTGACCACCGCCGGGCTCGACGTCGACGACCTCGTCGGCATCGAGGAGAAACGGGCCACCACCGTGGCCCTGGACTTCGGCCGCATCACGATCGGCCGGGACCTCGTGCTGTACCTCTTCGGCACGCCCGGTCAGCAGCGGTTCTGGTTCATGTGGAACGACCTGGCGATCGGCGCGCTCGGCGCCGTCGTCCTGATCGACGTCCGCCGCCCGGAGTCCAGCTTCGCCGCCATCGACTTCTTCGAACGCCGCGGCATCCCCTTCGTCGTCGCCGTCAACGGTTTCCACGGGAAGCACCCGTACCCGCCCGAGGAGATACGGGACGCCCTGGCGCTGCCCGAGCACGTCCAGGTGCTGCTGTGCGACGCGCGCGAGCGCGAGTCGTGCCGGGACGTCCTCATCGCCCTGATCGACCAGCTGATCGCCTCGGTGGTGTGACACAGGCCCCAGGAAGGGCCCTGACCCCACGTCAGTCCAGCGCGTCCGACAGGCGGACGAAGGTATGACCGCTCGCCAGCAGCCGCGGTACGGCGGCGGCGATGCCCCGGGCGGTGCCGCCCTCGGGGTGGTTCATGTGGCAGATGACGATGGAGCCGCCGGGCGCGGACGCCACGGTGGTACGCACCTGCTCGGGGGTGAAGGTGGCGCCGCCGTCGCCGTTGACCGAGAAGCTCGCGAAGCGTTCCCCCAGGTCGCCGACGATCCGTGCCGCGACGTCGTCGCAGTACGCGGTGCCGGACCGGAAGAAGCGCGGCGGGGCGCCCAGCAGCCGGGTGAGTTCGGCCCGGTTGCCGGCGATCTCGTCGTACACCTCTCCGGCGTCCCGGGTGCCGGCGATGCCGTAGGCGGAGCGCCCGGTGACCGACAGCGGGCGGTGCCGGGTGCCGTGGTTGGCGATCTCGAACAGCGGCTCGGCGGCCAGCCGGCGGAAGAGGGCAGGGTTGGCGTCGATCCAGCGGGAGTTGATGAACAGGGTCGCCGGTACCTCCCGCCTGCGCAGGAAGTCGATCAGCGCCTCGTCGTAGCCGCTGCCGCCCGGGCCTCCGCAGGCGTCGAAGGTCAGCGCGATCTCACGCCTTCCCCGCGGCAGCGCGTGCACCACCCCGGGCGCCTGGAAGCCCCAGGTGTGCGGCACGGCATGCCCGTAGCGGGCCACGATCTCGGCACGGGTCACCGCCGGTGCCGTCGCCGAGGGGGTGGGCGTCGGGGTGGCCGTGGCGTTCGGCGCGGGAGCACCGGGCGGTCCGGACGTGGGCGTCCCGGCGCTCGTCGCGCTCTTCCGGCCCGCGCATCCGGCGAGCACGCTGGACGCCATCGCGGCCAGAACGGCCCGGCGACCGGTCGTCATCCACACTCCCAGCTGGTCGAAAGGTCGGCGACGGACAGCCGCCGCACCACCGCAACCGTACGGGGCGGAAGATCCACGGCCGGGAAGGCACCGGTAAGGGTTCCCCAACAATCCCGTCATGTCGCCCGGTGGCACGATACGGCGTCGTACCCTTGATCGGCCGCACAGCTCAGGGAGCGCCGAACTCCGGCGCCGGGACCGGGAGGAGGCGAGATGGACAGTAGTCCGGGCCATAGTCGGCCCCGTTCCGCGTTGTCCTGGTCGTCCTTCCGCGGCCCGGGGCAGCACGTCCTTCCCCGCTGACCGCCCGGCGACCTCAGCCGGTGCCGCACGCGGCCCCGCCGGGCCGCGTGTTGCCGTGTGCGCACCGGCGGGAAGGCCGCTGCCGTGGGCCGCCCGGTGCCCCGCCCCGACGGGGCGAGGGGGTGTTCCCCGTGGCTGCCCACACTCTGCTCATGTCCACCGGTGCCCGGCTGCGTGACCGCCGGGTCCGTCTGGAGCGACGTGCCACCGCCTCCAAGGCGGTCCGCGGCTCCCTGGTCTCCCTGGCCGGCCTGGTCGGCGGACCCGTCACCAACCAGGCCGGAGAGGAGGTCGGCCGCCTCGTGGACGTCGTCGCCCGGCTCTACGGGGCGGAGTCGTACCCGCCCGTCACCGGGCTGATCCTGCGCATCGGGCGGCGGCGCACCTTCCTGGCCGCCGACGCGATCGGCAAGGTGCACGCCGGACACGTACGACTGCGCGCCGCCCGGGTGGACCTGCGGGACTTCTCCCGCCGCCCCGGCGAGGCGTTGCTGGCCAGGGACGTCCTCGACCACCAACTGGTCGACGTGGACGGGGTCCAGGTCACGCGCGCCGCCGACCTGTACCTGGCGCCGCTGGTCGACCGCGTCGTCCTGGTCGGGGTCGACGTCTCGCTGCCCACCCTGCTGCGCCGGCTTGGCCCGCGCCGCTGGCAGGCCCGGCCGACCCCGGAGCGGGTCCTGGACTGGCAGGCGGTGGCCCCGTTCGCCGAGGAGGCCACGGAAGGGCCGCCCGAGGTGCGGTTGCGCGCCTCCCGGACCGCGCTGCACCGGCTGCGCCCGGCCGATCTCGCCGACATCCTCGAGGACCTCGGCCGCGCCGAACGCCAGCAGCTGCTGGGCTGGCTCGAGCCCGAACAGGCCGCCGACGCGCTGGAGGAGATGGAGCCGGCCGAGCTGGAGAACCTGCTGCGGGAGGCGCAGCCCGAGCACGCCGCCAGGCTGGTGGACGAGATGGAGCCGGACGAGGCGGCCGACGCGCTGCGCGACCTCACCCCGGAGGAACGCGAGTCGCTGCTCATCCGTATGCCGGACGACCAGTCCGCGGAGCTGCGCCGGCTGCTGGCGCACCGGGAGGGCACGGCGGGCGGCGCCATGACCACCCTGCTGGTCACCGTCCACCGGGACGCGACGGTGGCCGAGGTGCGGGCCCGGCTCGCAGAGCAGACCGAGCACCGCACCGAGATCGACGCCGTCGCCGTCGTGGACGACGAGGGCCGGCTGCTGTGCGACATGGCGCTGTTCGACCTGGCGGTGGCCGAGGACGCGGCGCCGGTGGCCGATCTGGTCGCCTGGCGGGCCCAGTTCGGCCCTCCGGTCACCGTGCGCGCGGACACACCGCTGTCCGAGGCCGCCGACCAGCTGGTCGCCGCCCGCGCCTCCTCGCTGCTGGTGGTCGACGACACCGACCGTCCCCTCGGCCGGATCCTGGCCGACGACCTGCTCGACGCCCTGCTGCCCGAACGCGGGCGCGTGCACTTCAGGAGGTTCCTCCAGTGACCCGCGACCCTCACACGCCCCCGACCACCACGGCACCGGGCACCACCGGCGCACCCGCCGCCCGCCCCACCGGATGGCGCCGCCTGACCATGGTCGCCGCGATCGCGGGCCCCGGGCTGGTCGCGGCCAACGCCGGCAACGACGCGGCCGGGATCGCCACCTACGCCTCGGCCGGGTCCCAGTTCGCCTACGGCACGCTGTTCTTCATGGTCCTGGTGACCGTCGCCCTCGTGATGGTGCAGGAGATGGCCGTCCGCCTCGGCGCGCACACCGGCAAGGGCCTCGGCGCCCTGATCCGCGAACAGTTCAGCCTGCGCCTGACCGCGCTCGCCCTGTTCTGCCTGCTGCTGGCCAACACCGGTCTGGTCGTCAGCGAGTTCGCGGGCATCGGCGCCGCCTTCGAGCTGCTGGGAGTGCCCAAGTGGGCGGTCGTCCCGCCGGCCGCGATCCTGCTGTGGGCGCTGGTGCTGTTCGGCTCCTACCACTGGGCCGAACGCATCTTCCTGATCATGTCGCTGGCGTTCTTCGCCTATCCGGTGGCGATGATCCTCGGCCACCCCGACTGGGCGTCGGTCGGCCGCCACCTCGTCGTCCCGCACGTCGAGCCCAGCAAGGACTTCATCCTGCTCGCGGTCGCCCTGATCGGCACCACGGTCAGCCCCTACATGCAGTTCTACGCAGCCGCCGGTGTCGTCGACCGCGGGGCCAAACCCGCCGACTACCCGCTGATCCGCGCCGACGCCGTCCTCGGCGCGGTGTTCGCCTGCGTCATCAGCCTGACCATCATCGTCGCCACCGCCGCCGTGATCGGCGGCACCGGCCCGCTCGACTCCGCCGCCCAGGCCGCCGAGGCGCTCAGACCCGTCGCCGGACAGAACGCCGAACTGCTGTTCGCGCTGGGTTTGATCGGTGCCTCCGCGCTCGCCGGAGCCGTCGTCCCCCTGTCGGCCAGCTACGCCATCGGGGAGGCCGTCGGGGTGGAACGCTCCGTCTCGCGCAGCTTCCGCGACGCCCCGCTCTTCCTCGGCCTGTTCACCGCCCAGATCGTCCTGGGCGCCACCCTGGCCATGACCCCGATCGACGTCATCCGGCTGCTGATCGGCACCCAGGTCCTGCAGGGCCTGATCAGCCCGGTCGTCCTGGTCTACCTGCTGGTGCTGACCAACCGCCGCTCCGTGCTCGGGCCTGCCGCCAACGGGCCCCGCTACCGCATCGCCGCCACCGCGGTGGTCGTCGGCGTGGCCACCATGTCCACGATCCTGCTCGTGCAGACCGTCCTCGGCTGGTTCCGCCTGGGCTAGGCACCTCTCAGCCGTGCTGCCGGCGGATGCGCTGGGCGACCTCGTTGTCCTCGGTCTCCCACCAGGGGCGTACGCGGTCCTCGTCGGCCGTCTGGCCGGGAGCGGGGGCCGCGGGGACCAGTTCCGTCTCCAGGCGGCGGTCCAGTGCGACCGTCTGGGCGCGCTCGGTGCGGGCCCACTGCACCAGGATCGCGAGCAGGAAGGGCAACGCCACCAGCTCCGCGATGCCGACCATCGCACCGCCGCCGAGCTGCTGGTCGTGGAGCACGTCCGGATCCCAGGGCGGGGCGTGGTGCAGGTACCAGGCGCCTGCGATCAGCGTGCCGTGGGTCATCACCACGATCCCCGGTACGGCGTCGATGATCCCGTCCACGAACACCAGCGCCGCGCGCACCGGGTGGGTGCACCAGGCGGGCAGCGCCCCCTCGTGGGTGAGGACCGGCACGACGAACAGGGTCCCGGCGAGCAGCAGGTGGAGATACATCAGCTCGTGCAGCCAGCCGAGGCGCAGGGCGGTCGCGAAGTACGGCGTGAAGTACACCGTCAGCTCGGTGGCGAGCACCAGCGCCGTGCTGACCAGGGGGAAGGTGAGCAGCCGCACCACCCGCCCGGTCATCGCCCGCCGCACCCGCCCCGAGGCCCGCTCGGGGAGGGCGCGGACCGCCAGATGCAGCGGGTCGCCCAGTGCCAGCCCGAGGGGAGCGATCAGGTCGAGCAGGACGTTCTGCACCGCGGCGGGCCAGAACAGCGCGTGGTCGTACACCGCGAGCGCGGACATGGTCGCCACGACGAGCGAGCCGAGGCCCAGCAGGGCGAAAGTCGCTGTGCGGGCCGCGGGCCACGGCTCGCCCCGGCGTCTCAGTCTCGCGGCGCCCCAGCCGTAGAGCGTGCCGAGGAGGAGGACCAGGAGGAGCGCCGGGACGTCGAGGTGCCACGAGGACAGCAGCCGTCCCGTGGTGAGCTCCGGCAGGCTCGCCGTCGTCAGGGCCATCTCGTTCAGCGGCATGCCGGTCATGCTCCCCCTCGCCTGCGGATGTGCGCAAACCGGCAAGTCAAGGATTCACCTCGTCCCGGCCCCGGCGGTTCCCGCGAGGTCCCGCCGCGCGCCACGGCGCCGCAACACCCGCCGTCTACACTCTCCCCGCAACGGCCCGTGCGACACCGGCCGAGGTGAGGCCGCTCTCCGCGACACCCGAAGGGCATTCGGCGTTTTGATACGGATAGATTCAGTCACCAAGCGGTATCCGGACGGCACGGTGGCGGTCGACAGGCTGTCTCTCGAGATACCGGACCACTCGATCACCGTCCTCGTCGGCCCCTCGGGCTGCGGCAAGACCACGACGCTGCGCATGATCAACCGGATGGTCGAGCCGAGCGAGGGCACGATCACGCTCGACGGCGTCGACATCGGCAAGCAGCCGGTCAACGTCCTGCGCCGGTCCATGGGGTACGTGATCCAGAACGCCGGGCTCTTCCCGCACCGCACCATCGTCGACAACATCGCCACCGTGCCCCGGCTGCTCGGCTGGAGCAAGGACCGCGCCCGTGACCGGGCCCGGGAGCTGATGGAACGCGTCGGGCTCGACGCCTCCCTCGCCAAGCGGTACCCCTACCAGCTCTCCGGCGGACAGCAGCAGCGCGTCGGCGTGGCCCGGGCGCTCGCCGCCGACCCGCCGGTGCTGCTGATGGATGAGCCGTTCTCCGCCGTCGACCCGATCGTCCGCAAGGGCCTGCAGGAGGAACTGCTCAGGATCCAGGACGAGTTGGGCAAGACCATCGTCTTCGTCACCCATGACATCGACGAGGCGATCCGGCTCGGAACCATGGTCGCCGTCCTGCGCACCGGCGGCCGGCTCGCCCAGTTCGCACCGCCCGCCGAACTGCTGTCGTCCCCCGCCGACGCCTTCGTGGAGGACTTCCTCGGCACGGACCGGGGCATCCGGCGGCTGTCGTTCTTCTCCTCCGAGACCCTTCAGCTGCTCAAGACCCCGATCGTCGCCGTCGACTCCACCGCCGAGCAGATCGCCTCCCGCGCCACGCCCGAGGCGCCGTACCTGCTGGTCACCGACCTCGACGGCAGACCGCTCGGCTGGGGCGAGCCGGGGGAGCTGACCGCCGGGGACATCGCGCCGGAGCGACTGCTGCCGTACGGACGGCCGTTCGCCCACGGCAGGGACTCGCTGCGCGCCGCGCTCGACGGCGCCGTGCTCTCGCCCACCGGGTGGGCCGTAGCGGTGGACGACACCGGCCGGGTGGTCGGCGTGGTCTCGCAGGCCACCATCGCGGAGGCGATCCGCAGCGCCCACGCCGAGGGCCTCAGCGACACGAAGGTCACCGGATGAACGGGTTCTTCGACATCCCGAGCGATCTTCAGCACAGCTGGCTGGGGCTGATCGGACTGCACCTGAGAGAGGCCCTGCTGCCGGTCCTCGCCGGCCTGGTCGCCGCCCTGCCGACCGCCCAGCTGTGCGTGCGGTTCCGCTGGCTGTACCCGCCCGTCCTCGGTGTGACGACGGTCCTGTACGCCATCCCGTCGCTGGCGTTCTTCGTCGTCCTCATCGACTACACCGGCCAGAGCGAGCTCACCGTGATGATCCCACTGGCCGTGTACAGCCTGGTGGTGCTGGTCCCGGCGATCGTGGACGGTGTCCGCTCGGTGCCGCAGGAGACGCTGGCGGCGGCCACCGCCATGGGCATCGGGCCCGTACGGCGCTATCTCCAGGTGCAGTTGCCGATCGCGGCGCCCGCCATCCTGGCCGGCCTGCGGGTCGCGACCGTCTCCAGCATCAGCCTGGTCAGCGTCGGCGCCCTCATCGGCAACCAGGGCGCGCTCGGCAACCTCCTGGCCGACGCGATGTTCTACCACCGGCCCGTCCTCGCGGTGAACTCCGTGGTCACCACGGCCGTCCTCGCGATCCTCGTCGACGCCCTCCTCGTCCTGGTACGCGTCCTGCTGACGCCGTGGATGCCGCGCGGCACCGGCAGGAGGCGGAAGGCCGCCGCACGGCCCGAGCCGTCCGCACTCGTCCTTGAGGACGTGACCCGGTGAACGTCCTGAACTTCGTCAACGCCTTCTTCAGCGACGGCGCCCACTGGCACGGCTACGACGGCATCCCGCAACGCCTGCTCGAACACGTCCAGTACTCCCTGACGGCCCTCGCCGTCGCCGCCGCCATCGGGCTGCCGGTGGGTCTGCTCACCGGCCACACCGGGCGCGGCGGCAACGTCCTCGCGTTCGTCGCCACCGCCGCCCGCGCGCTGCCCAGCTTCGGTCTGCTGGTCCTGATGTTCGTGCTGCTCGGCCTCGGGCTGTTGCCGGTCATGATCCCGCTGGTGGTGCTGGCCGTGCCGCCGATCCTGGTGACCACCTACGAGGCCGTGCGCTCCCTCGACCCGTCCCCGGTGGACGCCGCGCGGGGCATGGGAATGAGCGAGCCCAGGATCCTCTTCCAGGTCGAGGTGCCCGTGGCGCTGCCGCTGATCCTCAGCGGTCTGCGCTCGGCGGCCATCCAGATCGTCTCGACGGCCACGATCGCCGCGTACGTCAGCCTCGGCGGCCTCGGTCGCTACATCGTGGACGGGCTCTACCAGCGCGACTACGAGAAGGTCGTCGGCGGTGCCACCCTGGTGGCCGTGCTGGCGCTCGCCACGCTCACGGTGTTCTGGGCGGTGTCGCGGGCGGCGGTGTCGCCGGGAGTGCGCAGGAGAGCCTGACGGCGCGCCTCCCCAACCGGCCGTGTATCGAGGCCGATCGGTGACCAGGGAGCTCTTGACTGACCAAGAAGGTGCTGGATTGGATCGGTGAAGTGCGTACCGGCACCCCACACAGCTCCGCGCACTCCGCCCAATCCCCAAGTACGGAACGGGAATCGTGACCTCTACCGCGAACGCCAGCACGTCCAGCAGGAGACTCCCCGGCGCGGCCGCAGTCGCACTCGCCGCCACGGCGGCACTGCTCGCGGGGTGTTCCTCGTCCTCCGACACCAAGTCCGACAACCCGCTCCAGGGCGGCAAGGCGAGCGGCGACACGGTCGTCGTCGGCTCGAACAACTTCTCCGAGAGCATCCTGCTCGCCGACATCTACGGCGAGGCCCTGAAGGCCAAGGGCATCAAGGTCACCTACAAGCCCAACATCGGCAGCCGCGAGACGACGTACGGCCTGCTGAAGAACGGCTCCATCACGGTGCTGCCCGAGTACAACGGCGCGCTGCTGGCCTACCTCGACAAGAAGGCCGCCCCGAAGACGGTCGCCGCCACCACCGCCGCCATCAACGCCAAGCTGGACCCCGCCCTCACGCTCCTGGAACCGGCGCCCGCGCAGGACAAGGACTCCGTCACCGTCAACCAGGACACGGCGAAGAAGTACAACCTCACCGAGAAGTCCTCCATCGCCGACCTCAAGGACGTCGCCAAGGACCTGGTGATCGGCGCCTCGCCGGAGTTCCAGACCCGGCAGCAGGGTCTGCTCGGCCTGAAGAGCGTCTACGGCCTGCAGTTCAAGTCCTTCAAGGCGCTCGACGCGGGCGGCCCGCTCACCCAGGCGGCGCTGAAGAAGAACACCGTGCAGGTGGCCGACATCTTCACCACGGACCCGACCGTCGTCAAGGAGAAGTTCGTCGTCCTTCAGGACCCGAAGAACCTCTTCGGGTTCGAGAACGTGCAGCCGCTCGTCTACAAGAGCGGGCTCGACCAGAAGGGCGTCGACGCGCTCAACGCGGTCTCGGCCAAGCTCGACACGGCGGCCCTGCTCGAGATGGACACCCAGGTGCAGCTTCAGAACAAGGACCCGCTCGACGTCGCCAAGGCCTGGCTGAAGTCGGTCGGCCTGGACTGACGTCCGCGGACACCACCGCGCAGGGACCGGCGCGGGTGCCCCCGGCCCTTCGGGGCGGCCGGCGCCCGCGCCGTCGCACTGTCCCGAGACGGAACCGGCCGTCGCCGCAGGGGGGTTGCGCCTGCGCCCCGTCCCGTCCGCCGTCCCGGATCACCGACGGCCGAACGCCGCCCTTGCGGACGGCACGGAGGAGCGCCCCTGACGGCGGCCGTGCCGGCGGCGGCCGAACTCCTGACCCAGCGCCCGGAGTTGCAGCCAGCCGCCTCACAGGGGGGCGCGGCCGTGGGCTACGGCTTTCGGGCGATGGCCCCGTACATCGCGATGTCCTCGTCCCGAATACCCTGTTCCCCCGTGCCGTCCGGGTGCCACTTGTGCACCTGGACGATCCCCGGCTCCACCAACTCCAGCCCCTCGAAGAACTCGTGGGCCTCGTCGATCGTCCGCAGCCGCATCGGCATGTTCCGGGCCGCGTACTCCCGTGCCACCCGTCCCACCTCCTCGGGCGCGAACTCGGCGGTCCCGATGGTCATCGCCAGGTAGCTTCCGGACGGCAGCGGTTCGAGCAACCGCCGTACGATCCCCACCGCGTCGTCCTCGTCCAGGATGAAGTGGACGATCGCGATGACCGTGAGGGCGACCGGCCTGCCCAGATCGAGGGTCTCCCGGAACTCGGGAGCGCCCAGGATGGCCTCGGGGTCGCGGAAGTCCGCCTCGATGTACGACGTCTTCCCCTCGGGCGCGCTGGCCAGCAGCCCCTGGGACAGGGTGAGCACGATGGGGTCGTTGTCGACGTACACCACCCGCGACTCGGACGCCACCGACTGGGCGATCTCGTGCAGGTTGGGGGAGGTGGGGATGCCGGTACCGATGTCCAGGAACTGGCGTATGCCCGCCTCCTCGGCGAGCCAGCGCACCGCCCGGTTCATCCAGTCCCGGTTGGCGCGCATGTGGACGGGCAGGGCGGGCCACTCCCGCGCCATGGCGTCGCCCGCCTCCTTGTCGGCGGGGTAGTAGTCCTTGCCGCCCAGGATGTAGTCGTAGATGCGCGCCGAGTGCGCGCTCTCGGTGTCGATGCGGTCGGCCGGCCATCCGTTGTCGGGCAACGCCGTCTCCTGTTCCGGGTCTCGGTCGTGAGGTCTCGTGGTGAGGTCTCGGTTGTGGGGTCTCGGTTGTGGTGTGGGAGGGCAAGGCTCTGCTGGGGACGCAGAGACAAACACACAGGACGCAGAGATAAAAGGGGATCGGCAGCGGCCGGCGGCCGCGCTTCACAGCAGGAAGTCGGCCTCGCCCGCCTTCACGCTCGCCAGGAAGCCCGCCAGCTCGGTGCGGCTGAGCACCAGCGCCGGGCCGTCGGGGTCCGTGGACTGCCGCAGGGCCACGCTGCCGTCGGCCAGTTTCTTCGCCTCCACGCAGGCGCCGCCCGCGTCGTCGCTCCAGGGCTTGGACCAGCCGCGGGTGCCGAGGGCGTGGGACGGCACACAGGTGCGTATCGGGTCGTGCACTTCTCACAACTCCTTGCGGATCGCGCCGAGGACGGCCTCGGTCTTCTTCGCGGGCGCGGACTGCGCGCCCAACCGGTCCAGGGCCTCGCGGTAGACCACGACGTCGTCCGCCTTGTCCAGGTAGACGGCGCCCACGAGACCGCTCAGGTAGACGATGTCCGGCAGCTCGGGCGCCCGGAACCGGAAGAGGTGGAACGCACCGGCGCGCATGGCCGGGTGCGGGCCGTTGCCGAACGGCATGACCTGCAAGGTGACATGGGGGAGGGCGTTCATCGCGATCAGATGATCGATCTGGGCACGCATCACCTTCGGGCCGCCGACCGGCCAGCGCAGCACCGTCTCGTCCATCACCACCCACACGCGCGGCGGCGAGGGCCGCGACAGCAGCTCCTGGCGCCGCATGCGCAGCGCCACCCGGCGCTCGGTCGCCTCGGTGGGGGCGTGCGGGTTGCCGGCGCTCAGCAGGGCCCGCGCGTAGTCCTCCGTCTGCAGCAGGCCGGGCACGAACTCGGCCTCGTACGCGCGGATCTGCAGGGCCGCCTGCTCCAGGCTGAGGTACGCGGCGAACCAGTCGGGCAGCACATCGCGGTAGGTGTGCCACCAGCCGCGCTTGTTGGCCTCACGGACCGACTTCAGGAACGTGTCGATCTCCTGCTGGTCCGTGACGCCGTACGTCTGCAGCAGCTTCTCGACGTCCGCGATCCGCAGCCGGGCCACCTTGGCGGCCTCCATACGGCGGATCGTGGAGTGGCTGACCCCGATCGCCTCGGCGGCCTGCTCGTACGTCAGACCGGCCCGCGTGCGCAGCTCTTCCAGCTGCCGGCCGAGGATCATGCGCAGAACGGTGGGGGCGCCGCCCCAGTCGGTTTCCGCGGTCACGCCTACCCCCTCACACGGGATGCACGGTCGCAGTCTGTCACGATCTTCCGTCGACCGGAGCAGGATGCACCTCACGAATTGCAATTTTCAACTTGCCGGTTGCGGGGCGTTGTTGCCGGATGCCACAGTGTTCATACCGCCCGAAGACGGTGAACCATGGTGCTCAGCAGCTCAGTTGGGGGAGACGGGGCTGCTTCGGCGCCTGCGACGCGAGGTACGCGGATCGCGCCGTGGTCGGAGGGCGGTGGGTACCGGCCAGGTCCGGCCAGGTCCCCAGGCAGACGAAAGGCGAACGGCGATGGCTCCGCCCTCCCTCCCCCAGTCCGTGGACCGCCTGCCCGCGGACGCGGCACAAGCGAGAACCGGTGTCTTCGACCTCCCGGCGGTCCCCGCCGCCGTGGGCCTGGCCCGCGCAGGTGTCCGGCGGCTGCTCGAGCGCTGGGGCACCGGGGACTGCACGACCGACAACGCCGTGCTGGTGACCTCGGAGCTGGTCACCAACGCGGTCAAGCACAGTGCCGGCGACCGGATCGTCTGCCGGATCCGCACCGACGGCCACCGGCTGCGCATCGAGGTCGAGGACGAGAACCGCGGCGGCACGCTCCCGACCCGGCGCCGGCCCGGGCCGGACGACCAGGGCGGCCGCGGGTTGATGCTGGTCGGCATGCTCAGCGGCGACTGGGGCGTGCGGGACGCCCCGGACGGCTCCGGCCGCATCGTCTGGGCCGACCTGGCACCGGAACCCGGCGAGACCGTGGCCACCGGGCCGCCCGCTGACCCGGTCCCGCACACCCTCAGGCCCGACCCCCACCCGGCCGCTTAAGCCGAAGGGGCGCGCCGGTGCCGAGAGGCCGATCGCGCGCAGGCCCGGCGACGGAGGGCTGAGCCCGGTCGCCTCTCAGCACCGGCTCAGGTGCCCCGGAGGCAAATGATCAACAAGGATCCGCATCGCATGGAACGACCGCACGTCTTCGACCCGCTGTCCCATCCGACTCCCTCCGCGTCTCCGTCCACGGCCCCGTCCCTCCTGTCCGAGCAGCCCGACCGCCTGTGCCTGCCCGAGGAGCTGACCGCCGCTCTCGGGTACGACGCCGTGGGCATCCCCGCGCGCCACGGCGAACGGATCACGAAGTGCCTGCCCCGCGTCGGCTGCGTCTTCGCCGACGACCTGCGCTGGTGGTGGATCGTTCCCGCGGGCTCCGACATCGGAGTCACCTGGCCACCGACGACGAGCTACGCCGTCGACGCGCGCGTGGGACCGGGCGCGGCGGCGGACGCACACCACCGTGACCCCTCCTGGAGCGGCCCCCGCCCGGGTCGGCCCCGGCTGATCCACCGACCGGACGGTGACTCTCCGTACACGCCCCCCATCCCGCTGTACTTCCTCGCCTGCCGCCTGGCCGGCAGCACCCCGCACTGGTCGCTGGGTGTGGGCGCCTGAGGCGGTTCCGGGCCTCAGGCGCCCAGGGTCTGTCTGCCAGGACCCGTGACGCCGAGCTGATCCGAAAGACAGGCCCCGGCCCCGTCTCGGGATGAAACCCGGCGCTCGGTGGCGCATCCTTGCAAAGGTGCGATCGGGGTACCCGGAGGTCCTCAGCGAACGATGCAGTAGGTGCCCGGCGCCTCCCCTCGGACGAGCCGCGGGGTGCACCGGAGGCGAGCGGTCGAGCGCGCGCAGGCCCGCAGGGCTGAGCACGGTCGGCCGCTCGGCGCCGGCTCAGGCGCCCCGAAGGCGGAGTCGTGGAAAACGTACCGGGCGGTGTGGTCATGGAGAAGAACGAGACACGTGGCAAGGGGGAAGTAACCAGTCACTCGGTGTTCGGCGCACCGTGCTGGGTGAGTCTGGCCACCCGCGACCTGGAGGGCGCGGAGGAGTTCTACCAGGCCGTCTTCGGCTGGAAGTGGCGGCCCAACAGCCTCGGCGACCGGTTCCGGGTGGCGCTCGCGGACGGGGTGCCCGTCGCCGGGATCGCCGCCGTCGCCTCGATGTGGCAGATGGCCGTGGCCTGGACCGTGTACTTCGCGGTCGACAGCGCCGACGACGCCGCGGCCCGCTGCCGGGAGCGCGGCGGGACGACGGCCGTGGGACCGCTCGCTCTCCCGCCGGGCCGGGCGGCCCTGCTCGCGGACCGTGACGGGGCCGTGTTCGGCATCTGGGAGGGTCCGCTCATCACGGACTGGGTGGAGTGGCGGGCCGCCGCCCCCACCTTCATAAGGCTGCACACGCGCGACGCCTTCGACGCCGCCATCTTCTACGGCGAGGTCCTGGAGTGGGCCGCCGCGCGCCCCGGCTGCTGCGAGGTGCACTACGACGGTGACGAGGTCGTGCTGCGCAGCAGCGGAGTGGTGGTCGCGCGGATCCACTCGGGAGCGGTGGAGGCGGCGCCCGATCCCACGATCCGGCCGCACTGGCAGATCCACTTCACGGTCGACGACGTCACCGCCTGCGTCCTGGCGGCCCGCGCGCACGGCGGGTCCGTGCTGCAGTGGGAGGAGGGCGCGGGCGAGGCGGTGCTGGCCGACCCGGACGGCGCACGCTTCACGGTGACCGCGAGGCAGCGGGAACGCTGAGCCCGCCGGCGGCGCTCGGACGCCCGTTCGCGGTACGGCCTCGGCGGGCGGGATCGGGAGGGGAACCCCGCTTGGTGTGGGATCGGGGCGACCGTCCGCCCGCCGAGGGGCGCGAGGGGTCAGGACACGGCCGAGCCGGCGGTGGGGGCCTGATCGCGACGACGGCGCAGCACGCCCTTGCGCGGTTCCTGGTCCGGCAGCCAGCCGAAGGCCAGAGAGCTGCCCACCGCGCCCAGCAGCAGGCCGATCAGGAAACCGCCCAGGTTGGACGTGAGCCAGGTGCCCAGCGACGTCAGGATGCCGATGAGCGAGTAGAACAGGCGCTGGGTTGGGTTGAAGAGGATCAGCAGACCGGCCAGCACCATCACGGTCGGCAGCAGGTACCCCGCGAGGCCCTGCATGCCGATGTGCATGACCACCTTCAGCGACGCCTTCTCGGTGAGGAGGATCTCCGCCCCGCCCAGGGCGAGCAGCAGCCCGCCCCAGAAGGGCCGGTTCGCCCGCCATCGCCGGAAGGCGGCCCTCGGCCCGCTCGTCATGAGGGGCAGTCCGAGTCGCTGAAGCTGAGCTTGAGCCCCGGGAGCTTGAAGGTGCCCGCCGTGGTGGCGTAGTTGGTCTGCCGCAGGTTGGCGATGTGCACGGTGTCGGACTGCTGGCTGAAGACACCGTGGGGGCCCTTCACCCCTGCCTTGTTCAGCGTGCCGGCGTCGTTGCCGATCTCGATGTTGGTGAAGTCGGCGTCACCGGTCAGCTGGGTCGAGTCGGTGGTCAGATCGCTGGCGACGACCTTGTCCTTGCCGCCGCCCGCGGTGATCTTCAGATATGAGCCGCCGAGGTCGACGCTCTGGCACAGCTTGGTGAGCGTCGCGTTCTTGATCACGGAGGTGACGACCGCCACCTCGTCACCGACGGTCTCTCTCAGCGGGTTGTCCTTGTCCAGCGTGTCGAGGCCGCCGAACTGCTCGAAGCCGGTGCCGTTCAGGTCGGTGGCGGTGACCGTGAAGGCCATGCCGGAGATCGCGAACTGCACGCCCAGTGCTCCCTGGGCGGTCATGATCGCGAGTCCCGCGGCGATCGCGGTGGCAGGCACCGCCATCACCGCGGCGCGGCGCAGGCGGACCCGTCCGCGTCGTGCGGGGGACCCCTCGGCGGCGGAACCGCTTTCCGGGGGCTCGGGGGTGGAACCGGGGGACGCCGTGACGTCCGAGGACGAGGCCATGTCTGCTCCTGGGCATGGTCAATGCGAGTAGGGCTTCACTGGCACGGTGTCCTGGCGCGGACAGCGGCTGCCGCGCACGCCTCCTCACACCTCCCGGCGTGTGCAAGGGCTTGCTCGTGGTGCGGCAGTGGCCACCAAGGAAGTTACCGGGGGTTACACCCAGGGGTCAAGGGAGTTGTGGCAGAAGCGTGCTGATTGTGTGGCGCCGGTGATCGGCCGGGTGGCCGGCGAGGCCGAAGCGCCCGGCGGTGTATTGCTGCGGCCTGCGCCTCGCGGGTCGACACTCCAACTTGTGTGTGGTGTATTGACGTTGACGACTGATCAGGTCTACAACATCCCGTGTTTTCCGCGGATCCGTGGCGCCGGATCCGTCGCACGGCGCACGTCGCCCTCCCGGCCCCGCCTTCCGGGGCGTGTGGTGACACCTCCGCACACGCGGTGCGCCGCACGGATCCTTCACATCCACCGGCGATCCGGTCACCCCTCCGCGTCACCGGCACGTCCGCTTTCCCCCTGTCCACGGACCATTCCCGGTGGCCCGGCCGCCGCTGCCGCCCCGTCACGTACGGAGAAGGCGTGACGGGGCGGCAGCGGCACCCACCACCCGCACAGCCCCCCACTTCGGAAAGAGGCACCCCATGCGTACCACCCGATCCCTGCTCGCCGTCGCCGGCGCCGCCGTGGCCCTCGCCGTGGCCACGTCGTCCCCCGCCTCCGCGGACGGCGCGGTGCTCACGACCGGCGGCGCGGGCGGCACCGCCGTCGCCGTCGGCGACGTCCTCAACGCGTCGCTCGCGAGCGGCACCACGGCCACGCTCCACTCCAGCGCCACCGGCACCAGCGGTGTCTCCTGCACCTCCTCGACGTTCACCGCCACCGTCACCGACAACCCGGCGGCCCCCGGCACCGCCACCGAGTCGCTCACCGGCCACAGCTTCGACAGCAGCAGCTGCACCAGCAACGTCACCGGCGTACTGGGCGTCGGCAGCATCACCGTCGACAACCTGCCCTACACCACCACGGTCGCCTCCGACGGCACCGTGACCGTCACCCCGGCCGCCGGCTCCCCCATCCAGACCACCGTCAAGCTGCGCACCCTGCTCGGCACGATCACCTGCGTCTACCAGGCGCCCAGCCTGACCGGTACGGCGAGCAACACCGACAACAGCATCGCCTTCACCGGCCAGCACTTCACCAAGACCTCCGGCTCGTCGCTGTGCTTCGCCAACGGCTACTTCACGGCGAAGTACGCCCCGGTCACCGACACCAGCCAGCCCGGCAGCCCGGTCGTCTCCGTCAACTGACGGCCCACGGCCTACGGCCGCCCCGGTCTCCGGCGGGACCGGGGCGGCCGTCTCAGCCACGCCTGCGGCGCAGCACGGCGAGAGCGGCGCCCCCCACGACCAGCGCGACCGCCGCCGCGGCGCCACCCGCCGGCAGCGGCACCGAGGGGCCACGGTCCTTGCGGGGCGCGGTGGCCGCGGCCGGGGTGCCGGGCACGGTCGTGGCCGGGTCACCGGGAGCGGCGGTCGCCCGAGCACTGGGTACGGTGGCCGCGGGGGCGCTGGGCGACGGAGCCGGCGTGCCGCTCGGCCTGCCCTTGGCCGTGCCGGCGCCCGAAGCGCCGGAGGTGGCGAACACCACGTCGGAGCACGAGTAGTAGGTGTCCGTCGTGCTGGAGTTCTGCCAGATCGTGTACAGGACGTGGTGCCCCGAGCGGTCCGCCGGAAGCGTCGCCCTGATCCGGTAGGCGCCGTTCCGCAGTGGCGGGTCCGTGACTTCCGCGAACGGCTTTGCCGGAAGGTCCGACCAGGTCAGCGGCTTTGTGGGGTCGTAGCCGCGTACGGTCAGGAACAGTTTGAACGTGCCTGTGTGCGCGATGGTCGAGCTGTACGTCATCGTCAGCGTCGCACCGGGTGTGAGCCGGGTCGACGGCCAGTCGGAGCGCGCCAGGTCCAGGCCCTTGTACGCCGGCAGCCCTCCGCTGCACAGCCGGCCGTCGGGGATCAGCTGCCGGTCCCTGCCGTTCACGTCCGCCACCCGCAGGTTGTCCCAGGCGGTGAACGGGGCGCCGTTCGCCGCGACCGCCGCCCGGCACGCGGCGGTCCGCGCCCGTTCGCCGCCCTCCGGTGAGCACGCGACCACCCGGCTGACCGGATCCGTGGGCGCGCCGTGGGCGAGGGCCGGGGTCGCGGGCAGCAGCGTGGCGGCCACGGCGAGAGCGGCCGCGGTGACGGTGCGGTGAGCGGGCATCCGGTGTCTCCAGGCGCGTCGGGGTCCGGCGGGCGAGGTGCGCATCGAGGAGTACGGGGATACGACGGCGCCTGTTCAGACCTGCGGCGCCGCGCGACGGCTCGACCGGCGCCCCGGGGGAGGGCGGAAGCGCCGGTTAGCGTAGGCGCATGACAACGGAGAGCGCCCCAGGGGCGGTTGGCGTGAAATGTCCGGGCTGCGGCTCGGCCGCCGTGCGGGCGGTCCCCGAGGCCTGCGCCGATCACGCGTCCATGCGCGACGGCCTGGCCGACCGGCTGGCGCGGTCGCCGGACGCGCCGTCACGGTTCGACAGCTGTGTGCACTTCCTGGAGGGCATGCTGATGGCCGGCGTAGGTGCCGCCCTCGCCTACGGCGGCGTCGCCCACCACCAGCCGCTCTACACCGCAGGCGGATCGCTCCTCGCGGTCCTGCTGCTGGTCGGGACGGTCGTCGTGGTCCGTCGCGAGGCCCACGAACGCGCCTTCGTCACCGCCGGCGAGCCCCGCGCCGAGGCGCTGTGGCGGCCGGCGTACCACTGTGCCGGGTGCGCGTCGGTGTTCTGCCCCGGCGGCACTCCGTGGCAGGGTCTGCTGACGCCGGAACAGTTCAAGAAGTTGGTGTGGACCGAGGCCGGCTACGACCAGCAGCTCGAGGAGCGGTTCGCGGACGTGGACCTGCCGCCCGGAATCCCCGCCGGCCCCTGAGGAGCCCGTGACCATGCCTGACGCCCCCGTGATCCTCGCCGACGAGCCGGGCTCCTTCCCGCACGGTGTGCTCTCGGCACGGCATCCCGCACTGATCCGCGCGGTGCTGGACGCCTTCCCGTACGGACCCGACCGGCGTCGCGCCCTGGAGGCGCTGCTGACCAGCGCCACCGAGGGCGTCATCGAGCCCCTCGGCACGGAGGACGACGTGCGGTGGGCGCAATGGGGCGCCCGGGAGTACCTGGGCCGGTCCTGGTTCGAGGTGCCCTTCCTGTGGTCCGAGAGCTACTTCTACCGGCACCTCCTCCAGGCGGTCGGCTACTTCGGCCCGGGTCCCTGGCAGGGCATCGACCCGTTCCGCCCCTTCAAACTCGCCGAACTCGACTCCGCGGAGACCGACGAGGAACTGGCTGCCCTGGACCGGCTGGCCGGCGAGCCTGCCGACGCGCGGGCGCGGGCCCTGCTGCACGGCTCGCTCTGGGGCAACCGCGCGGACCTCGGCTTCCGCCTGTCCGCACCCGACGCCTCGACGACGGCTTCCGGGCTCGTGGCCGACGACAGCGACGTGCTGTGGTCCCTGCTGCCCTGCGACACGGTCTGCCTGGTCGCCGACAACGCGGGCCGGGAACTGATCCCGGACCTGCTCCTGCTGGACCACCTGCTGAGCCAGGGCCGGGTACGGCGGGCCCTGCTGCACGTCAAGGCGTATCCCTACTACATCTCCGACGCCACCACAGCCGACGTCGTGGACGCCGTGCGCCGCCTCACCGCCGCACAGGGCGAGGCGGCGGCCGCCGGGGAGCGCCTGTGGACCGCTCTGGCCGAGGGGCGCCTGGAGGTCCGGGCGCACCCGTTCTCCTGCGCCCCGCTGCCGTACGCCGACATGCCCGACGACCTGCGCGCCCAGTTCGCGGAGGCGGACCTGACGATCCTCAAGGGCGACCTCAACTACCGCCGCCTGGTGGGGGACCGGCTCCACCCGCCGACGACGCCGTTCGCCGACGCCACGGCGTACTTCCCCGGCCCGGTCGCGGCGCTGCGCACCCTGAAGTCGGACGTGATCGTGGGCCTCACCGCGGCGACCGAGGCGGCGCTGGTCGCCGCGGAGGAACAGCGCTGGCGCACGAGCGGCACGCACGCGCTGATCCAGGTCAGACCCTGATCCTTCAAGTCAGCTGGAGAGAGAGTGCCTTGATGCCGTTGATGAAGTTCGAGACGAGCCTTCTGGGCGGGGCGGCCAGGCGAAGATCGGGCAGGGCCTCGAGCACCTCCTGGTAGAGCACGCGCAGTTGCAGTCGGGCGAAGTGCGCGCCGAGACAGACGTGCGGACCGTCCCCGAAGGAGACGTGCGGGTTCGGCGTCCGTGCCAGGTCGAGCCGGTCGGGCGCGGCGAAGGCCCGCTCGTCCCGGTTGGCGGAGGCGTGGAAGACGACCACCTTGTCCCCGGCCCTTATGTGCCGCCCGGCCAGCTCCGTGTCACGGGAGGCCGTGCGCCGGAAGCTGAGCACGGGCGGGTGCCAGCGAAGCAGCTCCTCCACGGAGAGGCTGAGCTGCCCGGGCTGTGCACGGAGCCGCTGATACGCATCAGGGTGCTCGGCGAGCGCGAGCAGGCCGCCGGGTGCCGCGCTGCGCACCGTGTCGTTGCCTGCGACGGTCAGCAGGAAGAAGAACATCTCCAGCTCGGGGCCGGCGAGTTCGGCGTCGGTGGCGAGAGTGGTCATGATGTCGTCGCCGGGGTGGGTTCGCTTGTGGGCGGCCAGTTGCCGGGCGTACGCGAACATGTCCCGCAGCGCGGACGGCGAGCGGGGGTCGACGGGCCGGCCCGCGGCGTCGCGGAGCGGCTCGCCCGCCTCGTCCGGATCCTGGTAGCCGATCACGCGACGGGTCCAGTGCAGCAGCAGGGCCCGGTCGGACTCGGGCACGCCGAGCAGGTCGGCGAGGTTGAGCAGGGCGTAGTCGTCGGTGATGGCGGAGACGACGTCACACGTGCCGTCGCCCGCGCGGGCCCGGTCGAGGGCGCTCGCGCACAGCATCCGGGCGCGTCGGCGGACGACGGCGGTGAAGCGGTCGATACGACGCGGAGTGAAGGCACGGCTGACCAGCCGCCGCAACCGCCCGTGCGCCGGCGCGTCCTGGTTGAGCATCATGCGGCGGATGAACGGCAGGTCGGCGGGGTCCGGGTCACGGATCTGGGTGGCGCCCAGCCAGGAGGAGAACGTCGCGGAGTCCTTCAGCACGCGCACCACGTCCGCGTGCCGGGTCACCGCCCAGAAACCGGGCCCCGCCGGCCAGCCGAGCACCTCCGGTTCGTCCTGCCAGGCGACCGGGTGGCGGTCTCGGAGGGTGCGGTAGGCGCAGTAGGGGACTCCCTCGGCGTAACGGCGGGGGTCGAAGACGTCGGGGACGGGTGGAGCGCTCTCGCCGACGCTCACGCTTCCGCGCCGTCCGCACGCAGGAAGTCCTCCACGGCCCGGATGAGGTCGAGCGGTGTTTCGTCCATCGCGTAGTGGCCCGCGGAGGGCAGTTCGAGGAGCGAGCCGTGCGGGTACCAGCGCAGCCAGGTGTCGCGCAGCAGGTCGGCCGTCAGCGCCGGGTCGAGTGCTCCCGCGATGGCCAGAGCGGGCACCACCGAACCCTTGACCTCCTCGTGGAAGTCCTCCCCGGCCCACGAGTCCAGCCATGCCCGGAACGCCTCGGGGTCGCTGTGCGCCAGCGAACGGGCGACCATCCGGTCCAGCCAGGCGGCCGGGCGCCGGCCGCCGGTGGTGAAGTCGATGATGGCGCGCCGGTTCTCCGGCTTGTGCGCGGCACCTGTGAACAGCTCCCACTGCTCGGCGGGCATCGCCAGCCCGGAGGCGGGCACGGGGGAGACCCCGACGATCCGGCGCAGGCGTTCGGGCGCGAGGGCCAGCAGCCGCTGGGCGACCGCGCCACCCATGGAGTGCCCGACCACCGAGAACCGCTCCCAGCCCAGCCGGTCGGCGAGTTCGAGAAGGTCTGCGGCCGCCTGACCGGTGTCGAACGCCCCAGGGGCGTCCTTGGCGGCACCGTATCCACGCAGGTCGACCAGGGCATAGGTGAAGGTGGCGCGATCGAGATCCGGCACCACCGCCGAGTAGGCACCCCGGTCACCGAACCAGCCGTGCACCGCGAACACCTTGTGGAGGCCGTCACCTTGCACGTCATGGGGCAGCACGAAGGAGGTCATGCGACCACGGTGGCGCGGGGCAGATGGCTCGGCAAGTAGCAGGTCGGGTTTTCCACTGTGCGGGTGGCAGCACGGGGCGGCGGGGACGCGGTCAGGCCCGAACCAGCGGCAGTTCGCTCCCGATTCACGCGATGGTGTGATCACGCGCCGCCCCGCGGATGCCCCGCCCGGCCCCTGGGCAGGACCCGCCCATGACGCAGCCGTTCGACCTCCCGCACTTCTACATGCCGTACCCCGCGCGGCTGAACCCGCATGTCGACGAGGCGCGGGCCCACTCCACGGAGTGGGCCCGCGCCATGGGCATGCTGGAGGGCTCCGGCATCTGGGAGCAGGCCGACCTCGAGGCACACGACTACGGGCTGCTGTGCGCGTACACCCACCCCGACTGCGACGCCCCGGCCCTCTCCCTGATCACCGACTGGTACGTGTGGGTGTTCTTCTTCGACGACCACTTCCTGGAGACCTTCAAACGCACCCAGGACCGCGAGGGCGGCAAGGCCTATCTGGACCGCCTGCCGCTGTTCATGCCCCTGGACCTCGGTACCGCGGTGCCGGCCCCGGAGAACCCGGTGGAAGCGGGTCTTGCCGACCTGTGGGCACGCACGGTGCCGTCCATGTCCCCCGACTGGCGCAGGCGGTTCGCCGTCGCCACCGAGCATCTGCTCAACGAATCCCTGTGGGAGCTGTCCAACATCAACGAAGGGCGGATCGCCAACCCGGTCGAGTACATCGAGATGCGCCGCAAGGTGGGCGGCGCCCCCTGGTCAGCGGGACTCGTCGAGTACGCCACCGCCGAGGTGCCCGACCGTGTGGCCGGCTCCCGCCCGCTGCGCGTGCTCATGGAGACGTTCGCCGACGCGGTCCACCTGCGCAACGACCTCTTCTCCTATCAGCGCGAGGTCGAGGAGGAGGGCGAGAACAGCAACGGCGTCCTCGTCCTGGAGACCTTCTTCGGCTGCGGCACCCAGGAGGCGGCCGACGCCGTCAACGACATCCTCACCTCGCGCCTGCACCAGTTCGAGCACACCGCGTTCACCGAAGTCCCCGCCCTGGCCCTGGACAGGGGGCTCACCCCGGACGAGCTCGCCGCCGTCGCCGCGTACGCGAAGGGGCTGCAGGACTGGCAGTCCGGCGGCCACGAATGGCACATGCGCTCCAGCCGCTACATGAACGAAAACGCCCGCTCCCGGCAGCGCCCCTTCGGGCTCTCCGGCCTCGGCACGTCCGCCGCCGACGTGCGCGGGCTGCTCGCCGACGCCGGGGCGGAGCGGCTGCGTGCCTACACGCATGTTCCCTTCCAGCAGGTGGGTGCTTCGCTGATCCCCGACCTCCACATGCCCTACGAGGTGGAGCTCAGCCCGCACCTGGACGGCGCCCGCAGCCGCCTCACCCCCTGGATGCACCGGATGGGCATGCTCCAGGAGGGCGTCTGGGACGAGGACAAGCTGGCCGCGTACGACCTGCCCCTGTGCGCGTCAGGACTCGATCCGGACGCGACCCCCGAGGCGCTGGACCTCAGCTCCCAGTGGCTGTCCTGGGGCACCTACGGCGACGACTACTACCCTCTCGTCTTCGGCCACCGCCGCGACCTCGCCGCGGCCAGGCTCTGCACCGAGCGGCTGTCGTCGTGCATGCCCCTCGACGGTGCGGAGTTCCCCGTCCCCGCGAACGGGATGGAGCGCGGCCTGATCGACCTGTGGGCGCGCACCACGGCCGGCATGACCCCGGAGCAGCGGCGATCGTTGCGCGCCGCCGTCGACGACATGACCGAGAGCTGGCTGTGGGAGCTGTCCAACCAGCTCCAGAACCGCATCCCGGACCCCGTCGACTACCTGGAGATGCGTCGCGCCACCTTCGGCGCCGACCTCACCAAGAACCTCTGCCGCATGGGCCACGGTCCCGCGGTCCCGCCCGAGGTGTACCGCAGCGGCACGGTCCGCGCACTGGAGAACGCGGCCATCGACTACGCGATGCTCGTCAACGACGTCTTCTCGTACCAGAAGGAGATCCAGTACGAGGGCGAGATCCACAACGCGCTCCTCGTGGTGCAGAACTTCTTCGGTTGCGACTACCCGACGGCGGTGCGCATCGTGGGCGACCTGATGAACCAGCGGATGGAGCAGTTCCAGCACGTGGCCGCCCGCGAACTGCCCGTGTTGTTCGACGACTTCGCGCTCACCCAGGAGGCGCGCGAAGTCATGGACGGCTATGTGGCCGACCTGCGCAACTACATGGCGGCCATCCTGAACTGGCACCGCAACTGCCGCCGCTACGGCGCCGAGGACCTGGCCCGCCGCTTCCACGGCTTCGTCCCGGACCTGGCTTCGGCCGTCACCCTGCGGGCGGCGCCGGTGGCACGCTGAAGCGCACCCCGGGCCGCCTCGGAGAGCTCCGCGAGGAGCACCACGGTGGCTTCGGACACCTCGCGCCGCCCGGCGGCCGGGTCCGGGACGTCCTCGGCGGCACGCGGGCCGCCGAGGCTCTGCCACCGACCGACTGCGCGAGGCGCCGGGAGCTGTGGTCAGACGAACTGCGCCTGCGCGCGCCGCCCGGCGTGCTCCACCGCGGCTTGCGCCAGTGCCCGTACGACGGGGTGCGGGCGCGAGCCGTCGCCCGCGAGTTCCGGCTGGAAGAGGGTCGCCAGGAAGAAGGGGTGGCCGGGCAGTTCGGCGATCCGCACCTGCCCGTCCTCGTCGTGTCCGCTGAACCGCAGCCCGTGCGCCCGCAGCGTGTCCAGGTGCCGGGAGGGGCCGTACGCGCAGTAGTACCGCTCGACGGTCCGCGGGGAGCCGATCACCGTGTGGGCCAGCGATTCCGGGACGATCCGGACCGCCGCCTCGTGGCCCACCAGGGAGCAGGCCAGCGGCTCGATGAGGAGGTCGTCGGCATCCGGGTCGTTCTCCGCGTGCGCCACCCGGGACAGACCGCACACGGTGCGGGCGTACTCCAGCAGCGCGTGCTGGAAGCCGCCGCACGTGCCGAGGAAGGGGATCTGCTCCTCGCGCGCGGTGCGGATCGCGGCGAGGACCCCGGCCTCGCTCCGGTACGGACTGCCCGGCAGCACCCAGACCGCGTCGAACCCGCGCACGGCGCCCTCGTCCGCGGCCTCCTCGGACGGGATCCAGTAGGCGTCGAGGACGAGCCGGTCGCGCCCGGCGAGCGCCTCCAGCAGCAGGGGGATGCGCGAGTGCGAGACCACGGCGGGCGAGCGGTCGCCGACCAGGGCGAGACGGGCGGTGTGCGTCGTGTCGGATGTCATGCCGACCATGCTCGTCCCGCCGCGTCGTTCACGTCCAACGATGATTCCTGCACTCTTGATAAGCGACACTGATGCCATGCGACATGCTGGAGCGCATGGACCCGCACCTCCTGCGCACCTACGTCACCGTCGCCCGGCTCGCATCCTTCTCCGAGGCGGCCCGCGAACTGGGCTACACCCAGTCCGCCGTGTCGCAGCACATCGCCGCGCTCGAACAGGACCTCGGCGCCCCGCTGCTGACCCGGCGCCCGGTCGCACCCACCGCGGCGGGTGAACGGCTCCTGGAACACGCCGGTCCGTTGCTGCTGCGTCTGGAGGCGGCCAGGGCCGATGTCACACGGCTGGCGGCCGCGCCCGCGCTCGGGGTGACGCTCGCGGCGACGCCGACCGCGCTCGGGCCGCGCGTCCTCGCCGCGCTGCCCGCCGCGGGCGTCACGCTGAGAGTGCTCACCCGTAAGGAGATCCCCGCCGCGGTCGCCACCGGCGGCGCGGACCTCGGGCTCGTGGACGGCCTGGCCGCGCCCAGTGATCCGCTGCGGCTGCCCGACGTGGCGCCGCTCGTGACCGGGAGCGCCGGCGAGGAGCCCGTCTGCGTGCTGCTGCCGTGCGGCCATCCGCTCGCCCGACGCGCCGGGCTCCGGCTCGGCGACCTGGCCGACGCCCGCTGGCTCGACGCCCCCGACGCGGGCCTGCCACTGGACCGACTGCGAGCCGTGGCGGGCGGCACGGGCTTCCGGCCGGCCCTGCGCCATGAGGGCACGGATCTGCGCACGCTCACGGGGCTCGCGGCCGCCGGCCACGGCCTCGCGGTCCTGCCGCGCTCGGCGGCCACCGGCGTACCGGGAGCGGTCGCCGTCCCGCTCACGGCACCCCGCGTGGTGCACCGCACGGAACTCGTGCACGGCCGGGGACTTCGGGGAGCCGCGGCGGCACTGGCCGAGCGGCTGCTCCGGCCGGCGGCTCGGGTCGCGGGGTGACCCCGTGCGCGGGTGGGTGCCCCGGCCCGCGGGCCGTCATGGTCGCAATGGGCTCGCGTCCGTCCCTGCGGAGGGGCAGGATGCTGCCCGTAGGCCCTGGCAGGACCCGGACCAGCGGAGGTTATGGATGACCGGCACGCCCGTACCGCCCGACACGGACGGTCCCGCGCCCTTCACCGCCGAGGACTACGCGGCCCGGATGCGGCGCGCCTCGGACGCCGCCGCCCAGGCCGGGCTCGACGGGATCCTCGTCGCGCCCGGACCCGACCTGGTCTGGCTGACGGGATACCGCCCGGTGGAGACCGAACGCCTCACCCTGCTGGTCCTGC
The DNA here is from genome assembly GCF_002920635.1 of Streptomyces sp. Ru72. Classification (GTDB taxonomy): domain Bacteria; phylum Actinomycetota; class Actinomycetes; order Streptomycetales; family Streptomycetaceae; genus Streptomyces. Next base: position 70,412 of record NZ_PQSR01000013.1, on the reverse strand, counting down.
GGGCCGGGCACGACCCCGTCCTCGTCGTGCCCACCCTGGAGGCGCCCGACGCCGCCCGGGCGCCCGGCGGGAGCGCGCTGACGCTGCGCGACTGGACCGACGGCAAGGACCCCTACGAGGCGGCTTCCTCCCTGCTGACCGCCGACGGCCGCTACGGCATCAGCGACAACGCCTGGGCCCTGCACCTGCTCGGCCTGCGCGAACGGCTGCCCGACGCCGGCCACGTCGCGCTCACGCGCGCCCTGCCGATGCTGCGGGCCGTCAAGGACGCAGCGGAACTCGACCGGCTGACCGCCGCGGGTGCCGCCGCGGACGCGACGTACGAGGAGATCCGGAAGGTCCCCTTCGCCGGTCGCCGGGAGCGCGAGGTCGCCGCCGACCTCGCCGACCTGCTGCGGCACTTCGGCCACTCCCAGGTCGACTTCACCATCGTCGCCTCGGGTCCCAACGGCGCCAACCCGCACCACGAGGCCGGCGAGCGCGTCATCGAGCGCGGCGACATGGTCGTCCTCGATTTCGGCGGCCTCAAGCACGGCTACGGCTCCGACACCACCCGCACGGTCCACGTCGGCGAACCCACCGACGAGGAGCGCCGGGTGCACGACCTGGTGCGCGCCGCCCAGGAGGCGGGTTTCCGCGCGGTCAGGCCCGGCGCGGCCTGCCAGGACGTCGACCGGGCGGCCCGCGCGGTCATCGCCGATGCCGGGTACGGGGAGTACTTCATCCACCGCACCGGGCACGGCATCGGCGTCACCACGCACGAGCCGCCGTACATGATCGAGGGGGAGGAACAGCAACTGGTCCCCGGCATGTGCTTCTCGGTGGAACCCGGCGTGTACCTGCCCGGCCGCTTCGGGGTCCGCATCGAGGACATCGTGACGGTGACCGACGACGGCGGACGCCGCCTGAACAACACGCCCCGTGAGATGGCGATGGTCGACTGATGGAGTGAAGGAGGCAGTGGCCGCCCGCCGACGCGACCGCGACGGCCGCCCGACCCGGCAACACGACCCGCAGCACGCCCACCGAGACGACAACGGCGCGATCATGACCCAGGTACCGACACCGACGGCGGAGACCGTACGCCGACTGGTCCGCACCCTGCTCCACGACGGCGACGGACCGGACGTGACGCCCGTCGCCGAGGGCGGGCACGCCACCTGGTGGGTCGGTGCACGCCATGTGCTGCGGCTGGCCGCCGACCGGGACGCCACCGCCCGCCAGCGCCGTGAACTGCGGCTTCGGGCCCTGGTGCGGCCGCACATCGGGACGGCGGTGCCGATGAGCGTGGCGCACGGGGAGTGGGCCGCCGGCCTGGGCTACACCCTCGACGCCAGGCTGCCCGGCTCGACCGGAAGGGAACGGGACGTCTCGGCGGTCGGCGAGGCGGACCTCGCGGCCCTGCTCTCGGGGCTGCGCGAGGTACCCGTACGTCAGGCCGAGGCGCTCGGCGTGCCGCGCGTCCCGCCCCGCTCACTGGAGGCCCTGCGCACCGCCGCAGCGCACGCCGCGGAGCGTCTCGCCGAGCGGGACGAGTTCGACCCCGCCCGGCTCGCCCAGTTCGCCGCCCCGGCCGCCCGCCAGCTCGCCCCCCAGCCCGGCGCGGCCGTCCTGGTGCACCGCAACCTGCGGGACGACCACCTCGTCGTCAGCGACGACGGGCGGGTGCGCGGCGTCCTCGGCTGGGACGACGCGGTGATCGGCGACCCGGCCGAGGACATCGCAGGACTCGCGGCGGCCGTCGGCGCTCCCGCCGCGGTGCGCGCCGCCACCCTCGCCGGCTACGGCGCCCGCCCCTGCCTGCGCGGCCTGTGGCTGGCCCGCTGCGACGCGCTCGTCGCCCTGGCCGGCGGACTCCAGGGCCGGGGGGACCTCACTCTGCCGGACCTCCGGGCCCGCCTGCGCCGTGCCTGGGAGCCGATTCTGCTGGAACGCGTCACGGAACTGCCGGGGGAGGAGACGCCGTAGGCGTCGGCGGGGCGTCCGGCCGCGCGGGCGCGCCGGCCCGTGCCGCCACCGCATCCGCCCGGCCGCGCCGGGCGCGGAGGCCTGTGCCCCGGCCGCGGCGCCCAGCGCCTGTGGGCGGCCGGGTGCGTGCGCCGTCACGTCGACGCGAGCGCAAACGCTCGCGCGCACGTCTGCCGCCAGCGGGTGCGCCTCCACCTCACTCCTGCGTCAGCACCACGCACGACTCGCCCGGCAAGGTCACCACGCCGTCCTCGTCCGGTGGCTGAACCGGCTCCCAGGCGGCCAGCACACGCGCGTCGCGGAGACCCAGGGAGATGCGCGCCGGCTCCTTGGCGAGGTTGACGGCGACCCGGACGTCCCCGCGGCGGAAGGCGAGCCAGCGCGCGTCCTCGTCGTAGGTGACCTTCACATCCCCGAGGTCGGGGTCCGAGAGGTCGGGCTGTGCGCGGCGCAGGGCGACCAGCTCCCGGTACCAGGCCAGCACGCGCGCGTGGGGCTCGCGTTCCGGCTCGGACCAGTCGAGGCACGAGCGGTCCCGGGTCGCCGGGTCCTGAGGGTCGGGCACGTCCTCCTCCGCCCAGCCGTGCGCGGCGAACTCCCGTCGCCTGCCGCGTCGTACGGCGTCGGCGAGGTCGGGATCGGTGTGGTCGGTGAAGAACTGCCAGGGCGTGCCCGCGGCCCACTCCTCGCCCATGAACAGCATCGGTGTGAAGGGGGCGGTGAGCACCAGCGTCGCCGCGCACGCCAGCAGGCCGGGGGAGAGGGACGCCGAGAGCCGGTCGCCCTGGGCGCGATTGCCGACCTGGTCGTGGGTCTGGGAGTAGCCGAGCAGGCGGTGGGCGGACACCCGGCTGCGGTCCAGCGGGCGGCCGTGCCGCCGGCCCCGGAACGTCGAGTACGTGCCGTCGTGGAAGAAGCCGGCCGTCAGGGTCTTGGCGAGGGCCGCGAAGGGCGCGCGGGCGAAGTCCTCGTAGTAGCCCTGCGACTCGCCGGTCAGCGCGGTGTGCAGTGCGTGGTGGAAGTCGTCGTTCCACTGCGCGTGGACGCCGAGGCCGTTCTCCGCGCGGGGAGTGATGAGGCGCGGGTCGGCCAGGTCCGACTCGGCGATCAGGAACAGCGGCCGATCCACCTCGGCGGCCAGTGCGTCCACCGCCTCGGACAGCTCCTCCAGGAAGTGGATCGCGCGCGTGTCGTGCAGCGCGTGGACCGCGTCCAGGCGCAGGCCGTCGATCCGGTAGTCGCGCAGCCAGGCCAGTGCGCTGCCGATCAGATACGCGCGCACCTCGTCCGAGCCGGGCGCGTCCAGGTTCACGGCGGAGCCCCAGGGCGTGTGGTGGGTGTCGGTGAAGTACGGACCGAAGGCGGGGAGGTGATTGCCGGAGGGGCCGAGATGGTTGTGGACCACGTCCAGCACCACGCCCAGGCCGAGTTCGTGCGCCCGGTCGACGAACCGTTTCAGCGCCGCGGGGCCGCCGTACGGCTCGTGCACCGCCCACAGCGAGACGCCCTCGTAACCCCAGCCGTGCCGCCCCGGGAAGGGGCACAGCGGCATCAACTCGACGTGCGAGACGCCCAGTTCCGCCAGGTGCTCGAGCCGCTCGGCCGCCGCGTCCAGCGTGCCCTCACGGGTGTACGTGCCCACGTGCAGCTCGTACAGCACCGCGCCCGGCAGTGCGCGCCCCGGCCACGCGGCACGCCACGCGTACCGTCCGTGGTCGACCACCGCGCTCTGCCCGTCGGGCCCGTCCGGCTGGCGCCGCGAGCGCGGATCGGGCAGCACCGGGCCGTCGTCCAGCGCGAAGCCGTAGCGCGTGCCGTCCTCGGCCTCCGCCTCGCCCGCCCACCACCCGGCGCGCTCCGGATCGCGCTCCAACGCGCGCGTGGCGCCGCCGCAGTGGAGCGTGACCCGGCCGGCCTGTGGCGCCCACACCTCGAACCGCACTGACGTTCCCCCTCGTCTGCCCATCGTGATGTAGTCCGTCCATGGTGCGTCAAAACGCGATCACTTCGCCGCCCGATCGACCCTTTCGTCACACGGAACGACCCTGACGGCGGCTTGGCCCACTCTTTGCGTCTTCTGGACACCTCCGGGCCGACTGACCGACAATCACGTCCGTGACGTCGTCCTTCGAGTTCCACACGTACCCCGCGCGGCTCTCGGACGCCGAACGCGACAGGGCGCTGAAGATGCTCCGCGACGGCGTCGCCCTGGGGCGTCTGTCGCACGACACGTTCCTGCGGCGCATGGAGTTGGCCCTGGTCGCCCGGCAGCCGCACGAGCTGGCCGCCCTCACCGCCGATCTGCCCACCGAGAAGCGCTGGTCGCGGATCGTGTTCGGGACCGTGGAGGCGGTCTCCGGGTTCCCCGTTCGGCTGCGGCGGGCCTGGCAGGCCGAGCGGCTGCCCAAACTGCTGCTGCCCCACCCGGGCAGCCCCTATCCGCTGCGGATCGGCCGCGACCCGGCGAGCGGCCTCAGGCTCAACCACGAGACGGTCTCCCGTGTGCACGCCGAACTGAGCCGTCAGGGCGGGCTGTGGATACTGCGCGACCTCGGCTCCACGAACGGCACCACCGTCAACGGCCGCCGGGTGATCGGCGCCGCGGTCGTCCGAGAGGGCGACCAGATCGGCTTCGGGAGGGTGACGTTCCGCCTGGCGTCGGTGTAGGACGCCCTCCCCGCGAGGACCGGCCCGCCGGGCCGGAGCGCGTTACGCCGTCGGAGTGCCGTGCCGTCACCACCCGGTCTTCGGTACCTCCCACGGTGTTGACGTACCTGCTCAGCCGTGACTGACTGTGCGTACGCCATGCACAGCAGGTGAATCGACGGCGCCACACAGGGGAGGTGTGCCCTGCCGCCCCTCCTCCGCTACCCGACCGTGGACGAACTCGGCGCCCGTGCCGCCGCGCTGGCCGCCGGCCACCCGCGCGACGCCCGGCTCCGCCGCGTGGGCACGTCCCGCGGCGGCACGCCCCTGTGGCTGCTCTCCGTCGGCCACGGCAGCCGCCACGCCCTCGTCGTCGCCGGACCGCACGCCAACGAGCCCGTCGGCGGCGCCACCGCCCTGCGCCTGGCCGAACGGGCGCTGGCCGACCCCCGGCTCGGCCGGGACGCAGACACCACCTGGAACCTGCTGCTGTGCCTCGACCCCGACGGCGCCCGGCGCAACGAGGGCTGGCTGTCCGGCCCGTACACCCTCGGCCGGTACTTCCGGAACTTCTTCCGCCCCGGCTTCCTCGAACAGCCCGAGTGGCTTCCCGACGGCGCCGATCGCGCCGCCCTGCCCGAGACCCGCGCCCTGCTGGACCTCCAGGACGAACTGCGGCCCTTCTTCCAGTGCTCCCTGCACGGCGTCGACGTCGGCGGCGGCTTCGTCGAACTGACCCACGACCTGCCGGGCATGGCCCAGCGGCTCGCCCACGCCGCGGCCCGGCTCGGCATCCCGCGCGAACTCGGCCCCTACGACACCCTGTACTGGCCGCTCCTCGGCCCCGCCGTGTACCGCATCCCACCCCCGCGCCGCGGCGACCTGGCCGCCGCGATCACGGAGGCCGCGGTCGAGTCGACCTGGTTCCACCCGCACCGCTACGGCACCGTCACCGCGGTCGTGGAGGCACCCATGTGGGGCGTGGCCGCCGTGGAGGACCCCTCACCGCTCGCCGACCCCGACGCGGTCCTGCGGGCCGTCAGCGGCACGCTGCGCCGTGACACGCGCCTTCTGGAGGACCTGCTGGCCCGTGTCCGCCCCCACCTGGACACCGTGCCGGACGCGGCCCGGCTGCTCGCCCCGGTGGACGACTATTTACTGGTCGGACCCGGACTCGCCGACTCCTGGGACCCCGACCTGTACGGCGCCGGCCGGCGGCCGCTGCCGCCGTTGGACACCGCACGGCTGACCGCCCTCGGTATCTCCGGCCGCCGGGTCGCGCTGCGCACCGCGGGACTGCTGCACCAGCTCGCCAGGGCCGCCGGGCGCGCGGCGGCCGACCTGCTGCCCGAGCTGGACCGGCTGATCGACGCCTGGTGCGCCGACTACCACGACGGCTACGGCGCACGCTGGATCCCGGTGGCGCGCCAGGCCGAGTACCAGGCGCGGGTGGTGCTCGCCGCCTTCGAACTCGCCGGGCAGTACGCGGCCGTACGCTCCCATTCGGGTGAGAAGGACTGGGGTTCGGAGCCCGCGGTGCCGATGCACAGGGAATGAACAAGACGATCCTGGCCCTGCGCGGCGCCCTGCTCGCCGCGACCGCCTTGCTCATCGCGACACCGGCCCAGGCCACGCCGCGGGCGGCCACCGGCGGCAACTGGCTCTATCTGACGGTCACCAAGGGCGACGCCCGTTCCCGCGACGTCCGCGGCACGCTCCTGATCTGCGACCCGCCCCAGGGACACGCACGGGCCGCCCAGGCCTGCGACCAACTGGCCGCCGTGCAGGGGGACATCCGCCGCATCCCGCCCGCGGAGTCCTACTGCACCATGCTCTACGCCCCCGTGACCGTCTCCGCGCGCGGCGAGTGGAACGGCCACAAGGTGGACTACACCCACACCTTCGCGAACAGCTGCGACCTGACCGCGAAGACCGGCGCGGTGTTCGCGCTGTCGGACCAGACACCGGTCCGCTCGGTGCCGGGCGGTCGGCACGCGCCCGGGGCCCTCACCGGCACCCCACGCGCGCGGGGGAGGGGCTGACGACCCCCCCGCGCGCGTGCGTGGACGCGCGGGCTCGCCGCTGGTGCAGCCCGCGCCCCGCGGGGGTGAGGAACGCCTCGTACGGCGCGCAGGGGCACGGCCTCACCGCCCGCCCACCCGCTCCAGCAGCGCCACCGGCAGCCGTGCGAACAGGTCCGCCAGGCGCGTGCGCCCCTCGTACTCCCGCTCCGGTGCCAGCGCGTCGGCCCAGCGGCCGGGCGGCAGCGGGAGGGACGTGTCGTGCCAGCCGCCCGCCTCCGCCAGCCGCAGCGACAGCCGGGTGACCGCCGTGAGCACCTCACCCGAGCGCACGAAGGCCACACAGTGCGCGGCACCCGGGCCGTCGGCCGCCAGCGGCGCGTACGTCGCCGAGGCACCGAAGACCTCCGGGCGCCGGCGGCGAAGGAGCAGCGCGGCCCTGGTGAGGTCCGCCTTGTCCGAGGCCGTCCGCTGCGGTGCGAACGGCTGCCGGTTGTCCGGGTCGACCAGCGCCCGGTACTCGCCCTCGGTGCCCTGGTAGACGTCGGGCACGCCCGGCATCGTCAGCTGGACCAGAGCGGCCCCCAGGACGTTCGCCCGGATGTGCGGTGCCAGCTCGTCCCTCAGGGCCGTCACGAGCCGCCCTGGCGCCCCGCACGGACCCTCGGAGACGAACGCCGCCACCGCCTCCTCGTAGGCGGGGTCCTGTTCGGTCCACGAGGTGTGCAGTCCCGCCTCCCGGACGTGCTTGAGCAGCGCCCCCTTCAGGCGTTCCTCGTCCGCCTGCCCGAGCCCGAACAGGGTCTGCCAGGCCGCCCACGCCAGCTGCGGGTCCGGTGCGTCACCGTCCGCGCGAGTCACCTCGGCCAGCACGTCGTCCCAGCGCTGCGGGCACTGCGTGAGCACCGAGATCGCCGCCCGCACGTCCGCGCTGCGCTTGGTGTCGTGGGTCGACAGCGCCGTCCCGGTGACGGGCCGGTCGCGCTGCACGCGCGCGCAGTACGCGTGGAAGTCCTCCGGGGTCACGGCCGGGACACCGGGCTCTGCGCCCACCTCGTTCGCCGACAGCAGCGGCACATAGCGGTAGAACGCCGTGTCCTCCACGGACTTGGCGCGCAGCGCCGACGCCGTCTGCGCGAACCGGGCCCGGAACTCCTCGAGGCCGGGCCCCTCTCCGGCCCGCCCCAGCACCAGGGCGCGTACGACGGTCACCGCGTGCGCCTCCTCGGGCACCGTGAACGCGGCCCGGGCCTCGGCGGCGGCCGTCTCGGTGACCACCTCGGCGGCGTCCTGCGAGGCGTACGGCCGGTACACCTCCATGCGGACGAGGAGTTCCCGCAGCGCCGTGCGCAGCGCCCAGGGCGCGTGGTCGCGCAGGGCAGGGTCCGGGGACGTCGCGCACAGCCGGCTCGCCACGCGGGTGAGGCGCTCCACCTCGGTCGCCAGCTCGTGCGTGACCACCTCGTAGGCGGCGCGCCGCACCGTCGAGGCCCACTGGCCGCCGCGGTCGCCGCGCGGGATCGCGAAGAGCCGGTAGTGGCCGAGCAGCTCCTCGGCGCCCGCGGGGTCCGCGAAGAGCCCGTCCACGTGCCGCAGCGCGTCGTACCCGGTGGTGCCCGCGACCGGCCAGGCGGTGGGCAGGTGCTCGCCGTCGGCGAGGATCTTCTCGACGACGGTCCAGCGCCCGCCGGTGGCCGTGTCGAGCCGGCGCAGATACACCTCCGGGTCGGCGAGACCGTCCGGATGGTCGATGCGCAGACCGTCGACGACTCCCTCGTCGAGCAGCCGCAGCAGCGTGTCATGGGTCGCGGCGAAGACCTCCGGGTCCTCCACGCGCACCCCGATCAGCTCGGAGATGCTGAAGAACCGCCGGTAGTTCAGCTCGGTACGGGCCAGCCGCCACCACACCGGGCGGTACCACTGGGCGTCGATCAGCTGGGGCAGCGGCAGCTTCCCGGTGCCCTCGCGCAACGGGAAGACGTGCTCGTGGTAGCGCAGCACGTCCCCGTCGACCTCGAGGTCCTCGATCACCTCGCCGAGCCGGCCCCCGAGGACCGGCACCAGCAGCTGCCCGCCCTGCGCGTCCCAGTCGATGTCGAACCAGCGGGCGTACGGCGACGCCGGACCTTCGCGCAGCACCTCCCACAGGGCCCGGTTGTGCCGGGGGGAGGCGGCCATGTGGTTGGGCACGATGTCCACGACGAGGCCCAGCCCGTGCTCCCGCGCCGTGCGCGCCAGGGAGCGCAGCCCCGCCTCGCCGCCGAGCTCGTCCCGCACGTGTGCGTGGTCGACCACGTCGTAGCCGTGCGCCGACCCCGGGACGGCCTCCAGGATCGGCGACAGATGCAGGTGCGAGACGCCGAGGGCGGCCAGGTACGGCACGGCCGCCTCCGCCGCACCGAACGGGAACCGCGGCTGCAACTGCAGCCGGTACGTGGCCGTGGGCACCGTCGGGCCGGGACGCTCAGGTGTCATGGAAAGCTACGTACCCGCCTCGCCGCCTTTCGTGTCATCGACGCGCCGCCGACCCGGCCGCCCCCGGAAAACGTCCGCCACGCGCGCGTGCCCCGCGCCCGGACCACCCGCTAGTCCGGCCGCTGCAGCACCACCAGGCTCCGGTCCACCAGGGTCAGCCGCCCCCCGGCCTCGATCTTGGTACCGGTGCCCGGCGGCAGCCCCTCCGGGACGGCCGTGTCGACGACCACCTGCCACTGGCGCCCGTGGTCGACCGGTACCACGAAGTCGAGGGTCTTCGGCGAGGGGTTGAACATCAGCAGGAACGAGTCGTCCGTGATCCGCTCCCCGCGCTGCCCCGGCTCCGAGATCGCGTTGCCGTTGAGGAACACCGTCAGCGCGCTCGCCTGCCCCGACGTCCAGTCCCGCTGGGTCATCTCCTCGCCCTCCGGGGTGAACCACGCGATGTCGGACAGCTCGTCGTGGGTGCCCTGCACCGGGCGGCCGTGGAAGAAACGGCGCCGGCGGAAGACCGGGTGGTCGCGGCGCAGCCACACCATCGCGCGGGTGAACTCCAGCAGATCGCTGCCGTCCTCGGGCCACTGGACCCAGGAGAGCTCGCTGTCCTGGCAGTACGCGTTGTTGTTGCCGTTCTGGGTGCGCGCGAACTCGTCGCCGTGGCTGAGCATCGGCACGCCCTGGGAGAGCATCAGTGTGGCGATGAAGTTCCGCATCTGCCGGCCCCGCAGCTCGAGCACCTCCGGGTCGTCGGTCTCGCCCTCGGCACCGCAGTTCCAGGACCGGTTGAAGCTCTCGCCGTCGCGGTTGTCCTCGCCGTTGGCCTCGTTGTGCTTCTCGTTGTACGAGACCAGGTCGTGCAGCGTGAAGCCGTCGTGGCAGGTCACGAAGTTGATGGAGGCGAGCGGGCGGCGGCCGTCGTCCTGGTAGAGGTCCGAGGACCCGGTCAGCCGGGAGGCGAACTCCGCGAGGGTGCGCGGCTCGCCGCGCCACAGGTCGCGCACGGTGTCGCGGTACTTGCCGTTCCACTCGGTCCACATGGGCGGGAAGTTGCCCACCTGGTAGCCGCCCTCGCCGACGTCCCACGGCTCGGCGATCAGCTTCACCTGGGAGACCACCGGATCCTGCTGCACCAGGTCGAAGAACGACGACAGCCGGTCCACCTCGTGGAACTGCCGTGCCAGGGTGGCCGCCAGGTCGAACCGGAAGCCGTCCACGTGCATCTCGGTGACCCAGTAGCGCAGCGAGTCCATGATCAGTTGCAGGACGTGCGGCGAGCGCATCAGCAGGGAGTTGCCGGTCCCCGTGGTGTCCATGTAATACCGCGGGTCGTCCGCCAGCCGGTAGTACGAGGGGTTGTCGATGCCCCGGAAGGACAGCGTGGGGCCCAGGTGGTTGCCCTCGGCGGTGTGGTTGTAGACGACGTCCAGGATGACCTCGATACCGGCCTCGTGCAGCGCCTTCACCGCCGACTTGAACTCCAGGACCTGCTGGCCGCGGTCGCCCCACGAGGCGTACGCGTTGTGCGGGGCGAAGAAACCGATCGTGTTGTAGCCCCAGTAGTTGCTCAGGCCCATGTCCGCCAGACGGTGGTCGTTGACGAACTGGTGTACGGGCATCAGTTCCAGTGCGGTGACGCCCAGCTCGGTCAGGTGCTCGATGATGGCCGGGTGGGCGAGCGCGGCGTACGTGCCGCGCAGCTCGTCGGGAAGCGCCGGGTGGCGCATCGTCAGGCCCTTCACATGGGCCTCGTAGATCACCGTACGGTGGTACTCGGTGCGCGGCCTGCGGTCGTCGCCCCAGTCGAAGTACGGGTTGATCACCACGGACGCCATGGTGTACGGCGCCGAGTCCAGGTCGTTGCGCTTGTCGGGGGACCCGAACGGGTAGCCGTACACCTCCTCGCCCCACCTCACCGTGCCACTGATCGCACGCGCGTACGGGTCGAGCAGCAGCTTCGCCGAGTTGCAGCGCAGCCCACGTTCGGGGGCGTACGGACCGTGCACCCGGAACCCGTACCGCTGCCCGGGCATCACCCCCGGCAGATACGCGTGCCGGACGAACGCGTCCGTCTCCCGCAGCTCGATCGCCGTCTCCGAGCCGTCGTCGTGCAGCAGACACAGCTCGATCCGGTCGGCGGCCTCCGAAAAGACCGCGAAATTGGTTCCGGCGCCGTCATAGGTGGCACCGAGCGGATACGCCTCTCCAGGCCAGACCTGCATGAATTCGACTCTCCCAGCTTTGCCGGCCCTCTGGGGGCGCCCTGCGGCCGAGTTCCCGAAAGTGACTGCTCCCCCTCCTGAGCCGGTGGGAATCCTGACCCATCCTGCTCGGTCCCTCTTCGAGTGACGAGTATGGCGCGAATCGCCCGCGGCGCCCCCGGATCCCTTGGACGAGGGAACCTCCCCTCACGTGCACCCCTCTTAACGGCCGACCAGCGCACACCCGGCGCGCGCGCTGACCACCGCGCGCCGTGGTGTGCCGAACCAGTGGGGCTCGAGCCACTCCCGCAACGCAGGGGGAGTAGGGGGAAATGTGCGCAGTACAGTGCGTCGCCACCTGGGCAAGGTGGTGGCGGGTGCGGCCATCGCGGTGACAGGGACCGCCGTCATGGTCGGGATCACGCTGCCGGGCTCGGCGGGGGCCGAGGAGCCCGGTGGCAGGGGCGGCGGGCTCGCTGCCCGGCAGGCCGCCCGGCAGCAGGACCAGTCCGTGGGGCCCGGTGTCGTCGAGCAGGCTCCCGCAGAGGGGGCGACCGGCAAGGGCGACGACCCGCTGACCGACGACGAGGTGCGGCGCGCCGAGCGCATCGCGCTGAGCGGCCCGCAGCTCGCCGCCGGGCAGAACGTCGAGGGCGGCAAGGGCCCGCAACGCCTCGCCGTCGACCTCGCCGAGCCGGACGCGGACGAACTGGACGACCCGAACGCGCCCCGACGCGCGGAGGTCACTCTCTACGACTACAAGAGCGACGCTCTCGTCACCAAGACCGTCGAGCTGCGCTCCGGGAAGGTCGAGGGAACGGGCGCCCAGCACGGTGTGCAGCCGCCCCTCACCCGCGAGGAGAACGCCGAGGCGGCCCGGCTCCTCATCGCCGACCCGCTCGGCGCGGGTCTGAAGGCCGACTACAAGGACGCCACCGGCAAGGAGCTCACCTCGCCCGGCCAGCTGATGCTCACCGGCATCGTCTACCGAGCGGTCCCGGGTGCCCAGCCCCCGGTCCTCGACCAGTGCGGCACGCACCGCTGTGTGCGGCTCCTCCCGAAGATCCCGAACGGTGCCTGGATCGACGGCCGGTCCTTCGTGATCGACCTGAGCGCCCGAAAGGTCGGCAGGCTCGGCTGAACCGCCTCGCCTTCCCTTCGTCCTTCTCACTCAGTGCGACAGGAGTCTCTTCGTCATGCGCGTGAACAGAAACAGCCGTGCCCGGCGGTGGTCGCTCCACCGGCGGGCCATGGCCGGCCTGCTGACCGCCGGGCTCGCCTTCGGCGGCACGGCGGCCACCCCGGCTTTCGCCGGGCCGAGGACCGCCGCGGCGCCGGCCGCCGAGTGCGGTGCCGCCTACCGGATCGAGCAGAAGCTCTCCACCGGCACCACCTGGCGGATGTGCCGGCGCTACGACAGATACGCCGGTCTGGTGCTGGAGCACGTCTCCTACCAGCCGCCGGGCGAGAGCCGCCCGATCAAGGTCCTGAACAGCGCCCGGCTCGCCCAGATAGACGTCCCCTACGACGACGGCTCGGTCGAGTACAGCGACCTGACGGGCGCCGGGTTCGCGCAGGGCCTGATGAACATGGCGCCCGCCGAGTGTCCCGGCGGCACCATCAAGTCGGTGAAGGTGCCGAACGCCGTGGACCCGCGCCACCCGAACGTGAACGGCCTGTGCGTCACGACCCGTTCACGCGGACACGCCTACCGTATGCAGAGCGACGACGGGAACAAGGTCTACCAGGCCCAGGGCAAGGACCTGTTGGTCTACACCGTCAACAAGGTCGGCTGGTACGAGTACATCACCGAATGGCGCTTCCAGGACGACGGCACGGTCAGCATGAACGTCGGCGCCACCGGCAGCCTCTCGCCGTACGACTACGACGCGGGCGACGGCCGCGGCTGGCCGATCGGCCAGGGGGCCCGTTCGTACGCCACCAGCCACAGCCACAACGTCTTCTGGCGGCTCGACTTCGGCCTCGACGGCTCCTCCAGGAACAGGATCGAGCAGTACGACTCCGTGGTCAGCCCGCCCGCCCGGGGCGCCCAGGCGCCCAGCAACAGGACGAGGCGTACCACCGTCACCAAGGAACTCGCGGGAGACGCCGAGAACATGCGCTGGTGGCGGGTCGTCAGCGACGCCGGCAAGAACAAGGACGGCCACCCGCGCTCGTACGAGATCGTCCCCGGGGCGTCCACCAAATACCTCGGCCACGACTTCACCAAGCACGACATCTACTTCACCGAGTACAAGCCGTGCGAGCAGTTCGCCAGTGACAACGTGGGCAACTGCGGTACGGGGGCGGCCAAGACGGTCGACGCATGGGTCAACGGCCAGACTCTCACTCACCCGGTGGTGTGGGTGAACGTCGGCTTCCACCACGTCGCGCGTGACGAGGACCAGCAGCCCATGCCGGTCCACTGGCAGGGCTTCTCCATCGCTCCGCGCGACGTCACGGCTATGAATCCGCTCACTCCGCCCGCCCTCGCCGACCAGAACGGACGTCCGCGAAACGGTAGTTGAGGAATGACCCTGTCCATCCGGCTGCACCGTGCCGCACTCCCGGAGTAGTCTTCCTTGATCGTTGGCCGGGGCCTTGCCCCTGGGGAGGCTCGGGGGAGCGGAAGGCGGTGCGCGGGTGGGCTCGGGAGGGCTGGAGCTGCCCCCTGGTGACGAGGGACACGAGGGGAACTCCGCGGATGTCCCGCCCGGGGCGGTGTCCCTGGCACGGCCGATGGAGATGGGATCCATCGGACCGGAACTGGACTGGGACGCCGACGCCTGGCGCGAGGTGCGGACCCGCGCCCAGCGGGCCGGGCGGGCCTACATCTGGCTGAATCTCGTGGAGCAGCGGCTGCGCGCGGTAGTGGCCGCCGTTCTCCGCCCCGTCTACGAACCGGTCCACGGCGACGACTGGGTGGTCGCCGCCGCCGGACCGGCCGGCCAGGAGTGGGTGCAGCGGGCGGTCGCGGTGCGCGAGGTCAGCCGCCGCAAGGGATATCTGCTCGACCCCGCCGACGACAACGTGCTCAGCTTCCTCACGCTGCCGCAGCTGCGCGAGCTGATGGTGCAGCACTGGCCGTGCTTCGAGCCGTACATAGACGAGCGCCGCGACGTGGAACTCGCGCTGGACGAGCTGGAAGTGACCCGGAACGTGGTCTCCCGCAACCGGGCCCTGTCCGAGGCGGTCCTCGCGCAGGCCGAGCGCGCCTCCGCCAGGCTCCTGGAGATCCTGGGCGCCGGCGGCGACGTGCCCTCCGCCCGCCGGCTGCCCGTCGACGCGGTCGAGGACCTGGTGGGCGACCGGTACGCGGACGTGGTCGCCGTGCACCCGGACCGGGTGCGGCTGCTGCGGCAGTTCCCCGCCGAGGACATCTTCGGCGGTGCCCGGCGCCTGGACGCCATCGGCATCGGCCTCAACCTGCTGGTGCAGAACTTCTCCGGCCGGCGGCTGGTACGACTCGCCGAGTCCGGCTGCCGGGTGCGGCTGCTGTTCCTCAACCCGGCCTCCAGCGCGGTCAAACGGCGCGAGCGGGAGCTCGGCATCAGGAAGGGCGAGCTGAGCCGCGCGGTCGAGATGAACATCCTGCACATGCGCCGGGTGCGCTCGAAGCTGCACGACCCGGGCGCCTTCGAGATCCAGGTCTTCGACGAAACGCCCCGTTTCACCGCGTACCTGGTGAACGGGGACGGCTCCGACGGCATCGCGGTCGTGCAGTCCTACCTGCGGCGCACCCGCGGCATGGAGGCGCCGGTGCTGGTGCTGCGCGGCGGCAGCCGGGTCGTCAGGTCGGACGACGCCGAGGAGAACGGGCTCTTCCCCACCTACCGCGAGGAGTTCGAACTGGCTTGGGCGGATTCGCGTCCGGTGTCCTGAACTGTCCCATGGTGCCGACCGGAAGCGGAATCCGGTCCTCGGATTGTCAGTGGCGCATGCGAGGGTGGAGGCCACTGGGGGAAAGCACCACCACGAAGGGGGGCCGCCATGGCCTGGCACCGGGAGCTGCTGATCGGCTTCGACCTGGAGACGACCGGGACGGATCCGTATGAGGCGCGCATCGTCACGGGGGCGGTGATCGAGGTCAAGGACGGGGAGCCGCTCGGCCGCCGCGACTGGCTGGCGGATCCGGGCGTGGAGATCCCGGCCGACGCGGTCGCGGTGCACGGGATCAGCAACGAGCGGGCGATGGCCGAGGGCCGCCCGGCCGACCGGGTCGCGGACGCGATCGCCGAGGTCCTGGTGGCGTACTGGAGGACGGGAGTCCCGGTCGTCGCCTACAACGCGGCCTTCGACCTGACCCTGCTCTCCGCCGAGCTGCGACGGCACGGACTGCCGTCCCTGCGCGACCGTCTGGGCGGCCTGGCACCGGGCCCGGTCATCGACCCGTACACGATCGACCGCTGGGCCGAGCGCTACCGCCGTGGCAAGCGCAACCTCGAAGCTGTCTGCGCGGAGTACGGGGTGGCGCTGGAGTCCGCGCACAACGCGGGCGCGGACGCGCTGGCCGCGGCCCGGCTGGCCGCGGCGATAGCCGGCCGCCACCCGAAGGTCGCGGCCCTCGGCCCGGCGGAGCTGCACCGCCGCCAGATCGAGTGGTACGCGGACTGGGCGGCCGACTTCCAGGAGTTCCTGCGCGCCAAGGGCGACACGGAGGCGGTGGTGGACGGTACGTGGCCGCTGCGGGAGGCGGTGGACGGGAGGGTCTGAGGCGGGCCGGGTGTTCAGGAGACGGTGGGCGCCGTGGTCCCGCGCGTGGTGTTCTTCTCGGTTCCGGTGTGATGCGCGGGGGCGGGGCGGTGCGCCGGGTCCGGTGCGGCCGAACGGTGGGCGCGCTCGACGGACTGGCCCCAGTAGGTTCCGGCGACCATCAGGGCCGAGCCGAGGCCGGTGAGCGGGGTGAGGTGGTCGCCGCCGAGGACGACGCCCACGGCCACCGCCCACACGGGCTCGGTGCCGAGCAGCAGACCGGCGCGGCTGGCGGAGGTGCGCTGGACGGCCCAGGTCTGCGCGAGGAAGGCGAACACGCTGCAGAACAGGGCCAGATACAGCAGCTGAACCCAGGTCGCGGCGCCGGCGTGCGCGAAGTCGGGCAGGGCGGTGGCGCCGGCGGGGAGGAACAACGCCGTGCCGATGACGGTCTGCAGCGTCGTCAGGTGCAGGGGACGCACCGCGCGGCCCGCGGTGAGCCGGCCGACCAGGGCCACGTGCACGGCCCGCACGACGGCGGCGGCGAGCATCAGCAGGTCGCCGAGTCCGGGCGCGTGGAAGCCGTTGCCGGACATGAGGAGTCCCACGGCCAGGACGCACACACCCGCTGCGGCGTGGAAGGAGGGCGGCAGCCCGCCGGGGTGACCGGAGCGGTCGAGCAGTGGGGTGAGCACGATGGTCAGGCTGATGATCAGCCCCGCGTTGGCGGCGCTGGTGTGGGCGACTCCGTACGTCTCCACGGCCAGCACCGCGGCCTGGGTCAGCCCCAGCGGCACTCCGGCCCGTGCCTCGTCCCGTGTCCACCGGCGCCGTCCACGGCGGGCGGTGCCCTGGACCAGGAGCAGGCAGGCCAGTGCGGAGAGCGCGTACCTGGCGAACAGGACCGCGGGGACGGGCAGCGCGGACACCGCTGTCTGGGCGGAGAGATAGCTGGAACCCCAGACGAGCGCGACGAGGAGGAGTACCGCATCGGTACGGCGGGTGTGGAACACACGCTCACGGTGCACCGGGCAGGACCCTGAAGCCCAGAACCAGTTTCTAAAACGATCGTTTAGTGTGCCTACACACTACCCCTACACTGCGGGAATGGACGAACGTCAGTTGCGGATCCTGCGGGAGCTGGGCGAACTCGGCAGTGTCACCGCGGTGGCCGAGGCGCTGCTGGTGACGCCGTCGGCCATCTCCCAGCAACTGCGGTTGCTGCAGCGTTCGGTCCCGGTGCCGCTGACCGAGCGGCACGGGCGGCGGCTGGTGCTCACCGACGCCGGGCAGGCCCTCGCGGGCGCGGCCGTGGAGGTGGAGACGGCGCTGGCGCGGGCCCGGGGCGCCGTGGAGGAGTTCGTCGGGACAGCGGACGGCGAGGTGTCGCTGGCGGCGTTCCACAGCGCCGGTTCGGCGTTCTTCCCGCCGCTGCTGCGGGCCTGCAGCGGGCCCGGTTCGCCCCGGCTGGCGCTCGCCGACGAGGACGTGCCGCAGGAGGACTTCCCCCGGCTGACGAGGCAGTACGACCTCGTGCTCGCCCACCGCCTCGATCACGCCCCGCCGTGGCCGGGCACGGTGACCGTGACCACCCTGCTGCGCGAACCGCTCGACGTGGCGCTGCCCACAGACCATCCGCTGGCGGGCAAGCGGAGACTCACCCCGCACGACGTGGCCGACGAGCCGTGGATCACCGTGCACGAGGGGTTCCCCGTCATGGCCACCATCGAGGCCATCGCCGCCGCGGCCGGGCGCCGGCTGCGGCTGGTCCACCGGATCAACGAGTTCGCGGTGGTCGCGGAGGCCGTGGCCGCCGGCGGCGGTATCGCGCTGATGCCGCGCTGGACGATGCGCCCGCACCCGGCACTGGTCCTCCGGCCGATCGACGGCGTCCGGGCCAGGCGGCACATCGACGCCCTGTGCCGCCCCGAACGCACGGCGCGCACCGCGGTCCGCACGGTGCTGGCCGAACTGCGCCGCGCCGCAGGGACGATCAAGGACCGGGACGCGGGGGAGCCGGCGCCCGCCACGGCTTGACGGCGGCGCGGAGCGGGCCGCTGAACGAAACCGATGGCTCTCAGAACGGATACCAGCGCACCGTCTCGTCCCCGTCCCGCAACGACGCCACCCGGCGCTCGAACTCGGCGAGGGCCTTGGGGTTGCTGGGCGCGTGCTGGGCGACCCAGGCGCAGCTGGCCGTCTCACGGGCACCGCGCAGCACCGAGCAGCCCTCCCACGCGCGTACGTCCCAGCCGTAGGCGGCGGTGAAGGAGTCGTACGCCTCGGCCGGCAGACCGTAGCGGTCACGGGAGAGCGCCATGACCACCAGGTCGTGCTCGCGCAGATCGGCGGAGAAGGTCTCCAGGTCGACCAGGACCGGGCCGCCTGGGCCGATGTGCACATTGCGCGGCAGCGCGTCGCCGTGGATCGGTCCGGGCGCCAGGTGCGGGGTGAGGGCGGCCGCCGCGGCGGCGAACCCGTCGCGGCGCTCGCGGAGATAGGCCGCGTCCGCCGGGTCGATCGCGTCGCCCGCGAGCCGCAGCCAGCGTTCCACCCCGCCCAGCAGATCGCGGGGCGGCAGGGCGAAGGCGGGGGAGGGGAGGGCGTGCACCATCCGCAGCAGTTCGGCCAGGTCGCGCGGTTCGGAGGGGCGTACGGGATCGGGCAGCCGGTGCCAGACGGTCACGGGATGCCCGTCGACGAGCAGCGGCTCGGGCTCCGCGGCCCGTACCGCCGGAACATCCGCCTCGGCCAGCCAGACCGCGATGTCCAGCTCACGCCGCGCCCGGTCCAGCAGCTCGGCGTCGCGGCCCACCTTGACCACCAGATCCCCGACGGCGAACACCGCGTTCTCACCCAGGGCGAGGAGCCGCGCGTCCCGCGCCGCACCCGGCAGTACGCCCGCCGCGTCCAGCACATCCCGCGCCCGCGTCTCGTCCATCGCCCGCCTCCGTGTCCTCCATCGGTCCCTCGAGGTCTGCCAGTGTCGCATTCACGCAGGTCGGGACGGCCACCGGCCGGGGCCGGACGAACCCGCGGACAAGTGGCCCAGGCTGCACCGGGCGTCGGCGATGTGAGATCCCCGCACAGGGAGGGCCGCCGGCTGCCCACAAGGAGAGGGCCCGCCGGCTCCCCGGTCGCCGACGGGCCCTCGCTCAGGCGGGGTTCACACCCCCAGCGGCTCGCTCTCGTCCCGCACCGCCGGTGCCATCTCCTGCGGCGCCTCGTCGTGCGTGAGGTCCGGCAGCCGGTGCAGCCACTTCGGCAGGTACCAGTTGCGCTCGCCCAGCAGTGCCATCACCGCCGGCAGCAGCACGCCCCGGATGAGGGTCGCGTCGATCAGGACCGCGGCGGCCAGGCCCACGCCCATCTGCTTCATGGACTGCATGGACAGCGTTCCGAAGATCGCGAAGACGGCGACCATGATGACCGCGGCGCTGGTGACGACTCCGGCCGTGGTCACCACACCGTGAGTGATCGCGTCCTTCGTGGTCCGGCCCCGCAGACGGGCCTCGCGGATCCGGGAGACCACGAACACGTGGTAGTCCATCGACAGGCCGAACAGGATCACGAAGAGGAACAGCGGCAGCCAGGTGATGATGGCGCCCACCCCGTGCGCGCCCACCAGCGACGCGCCCCAGCCGTGCTGGAAGACTGCGACCAGGATGCCGTAGGCCGCGCCGACCGAGAGCAGGTTCAGGACGATCGAGGTGATCGCGATCGTCAGGGAGCGGAACGAAAGGAGCATCAGCAGGAAGGCGAAGACCACCACGAACGCGAAGACCGGCACCACCGAGCCGACGAGCTGGTCGTTGAAGTCGTGCGAGCCCGCGACCTGACCGGTGATCGGCGCCTGTACGCCCTCCACCTTGCCGAGCGTGTCGGGCCGGACCCTGTCGCGCAGCAGCTCCAGGCTCTCGCCCGCCTTGTCCAGGTCGGAACCGCCGACGAGCGGGACGGAGATCACGGCCACGTTCTGCGCGTCGTGCAGTTTGACGTCGACCGGGCCGCGGGAGGCGCCCGAAGCGATCGCCTCGGTGCGGAAGCTGGCGATCGCGGCCTTCACCCCGGGAGCGTTGATGTCCTTCGCCTTGACGACGACCTGGGCCGGCTCGGAGCCGCCGGGGAAGGCCTCGTTGACCCGGTTGTAGGTGGCCACGATGGGCAGCTTGTCGCCGAACTCCTGGTCCAGGGTGAGGTTCTGGGTCTTCATGCCGAGCGCGGGCGCGGCGATCGCCAGCAGCGCACCGGCCGCGACCACCAGGGAGACGGCGGGCCTGGCGAGGACCACCTTCAGGACGGCACTCCACAGCCTGCTGCCCTCGTCGGCGCCGCGACCGGCGCGGGCGCGCCGCTTGTCGGGGTGCAGGAACGGGATGCGGCCCTTCTCGACCCGCTTGCCCAGCAGCGACAGCAGCGCGGGCAGCACGGTCACCGAGCCGACCATGGCGACCGCCACCACCATCAGCGAGGCCAGGCCCATCGCCTCGAACGTGGCGAGTCCGGTGAACAGCATGCCCGCCATCGCCACGCACACCGTGACACCGGAGACGATCACGGCCCGTCCGCTGGTCGCTGCGGCGATGCGCAGCGCGGTGCCCGCATCACGCCCGGCCGCGCGCTCCTCCCGCTCGCGGCGCACGTAGAACAGGCAGTAGTCGACGCCGACGGCCATGCCGACCAGCAGCATCACGGAGTTGGCGGTGTCGTTCATCGCCTGCAGATGGCTGACGATGCCCATCAGGCCCATCGTCGCCATGATCGCGGTGATGGCGAGCGCGACCGGCAGGAGCGCCGCGACCAGCGCGCCGAACGCGATCAGCAGGATGCCGAGCGCCACCGGCACCGCGGAGTACTCGGCCTGCTTGAAGTCGTTGCCGAACGCGTCGGAGAACGTCTTCCGCATGCTGGCGGCGCCGATCTCCTCGATCCGCAGCTGCGGGTGGTCCTTCTGGACCCCGGCGACGGCCTCGAGCACCGGCTCGACACGGTCACCGGCGGTGTCCGCCTCGCCGCGCATGTCGAACTGCACCAGGGCGCTGCGGCCGTCCTTGGAGATGGTCTTCGTGTCGTACGGGGATGTCACGTCCGTCACCCGGCCGGTGCCGTCCACGGCCCGCACGACCGCGGTGACGGCGGCGCGGAACCGCGGGTCGGTGGCCGTGGTGGCGCCGTCCTTCGCCTGGATCAGCACGCTCTCGCCGGCCGGCTGCTTGATCCCCGCGTCCTCGATGATCTTCGCTGCGGTGTGCGTCTCGCCCTTGAGCTCGTCGCTGTCCTTGATGTCGACGCGCCCGGCGGCCGAGCCGACGGCCATGGCCAGCACGACGAACAGCACCCAGATGCCGACGGCAGCCCATCGGTGCCGGGCGCTCCAGCCGCCGGCCCGGGCGGCGATGCCCCGCACCCGCGTATCTCCGTTCCCCATGACGGGCTTGCCCCCCTCTGTGCGGGTGACGGCCTCCTGCCGTCACCGTTCGCTTCGAAGGTAGGGGCGGCATAAGCGGGACTCGTCGTGCTGCCCGGTGAACCGCGAGCGCCCCGGCTCATCCCCTCGGACCGGGCGGCCTCACCATCCGGGAGGACAGCGGCCCCTTACACCTTTCCGGGTTGCTCGATGCCCGGATCAGGGTCCGGGCGCCCGCCCGGCGGTCCGCTCTAGGGTGTGGGCATGACGACGACGTACGCGGCGCTGCTGCGGGGGATCAACGTGGGCGGCAACCGGAAGCTGCCGATGGCGCGGTTGCGGGAGCTGCTGACCGGGCTGGGTCACACCGGGGTGGCCACGTATCTGCAGAGCGGCAACGCGGTGTTCACCGCCGACCACGGTGACGAGGAGTCCTTGGCGGCGGAGCTCGAGGAGGCGATCGAGAAGGACTTCGGCTTCCGGGTCGACGTGCTCGTGCGCGACCACGCGTACCTGAAGGCCGTACGCGAGGCCTGCCCGTTCCCGGCCGACGAGCTCGAGGGCAGGCAGTTGCACGTCACGTACTTCTCGGGGCCGGTGGAGGCCGATCGTTTCGCGGAGATCGACCCGGCCCCGTACCTGCCGGAGGAGTTCCGGCTCGGCGACCGCGCGCTCTACCTCTACGCCCCCGACGGCCTCGGCCGGTCCAAGCTCGCCGAACAGCTCTCGAGGCCCCGGCTGAACAAGGGGCTGATCGCCACCACCCGCAACTGGAACACGGTCGTCAAACTGGAGGAGCTGACCCGTGCCTGAGCGGGGCCCGGCCGTCGAGGCGGCGATCGAGCGCGAACTGCGTCTCCTGGACCCGGAGGTCAGGTGCTCACCCGAACTGGTCGGGGCGCTGCTGCACCCCGACTTCCACGAGTTCGGCGTCTCCGGGCGGCACTGGGACCGGGCCTCCGTCATCGAGATGCTGGCCTCGACGGCCGATGCGGGGGCGCGTCCGTCCGTCACCTCGCCCGTCAAGGGCGTCCAGCTGGCCCCGGACCTGGTGCACCTCACCTTCGACACGGAGAACGGCGGCCGGCACGCGCACCGCAGTTCGCTGTGGCGGCTGACCGAGGACGGCTGGCAGCTGTACTTCCACCAGGGGACGCCGTTCGGCCCCGGGACCACGTGACGCGGAGATCCAGGCAGATCCATGGAGGCCATGCCCGGGACGTGATCCACCGTCCCCCAGGGCAAGGGCCGACGAGCCCCCGGGGCAGAGGTCGACGCGCGGGTGTGCGAGGCTCGTCGGCATGCGCTACATCATCATCGGAGCCGGGGCCGTCGGCGGATCGGTCGGGGCGCGGCTCGCCGAGGTCGGCCACGAGGTGGTCCTGGTCGCGCGGGGTGCGCAGTACACGGCGCTGCGCGAGCGCGGACTGCGCTTCCTCGCCCCGGACGGCGAACACACCCACCGGCTGCCGGTTGTCGACGGGCCTTCGGCGCTGGGCGAGTTGCGCACGGACGACGTCCTCGTGCTGGCCGTCAAGACCCAGGACAGCGAGGCCGCGCTGGACACCTGGGGCCCGGCTCAGGTGCGGGGCGGCGGTACGGCCGCCGAGCGGCTCCCGCTGGTGTGTGCGCAGAACGGCGTGGAGAGCCAGCGGCTCGCCCTGCGCCGCTTCCGCCGTGTCTACGGTGTCTGCGTGTGGCTGCCGGCCACCTTCGTCGAACCGGGCGTCGTCTCCGCCGCGGGCACCCCGCTCACCGGCGTCCTGCACCTCGGCCGGTATCCGCACGGCACCGACGACACCGCCCGCCGGATCGCCGCCGACCTGGAGAAGGCCCGGTTCGAGGCCCCGGTCGTGCCGGACGTGACGCGCTGGCAGTACGCCAAGCTGCTGGGCAACCTCGCCAACGCCGTCGAGGCGGTCAGCGGGCCGCTCACCGGACAGGAGGCGGATTCGCTGTACGCGCGGGTGCGGGCCGAGGGCGAGTCGGTGCTCGAGGCGGCCGGCATCCCGTACGCGAGCGGCGCGGAGCAGAAGGAGGCGCGCGGCGACAAGGTGCGCCTGGTGCCGCTCGCGGGGGCGCAGCGCCGTGGCGGTTCCTCCTGGCAGTCCCTCACCCGTGGCACCGGCACCATCGAGGCCGACTACCTCAACGGCGAGATCGTCCTCCTGGGCCGCCTGCACGGTGTGCCGACCCCGCTCAACGAACTGCTGCAACGGCTCGCCACCACCTTCGCGCGGGAGCGCCGGGCGCCCGGGTCGCTGCCGGTGGCGGAGCTGGTGCGACTCGCCGACGGGGCCGTGGCGGGCGCCCCCGGGTAGGCTGCCGCCGGGGCCGTGGCGGGCGCCCCCGGGTAGGCTGCCGCGTTGCCCCCGGTCACCGCTCAAGCTGCGCTGCGGCCTCGTTCCGCATGCGCCCGGATGATGTCCGCGTACCGGTGCCCACTGCCCTTCACCGTGCGCTTCTGTGTCTTGTAGTCGACGTGCACCAGCCCGAAGCGCTTGTCGTAGCCGTACGCCCACTCGAAGTTGTCCAGCAGCGACCACGCGAAGTAACCCGCGAGCGGCGCGCCCTGCCGGGCCGCCGATGTGCAGGCCGCGAGGTGCTGCTCCAGATACTCCGTGCGCTCGGGGTCGTGGATGGTCCCATCGGGGCGTACGACGTCGGGATAGGCGGAGCCGTTCTCCGTGACATACAGCTTGCGGGCGCCGTAGTCGTGCGTCAGGCGGAGCAGGAGGCGCTCCATGCCGGTGGCGTCGACCTCCCAGTCCATGCCGGTGCGGGGCACGCCGGGGCGGGGAACGGTGCGGACATGTGGGGCCGGCCCGGTGGGATCGTTGGCGACAGGGAGCGGCATGTAGTAGTTGAGACCCAGCCAGTCCAGTGGTTGCGCGATGGTCTCCAGGTCGCCTGGGCGTTCCGGAAGTTCGACTCCGTACACCTCTCGCATGTCGGCCGGGAAGCTGCGGCCGTGGACCGGGTCCAGCCACCAGCGGTTGGTGTGACCGTCCATGCGCCGGGCGGCGTCGACGTCTTCCGGCCTGTCGGTGGCGGCGTGGATCGTGGAGAGGTTGTTGACGATGCCGACCTCGGCGCCCGGCGCAGCGGCGCGGATCGCCTGGACGGCCAGGCCGTGACCGAGGAGGAGATGGTAGGAGGCGCGGACGGCGGCCGTGAGGTCGGTCAGGCCGGGGGCCATCTTGCCCTCCAGGTGGCCGATC
Source organism: Streptomyces sp. Ru72 (assembly GCF_002920635.1). GTDB lineage: Bacteria > Actinomycetota > Actinomycetes > Streptomycetales > Streptomycetaceae > Streptomyces. The sequence goes on along the minus strand of NZ_PQSR01000013.1, from coordinate 45,784 downwards.
CAGGCCGAGCAGAGGGGTTCGTTGAGCGTGGTCCAGTGGTGGACGCGGTCGCCGAGGCGTTCGGCGACGACCGCCGCGTACGAGGCGAGGTGGTGTGCCGTGTCGCGGACCGGCCAGCCGCCCCGGTCCTGGAGTACCTGCGGCAGGTCCCAGTGGTACAGGGTGACGGACGGAGTGATGCCCGCCTCCAGCAGGGCGTCGATCAACCCGTCGTAGAAGTCGAGCCCCTTGGCGTTGACCGGGCCGTCGCCTCCCGGAAGCACGCGGGGCCAGGCGATGGAGAGCCGGTAGGCGTTGGTGCCAAGGCGGCGCATCAGCGCGATGTCCTCGCGCCAGCGGTGGTAGTGGTCGCAGGCCGTGTCCCCGTTGTCGCCGCCCGCGATCTTGCCGGGAGTGTGCGAGAACGTGTCCCAGATCGAGGGCGAACGGCCGTCCTCGGTGACGGCTCCCTCGATCTGGTAGGCCGACGTGGCCGTGCCCCACAGGAAGTCCTCGGGGAGTGCGGCGAGGTCGATGGTCACGGAATTTCCTTCGGAGGTAAGAGAGGTGTTCACTTGACGGCTCCTGCGGTGAGCCCGGTGACGAGGTAGCGCTGCAGGAGAAGGAACCCGGCGACCACGGGGACGCTGACGACGAGCGAGGCGGCCATGATCTGGTTCCAGTAGACGTTGTTGAGCGTGGAGTAGCCCTGAAGGCCGACGGCGAGCGTGCGAGTGGTGTCGTTGGTCATCACCGACGCGAAGAGCACCTCGCCCCAGGCGGTCATGAAGGCGTAGACGGCGACGGCGACGATGCCGGGGATCGCGGCCGGTACGACGACCCGGAACAGCGCACCGAGCGGTCCGCAGCCGTCCACCATGGCCGCCTCGTCCAGTTCGCGCGGCACGGAGTCGAAGTAGCCGATCAGCATCCAGATCGAGAACGGCAGGGAGAAGGTGAGGTAGGTGAGGATCAGGCCGCCGCGCGAGCCGAACAGGGCGATGCCGGTGGCGTTGCCGATGTTGACGTAGATGAGGAACAGCGGCAGCAGGAAGAGGATGCCCGGGAACATCTGCGTGGACAACACGGTGACCGTGAACACGCGCTTGCCGCGGAAGTCGTAGCGGCTGACGGCGTAGGCCGCGAACACTGCGATCACCACCGAGCAGACGGTCGCCGCGCCGGCCACGATCAGGGAGTTCATGAAGTACCGCGCGAGCGGGATCGTCGACCAGATGTCGATGTACGGGCGGATCGTCAGGGTGCTCGGCAGCCATCGGAATTCCCCGGAGACGTCGGCCAGGGGCTTCAACGAGCTGGAGATCATCACATAGACCGGCACCAGGACGAACCCGGCGAGCAGGGTGAGGAAGATCCGCTTGGACCAGAAGAAGGGCCGGGGCGGAGCCATCGGCGAACGGGTCACTGGGGAGGTGCTAGACATCGGCCGTCTTCCTTCCTCGGGAGGTCAGCAGGAGGTAGACGCCCGTCACCGCGAGTAGGAAGAGCAGCAGCAGGACGGACATGGCGGAGCCGGTGCCGAAGTTCCAGGTGACGAAGGACGCCTGGTAGATGTGGACCGAGATGAGGTCGGCTGCCTCGGGGGCGGACTTGCCGAACAGGACGTAGGGCGTGTTGAAGTCGTTGAACGTCCACAGGAACAGCACCAGGAGCAGGACCTGGTTGACCGGGCGGAGCGAGGGCAGGGTGATGCGGCGGATCCGCTGCCACATGCCGGCGCCGTCGAGAGAGGCCGCCTCGTACAGCTCGCCCGGGATGTTCTGCAGGCCGGCCATGACGATGAGGAAGGCGAACGGCCAGCCCTTCCACACGGACACGGTCAGCAGCGCCCAGAAGCTGTTGTTGCCGATGAGCCAGAAGGACGGCTTGTCGGTGAGGTGCAGCTGGTCGTGCAGGACGTGGTTCACCAGGCCGTTGTCGTGCTGGAACATGAACGCCCAGGTGATGACGGCCGCGTACACGGGCAGCGCGTACGGGACGAGGAACAGGGCCCGCAGCAGGCCGCGGCCGCGGAAGGTGTCCTGCATGTAGATCGCCGCCGCCGTGCCGACCAGCCAGCACAGGCCGACCGACAGCAGGGTGAAGGCGACGGTGATGAAGAAGGAGTGCAGCAGTGCCGCGCCGACCGGGGCGTCGAAGTCGACCGACACCTTGTAGTTGGACAGGCCCGCCCAGGGCGCGGTGCCCCAGTCGCGGATGTAGAACTGCGTGAGCACCTTGAAGCTCATCATGACGCCCATCACCATCGGCACCAGGTGAACCAGGAGCTCGAAGACCAGGGCGGGCAGGAGCAGCAGATACGGCAGGGCGTTGCGGCGGATCCTTCCGGGGCGGCGGCGGGGCAGGCGTTTCGCCGCCCCGGAAGGGCTCTTGTGCACGGCAGCCTCTGCGGGAGCAGTGGTCATCATCGTGCTCACTTCGCCGGCATCTGCTGCTGTGCCTTCTCCAGTGCCGCCTTCACCGAGTCGGTGGTGACCGGGCGTCCGGCGGCCGCGTCGGCGAGCAGGTCCTTGACGGCGGTACCGACGGCCGTTTCGAACTGGGACTCGTCGGCGACCTGCGGCATCGGGGCGGCGCTCTTGGCGAGGGTGTCCTTCAGGACCTTGTCGGCCGGCGTGTTGAAGGCGGGGTCCGCCTGGGCCGTCTTGACCGGCGGGATGGAGCTGTATGCCTCGTTGAGGATCTTCTGCTCCCCGTCGCTGGTCATGAACTTCACGAACTTCAGGGCGCCGTCGAGGTTGTCGGTGTTCTTGAAGACGGCCAGGTTGATGCCCGCGACCATCGAGTTGGTCTGTGTGCCGGTCCCGGGGGTGCCGGACTGCACGGGTACGGGGGCGACGCCGTAGGTGTCCTCGCTCATGCCCTGGGACTTGAGGTTGGCGGTCGCGGACTGCCACAGCAGCATCGCCGTCTTGCCCGTGGCGAAGTCGCTGACCGACTGGTTCTGGGCGTACTCGGCGTTGCCCGGCGCGGCGATCTTGTCCTTGGCCATCAGGTCGACGAACTGCTTGACACCGGCGACCGCCCCGTCGTTCGTGAAGTCCGGCTTGCCGTCGGCGGTGAAGAAGTCGGTGCCGTGCTGCTTGGCGAAGACGAAGGCGTGGTGGACGTTCTCGGAGGGGTTCGAGCCCTCGATGCCCAAACCCCACTTGCCGTCCTTGGTGAGCTTCTTGCCGTCGGCGATCAGCTCGTCCCAGGTGGCCGGCGGCTTGGAGATGCCCGCGTCGGCGAACATCTTCTTGTTGTAGTAGAGCGCGTACGACATGGAGTACAGCGGTACGGCGGTCGGGTCCTGGCCCTGCGCTCCCGTCGAGCCGAGCGCGGAGTCGACGAAGCGGTCCTTGCCGCCGATCTTGTCGAAGTTCTTCGCGTCCCAGGGCAGCAGCGCGCCGGTGGCCTGCAGGGAGGCGCTCCAGGTGTTGCCGATGTTGAGGACGTCGGGGCCCTGGCCGGAGGTGGTCGCCGTGAGGATCCGGTTCAGCAGGTCCGACCAGGGGATGACCTCCAGGTTCACCTTGATCCCGGTCTGCTTCGCGAACTTGGCGAGTTCGGGCTGGAGGACCTTCTTGTCGACCTCGATGCTGGCGCCCTGGTTCGAGGCCCAGTAGGTCAGGGTCTTCGGTGAGGCGTTGGACCCGCCACCGCCCATCGGCGAGCCGCCGCCACAGGCGGTCAGGGCGGTGAGCAGGGAAACGGTGACCGCACCGGCGGCCGCGGCTCGGGTTGTGCGCATGGCTCTGGTGTCCCTTTCCGGAGGGAGACCCACGAGTGCGTGCAGTCCCGACCGCACTCACGGGCTTAATTTACGGCGTGATTTAAGCTCTTAAAGAAACGCGCCGTCAAGGGATCGCGCAGCGGTATCTTGCGGAGTCGGGCAGAGTCGGGAGGAACCAACATGGCGGCGCGGAACGGGCGGACAGTGCGCGACCTGCGGCGGGGCAATCGCACCGCCGTACTACAACGGTTGTATTTCGACGGGCCGATGAGCCGCTTCGAGCTGGGCCCGGCCACCCAACTGAGTTCCGGCTCCATCAGCAACGTGGTCGCGGAACTGGTCGCCGACGGCCTGGTGGAGGAGGCGGGCACCGTCGAGTCCGACGGCGGCCGCCCCCGCACTCTGCTCCGCGTCACCCCCGCCAGCGGCCACATGATCGGCATCGACGTGGGCGAAACCCGCGTACGCGTCGAGCTCTTCGACCTCACCCTCACCGAGCTCGCGCGCGCCGAACGGCCCCTGGAGCATCACGGCTACGACGTCGAGACCATCGTCGGCCACATCCGCGACGGCATCGCCGAGGTGCTCGCCGAGACGGACATCGCCCCCGAGCAGCTCCTGGGCGTCGGCATCGGCGTCCCCGGCATCGTGGCCGGCACCCATGAACAGGGGGCCGTGGTCCACGGGCAGACGATCGGCTGGGACGCCGTCCCCCTGGAATCCCTGCTGCGCTCGACGTGCGGACTCCCCGACTCCGTCCCGTACTTCATCGACAACGGCGCCCGGACGCTCGGCCAGGCCGAGATGTGGTTCGGCGCCGGCCGGGGCGCCCGCACCGCGGTCGTCGTGCTCTTCGGCTCCGGGGTCGGCGCCTGTCTCGTCACTCAGGAGGTGGAGCAGGGCCGGTCCGTCGAGTGGGGGCATCTGACCGTACGGGTCAGGGGGCGCCGCTGCCGCTGCGGCGCCCTGGGCTGCCTGGACGCGTACGCGGGCGCCGAGGCGCTCATCGACCGCTGGCGGGAGGAGGGCGGACGCCCGCCGGAGGGCACCGACGAGGAGACCGCCCTGACCGCGATGGTCGCCGCGGCCTACCCGCCCGAGGGCACCGGCACGGACCCGGTGGCACTCGCCGTCCTGGAGGAGGCCGCCGAGTACGTGGGCGCCGGCCTGTCCGACCTGATCAACCTCTTCCAGCCCGAGCGCATCCTCATCGGCGGCTGGGCAGGGCTTCAGCTGGGCACCCGCCTCCTGCCGGCCGTACGCCGGTACGCCGCCTCGTACGCCCTGCGCCATCCGGCCGAACGTGTCTCCATCGACCTCGGCAAGCTCGGCCCGGACGCGGTCACGGTGGGCGCCGCCATCCTGCCCCTCGCCGACTTCTTCGCACACGGCGGGCAGCGAGGCGCGCACGGTCGCGGACGTCACGGCGAGCGCGCGTGATCCGGCCGGGGTGCGTGTCGCGTTTGTTCAAGAGGAGCGCGGCTGCTGTTCCTAGCGTGGAGGCATGAGCGATGCCTACCACAACGTGCACCCCTACCTCGTCGAATGCGCCGCCGAGGCCGCCCGCGTCGCCCGGGGCGTCCGGGCGGAGCTGCTGTCCGAGCCGACCCACTGCACCGGCTGGGACGTCCGTGCCCTGGTGAACCACTGGGTCCTGTACACCTCGCACGGACTCGAACACCGCGCCCTGCGCAAGCAGCTGCCCGAGGAACTGACCGCACGCGACTTCACCGCGGACCCCGGCTGGGCGAGCGGCTACGCCGAGCAGCTCGACCGCGCCGTCGCCGCCTGGGACGACCCCGCCGTGTGGGAGGGGGAGATCGACCTCGGCATGGCGAGGATGCCCGCGGAGGAACTGGCGCGGATGCTCGTCAAGGAGCTGGCCGTCCACGGATGGGACGTCGCCACGGCCACCGGCCAGGAGTTCCGGATCTCCGAGGGCGCCGCCCGGCTCGTCCTGGACGTCGTCGAGACCCACGGCGACCTCTACCGCCAGTACGACGGTTTCGCCGACCCCGTGCCCGTCCCCGAGGACGCGCCCGTCTTCGAGCGAGCCCTGGCGGCGAGCGGACGCGATCCGCGGCAGACCCCGGTGGGCGAAGTGGACCACTGACAAGGCCGGTGATTGGACCAGGGGTCTGCACCAATCGGCGACTAGCGTCGGCGGCGTGCCGAACACCTCTCCCGTCCGCGTCGACGCCTACTTCGACCCCGCCTGCCCCTTCGCCTGGATCACCTCGCGCTGGCTGCTGGAGGTCGAGCGCGAACGCCCGCTCGACCTCCGCTTCCACGTGATGAGCCTGTACCTGCACAACGTGGGCAACGAACTGCCCGACTGGTACCGCACGCTGGTCGACAAGTCGATCGGCCCGGTGCGTGTCGCCGTCGCCGCCGCCGAACGGCACGGCGAGAACGTGCTGCGTGACCTTTACACCGCGTTCGGGACCCGTATCCACGAGCGCGAGGCGGAGGACTTCGACGCGGTGATCACCGAGTCCCTCGCCGAGCTCGGACTGCCGGCCGACCTCGCCGCCGCAGCTCACGACCCCGCGTACGACGAGGCCGTACGCCGCAGCCACGAGGCCGGCGCCGATCCCGGCTCGGGCGGCTATGTGGGAACCCCCACCGTCCATGTGGACAAAACGGTATGGTTCGGCCCGGTGCTGCGGGCCATCCCCCGGGGCGCCGCGGCGGCGGAACTCTTCGACAGCTTCCGGGTCCTGGCCACGCACCCTGACTTCTTCGAGCTGAAGAGGACCAGGACGGGGGCACTCCGCTTCGACTGACCGAAAGCTGGTGCCTGCCGCGGTACCAAGCAGGTCGGGCGAAGTCGGCTGTGATTCGGCAGCGCCCTGAACGGGCGCGGGGAACTGCGCGACCAGCCACGATGGTGCCGCGGTGGATCGACGGCCCATCGTGGCACTTCCAGCGGAGCGCTCAGGCCCCGAGCGCCGTCAGTGCCGGAAGCCGGGCCTCGTCGTAGCGGTCGAGTACGACCCGCGCCACCTCCGGCGCGGGTCCCAGCACCTCGGCCAGCACGTCCGCCCCGGCCGCGCCCCGCGCGATGCGGTCCGGCAGGAAGCCGGGCGCCAGGACGTACGGCGCCACGGCCACCCGGGCGCAGCCCAGCGCGCGCAGTTCGCGTACCGCGTCCTCGGTGCGCGAGAACCCTGCGGGAGATGCAGCGGAGGCGAACGCAGGCCGCACGGCGCACCAACCGGTGTGCCGCCACTCCCGCGCGATGTCAGCGATCACTGCGATCGCCTCCGGGTCGGTGGACCCCGCCGAGGCCAGCACGACCCCGGTCGAGGACTTGTCGGCGGGGGCCAGTCCCGCCTCGTGCAAACGGCGTTCGAGGGCCCGCGTCAGCAGTGGTGAGGGGCCCAGCACGTCCGCCTGCCGGATCCGCAGCCGTGGCGGGGCCTTCCGCAGGACCGCGGGGATGTCGGCCTTGGCGTGGAACGCGCGAGTCAGCAGGAGGGGGAGTGCCACCACGTCCCGGACGCCCTCAGCCGCAAGGGACTCGAGCACCCCGTGCACGGACGGGACGTTGAAGTCCAGGAACCCGGTCTCCACCCGCAGCCCCGGCCGCAGCGACCGCACCCGCCGTACGAGGGCGTGCACGGTCCCGGCGTGCCGCGCGTCGCGGCTGCCGTGGGCGATCACCAGGAGGACCGGGTTGTGCATGACGCGGCTCAGCCCTTCACCAGCAGACCGCGGCTGCGCAGTACCCACCGCTCCAGCGGGCTGAAGATCAGCAGGTCGATGGCGATGCCGACGAACAGGATCAGGATGATGGCCTCGAACACCATGGACATCGAGCTCGCGTTGCGGCCGTTCTCCAGCAGCGCGCCCAGGCCGATGCCGAGGTCGGGCGAGGAGGCGATGATCTCCGCCGCCATCAGCGAGCGCCAGGAGAACGCCCAGCCCTGCTTCAGCCCCGCGAGGTAGCCCGGCAGCGCGGCCGGCAGCACGATGTGCCAGGCGCCCCGCAGACCGGTCGCGCCCATCGTGCGCCCCGCACGCAGGAACAGCGGCGGCACCTGGTCGATGCCGGAGACCAGGCCGTTGGCGATGGAGGGGACGGCGCCGAGCAGGATCACCGCGTACATCATCGAGTTGTTCAGGCCCAGCCAGATCACCGCCGGCGGCACCCACGCCACCGACGGCAGCGACTGAAGACCGGACAGGACCGGGCCGATGGCCGCGCGCACGAACTTCACGCGCGCCACCAGCAGACCCAGCGGGGTGCCGATCGCCAGCGCGAACAGGAAGCCCAGCAGACCGCGCGAGACGCTGGTCCAGATGTAGCCGAGCAGCGTGCCCTGCAGCCAGGCGTCCTTGAACTCGCCCGCCACGGCGCCGGGGGAGGGCAGCTTGGTCGGATCGTCGACGACCTTGAACGAGATCAGCGCCTGCCACACCACCAGGACCAGCGCGATTCCCACGAGCGGCGGGAGGATCTTGTTGACGAACGTCTGCCGGAAGGGCGTACGGCCGGTGACCGTGGTCTCCAGCGCGTCGAGACCGGCCTCGACACCGTCCAGTTCGGCGCCCGCCGTGGTCTTCGTCTCAGTGCTGGCCATGACGGCGGATCTCCCCACGCAGTACTTCGGTGATCTCGCGGGACAACTCCGCGACGGGCGCGTCCTCGATGCGGCGAGGCTGCGGAATGTCCACCGTCCACTCGCGGGCGATGCGCCCCGGACGGGATGACAGCAGCACCACGCGCTGCGCGAGCCGCACCGCCTCGCGCACGTTGTGCGTGACGAACAGGACCGAGACTCCCGTCTCCGCCCAGATACGGGTGAGCTCGTCGTGCAACAGGTCCCGGGTGATGGCGTCCAGGGCGGCGAACGGCTCGTCCATCAGGAGCAGCCGGCTGTCCTGCGCCAGCGCGCGGGCCATGGCGACCCGCTGGCGCATACCACCGGACAGCTCGTGCACCCGCTTGCCGTACGACCCCTTCAGGCGTACGAGTTCGAGCAGTTCTTCCGCACGGTCGCGGCGGTCGCGCTTCGCGACGCCCCTGAGTTTCAGGGCGAGTTCGATGTTCTTGCCCGCGGTCAGCCACGGGAACAGGGCGTGCTCCTGGAACATCAGGGCCGGGCGGCCGTCCGTCGTGATGGCGCCGTCGGTCGGCTCGTCCAGGCCCGCCACCAGGTTCAGCAGCGTGGACTTGCCGCAGCCCGAGGCCCCCAGGAGGGTGACGAACTCGCCCGGCGCGACATCGAGGCTGATGTCGTCCAGCACGAGCTGCCGCCCGCCCGGCACCGGGAAGGACTTCGAGACGTGCTCAAGGCGTGCCGCCTGGTCGACGGACTCGGCGGCCTCGGCGAGGGTCGTGGCCATGGTCGTCACCTCCTGAGAACTCATCGGCTGCGGGCTTACTTGACGCCGAGACCGGCGTCGCTGACGGTCGGCTCACCCTCGGCCTTAAGGACCTTGTTCAGGAGGATGAGGTCGTAGATGCCGTCCAGCTGCGGGTCCTTCAGCAGGCCGGCCTTGACCGCGTGCTGCGCCTCGGTGTTCAGCGTGGAGGCCAGCGGGTCGTCGGTGAACTGGATGGACTTCCACGCCGGGTCGAGGACCTTCGCCGGGAGCGCCTTGCCGGAGTCGACCGCCAGCTGCTGGTTGGCCGCCTCCTTCGCCGCGTCCGGGTTGGCCTTGATCCACTTGTTGGTCTCGACGGACGCCTTCAGCACGGCCTCGACGGCCTTCGGGTGCTCCTTGAGGAACTTCTGCGACACGATGATGTTCGTGATCACGAACTTCTTGTCCGGCCACAGCGAGGACTCGTCCAGCAGCACCTTGCCGCCCTCGGCGACCAGCTTGGACGCGGTCGGCTCCGGCACCCAGGCGCCGTCGACGGAGCCGGACTTGAAGGCGTCCGGGGTGACCTTGTTGTCGGTGCGGACCACCGACACATCGCCCTTGCCGCTCTGCGCGTCGACCTTCCAGCCCTGCTCCGCGATCCAGTTGAGGAACGCCACGTCCTGCGTGTTGCCGAGCTGTGGGGTGGCGATCTTCTTGCCCTTGACGTCCGCCAGGGACTTGATCTTCTTCGGGTCGACCACGAGCTTCACGCCGCCGGACGCCGAACCGCCGATGATGCGCAGGCTCTTGCCGTCGGACTTGGTGTAGCCGTTGATCGCCGGGGAGGGGCCGATCCAGCCGATGTCGATGGAACCGGAGTTCAGCGCCTCGATCTCCGAGGGGCCCGCGTTGAAGATCTGGTACTTGGCCTGGGTGGCGCCGAGCGCCTTCTGGAAGAAGCCCTTCTGGACACCCACGAGCGCGGTGCCGTGGGTGAGGTTGCCGAAGTAGCCGATCTTGACGGAGTCGAGGCCGTCGATCTTCTGGGCACCGGCGGCGACCTTCTGGTCCGCCGGGGTGCTGGTCGCCTTGGAGCCGTAACCGCAGGCGGCGAGCGTGAGGAGGGGGAGAGTGGCGGCCACGGCTATGCCGCGGCGGAAGAGTGTCGAGCGGATGGCAGGCACGGGAGGGTTTCCTCTCGTTGGCCCGGCGGTCACGGTCTTTCAGGTCGTGGCCGGGAGGTCGGCAGGTCTTCGTTTACGCAGGCAGTGGGGGGACGGGGCGCGCAGGCAGTGCGCGTACGTCATCGCGCACATCGCGCCACTCCGCCCTGCCCGCTGCCGAGGGCGCCGCTGCCGACACGGCCGCCCTCCTTGGCGAACGTCGAGTAGAAGCAGGTGGTGGTCATGATCAGAAGTCCCACCCGTCGTCGTCGGCCTCGTCCTTGACCGGCTCGGGCGCGGCGAACGACTCGCCGACCATTCCGGCGGTCAGCGTGGTGCCGTCGGACGGGTCGATCAGGATGAACGAACCCGTGCGGCGCGAGTCCGCGTACGAGTCCACCGGCAGCGGCTCGGCGGTACGGATCTTCACCCGGCCGATGTCGTTGGCGACGAGCTGCCCCGGGTGCGGGTGCAGGGACAGGTCGTCGAGCGTGAGCCGGGACGGGATGTCCTTGACGATCGCCTTGACGGTGCGGGTGCCGTGCTTGAGCAGCACGCGGTGACCGACCGTCAGCGGCTGGTCGGCGACGTGGCAGACGGTCGCCTCGATGTCCTGGGTGGTCGGCGGCGCGTCCTTGCTGGGCACGATCAGGTCGCCGCGCGAGATGTCGATGTCGTCCTCGAGGAGCAGCGTCACCGACTGCGGTGTCCAGGCCACGTCGACCGGCTCGCCCAGCAGGTCGATGCCGGAGACCTTCGTCGTACGGCCGGACGGCAGGACGGTGACCTGGTCGCCGACCCGGAAGGAGCCGGCCGCGATCTGACCGGCGTAACCCCGGTAGTCGGGGTGCTCGGTGGTCTGCGGGCGGATCACGTACTGCACGGGCAGCCGGGCGTGGCAGTGCGCCAGGTCGTGGCTGACCGGGACGGTCTCCAGGTGCTCCAGGACGGTCGGGCCGCCGTACCAGTCCATGTGGGCGGACGGCTCCACCACGTTGTCGCCCTCGAGCGCCGAGATCGGGATCGCGGTGACCTCCGGGACGCCCAGCTCGGTCGCGTACGCCGTGAACTCCTCGGCGATCTTCGCGAAGACGGACTCCTGGTAGCCGACCAGGTCCATCTTGTTCACGGCGAGGACCACGTGCGGGACGCGCAGCAGGGCGGCGATCGCCGCGTGGCGGCGGGTCTGCTCGACGACGCCGTTGCGGGCGTCGACCAGGACGACGGTCAGCTCGGCGGTGGAGGCGCCGGTGACCATGTTGCGGGTGTACTGCACATGGCCGGGGGTGTCGGCGAGGATGAACCGGCGTCGGGGCGTGGCGAAGTAGCGGTACGCCACGTCGATGGTGATGCCCTGCTCGCGCTCGGCGCGCAGACCGTCGGTGAGCAGGGCCAGGTCCGGGCCCTCCTGGCCGCGGCTGGCCGACGCCCGCTCCACGGCCTCCAGCTGGTCGGCGAGGACCGACTTGGAGTCGTGCAGCAGCCGCCCGACGAGGGTGGACTTGCCGTCGTCGACCGAACCGGCGGTGGCGAACCGCAGGAGGGTGGTGGCGGAGAGTTCCGTGGTCGTGGTCATGCTTAGAAGTACCCCTCGCGCTTGCGGTCCTCCATGGCGGCCTCCGAGAGCTTGTCGTCGGCCCGGGTCGCGCCCCGCTCGGTCAGCCGGGAGGCGGCGATCTCGGTGATGACCTGCTCCAGGGTCACCGCGTCGGAGTCCACGGCACCGGTGCAGGACATGTCGCCGACGGTGCGGTAGCGCACGAGGCGCTTCTCGACGCTCTCGCCGTCCTTGGGGCCGCCCCACTCACCGGCGGTCAGCCACATGCCGCTCCGCTGGAACACCTCGCGCTCGTGGGCGAAGTAGATCTCGGGCAGCTCGATGCCCTCCCGGGCGATGTACTGCCAGACGTCCAGCTCGGTCCAGTTCGACAGCGGGAACACGCGCACGTGCTCGCCGGGCGCATGCCGCCCGTTGTACAGCTGCCACAGCTCGGGGCGCTGGCGGCGCGGGTCCCACTGCGAGAACTCGTCCCGCAGCGAGAACACCCGCTCCTTGGCGCGCGCCTTCTCCTCGTCACGCCGGCCGCCGCCGAACACGGCGTCGAACCGCTCGGACTGGATCTTCTCCGTCAGCGGCAGCGTCTGCAGCGGGTTGCGGGTGCCGTCCGGGCGCTCCTTGAGCACACCGCGGTCGATGTAGTCCTGCACGGAGGCGACATGCAGCCGCAGGTTGTGCTTCGCCACCGTGCGGTCGCGGTACTCGATGACCTCGGGGAAGTTGTGCCCGGTGTCCACGTGCAGCAGCGCGAACGGCACCGGCGCGGGCGCGAACGCCTTCAGCGCCAGGTGCAGCATGACGATGGAGTCCTTGCCGCCGGAGAAGAGGATCACCGGGTTCTCGAACTCGCCCGCCACCTCGCGGAAGATGTGCACCGCCTCGGACTCGAGGGCGTCCAGGTGGGAGAGGGCGTACGGGCTGCTGTCCGTTCCCTCCTGAATACCGGCCACGGTCGTCATGCCAGTCCCCTTTCGCTGAGCAGCGCGTACACGGACGCCGCGGACTCCTGCACGGTCTGGTGCTGCGACTCGATCCGCAGATCCGGCGACTCGGGCTCCTCGTAGGGGTCGTCGACGCCCGTCAGGCCCTTCAGCTCACCGGCGGCCTGCTTGGCGTACAGACCCTTCACATCGCGCACCGAGCAGACGTCGACCGGGGTGGCCACGTGCACCTCGAGGTACGCCGTCCCGTTCTGCTGGTGGCGCTTGCGCACCGCCTCCCGGCTGTCCGCGTACGGAGCGATGACCGGGACGAGGGTCTTGACCCCGTTGCTGGCCAGCAGTTCGGCGACGAAGCCGATGCGCTGCACGTTGGTGTGCCGGTCCTCCCGGCTGAAGCCGAGGCCCGCGGAGAGGAACTCGCGGATCTCGTCGCCGTCGAGCACCTCGACCCGGTGGCCCTCCTCGCGCAGCCGGCCCGCCAGCTCGTGGGCGATGGTGGTCTTGCCCGCGCTCGGCAGACCCGTGAGCCAGACGGTGGCTCCGCTCGTCACGTGTGTCTCCTGAATCTCTGTCATGGTCAGCCGTGCAGCCCGCACTCGGTCTTGGCGCGGCCCGCCCAGCGGCCGGCGCGTGCGTCCTCGCCCTGAAGGACCCGGCGGGTGCAGGGCGCGCAGCCGACGGAGGCGTAGCCGTCCATCAGCAGGGGGTTGGTCAGCACGCCGTGCTCGGCGACGTAGGCGTCCACGTCGTCCTGCGTCCAGCGGGCGATCGGCGAGATCTTGACCTTCTGCCGCTTCTCGTCCCAGCCGACGACCGGGGTGTTCGCGCGGGTCGGGGACTCGTCCCGGCGTAGGCCGGTCGCCCAGGCGTCGTAGCCCTTGAGGCCCTCCTCGAGCGGCTGGACCTTGCGCAGCTTGCAGCACAGGTCGGGGTCGCGGTCGTGCAGCTTCGGGCCGTACTCGGCGTCCTGCTCGGCGACCGTCTGGCGCGGGGTGAGCGTGATGACGTTGACGTCCATCACAGCCTCGACCGCGTCGCGGGTGCCGATGGTCTCCGGGAAGTGGTAGCCGGTGTCGAGGAACACCACGTCGACGCCGGGCATCGCACGGGAGGCGAGGTGGGCGACCACCGCGTCCTCCATGGACGAGGTCACGCAGAAGCGGTTGCCGAAGGTGTCGGCCGCCCACTGGAGGATCTCCAGCGCGGAGGCGTCCTCCAGGTCGCGGCCGGCCTGCTCGGCGAGCGCCTTCAGCTCCTCGGCCGTCCGTTCGGTCTGAGTCGTGCTCATATCTCGTCCCCTCCGCTGTCGGCTCGCTGAAGCCCCTGGGCGAGCAGCCCGAGGAACTTCAACTGGAAGGCTCGATTGCACGCCGCGCATTCCCACGCGCCGTGGCCCGCTTCGCTCGGACGCAGGTCTTCCTCGCCGCAGTAGGGGCAGTAGAAGGGCGCCGCACGCTCGCTCACGACAACGCCTCCTCGGAAGCCCGGGAAGCCCAGGTCGCGAACCGCTCGCCGTCCTCGCGCTCCGCCTGGAAGCGCTTGAGGACGCGCTCGATGTAGTCCGGCAGCTCCTCCGCGGTGACCTTCAGACCGCGGACCTTGCGGCCGAACCCCGCCTCGAGGCCGAGCGCGCCGCCCAGGTGCACCTGGTAGCCCTCGACCTGCTCGCCCTTGTCGTCGAGGACCAGCTGGCCCTTCAGGCCGATGTCCGCGACCTGGATACGGGCGCAGGCGTTCGGGCAGCCGTTGAGGTTGATGGTGATCGGCTCGTCGAAGTCCGGCAGACGCCGCTCCAGTTCGTCGATGAGCGAGGAACCGCGCTGCTTGGTCTCGACGATGGCGAGCTTGCAGAACTCGATGCCGGTGCAGGCCATGGTGCCGCGCCGGAACGAGGACGGCTTGGCGGTGAGGTCGAGCGCCTCCAGGCCGTCGACCAGGGAGTCGACCTGGCCCTCCTCGACATCAAGGATGATCATCTTCTGCTCGACGGTGGTGCGGACCCGGCCCGAGCCGTGCGCCTCCGCCAGGTCGGCGATCTTCGTGAGCGTGGTGCCGTCGACGCGGCCGACGCGCGGGGCGAAACCGACGTAGTAGCGGCCGTCCTTCTGACGGTGGATGCCGACGTGGTCGCGCCACTGCTGGACGGGCTGCTCGGGAGCGGGACCGTCGACCAGCTTCCGCCCCAGGTACTCGTCCTCGAGCACCTGGCGGAACTTCTCGGCGCCCCAGTCGGCGACCAGGAACTTCAGACGGGCCCGGTTGCGCAGCCGCCGGTAGCCGTAGTCGCGGAAGATCGACAGGACGCCCTCGTAGACGTCCGGGACCTCCTCCAGCGGCACCCACGCGCCCAGCCGCACGCCCAGCTTGGGGTTGGTGGACAGACCGCCGCCGACCCACACGTCGAAGCCCGGCCCGTGCTCGGGGTGCCGGACGCCGACGAACGCCACGTCGTTGATCTCGTGGACCACGTCGAGGAGCGGCGAGCCGGAGATGGCCGTCTTGAACTTCCGGGGGAGGTTCGAATACGCCTTGTTGTTCAGGACGCGGCGCTTCATCTCCTCGAGCGCCGGGGTGGCGTCGATGATCTCGTCCTCGGCGATGCCGGCGACGGGGGAGCCGATCATCACACGGGGGGTGTCGCCGCAGGCGGTGACCGTGGACAGGCCCACCGACTCCAGGCGGTTCCAGATCTCGGGCACGTCCTCCACCCGGATCCAGTGGTACTGGACGTTCTGCCGGTCGGTGATGTCGGCCGTGCCGCGCGCGAACTCCTGCGAGATCTCGCCGATGACGCGCAGCTGCCGGGTGGTGAGCGCTCCACCGTCGATGCGGACCCGCATCATGAAGTACTTGTCGTCCAGCTCCTCCGGCTCCAGGATCGCGGTCTTGCCGCCGTCGATCCCGGGCCTGCGCTGGGTGTACAGGCCCCACCACCGCATCCGGCCCCGAAGGTCGTTGGGGTCGATCGAGTCGAAACCCGCCTTGGAGTAGATCGTCTCAATGCGTGTCCGAACATTGAGACCGTCGTCGTCCTTCTTGAACTGTTCGTTGCCGTTGAGCGGGGTGAAGTGACCTGCGGCCCACTGACCCTCGCCACGGTGACGGCTCACCTTGCGGCGGGGCGTGGCGGGATTCTGCGGGGTGGCGGCCATGGTGAGTACGTCCTTCGGGACAAGCGGGGGAGCGGGGCTCTGACCTGCACATGCGGGCACACGACAAAACGTGCGCGTCCTTGCGCGAGGGTGGGGAAAGGGAAATCCGGTGCTGGCTGGAGGCTGTCAGCTCGCCGGACAGATGGCGCTGGACATGCGGCCGAGATCGACGTGCCGTCGACTCACCAAGGCAATTCCAGTTCCAGACATGACGAAAGCGTGTCATGGCGATCTGGACACAGTCCAGCTTCGTCCATCATGCGGACACCCTTGTCCCGTCATGTGGGACAAGGGTGTTGTCGGTCACATCACCCGGACGCGCTCGCGTCCGCGCAGGTCAGAGGGCGTGCGCCCCTGGCCAGGGGCCCGGGGCGGCAATCTCCGCCTGCTCCTCGACCTTGGTGTCGAACAGCCGGAACCCGCGGCGGAGGTAGTTCTTCATGGCGTGCTCCCCGTCCAGGCTGCACGTATGCAGCCAGACCCGCTTCGTCGGCGTCCGCCGCGGCCAGCGGTCCGCGAGGTCCCAGGCGCGGGCGGTCCCGTACGACAGCAGGTGTCCGCCGATCCGCCGCCCCCGGAAGGCCGGCAGCAACCCGAAGTAGACGATCTCCACGACTCCGTCGTCCTGCGGTTCCAGCTCGACGTATCCCGCGGGCGTGCCCCGGTCGTAGGCGACCCAGGTCTCCACGCCCGGCCGGTCCAGGTGCTCCTGCCAGCGCGCGTACGTCCAGCCGAGCCGGTCGATCCAGCGGATGTCCCCGCCGACCGACGCGTACAGGAACCGGCTGAACTCCGGCGAGGGCACCTCGGCGCGGACGATCCGGACATCGCGGTCGGGGGCCGCGGCGGGGAGCAGATCGCTCGGGGACGTCTGCTCCATGGACCACGTGGTCACGGTCATGCTGCTCATGCGGTCAGGGAATCACGACCTCGAGCGGTACGACAAAGGGCCCCGGCATCCTGCCCGGCCGGTCGGCACGCTACTTCAGGGCGTCGTCCACCGCGTCCAGTGGCACCGCGTACAGCACCCGCCCGTCGGCAGGACCCGATCCGTCGTCGCCCGCCGCGCCCTGAGTGAGCGTCCACAGCTCGCCCGTCTCCCGCCAGTACGACAGGGACGCGGTGTGGCGGCCCCAGCAGGCATGGGTTCCGTCGGCCGCACAGGTGGCCGTCTGCGCGCCGGAGGTGGTCTGCCGCCACAGCGTGCTGTGCCGACCGCCGACCGAGGGGGCGCGGTCGACGTACCAGTCGGTCCGTGCCGCCCCGTCGCTCCGGTGCGCCAGTACGCCCTGCACCCCGGCCGCCGCCGTCTCGTAGGCCTCCGCCGCCCTGACGTCGCCGTGCGCGTCGGTGGCGAGCAGGCCCGCGCGGTCGGGCGCCGTGCTGAACGCGTACCGCCACACCCGGGCGGTGCGCCCATGGCCCCCGGGGCGCAGCGACTCGCTCGCCACCAGGCCGGCCGGGACGGTGGTGCGGTCGAGGGAGAGCGTGGAGAAGCAGGGCACCCCGTGGTCGTCGGCCGCCGAACAGGGGCCGCCGGTCAGCCGGTAGGAGCCGACCGCCGGCAGCACGTACTGGTAGCCGTCCGCCGCGTAGCCGCCGTCGACCCGTCCGATCGCGGCGCTGTCGACGTTGGTTCGCAGGATCCGGTGCAGGTCGAACACCAGCAGGGAGTCGCGTGCGGTGACGAAGAGTTTGTCCCGGTACCAGACCATGCCGGACAGACCGCTGCGGACGGCGGTGAAGTCCTGGCCCCCGGCGCGCGGAGCGACCAGCAGGACCCAGCGGTAGGCGAGGCGGTAGGGGTCGTCGGCGTCGACGAAGGCGACCCGGGCGAGGCCCCGCTCGGCGGCGGGGCCGCCGGGGCGGTCCTGGTGTGTCCAGCCGGACAGGACGACCCGGTCCGGGCCCCACAGGCCGTCGGCCTCGGCGTCCCCCGAGGTGGTCACGGACCGCGGCACCCACTGCGGGGTCGTCGCGTCGCCGTGGTCCCAGCAGTACGCGCGCGTGGCGGCCGGGCGCACGGGCAGCGCGGCGGTCTCGGCGGCGTCGCACCCGGACCGGTCGCGCATGGTGCGGTCGGCGGAGGAGAGGACGCCGTGGACGTCGACGGCGCCGCCCATCGCGCGGGTGAGCGTGTCCAGGGTGCGGTGGTCCGTGAGGTCCTCGTGGAGGCGGAGCTTCGCGGTCTCGGCAGCCGAGGTGACGCGGGTCAGGCCCCCGGGGTTGTCGCCGCCCGCGGCCTGCGAGGTGCTGATCAGCGTGGCGGCGGCGGTCAATGCCAGCGCGGTGCCGGCCAGCGTCGCCCGCAGCGCACGCCCCCGGCGCCTGCGGCGGTGCCTGCCACGGTGCTTCATACAACCTCCCGGCGTAGGCCAACTGCTCCTGGTGGTCCGTAGGTTGACTTCAGGAGCGGGTGGGGTGGCCTGTAAGGAGGGATGCTACGGCAGACGGATGGGGGACCGGCCGAAGACCCGGGAAAAGCAGGGTTATCCCCACGTTCGGGTGCGCCGGGTCCTCACCCCCGGCGCCGTCGAGTGGGGCAGCAGGTCGTTCGGGTCGTCCGGGGTGAGCAGGTCCACCTCCGCCGACTCGCGGAAACGATACGGCCGGTGTTCCAGGAACGCCCCCAGGTACCGCCGTACCCGGGACATCTCGGCGCGGACCGTGACCGTGCGGGCCGGGTCGCCGAACAGGTCGGACGCCAGGGCCGCGGCCGTGCGGCCCTCGCGGTGCAGGGCCAGCAGGTACAGCAGTTCCGCGTGCCTGGGGCTGAGTTCATGGGTCCAGGAGCCCGTGTCGCCGCAGACCGTCACCGACCAGCGGCGCGGATGGGAGACGTCCAGGACGATCCGGGTCACCTGTGCGGGCGCGGGCGCGTCCGCGGCGCGGATCAGCCAGCCGCCGGGCAGCGGCTCCACCGTGCAGGGGCCGAGCGCCGGCAGCAGGCAGCGGCCGGGCCCGAGCGACGCCGGCAGCGCCACCCGGCCGGTGTAGGGCATCCCGGTCACCGCCGCCGTCCAGCCGTCCCTGTCCACGGCCACCGCCCGGCCACCGAGCCGCGCGAGCAGCGGCGCCGCCACCGCGCGCAGCCTCTCCAGCGCGTTCAGATGCGTCTCCCGCAGCCGGGCCTCCGCGAGCCGGGCCACCGACTCCACCCACGCGAGCGTCGCCGGATGCATCGTCTCCAACGGGCCGCTCACGTCCACCACCCCGAGCAGCCGGCCGTCGCGCGGGTCGGTGATCGGAGCGCCGGTGCACGTCCAGGTGGCGTGGGAGCGTACGAAGTGCTCGGAGGCGAACACCTGTACGGGCCGCCGGGTCACCGCCGGGGTGCCCACGCCGTTGGTGCCGACGATCCCCTCGCCCCAGTCGGCGCCCGGCTCGAAGCCCAGCCCGTCCGCCTTGCGCAGCACCGGCGCGCTGCCCTCGCGCCACAGGATCCGCCCGTCCGCGTCCGCGACGACCATGATGTGGTGCGCGACGTCCGCGACCGACAGCAGGCCCTCGCGCAGCACCGGCAGCACCTGCCGCAGCGGGGAGTCCTGGCGGCGGCGCTCGATCTCGTCACGGCCCAGCGGGTCGGCACGGACGTCGTGGTCGGGGTCGACCCCGCGGCGCAGCATCCGCCCCCAGGACGCCTCGATCACCGGACGCGGCGGGACGGGAGCGCGCTGCCCCGCGAGCGTCGCGCTGCGCACCTCGCTGAGCAGGCGCGCCGCCTTCCCGACGTCCAGGGCGGCGAGCCGCGTGACCTCTCTGGCCGAATACGCCACTGGAAACCTCCCCCAAGGCTGTCCGTCCCCGTCGACGGATTCCGGCCGGAGGCGTCCCCCGGCCCGTGTCGACGGTGCTCCTCATACTGCCGTCTACGACCGGCGGAGGGGGGAAGTCCGGCCAGAGCGGGCACGGGTTGCAACCTTTTGCAACCCTGGCGAAGGGCCAAGCCGTGGTTGAAACTTGTGCAACGCCGCTCAGACGGCGTCCGCGCTCCTTGAACGGGGCCGGCAGGCGGGGGTGGTGCCGAGTCGGCGCAGCACCACCCCCGCCGCCATCGATCCCTACGGCCGGAGCACCTCAGGCGACCGGCCGCGCCCGCTGCACCACCGCGGCCAGATCCAGGGTGTGCGGCAGAGTGCCGAACGCCGCGCCCCAGTCGCCGCCCAGGCGCGAGGCGCAGAAGGCGTCCGCCACCTCCGGGGGCGCGTACTGCACAAGGAGCGCCCCCTGGAGCACCAGTGCGATCCGCTCCACCAGGCGGCGCGCCCGGGCCTCGATGCCCTCCAGGTCGGCGAGTTCGGTGAGCAGATTCTTGATCGCGCCGTCCAGACGGTGGTCCGCG
Source organism: Streptomyces sp. Ru72 (assembly GCF_002920635.1). Lineage (GTDB taxonomy): Bacteria > Actinomycetota > Actinomycetes > Streptomycetales > Streptomycetaceae > Streptomyces. Next base: position 25,597 of record NZ_PQSR01000013.1, on the reverse strand, counting down.
CCGCGCGCCCGGCCCACCTCCTGGAGGAAGGCGTCCAGGGCGTGCGGCTCCCGCTGGAGCGCGCGCAGCACGTCGAGCGCCTGCACATTGCCCGCGCCCTCCCAGATGGAGTTCAGCGGCGACTCGCGCAGCAGCCGGGGCATGCCGGACTCCTCGACGTAGCCGTTCCCGCCGAGGCACTCGGCGGCCTCCGTCACCACCGGCGTGCACCGCTTGGTCACCCAGTACTTGGCGGCCGGCACCGCGAGCCTGAGGAACGCCCGCTCCCGCTCGCTCCCGTCGTCGTACGCCGCCGCCAGCCGCAGCCCCAGCGCCGTCGCCGCCTCCGACTCCAGGGCCAGATCCGCGAGCACGTTGCGCATCAGCGGCTTGTCCAGCAGCCGCCCGCCGAACGCCTCCCGGTAGGTGCAGTGGTGGATCGCCTGTACCACCGCCTGTCGCATCAGCGACGCCGAGCCGAGGACGCAGTCGAGCCGGGTCGCCGCCACCATCTCGATGATGGTGCGCACCCCGCGCCCCTCCTCGCCGACCCGGCGCGCCCAGGTGCCGTCGAACTCGACCTCGCTGGAGGCGTTGGAACGGTTGCCGAGCTTGTCCTTCAGCCGCTGGATCATGAACACGTTCCGCGTGCCGTCCTCGAGCACCCGCGGCACCAGGAAGCAGGTCAGCCCCCCCGGGGCCTGCGCCAGCACCAGGAACCCGTCCGACATGGGCGCCGAGCAGAACCACTTGTGGCCCGTCAGCTCGTACGTGCCGTCCTCGGCGAGCGGCCGGGCCGTCGTCGTGTTGGCGCGTACGTCGCTGCCGCCCTGCTTCTCCGTCATGCCCATCCCGAAGATCACGCCGGCCTTCTCGGCGGCCGGGCGCAGTCCCCGGTCGTAGACCAGGGAGGTCAGCCGGGGCTCCCACTCGGCGGCGAGGACGGGATCCGTGCGCAGCGCGGGCACGGCGGCGTGGGTCATCGACAGCGGGCAGCCGTGGCCCGCCTCCACCTGGCTCCAGATCACGAACGACGCCGCCCGGCGCACATGCCCGCCCGGCCGCGACCAGGCCGCGGTCAGCCCCGCGGCGACCCCCTTGCCGAGGAGACGGTGCCAGGACGGGTGGAACTCCACCTCGTCGATGCGGTTGCCGTAGCGGTCGTGCGTGCGCAGCTTGGGTGGGTTCTCGTTGGCCTGCGCCCCCCACTCCTGCACCTGCGCTGAGCCCGCGCTGAGCCCGAGCCCCGATAGCTCGGCGCGCACCTCGTCCAGGAGCGCGGGGTCAAGGTGCCGCTCGACGGCCTCCACGAGGGCACGGTCAGCGGTGAAGACGTCATATCCGACCAGCGGCGGAGCCTGATTGGTCACGGTGTGCGTGCTGGCTGCCATGGGGCGAACCTACCCCTCGGTACGCGATCGGTCACCCGTATCGCCGAGCGGATGCGCCACACCCGGGGGCCGCCCCACTGCGGGGTGAGCAGCGGCCCGGGCGGCGGATACCGTTAAGGCGTGCAGCCAGCAGCAAGTGAAACCTCCGAGCGGCCGCCCGGCCGTCTCCACCGGGCGCGTGCCCTCTACCGGAACGTCTCCAAGCGCAGGACCGCCTGGCTGCTGCTGAAGGACATCGTCGACTCGTGCATGGAGTACCGCGTCCTGGGGCTGGCCGCCGAGGCGGCCTTCTTCACCCTGCTCTCCGTGCCGCCGCTGCTGTTGTGCCTGGTCGGACTGCTCGGCTACGTCGACCACTGGACCGGGACCGACACCATCCAGAGCCTGCAGAACAACATCCTGGACGCGTCCCGCACGGTGCTGTCCGACCGGGGCGTCAAGGAGATCGCCCAGCCGATCCTGCACGACGTGCTCAAGGCCGGCCGGCCCGACGTCGTCTCCATCGGCTTCCTCTTCGCCCTGTGGTCCGGCTCCCGCGCGGTGAACGTCTTCATCGACACGATCACGGTGATGTACGGGCTCGACGGGACCCGGGGCATCGTGAAGACCCGGCTGCTGGCGTTCGTGCTGTTCATCGTGGCGCTGCTGATCGGTTCGGTGGCGCTTCCGCTGATGGTGGCGGGTCCCGACGCGGTGGTGAACGTCGTGCCCTGGTCCACGACCGTGGTGCAGGTCCTGTACTGGCCGGTGGTCATCGTCCTGTCGATCGTGTTCCTGACCACGCTCTACCACGTGTCCGTCCCCGTGCGCTCACCCTGGGTGGAGGACGTGCCGGGAGCCCTGGTCGCCCTCGCGATGTGGGTGCTGGGCAGCTTCCTGCTGCGCATCTACCTGACGCACACGGTCGAGGGCCCCACGATCTACGGTTCGCTGGCCGCCCCCGTGGCCGTCCTGCTGTGGATCGGCGTGTCCGCCTTCGCCGTCCTGGTGGGCGCCGCCGTCAACGCCGCGATCGACCGCGTGTGGCCGGCCGCTGCGACGGCGGCGGCCCGCGAGGCGAACGAGCGGCTGCGCGCGGAGCAGGCCGCCGAGTACGTGGCCCGCGCCGCCTCGGTCCGCGCGACCGACCCCGACGACCCGGACATGCCCTCGGAGTTCCCGGAACGCTGGTCCCGCTTCCTGCCCCCGGAGGACGTCACCTCCCGCCTGCGCACGCAGGTGCGCAGCAGCCAGATCCACCAGCAGAAGAGGGAGGGACCGGCGGACTGAGCGGCGGCATAGCCTGAGAGGCGTGGCTGTCGACCGAGGCTTCGTTCCCGCCGGGTACGCCGAGCGGGCGTCCCTGCTCCCGGGCGCCGTCGTGTGGACCAACCTGCCCTCCGCCGCCGGATGGCCGGTGCTGCCCGACGGCTGCATGGACCTGCTGTGGACCGAGGGCAGGCTCCTGGTCGCCGGCCCCGACACGCGCGCGTACCGCCCCGAGGGCCCGCCCGTCCGCTGGGCCGGCGTCCGTTTCCACCCCGGCACCGCACCCGCCTACCTGGGCGTCCCCGCTCACGAACTGCGCGACCGGCGCGTCGAGCTGGCCGACCTGTGGCCCGCGGCCGAGGTGCGCCGGCTGACCGGCCGCGTGGACGCCGCCGCCGACCCCGCCACGGCGCTGGAGGAGGTCGCCCTGGAGCGCGCCGCCCGCTCCCCGGAACCCGACCCGCTGCTGGGCGCGGTGGTCGCGGCGCTCGGCTCGGGCCGCCCGGTCGCCGTCACCGCCGACGCACTCGGCCTGAGTGCACGCCAGTTGCACCGCCGCTCGCTCGCCGCGTTCGGCTACGGCCCGAAGACGCTGGCCCGCGTGCTGCGACTGCAACGCGCCCTCGCGCTGGCCCGCTCGGGGGTGCCGCTCGCCGGGACCGCGGCCCGCGCGGGCTTCGCCGACCAGGCGCATCTGGCCCGGGACGTGCGGGAGCTGGCGGGGATGCCGCTGACGGACCTACTCGCGCGGCGGTAGGTCCGCGAAGAGGTCCACCCCGTTGCCGTCGGGGTCGTGCACGACCGCGTACCGCATCCCCCACACCGCGTCCCAGGGCTTGAGCTCGCCGTGGTACCCGGCGCCCACCAGGTCCTCGTAGACGCCGTCGACCTCGGCGGGGGAGTCGCACCGGAAGGCGAGCGAGACGCGTCCGCCGCCGACGGGCGGCCGCCACCCGGGGTGGAAGGACCGCACGGTCTCCTCTGGGTCCAGCGCGAACCGCAGCCCCCCGGGCAGTTCCGCCTCGACGTGCGGCAGATCCTCGGCACCCTCGGGAAAGACGAGCCCGAGGCGACGGTAGAAGGCGAGGGAGGCGGCCAGGTCGGAGACCACCAGGCCGATCACATCGAATCGTGGAGTCATGCGGCCACGCTAGGGGTGCGATCGGGGGCGGGTCTTGAAGGAATCGGACAGGTCCCCGGGGCCGAAAGTTTCGGTGCCCGTCCGCTGTTGGGACGGCCCCGCCACACGTCTAGGCTCGGAGCCATGCCGTCCCGCGTCCTCGTGTACTCCCGCACCACCGCCTACCGCCACGACTCCATCCCCGACGCCGTCGCCGCCGTACGCGACCTCGGGGCCGCGCACGGTTTCGAGGTCGACGCCACCGAGGACCCGGGGGCCTTCGAGACCTCCCTCGGGGCGTACGGCGCGGTCGTCTTCCTCTCCACCAGCGGTGAGGTGCTGACCCCGCCGGGGCGGGAACAGCTGACGGGGTATCTGCGCGACGGCGGCGGTTTCGTCGGCGTGCACGCGGCCGCCTGCACCGAGTACGACTGGCCGTACTACGGCGAACTGCTGGGCGCCTGGTTCGACCGGCACCCCGAGTACCAGCCGGGCAAGGCCGCCATCGAGGACCGCGGTCATCCGGCGACGCGGCATCTGCCCGCCGTCTGGGAGTTCACGGACGAGTGGTACGACTTTCGCACCAATCCGCGCGATTCGGTCCGGGTGCTCGTCTCCGCCGACGAGTCGTCGTACGAGGGCGGCGGCATGGGTGCCGACCATCCGCTCGCCTGGTGCCGTGAGCAGGGCGCGGGCCGGGTCTTCTACACGGCCCTCGGGCACGCCTCCGAGGCGTACGAGGACCCCGACTTCCGAGGCCACCTCCTGGGCGGCATCCGCTGGGCGGCCGGGTGGGAGGCGTAGGCCTCCGGGCGTGCGCGGCCTCGCGCCCCAGTGTCAGTGCCCCCCTCTAAGGTGGCGCCGAGTTGAAAGGCCCGACGCCGGGAGGGGCTGCGATGGGCGCGAGTGATTGGGAGTACGTCACTTCCTACGAGGGGACGATCGAGAAGTCGTTGGAGGCCCTGCACGCCCGGGTCTTCCAGCAGACCTACGGCGACGACGACACGTACCGCAGCCTCGAGGAGCTGTGGGACGACGGGGAGTTCATGGGGCAGGAGGGCACCCACTCCATCCTCGACATCGACCGCGTCGTCCACACCACGGCCGCCCCGTCGCCGAGCGACGTACGGGACTACGGGACGCTGCGCCCCCTGGCGCACGACCGCCTCGTCCATCACTTCGGCACCGATCGCCCGACGCCGGGCCGCTTCGAGGAGGTGCTCGCCCGGGCACGTGCGGCCCTGAGGTACGGGCCCGATGCCGGGGAGTCACTGCTCGACGAATGCCGCATGCGCTGGACCGGCGTGTACGTCGTCCTGTACACGGACGACGAGCCGACCCACTTGGGCATATTCGGCTACTCGGGCGACTGACCGGTACCGGCGGAGGAGCGTGGAGGGGGACGTGCCGTCGCCGGTCAGCGGGGCGGTGGCGCCGTGCTGGCCCGTTCCACCAGGCGTGTCGACAGTTCCGTGCGGGTGCCCTCCGGTCGTGCGCCGGCCATCATGCGCACCAGCAGCCGGAGCGCCGTAGCGGCCATCTCCCCGAGCGGCTGCCGAACGGTCGTCAGCGGGGGTGTCGCCCAGCGCGCCTCCGGCAGATCGTCGAAGCCGACGACGCTGACGTCGTCCGGCACCCGCAGCCCCCGCTCCGCCAGCGCCGCGCACACCCCGAGCGCCATCCGGTCCGAGCAGGCGAAGACGGCCGTCGGCGGCTCGGGCAGGTCCAGCAGTTGCAGGGTGCGCCGGTGGGCGGTCGCCTCGTCGAAGTCGCCGTGGCGCACGTACTCGGGCCGGTACGCGACCCCCGCCGCGGACAGTGCCGAGCGGTACCCGGCGACCCGTGCGCCGCCGCACGGCTTGCGCCGGTGGCCGCCGACGACCGCGATCCGCTCGTGGCCGAGGTCCAGCAGGTGCTCGGTGGCGGCCACCCCGCCCTGCCAGTCGGCGGCGCCCACCGACACCACGCCCGGCGGCGGGTCCAGCACCGGGTCGATGAGGACGTACGGAACGCGGTGCTGATCCAGCCAGGCGTACTGGGAAGGGGTCAGCTCGGCCAGGTTGAACAGGACGCCGGCCGAGCCGCGCGCCGAAAGCTTGTCGAGCCAGTCGCGCACCGGGCGCCCGTGCCGGGTGCGGTTCAGGCTCGTGGAGACCACCACCTCCAGGCCCGCGTCCTGCGCGGCCTCCGTCACGCCGTGCAGGATCGCCCCCGACCAGGAGCTCTCCAGCGAGTGCACCACCAGGTCGATGAGGGCGGCCGGCTTGTTGGCCTCGAAGCGGGGTCTTCTGACGTAACCGAGCCGGTCGAGCGCCTCGGTGACGCGGCGGCGGGTCTCGGGTGCCACGTCCTCGCGGCCGTTGACCACCTTGGACGCCGTCGGCACGGAGACACCGGCCTCCCGTGCGACGACCGCGAGGGTCGGTCCGGCCGCGCCTGGGGTACGCACCATGGGCCCACCTCTCCGGCCCCGTCCCGGGGGCCCTGGAACTCCGTTGACGGCAACCACGTGTGGCAAGCGCTTTCTACATTAAGGCCGTTGCGAGTTGCCGTGGAAGACACCGGATGCGCGGTGTCATGAACGGGGGAAGTGATGTGATGTGGGCAGCCCCCGCGGTGAGGAGAGGCCGGATGGACCCTGTGGACGAGGTGACCCTGGACCCGGCGCACCCTTCGGACCCCGTGGTCCGTACCCCCTACGGTGCCGTGCGCGGCCGGTACGAGCACGGGGTCGCCGTCTTCCGCGGCATCCCGTACGCCGCCCCGCCCGTCGGCCCCCACCGCTTCCGCCCGCCGGTGCCGCCCGAGCGGTGGGACGGGGTGCGCGACGCGGGCGCCTTCGGGCCGACGCCGCCGAAACCGCCGTACTCGGAGGCCTTCGCCCGCTATCTGTCCGACCCGGTGGTCGCCGGCGACGACTGCCTGAACCTCAACGTGTGGACGCCGGACCCGTCTGCCGGTGCCCGGCTGCCGGTGATGGTGTGGATCCACGGCGGCGCCCTGACCCGCGGCTCGTCGGCCGTGCCCGTGTACGACGGCAGCGCCTTCGCCCGTGACGGCGTGGTCCTCGTCACCTTCAACTACCGCCTGGGAGTGGAGGGTTACGGCCTCTTCCCGGATGCTCCGCCCAACCCCGGGCTGCGCGACCAGTTCGCGGCGCTGGAGTGGGTGCACGAGGCCGTCGCCGAGTTCGGCGGCGACCCCGGCCGGGTGACCGTCTTCGGCGAGTCGGCGGGCGCGATCAGCATCGGCGCGCTGCTGGCGAGCCCCCGCGCCCGGGGGCTGTTCGGGCGGGCGGTGCTGCAGAGCGGGCCGCTGGAGGCCACGGAACGGGAGAAGGTACGGCGCCTGGTGCGGCGCATGGCGGCGAGGCTGAAGGTGCCGGCGACGGCGGCGGCGTTCGCCGCGGTGGACCGCACGGTGCTGGCCGAGGCGCAGGCGGAGGTGGGCCGCCGGGCGAGCCCGATCCTCGGCGGCCCGGCCTTCGGGATCGTCGTGGACGGCGACCTGGTACCGCGCGACCCGCTGGAGGCGCTGCTGGACGGCGCCGCCCGCGACGTACCCCTGCTGATGGGCTGGACCAGCGAGGAGTACCGCCTCTGGCTGGCCCCCACCGGCCTGACCGAACGCATCGACCGCCTGGGCGCGGTCGCTGTGGCCGGCGCGATGGCCCGCTGCCACTGCGGCCCCGAGGTCCCGCGCGGCTACCGCACCGCCCACCCGGACGCGCCCGTGTCCGACGTGGTGGGCCAGATGGTGACGGACCACCTGCTCCGCCACCCCCTGCACCGCCTGGCCGACGCCCGTGCCGACCACGCGCCGACGTACGTCTACGAGTTCGCCTGGCGCTCCAACATCCCCGGTCTGGGCGCCTGTCACGCCCTCGAGCTGGGCTTCGTCTTCGACAGCGCGGAGGTCCCGGAGGCGGCGAAACTGGCGGGGCCGAACGCACCGCGCCCACTGGCCCGCGAGATGCACGGGGCATGGGTGCGTTTCGCGACGGACGGCGACCCGGGCTGGCCGGCCTGGGACGCCAGGCACCCGGTGCGCATCTTCGGCGGGGACGGGGAGCCGGTCGTGTACGGTCCCCGCGACCCGGAGATGACGCTGTGGGAGGCGGCCCGCACCCGCCCGGAGCCGGCCCCCGCACAGGCAAACGGTGCGGTGCGGGGCGTGGCACCGCTGTCGGTGGTACGGCGACTGCGGCGTCCGGGCGGTGCGGGACGGCAGTGAGGTTCAACCGGGTCGATGGACCGAGGTGTCGCTCACGTCGGTCGACAGGGCCACAGACCGGCGTGTGGTTCGTGCGGGTCTGTCCGCGCGGGTCGGTTCACGGGTTCACGCCCTGGCCCCCAACGCACCCGCGATCCCGCCGATCGCCTCCGGCCCCACCCGGCAGCAGCCCCCGATCAGCCGTGCCCCCGCGTCTCGCCACCCCGCGACCTGCGACGCGGTGAACGTCGAGCGGCCGTCCCAGGCTCGGGCCTCGGCGTCCCAGGACTCGCCGCTGTTGGGGTAGACCACCACCGGCTTGCCGGTGACCCGTGCCGCCGTCGCGATCGCGCCGTCCACGTCCTCGGGCGCGCAGCAGTTCACACCGACCGCGATCACCTCCTCCGCCTCGGCGGCCAGGGCGAACGCCTCCTGAAGGGGCTGGCCCGCGCGCGTGCGGTCGCCGGAGACGGAGTACGACAGCCAGGCGGGGACGCCCAGGCCGCGCACCGCCCGCAGGAGTGCGGTCGCCTCGTCCGTGTCCGGGATCGTCTCCAGTGCCAGGACGTCCGGGCCGGCCGCCGCGAGCACCTCAAGGCGCGGGCGGTGGAAGTCCTCCAGTTCGGCGACGGTGAGGCCGTAGCGGCCCCTGTACTCGGAGCCGTCCGCGAGCATCGCCCCGTACGGGCCCACGGACGCCGCCACCCACAGGGGACGTGTGACGCCCTTCCCGCGTGCCTGTGCTGCCGCCTCGCGGGCCAGTTCGACGCTGAGGGAGAGGAGTGCGGCCGCTCGGTCGCGGTCGATGCCGCGCTTCGCGAAGCCCTCGAACGTCGCCTGGTAGCTCGACGTGATCGCCACGTCCGCGCCCGCCTCGTAGTACGCGAGGTGCGCGTCCGTTATCGCCTGCGGCCGCTCCGCGAGCAGTCGCGCCGACCACAGCTCGTCGCTCAGGTCGTGCCCGGCCGACTCGAGCTGGTTGGACATGCCGCCGTCCAGGACGAGGGTTCCGGCGGCCAGCGCCTCGGCGAGGGTGGGAGTGGTGTTGCTGGTCATGGCAACGACGCTAGTCGAACGGCGGGCGGACGCCCGGCGCCGTCCGGTACGTGGGCGTCCCGGGCGCCCGTCGCGCACCCCTCACGCCACGCGGATGCCCACGATACAGGTGTCGTCGTCTGTGTCCGACTTGCTGTAGGTGAGCAGCCGGTCCAGCTGCTGGTCCAGCGTCGGCGACACCGTGCGCGCGGCCGTCAGCAGCTGCGCCAGCGACTCCTCCACGGAACGGTCGCGGCGTTCGATCAGTCCGTCCGTGTACATCAGCAGGGTGTCGTCGACGGCCAGCTGGACCTCGTGCTCCTCGTACGTCGCCTCGGGCACGGCGCCCAGCAGCAATCCCTTGACCAGGGGCAGCGGCGCGGCCTCGGCGCCCCGCACCAGGACCGGCGGCAGATGGCCCGCCCTGGCCCATCGCAGGGTGTGGCGGGCCGGGTCGTACAGAGCGCAGACAGCCGTGGCGGTGACCGCGCCGGTCAGATGGTGGGCCACCATGTTGAGCCAGGACAGCAACTGGCCGGGGCCGGCGCCCGTCACGGCGAGGCCCCGCAGCGCGTTGCGCAGCACGACCATGCTGGTGGCCGCCTCTATGCCGTGCCCGGCCACGTCGCCCACGCACAGCAGCACCAGCTCGGACGGCAGCACGACCGCGTCGTACCAGTCGCCGCCGACCAGCTGTTCGGTCTCCGCGGGCCGGTAGCGTACGGCCACCTGAAGGCCGGGGGCCTCCAGCGGGGCCTGCGCCGGGGGCATGATCGCGTGCTGCAGCTGGAGAGTGAGCCGGTTGCGTTCGCTCGCCTGCTGCTCGGTGTGGGCGAGCTGGTCACGGGTGGCGGCGAGCGCGACCTCCGTCCAGTGGTGGGCGGAGATGTCCTGGTAGGCGCCGCGGACGACGAACAGCCGGCCGTCGGAGTCGAGCACCGGCTCGGCCACCACGCGGATGTGGCGCGTCACCCCGTCCGGGCGCTGCAGACGGAAGGCCGTGGACGCGGGGCGCCGGTGGTGGAGCAGGGTGCGCAGGAACCTGCCGATGGCGACGGCGTCGTCGGGATGGGCGTGCGCGGGCAGGTCCTCCAGCGACACCGGGGCGCTCGAGGTGGGTCTGCCGTAGAGGCTGTACAGCTGCCCGTTCCAGGTGATCTCGCCGGTGAGCAGGTTCTCCTCGAAGCCGCCGATCCGGCCGAGGCGCTGGGCGTGCTGGAGCAGGCTCGCCAGGCGTGCCGTCTCGTCCTCGACGCGCCAGATCAGCAGCACGTTGCCGGCGTGCCGGGTGATGTTGATGTCGGCGACCGCGGCCAAGGGGACGTCGTCCACCAGGGCGGTGAGCCTCATGCGGTGGGCGCGGAACGGCTCCCCGGTGGCGTAGACGCGCTCGATCCGGTCGAACAGCTCACTCTGGCCGGCGGCCAGCGGGTACGCCTCCAGCAGCAGGGCACCGTTCACGACGCCGCGCGGCCGGCCGGCGGGGTCGAGGAAGCGGCTGTTCACATGCTGGATGCGGAAGTCGACGAGATCCCCGTCGGCGTCCAGGTGCGGCACGAGCACCAGGGCGGGGTCGTGGAGCCCGTCGGCCAGGTCCATCAGCTCGGCGACGTGCGGCAGGACCCCGGGCCTCGGGACACCGTCCGGATACTGGAGGGCGTAGGTCTCCAGGGTGTGGGCGCACAGCTCCGCCAGGGCCTCCACCTGACGGACGATCTGCGGCGGCTGCGGCCCCAGCGGCGCGGGCCAGACGATCTCCAGCACTCCGTGGATCCGCCCGCCGGTACCGGCCGGAACGGCGACCCTGCCGCCATCCGGGTAGAGGTGCTGCCCGATGGAGGGCAGTCCGGTCTCCGACAGGGAGCCGATCCAGTGCCCCGCACGCTCGGCCAGACCACGGCGCGCCACGGTCGCCACCCCCGGGGGCACATACCGCCAGCGTCCCGCCTCCGCCGAGGAGAACCCCGCACTGCCCGCCAGACTGAGGGAACCGTCCGAGCCCACGGCCCAGATGGCCACGGCCACCGCGCCGAGCGGGGTCAGGGCGTGCTCCAGCAGGGAGTCGGCGACGGCCTGGGTGTCGTGGGCGGCCAGCGCACGGCTCTCGGCGGCGCGCAGCCGTACGACGGAGGACCGGTTCGCGGGCGGACCACCCACCTCGTCGGAGTCCGCGGCGTCCGTCGTGATCGCGAGGAAGGCGGTGGCCACCTCGGAGAGCCGGTCGCGCGAGGCCTGGTTGATGACCTCGACGGCGAACTCGAGCGGGGTCAGGCCCGCCTGTCTGGCCAGCTCGGCGAGTTGCCTGGCGGCCTGTGCCGGCCCGCACCCGAGGCGCTCGACCAGGATGCCCTTGGCCAGTTCGACCAGGGCACGCCCGTCCGCCTCGGCCTGTGCCGCGCGCACCTCACGACGCAGCCGGTCCACGGTCGCGGCGAGCCTGCCGACGGGGGACGTCTGCCCGCGCCCGTCCTCGCCGGCGGCCTCCGCCCCGGCCGGGGGGCCGCCGACCGGATCGGGGCCGACCAGGGTCTCGGCCACGGGCCCGGTACCCGCCGCCGTCGGCCCGAGCGGCTCGGCGACACCCGCGTGGCCGAACTGCGGCTCGCCGACGCCCGCGTGGCCGAACTGCGGCTCGGCGGCGGCCGGGCTTCCTCCCGGGGGCTCGGTGGCGGCCTGTTCACCGGCCGGAGCGCGTACGCCCTCCGGCTCGGGCGGTTGCTGGGGATTGCTCACGGTTGGCCTGTTCCTCGGCTGGGACGGCGCCGGTCGGCGCCCGGTCGGCTGGTGCGCACGGCGGGTGCGTCCCTTCCTCAGGCGGGCAGCCAGCGTCGGACGCGGGCGATGAGGTCGTTGGTGTCGACGGGCTTGGTCACGTAGTCGTTCGCGCCGGAGGCGATGCTCTTCTCCTGGTCGCCCGGCATCGCCTTCGCGGTGACGGCGATGATCGGCAGGTCCGCGTACTGCGGCATGGTGCGGATCTCGGCGGTGGCGGCGTACCCGTCCATCTCCGGCATCATCACGTCCATCAGCACCAGCGCGACGTCCGGGTGGGCGAGCAGCATCTCGATGCCCTTGCGGCCGTTGTCCGCGTGCAGGACCTGGAAGCCGTGGAGTTCGAGGATGCCGCTGAGCGCGAAGAGGTTGCGCGCGTCGTCGTCGACCACGAGCACCTTGCGGCCGAGGAAGGTGTCGTCCACGGGCTGCGCGGCCGCGTACTGGGGTTCCTCTGCGCGGACCAGCGACAGTACGTCTCCGGGCTCCTCGGCGGACAGGTGCAGCGTGATGCGTTCGCGCAGTTCGTCCAGGCTGGACAGGAAGTCCAGCGGCCGGCCCCCCGCACGGGACCGCAAGGACTGCTCCTGGGCCAGGTCCACGCGGTGCCCCGTGTGGACGAGTACCGGCACACTGGCCAGTGCGGAGTCGCCCTGCATGGCGTCCAGGAAGCGCGCGCCCTCGTCGTCCGGCATGCCCAGTTCGAGGACGACACAGTGGCAGGGCTCCGCGGCCAGCGCGCTCGCCGCCTCCTGCGCCCCTGCGGCGGTGATGATGTCGATCGCCCCGCGTGGATCGCTGCCGTCCTGCGCGATGTCCGCGACCGCGCTCTCCGCGACGAGGGTGAGCAGACCGCGCGGGCGCTCCTCGACGACCAGCAGGCGGCGTCTGCGCTGCCCGGGCACCTGCTTCGGGCCGGCAGCCGCGAGCGGCGCCGGCACCGCCTCGGAGGCAACGGTCTCCCGCGGCTGCTCCGCCGGCCGGCCGCTGTCGGCCGCCAGTTCCTCGAAGTCGGCGCGTGCGACGGGCAGATAGAGCGTGAACGTGCTGCCCTGGCCGGGCGTGCTGTCGACCGTGACGGAGCCGCCGAGCAGATGGGCGATCTCCCGCGTGATGGACAGGCCGAGGCCGGTGCCGCCGTACTTGCGGCTCGTCGTCCCGTCCGCCTGCTGGAACGCCCCGAAGATGGCCTCCAGTTGCTGCTCGGGAATGCCGATGCCGGTGTCCTTCACCCGGAAGGCGATGACGGGGCCACCGCGGTGGACGCCCGCGGGCACCTCCCGGTCGGCGGCGGGTTCGATGCGCAGCTCGACACTTCCCTGCTCGGTGAACTTGACCGCGTTCGACAGCAGGTTGCGCAGGATCTGACGCAGCCGGGAGTCGTCGGTGAGCAGGTCTGCGGGCGTGCCCGGCGCGGTGGTCACCGTGAAGTCCAGGCTCTTCTGCGTCGTCATCGGCCGGAACGTCGCCTCGACGTACTCCAGCAGCTTCCGCAGCGGTACGCGTTCGGGGGCGACGTCCATCTTGCCGGCCTCGACCTTCGACAGATCGAGGATGTCGTTGATCAGTTGGAGCAGGTCCGAGCCCGCCGAGTGGATGATGCCCGCGTACTCGACCTGCTTGGGCGTGAGGTTGCGCGACGGGTTCTGTGCCAGCAACTGGGCGAGGATCAGCAGGCTGTTCAGCGGAGTGCGCAGCTCGTGGCTCATGTTCGCCAGGAACTCCGACTTGTACTTCGATGCCAGCGCCAGCTCTTGCGCGCGGGTCTCCAGCTCCTGCCGTGCCTGCTCGATCTGGAGGTTCTTGGCCTCGATGTCGCGGTTCTGAGAGGCCAGCAGCGATGCCTTCTCCTCCAGTTCCGCGTTGGAGCGCTGCAGTTCCTCCTGTTGGACCTGCAACTCCTCCGAGCGTGCCTGCAGTTCCGCGGTCAGCCGCTGGGACTCCTCCAGGAGCTCGTCGGTGCGGGCGTTGGCCACGATGGTGTTGAGGTTGACGCCGATGGTCGGCATCAGCTGTGCCAGGAAGTCCTGGTGGATCTGGGTGAACCGGGTGACGGAGGCCAGCTCGATGACGCCGAGGACCTGGTCCTCGACCACGATCGGAAGCACGATCAGGGCACTGGGCACCGTCTGCCCGAGCCCCGAGGAGATGGTCACATAGCCCGGCGGCAGCTCCTCCACGCCGATGGGGCGGCGGCCCCTCGCAGCCTGTCCGACCAGCGAGCGGCCGAAGGGGATGCGGACGGGCCGCTCCTCGTCGTCGGGGTAGCCGTAGGAGCCCACCAGCCGCAGTTCGGGGCCGCGCTCGGTGTCCTCCGCGAGGTAGAAGGCGCCGTACTGGGCCCCCACCAGCGGTGTCAGCTCGTCCATGATCAGCTCGGCGACGACGGGCAGGTCGCGGTGGCCCTGCATCAGGCCGGAGATCCGGGCCAGGTTGGTCTTCAGCCAGTCCTGTTCCTGGTTGGCCCGCGTGGTCTCGCGCAGGGACTCGACCATGGAGTTGATGTTGTCCTTGAGTTCGGCGACCTCGCCCGACGCCTCCACGGTGATGGAGCGGGTCAGGTCGCCCTCGGCGACGGCGCTCGCGACCTCGGCGATCGCGCGGACCTGCCGGGTCAGGTTCCCGGCCAGTTCGTTGACGTTCTCCGTCAGCCGCTTCCAGGTGCCCTCGACGCCCTCCACCTCGGCCTGGCCGCCGAGGCGGCCCTCGCTGCCGACCTCGCGGGCGACACGGGTGACCTCCGCGGCGAACGACGACAGCTGGTCGACCATCGTGTTGATGGTGGTCTTGAGCTCCAGGATCTCGCCGCGGGCGTCGACGTCGATCTTCTTCGACAGGTCGCCGCCCGCCACCGCCGTCGTCACCAGGGCGATGTTGCGCACCTGGCCGGTGAGGTTGTTGGCCATGGAGTTGACGTTGTCCGTGAGGTCCTTCCACGTGCCCGCCACGTTCGGCACGTTCGCCTGACCCCCGAGGCGTCCCTCCGTGCCGACCTCGCGGGCGACGCGGGTGACCTCGTCGGCGAACGCGGACAGCGTGTCGACCATCGTGTTGATGACGTCCGCCAGGGCCGCGACCTCGCCCTTGGCCTCGACCGTGATCTTCTGCGACAGGTCGCCGCGCGCAACGGCCGTGGCGACCTGGGCGATCGAGCGGACCTGGCCGGTCAGGTTGGACGCCATCACGTTGACGTTGTCCGTCAGATCCTTCCAGGTCCCCGAAACACCCCGGACGATGGCCTGGCCGCCCAGATTGCCCTCGGTACCGACCTCGCGGGCGACGCGGGTGACCTCGTCGGCGAAGGCGGAGAGCTGGTCGACCATCGTGTTGATGGTGTTCTTCAGTTCGAGGATCTCGCCGCGTGCGTCGACGGTGATCTTCTGGGAGAGGTCGCCCTGGGCCACCGCGGTCGTCACCTGGGCGACGTTGCGGACCTGCGCGGTGAGGTTGCCCGCCATGAAGTTGACGGAGTCGGTCAGGTCACGCCACACGCCGGCGACGCCGGGAACCTGGGCCTGGCCTCCGAGGCGCCCCTCGCTGCCGACCTCGCGGGCGACGCGGGTGACCTCGTCGGCGA
Organism: Streptomyces sp. Ru72; assembly: GCF_002920635.1. Taxonomy (GTDB): domain Bacteria; phylum Actinomycetota; class Actinomycetes; order Streptomycetales; family Streptomycetaceae; genus Streptomyces. The sequence continues at coordinate 10,263 of NZ_PQSR01000013.1, read as the reverse complement.
AGGCGGAGAGCTGGTCGACCATCGTGTTGACGGTCTCCTTCAGCTGCAGGATCTCGCCGCGCGCCGGCACGTCGATCTTCTGTGACAGATCGCCCTTGGCCACCGCGGTCGCCACCTGGGCGATGTCACGGACCTGCGTGGTGAGGTTGCCCGCCATGGCGTTGACCGAGTCGGTCAGGTCGGCCCAGGTGCCCGAGACCCCCGGTACCTCCGCCTGACCGCCGAGCGTGCCCTCGGTGCCCACCTCGCGCGCAACGCGCGTCACTTCCGAGGTGAACACGGACAACTGGTCCACCATGCCGTTGAAGACGGTGGCGATGTCGCCGAGCAGCCCCTCCCCGTCGGACGGCAGCCGTGTGCCGAAGTCGCCGTCCCGTACGGCGGTCAGCCCGGCCAGAAGCTGCCGCAGCTCCCGCTCACCCGGGCCCCGATCCACAACCTCGGTCGTCCTGCTGGTCATGCGCACCTCGTTCCGCTCCCCAAGAGTCCTCACGCCGAGGACTCGGAACCGCGCCGGGCCCCACCCATCGCCGCATTTCCGCAGTTCACGAAACTGCCCGATGAGAAAATCCGTCGCAGGTTAACTCAGTTGGCCTGCGGCGAACAAAGCGTCGCGGAAACATCTCGGCCCGCCGGGAAAAGGCCCGCGAGGCAGGCATGTGCAAGCCACTCAGGGGTACTCAGCGAAGTTTTCGCACCGGTGGCGGGCAGGGCGGCCGACGCTCTCGCCCGTCCATCACGTGGACAGATCGCCCACCATGTGGAATGCCGGGCTACGATCCAGCCCTTCCCGCCCCCTCCGTGCACCCGCGCACGGGCCGCCCCCCGTCACCCGAAAGCGTCATGACTGCCACCAGCACCACCGAAGCGACCGAGCCGGAGCGCGCCCCCGTCGCGCCGGGCCGCCGCCGCACGTTCGGACTCGCCGCCGCCACCGCCCTGGTGATGGGCAACATCATCGGTGGGGGCGTCTTCGCCCTGCCGGCCACCGTCGCCCCGTACGGCACCGTCAGCCTGCTCGCCTTCGCCGTGCTGTCCGTCGCCGCGGTGCTCCTCGCGCTCCTCTTCGGCAGGCTCGCCCGGCGCAGCCCCGTGACCGGCGGCCTGTACGTCTACCCGCGGGACGCGTTCGGCGACTTCGCGGGCTTCCTGTCGGCCTGGTCGTACTGGACGATGTGCTGGGTCAGCATCGCCGCGCTCGCCGTCGCGGTCGTCGGCTACGTCGACGTGCTCGTACCGCTGCACGGCAACCACACCCTCGAGGCCGTCGTCGCCCTGGCCGCGCTCTGGCTGCCGGCCGCCGCCAACTTCGCGGGCACCCGCTGGGTCGGCGCGGTGCAGGTGGTCTCCACGGTGCTGAAGTTCGTGCCGCTGCTCGTCGTCGGCACCGTCGGCCTGTTCTTCGTACGCGCCGACAACTTCGGCCCCTTCAACGCCTCCGGGCAGAGTGTGACCGGCGCGGTCGCCGCCTCCGCCGCGCTCCTCCTCTACAGCTTCCTCGGTGTGGAGTCCGCCGCGATGAGCGCCGGCGAGGTCCGCGACCCCGAGCGCACGGTGGGCCGCGCCGGCGTCCTCGGCACCCTCGGCTCCGCCCTCGTCTACCTCCTCGGCACGGTCGCCGTCTTCGGCCTGGTCCCGCACGACAGGCTGACCAAGTCGGGGGCGCCGTTCGCGGACGCCGTCGACGCGATCACCGGCGGCCACTGGGGCGGCACCGCCATCGCGCTGGTCGCCGTCGCCTCGATCACCGGCTGCCTCAACGGCTGGATACTGCTGGCCGCGCAGATGCCGTACGCCGCCGCCCGCGACGGACTCTTCCCGGCGCCGTTCGCCCGCGTCGGCAAGGGCGGGGTGCCCGGATTCGGAGTGTGGGCCTGCGCGGTACTCGGCACGCTGCTGATCGCCCTCAACTACACGGCGGGCCCGGACACCACTTTCCGCGTCCTCGTCCTGATCACCACGTTCACCGGCTGCGTCCCGTATCTGCTGTCGGCGGCGGCCCAGCTGTACTGGCTCGCTCAGGGCACCCGCGACCGGGTCCGCCCGGCAGGTCTGGCCCGCGACCTGATCGTCGCGGCCCTGTCCTTCGCGTTCTCGTTCTGGCTGATGGCGGGCGCGGGCTACGCGGCCGTCTACCAGGGTGTGCTGTTCCTGTTCGCGGGCATCCCGGTGTACGTGTGGCTGCGCGGACGCCGGGAGGCGAGGGAGCAGCACACCTAGGCCTGTTGCGAAACTCCCGTCGTCCGCCCGAAGGGCGGGCCCGGTGGCGTCCGGTGCGTCCGATCGCAAGGCGGGGACAGCCCGCGTACCGGCGGCGTTCGTCGGCATCGCTTGCATCCTGATCTGCTACCCCCGCTGGGACAGGCTCCTTGTTCGGGCGTGCTTCGCGGGCTGGGCCGAGGACCCGGCGGCCGGCGCCGGAACGGGTTCCCGACTGCCCCGTCGGCCCAGGGCGCGTCAGTCGTCGAACGCCGTCGCGCGCGCCACCTTCTCCCAGGCCACGATGTCCGCCCGCACCTGGTCCAGGTGCCCGAGCACCGCGTCCACCCCGTCGTTGCCCAGGGGCAGCCGAAGGGGCGTCTCCTCCGCCTCCAGCGCGGAGAGGATCGCGGCGGCGGCCTTCGCCGGGTCGCCCGGTTGCTCGTCGCCCCCGGCCACCATCGCCCTGGTCGCGCCGACCGTCGCCGCGTAGTCCTCGATCTGCGTGCTGGCCCCGGCGTTGCCCATGAGGTTGGTGCGGAAGGCGCCCGGCTCCAAGATCAGCACCTTGATGCCGAGCGGCCGCACCTCGGGCGCGAGGGCCTCCGAGAGCCCCTCCAGGGCGAACTTCGTGGCGCTGTACGCCGAGAAGCCGGGCGCGGACATCTGGCCGCCCATGCTGCTCATCTGCACGACGGCCCCCGAGCGGCGGGCCCGCATGGACGGCAGCACGGCCCGCACCAGGGCGGCAGGTCCGAAGAAGTGCACGTCGAACAGCGAGCGCAGCTCGGCGTCCGTCGTCTCCTCGACCGCGCCGACATGGGTCCGGCCCGCGTTGTTGACGAGGACGTCGATCCGCCCGTGCCGCTCGACCACGTCCCGTACCACCGTCTGAGCGGCAGCGGTGTCCGTGACGTCGAGTGCCACCGCCTCCACCTGGTCGGGGTGCGCCGCGACCAGGTCCGCCAGCGCCTCCGTGCGGCGGGCGGCGGCGACCACCACGTCCCCGGTGCCGACCGCCGCCTCGGTGATCGCGCGGCCCAGTCCGCTGCTCGCACCGGTCACCAGCCATACCTTGTTCATCGTCAGCTCCTGATGTGGTTTTCCAACTCCTGCCGCTCACAAGGCTGTCGCTGAAACGGATGGCCGTCCAAGACCCGGCGTGATAACCGTTGGGCATGGACGTGCACGGGCGGGACCTGCGGTACTTCGTCGCCGTCGCCGAGGAGCTCCACTTCACGCGCGCCGCCGAGCGGCTGTACGTGTCCCAGCCCGCGTTGAGCAAGCAGATCCGCGCGCTGGAGCGGCGGTTGGGCGCACCGCTGTTCGTGCGGGAACCGCAGGGCGTACGGCTCACCCCGGCGGGCGAGGCGCTGCTGCCGCACGCCCGCCGGGTGCTGGCCGCGTGGGACGAGGCCGCCACTGCGGTGGAGCGCGCCAAGACCGAGCAGGCGGCGACCCTGGTCGTCGGCATGAGCACCAGCCCGGCCCGCGGCGGGCTGCTCCCGGCGATCCGCTCCCGGTTCACGCAGACGCACCCGGCGGCCACGGTCCGGCTGCGGCAGGTCGGCTGGGAGGACCCGACCGCGGGGCTCGCGGACGGCTCGGTCGACGTGGCGTTCGTCTGGCTGCCGGTTCCGGACCAGGACCGGTACGCCCACGTGGTGGTCGCCGAGGAGCCGCGGCTGGTCGCCCTGCCCGAGGCGCACCCGCTGGCCGCCCGGGAGACGGTGCACTTCGCCGAACTGCTCGACGAGCCGTTCCTGGCGCTCCCGCCCGCCGCCGGGGTGCTGCGTGACCACTGGCTCGCCCTGGACGCCCGGGGTGGCCGGCCGCCGCGCATCGGCGCCGAGATCGCCGGGACGGACGAGACGTACGAGGCGTTGGTGGACGGCCGCGGCGTCTGCCTGGTGGCGGCCGGCAACGCGCCCCTGATCAGTCTCGGCGGGGTGGTCACCCGACCCGTCGACGGGGTGTCGCCCAGCCGTCTGGCCCTGGCCCGTCGCACCGACGACCGACGGCCGCTGGTACGGGACTACGTGCGAGCGGCACGCGAAGTCGTCCGGGCGGCAGGCCCACGGGCAGCGCCCGGGCCGGTCGCAGAGGGGGAGTGAGGGAGACAGATGTCCACCGACCGACAGCGGCAGGAACTCGCCCAGTTCATCCGAAGCCGCCGTGAACGGCGCAGACCCGAGGACGTGGGACTGCCGGCCGGCCGCAACCGGCGCACCCCCGGGCTGCGGCGCGAGGAAGTGGCGACGATCGCCGGACTGAGCATCACCTGGTACACCTGGCTCGAGCAGGCGCGGGAGATCCGGGTGTCGCGACAGGTGCTCCGCAGCCTCGCCGAGGCGCTCGGCCTGGACGCCGTGGAGCGCGCCCACCTGTTCCGGCTGGCCGGTGAGGTGCCGCCGCGCGACACCAGGACCCGGAATCCCACCGAACTGCCGCACCAGTACGAGATGGTGCTGAGCCACCTCGACCCCAACCCGGCGTTCATCGTGAACCATCGCTTCGACGTGCTCGCCTGGAACAACGGCTGCGAGCTGCTCTACGGCGACCTGGCCGCCCTTCCGGAGAAGCGGCGGAACGTCCTGTGGCTCACCTTCACGTCGCCCGAGGTGAGGGCGATGTCCGGGAACTGGCAGGAAGAGGCGTCCCAGACCCTCGCGTTGTTCCGCGCCCAGGTCGGCGAGGGCGTTCTCGAGCCGGACGTCGCCGCGCTCATCGGAGAACTGGAGGCGGCCGGCGAGGACTTCAGGCGACTGTGGCGGCGCAAGGAGCTGGCGCCGTTCGTGCCGCAGCAGCGCACCGTGCACCACCCGCAGCTCGGCACCATCGCCCTGGACTACGTCAAGATGCACCTGGCGGGCGACGACAAGACACTCGTGTGCTACATGGCACCCCCGGGTTCCGACCTGGCGGACAGGATGCGGAAGCTCGTCGACGCGGTCGCGCAGCACGACGGCTGATCCGCGCCGACGGACGGCGCCGGTGCGGGGAGACCGGCGCCGAGACGTGCCCGTCAGGCGACCGTGAACCCGCCGTCGACCGACAGGATCGTGCCCGTCACGTACGTCGACTCGATGAGGTAGTGGATTGCGCCCGCCACGTCCTGTGGCGTACCGACCCGCTTCACGGGGAGCCCTTCCGTGACCGCGCCGAACTGGGCCTCCTTCTGGTCCTCCGGGAGGAACGACCACCACGGCGTGTCGATCACGCCCGGCGCGACCGCGTTGACCCGTACCGGCGACAGTTCGGCGGCCAGCGGCGGCACGACCCGTTCGACGGCGCCGTTGACGGCGGCGAGCGCCGCGGTGCCAGGCAGCGCCGCCCGCGCGCTGGCGGCGGACACCATGGTGACGGAGCCCGTGACCTGAGCCTTCTGAACGGCGAGCAGGTATCCGAAAAGCTTGCCGTCGAACGCGGCCCTGATGTCGCCGAGGCTCAGCGAGGCCAGCGGGCCCATCCCGACCGCCCCCGGGCTGAAGGCGAGCACCAGGTGGTCGAGCGGGCCCACGCGCTCGAAGAACTCCGCGACGGCGCCCTCCGAGGCACCGTCGACCTCCTCCGCGCCGGCCACCCGGTCCTTGACCGCGGCCAGCCGCTCGGGGTTCCGCCCGGTGACGATCACCTCGGCGCCGGCGGCCGTCAGTCTCTCCGCCGCCGCCAGGCCGATGCCGGACGTCCCACCCATGATCACAACACGCATCTGTGTCTCCCCATCGCATGGCTGCTTGCCCGACCAGCCTGGTCGCGCGGGTGGGGACGGAACAGATGCGGTTGATACTGGTGGAACGGCCACCGGTATCGAGGGCACCCTCCCACTGTCATCCGGCCGCGTGCCGTCCGCCCTGTCGTCCGCCCTGTCGTCCGCCGCCCTGTCGTGCGCGCCCTCGGGCGCCGCGGCTGCGTTCGCGGAGGATCGCCGGGACCAGCAGCCCGGCCACCATCGCCACCCCCAGCGCGTACCCCGGCCACCACGCCAGCGAGCCGCCGTCCGAGGCGTCCGCGGCCCGCGGGTCGCCCGGTCCGCCGGGCGACGGGGTGGCCGGCGCCCGAGCGGCGCCGACGGCGGTCAGGACGACGTCGTTGCCGTCGCCGCCCTGGTAGCTGATGCGATAGGTGGTGTCGGCGAGCCTCACCTTCGCCCCTTCCGGCAGGTCCGTGAACGTGCCGCCGGTCTTCGCACGGCCCTGGTGGTCCAGGACGGTGATCTGCCGCGCCGAGGCTGACCCGGAGTCCGACAGGTCGAGTCCACCGGCCAGCCGGACCCGGCCCGCCACCTTCAACGGGCCGTTGCGCAGCACCAGTTCGCCACCCGCGTGCTGCGTGTAGTCACCCGTCACCGTGAGCCCGCCCGTCACCGTGCCGTCGTTCGTCACCGACCCGCGTATCGTCCCCCGGCCGGTGAGGGCGGTCGCCACCCGCAGGGCCGCCGGGCCCGTGTCGAGCCGTGCGCCCTGCGCCGTGAGCCGGATCGCCTTGCTGTGGGCGAGCGTCGCGCCGCCGCGCAGGGCCAGGGTGCCCTCGGTGACGGTGGTCGTGCCCGTGTAGGTGACCGCCGCTCCGGTCAGCGTGGTCGTCGCGGGGCCCGACTGCACGAGCGAGCCGCTGCCGCCGATCCGGGACAGCGACACGGGCGTCGAGGTGTTGTGGACGACCAGCGTGCCGTCGACCGCGATCCGCGTCCGCCCGGTGCCGGTCATCAGCGCACCGTCCCCGCCCGGCCGGCCCGAACCCAGCCGGAGCACCGCTCCCTTCTCCACGGTCGTCGACCCGTCGTAGTACTGGCGGGCCGCGAACGTGACGTCGTTGCCGCGCGTCCCGGCGATGACGACGTCCCCGGCCCCGGGTGCGGCCAGCGTGTCGTGGTACCGGCCGCCGCCGATGGGGGCCCCGAGCGTCACCGGGCCGTTGTAGTCGAAGGTGAGCAGGGAGCGCCGGCCGCTCGCCTCGTGCAGGTTGATGTAGACGGTGTCCTTGGTGCCCGGCATGAAGATCCGGTGCGTGGTGCCGTCGCCCCACTGGACGTTCGCGCCCTCGATGTTGGTGCCGCGCTTGTTCACCCGGTGCGGCACGGGCCGCCAGTTGAGGCCGGGGTCGCTCAGCGAGGGGTTCGTGTCGCCGCCCCGGTCGCTGTAGCTGTACTGGCCGGTGAGGACCACCTTGCTGCCGGGCCGGGAGTGGACGTTGACATCGCTGCCGTACTCCCGCTGGTAGAAGTCCTGGCGCAGGGTGATCGTCTGGTTCAGCGGGGTGTCGATGATCCAGGAGCCCTGGTTGAGGATCGCCCGGGCGTTCGGCAGCGCGACGGGGAACTCGGGGCGGCCGGCCGCGGTGCCGGTGCCGTTGTCGATGACGCCGGAGAAGGGGTGCGTTCCGGCCAGGTCGAGGGTGCCCCACATGTTCCGGGGCTGGGTGACCAGGCCCGCGCCGCTGATGGTGCCGAGGTTGAAGGTGCGGGTCAGGGACAGGCGCAGGGTGCCGTCCACCCGGATGTTCAGTTGGTTGAGCCGGTAATCAGGGGTGTTGTAGGGGAAATGGCCGATCAGTCCGCTGCCGCCGCCCGTGCCGTACTGCAGCGTCGCACCGCGCTCGACCGTGACGGCGGGTGGGTCGGGGTTCGTCACCGTGGTGTACGGATGGTTGCCGCCCTGGGTCGTGACGCGCTGCCGCTGCCGGGCGGCGGGCAGGGTGAAGTCGCTGTCCCTGGTGAGGATCAGGGTGCCGCTGCCGCGCACGGTGAGCGTGCCCTCGCCGCGGAACACCCCGCCGTAGGTGGTCGTTCCGGACGGCACGGTCACCACCGTGTCACCGGCGAGCGTCACGTCCCGGCCGGCGAGCACGTCCGCGGTGACGTCGCTCGGCCCGTCCGCGGAGGCGGGGGGAGCGTTCAGTGTGAGAGCGACCGTGACGAGGGCGCCGACGGCCGCTGCGGTTCTTCGGGTATGGCTGTGCACGTAGGGGAGACGCATCGACGGGGCTGCCGATAACAGAAAAACGGCAAGCGGTTTCCGGCTCGTCGCTCCGGACCCGTTGACCTCCCGGTACCACACCTTTACCTTTTTCGGCGTTCGGAATGACAGATGTAGTACGAGATGCCGAACGGCGCCCATCGCACCGCATCCCCGTTCCCCACCCGGAGAGGCAGTCCGTCCGCATGAGCCGCGACCCCCACCTGCCCGAAGCCCCCAGCCGGAGACTGATGTTGAAGGGCGCCCTGGCCGCGGGCGCCTTGACCGCGACCGCCGGCGTGGCCGAGGCCGCGCCGCCCGCCACCGGCCCGAAAACAGCCCCATACGTGAACCCGCTCGTCAAGCAGCGCGCCGATCCCCACATCCACCGCCACACCGACGGCTTCTACTACTTCACGGCCACCGTGCCCGAGTACGACCGGATCATCCTGCGCCGCTCCCGCACGATCAACGGCCTCACCACGGCCGCCGAGTCCGTCATCTGGCGGGCCCACCCCACCGGCGACATGGCCGCGCACATCTGGGCGCCCGAGCTGCACCGCATCGACGGCAAGTGGTACATCTACTTCGCCTCCGCGCCCGCCGAGGACGTGTGGAAGATCCGCATATGGGTGCTGGAGAACAGCAACCCGAACCCGTTCAAGGGCACCTGGGTGGAGAAGGGCCAGATCAAGACGGCCTGGGAGACCTTCTCGCTGGACGCCACCACTTTCATCCTTCCCCAAGCTCTCGGCTCTGCTCGAGCAGGGGAGACCCCAACCGGCACCCGCTACCTGGCCTGGGCGCAGCACGAACCCGGCATGGACAACAACACGGCCGTCTGGCTGTCCGAGATGGCCAACCCCTGGACGCTGACAGGACCTCAGATCCGGCTGACCACCCCCGAGTACGACTGGGAGTGCGTCGGCTTCAAGGTCAACGAAGGCCCCTACGTGCTCCAGCGCAACGGCCGCGTCTTCCTGACCTACTCCGCGAGCGCCACCGACCACCACTACTGCATCGGCCTGCTCACCGCCGACGCCGAGAGCGACCTCATGGACCCGGCGAGCTGGTCCAAGTCCCCGACGCCCGTCTTCACCAGCAACGACACCACCAAGCAGTACGGGCCTGGGCACAACTGCTTCACCGTCGCCGAGGACGGCCGCACCGACGTGCTCGTGTACCACGCCCGCCAGTACAAGGAGATCACCGGCGACCCCCTGAACGACCCCAACCGCCACACCCGGGTCCAGAAGCTCGGCTGGAAACCGGACGGGACCCCGGACTTCGGCGTCCCGGTCGCCGACACCGCGACGACGGGGGGTGCGTGAGATGAGGCGCGCCTACGCCATCCTCCTGGCCTGCTGCCTCCCGCTGGCCGGCGCCCTCGCCACCGCCGGTTCCGCCCAGGCCGCGGCCCAGACCGTCACCAACGGCGTCCAGTTCAAGGACACGTCGGGCAACGCCCTGCACGCCCACGGCGGCGGCGTCGTCAAGGTCGGCGGCTACTACTACTGGTTCGGCGAGGACCGCAACTCCGACAACACCTTCAAGTCCGTGGACGCCTACCGCTCCACCGACCTGAAGAACTGGGAGTTCCGCGGCCATGTGCTGACCCAGTCGAGCGCCGCCGAACTCCAGACGGCGTACATCGAGCGGCCGAAGGTCATGTACAACGCCGCCACCGGCACGTTCGTGATGTGGATGCACAAGGAGAACGGCACCGACTACAGCGAGGCCCGCGCCGCCGTCGCCGTCTCCAGCACCGTCGACGGCAGCTACACCTACCGGGGCAGCTTCCGCCCGCTCGGCCAGTACATGTCCCGTGACCTCACCACGTTCGTCGACACCGACGGCACCGGCTACATGGTCTCGGCGGCCAACGAGAACTACGACCTGCACATCTACAGACTCACCGCCGACTACACCGGCATCGCGAGCCTGCTCGCCAACCCCTGGCCGGGCGGCCACCGCGAGGCCCCCGCGCTGTTCAAGCGGGGCGGCGTCTACTTCATGCTGACCTCCGGCGCCACCGGCTGGAGCCCCAACCAGCAGCAGTACGCCACCGCCACCAGCCTCGCCGGACCCTGGACGGCCATGACCAACG
>NZ_PQSR01000012.1 GCF_002920635.1 Streptomyces sp. Ru72 | reverse complement strand
GAGCCCTATCTTCCATATGCTGGACGACCCTCTTGCCGCCGCCGAATCGATCTTGCAGGGCGCCGATGAACCAGTCCTGCAGTGCTTGGCCTCTGCTGTAGCTCCTGGGAATCCCACGGTACCCAGGCCCGAAGAAGCCGATGCTCTTTCGCCGGAGTCGCCCACGCGCGTTGGACCACACCACTAGGGTTCCGCCACCGGTGATCGCCACCACTCGCTGGGTGGGGATACGCCGTTGGTAGGGGAAGATTCCACGAATGGTGATGAACTCGGCGTCTACGGCAACCCAGCAGCCGAGGCGAGAGACGCCGAACACCGTAGGTTGGATCACCGAAGCCTCCCCTGGGCTGACTGCTGACAACCTACCCATGCGTGCCCGCTGGGTGCCCGTTCCGGAGGAACCCTGCGGGGAACCACGGGGAACGACGGGCCCCGCCGTGCTCCGTCCCGGGTGGGGGACGTGGCAGGTCAGCCCAGACCCGCATACGCGATCTTCCAAACTAGGGACGTGGAGGCAGGCAACATCGTGTGGTATCTCAAGGTCATCTGGCATCACGACTTCCCCGATGAGCCGGTGGGGATCCTCAGCGAGGTCGGCGAAGACCGGTACGAGGTCCGCAAGGTCGAGGTCTTCCGTGGTGGCCGGCTCGATTGGGCGGACGAGTTCGCGGTGGAGTCCGAGCACAATGTTGGGAGAGGCGCCTGTGCCTCCGCTTGAGGAGATCAACGAGCAGGAGGAGTTCACCGCCGCTGTCATCCCAGCCGAGGAGTTCGAGCAGGCCTGGGCGGCAGCAAGAGGCGCGCTGCCGCCCATGCCTGCTCTCCAGCAGTACGGCGATGCCCGAGGAACCGCCCTACTATCACCCCGTGCCGGAGACTTGGATAGGCCTTGATGCTGGAGCCCGACGCCGCAACTGGTGGTGGACAGCAGTCCTCTCACTGATCTTTGCAGGCATGGCTGTCGCGGTCTTCTTGAGCGCCCAGGCAAAGCCGCGCTCTTCAGCGGCGGAGTCCTGGTGGTGGGTGGCTGCGATCGGAACAGCATGGTCGAGCGGGCTCTTCTACATGATCAACCGCGGTTACGGCAGGACCCTCCTGACGTCTCACGGCATGAAGTTCCATACCTTCGTCAGTCGGCGCTCGATTGCGTGGAGCGAGGTCACAGGCATCGAGACGAAGAGCCATGCAACCCGCAGCGGCAAATGGTGGGAAGTACGCGTAGAACGGGTCAGTAGGCGGTCCCTGGCGATACCTGGGATCTTCACTTCTCGTCGGTACGATCCCTTGTTCGAGCGCAACCTGACCATAGTCCGGGAGTACTGGTCGCGCGCCCAGCAGTGATCTGACAACGGTGGCCGACGCCAACAGGCCCGAACGGTGCCGCCCGGCATGGCAATGACGACAGCGCTGACGGCAACGACGGCGTACAGCAGCGGCACTCGACGGCCCAGCACGGTGCCGGAGTAGGCCGATCGGACGGCCCCACCAAGGCGTGCCCGCATCTTCTAGGCGCTTGGCCGCAGGTTCGAGTCCCGCCGGGGGCGCCCGTTTCAGCCCTCCCCTCGGGGAGGGATTTTTGCTGGTCAGAGCCGGTATCGCTCGGCCGAGTCAGCCCCGGACGCCCCCTTGATGATCAAAGGAAGACTCCAGGGCTGTCCGGCCGTCACCGGGTTTTCGCGGGTGGCTGTGCCGAATGCGTGTCGAATTCCTGGGGCGAGGGGTCAGCCGGCGGACGACCGCTCGGGGAGATCTCTCCCGCCGCGCCGACAACGGCACTCGGGAACTCCCCGGCGGCACCCCCACCGGTCCACGTGACATGCTCTCCGCATGGCTGATTCACCATGGGCAGCGCTCACTTCAGTGGAGCGCGATCTGATGGTCTGCGCCAGCGAGGCGTGGGGCATCCTCGCCTATGCGACGAACGGCAAAGACGAAGACGGCCACGCTGTCGATCTCCCGCGCATTGTCCTCGGCCTCGTTGACCGCGGCTGGGTGCACGTCCATCGCCTCGAACCTTGGAGAGCACCGGATGGGCAGGCAGGCGCGACATACGGGCCGCCGATACCCCGCGCGGAGGTCCCAGAGGTCCTCAAGGACCCTGCGGTCTGGGACGACCCTGACGATCCAGATTGGATCGGCGCCGTCACGCTGTCAGCGACGGAGACGTGGCGAGCGCTCAATCGGCAGCACGGCCACACCGCCGAATAGTCGGAGCGAGGCGCCGCAGGTGGAAGACGGGGGGACCGCCTCCGGCACCGACTGCGCGCGATGCCCCAACCAGCGTGGCAGCCGTCGTCTCAGTTTCCGTCTCATTCAGCCTCGTTCACGTCTGTTCAGACCAGGCCGGAAGCCCTTTCAGCACCCGGAGCCAGCCACTCCTGAACGCAGGTGAACGCCCCTGCACGCACCCCCAACGCCCCACCAACACAGTTGGAAAGCGTGTGGGCCGTCGGCGGACGGTTGGGAGTGGGCTGGGTGTAGGTGAATCATTGGCTGCTGGAGTCGGCAAGCCATGCGCGCCAGACGTGTCGGGTGTTGGGTATCTCCGGATGGTCGAGCAGCCAAAGCACGTAGCTTGCGTGCAGCTGTGCCCACGGATCGTCCGAACGGTGAGCCCCGTCAAGTCTGTCACGCAGGTCGTCTCCGTCCACGGCCCGTGCCACACGCACATACTCACGGTCCTTGCAGCGGTAGGCACGCTGGACAACGAGATCGACGAGATCGACGAGTTTGCCTCTGACCGCTTCACCATGGCCGCCGATAGCCAGCTTTCGTATGAGCGTCTGCTTCGTACCCCACGCCTTGGCGTGTTGTGTCCATTCCTGCGGATACCGGGCCTCCCACTCCAGGAAGAGCAGCGCAAAGGGCAGCCCCGACCACGTGCTGATGCCCCCAGAGATCGGCGTGTTCCACAGCGCTTCCGGCAGACAACGACCGGCGACCTGGTCGTATGCCTCTCGGGCGGCTACGAGCACCGGCTCCCGGCACTGTGCCTCGTGCCCCAACCCTGAGGTGAGGCGCCAGGCCTCGTTGAACCGGGCACGAGCAGTCCGGACCTCAGCACGAGCACTGGCCAGGCGGACAAGTGCAGCGGCACGTTCGCCGGGTTCCGGTGCTATCAAGCCGTAAGCCCACGCCAAACGCTCAGCCCACCCGTGACCGTCGTCGGCGCCCGAGCCTGCCACCTTCGTCATGCGACAGATCATCCCCGATCGGTACGCCGAGGCCGCTCTCAATACGCTCGGCAGCAACGCCAAGGAGCGCAGTACAGCGCCGGAGTACAGCAACAACAGCACCGCCCCCACCCGCTAGCGTCCCTCAGAGGCTCAGACGCGACCGGTATGACTGCCTCCGACCGATCCACAGAGCGCTACGGATCAGAAGCCCCGTGCCCTTCCGGTGCCCGATCGAGCGGGGACATCGGGGAACGACGGGCCATCACGGAGAGTGGACAGCACGACGGCCCCTGACCGAGTTGCCTGGTCAGGGGCCGTTCACGTGCGCGGTGGGTGTGGGATTGTACCCACTAGAGCGACTGGCCGGACGGCAGTCTCGCCGATTCCCAATAGTCCACGATTCGCGCCGCCTCCTGGTCGAAGTCAGGGTCGTCGGCTTCCGGAGTCCGTCCACAGGCGCGACCAGATGGCACCTTCGCCCTCCCCTCAGGCTGACCCGGACCTGTCGGCGGCGTTTGAAGCCCACCAGTCGCACCACCACGACATCGTCGACTTTCTCCCATGGGATCGTTCGCCTCAACCCGGGCCAGCGCTGGCCGATTCCCTCCGGTCCGACCGTCGTCGCCCCACACGAGCCCCACAGCACAACCAGTCCCCACACGATGAGGGCGATACCCAAAACCTGGAGTGCGCCCCCTACGGTCTTCAACAAACCCCCCGACGCCCAGATGACGGCAGCGGAGACCGCCCAGCAATACAGGGCATAGAGCACGGCAATGACGCGGCGACGCTTCGGCATCTTGATCGTTATCGGGGGCACGAGCAGATCCTAGACACGCCCCTCATCTGGTGGAACCGGCTGTCTCGACCAGTCGGAAAACCTCAGCCGCCACAGCGTTCATGGTCCACGAAGAGGCCGTGCCAGTCGCGTGCCAGATCGCGCGGGGAGCCAGGGGGGAACACCGGGGAATCAGCGGACCCGCCCATCTGGCGTAGGCAACCTCCGCCGCAGGTCAGCGAGGCAGCGAACCCTAGATCACCTTAGCTTCCCAAGCTCAGGGCTCAGCCCACAGCGCCAGAATCGCGTGAGCACGCCACACCGGCGCGGCAGAATGCAGACGTGTCCCTTGACGCCATAGACGCTGTGGACTGGTCGGTGATACCCAACCCGACGTGGCATCGGTGCGACGATCCAGAGCGCGTCGCACACGCACTGCGACTGCTGACCGTCTGACCGTCTCCACCACCGCCAACGAGACCGGCGACGCGGCATCCCTCCTCGCCGATAGCGGCTTCGTCTGCGGCCACGCCGCCATGGTGTTCCCAGCTGCCTACCCTGCCACCCGATCTTGCTTGACCTCGTCGAGCACGGCCAGCGACCGCGCATCAAGGACGCAGCCCTGGGGCTCCTGTCCAACGCGCTGGACCACTTCCCGACCGCCGGCCACAACCGGGTGGGCACTCCCTACGGCGCCAACGTCCCGCTCTGCTGTGCCATAGCCCGGCATATCCGCGGTCGCCGCAGCGCTCTTCTCACCCATGGAGTCCACGGCAAGCAACTCATGGCAAAGGCAGAACTCCACTGGCGGCTGACCATCGAGGAGGCGGAGCTCCAGGACGACAGCAGCCTGATCGCCATCGCCGTCCTTGAGGGCGCACCGTTCCAGACGCCAGTCGAAGCCGAACTGCGCACCCCACCCCTCGAACCTGCCCAAAACGTCCGGATCAACGCGCTGACCACTGATACGTCGAGGCGCGCGTGCATCGAACTCGGGCAGGCACCGTCCGAGCCGGTTCCGGGTTCTGCCCTCTACCCATCTGAGTGTGGCCGCCGCGAGCACTGACTCGGCGCCTTGTCTCAGCGGCCGCACCACAAGCGCACCAGTACGTGCGGGGAACAGCGGGGAAACACAGTAAAAGCAACCAAGCCCGACGGGGACGCACCGCTGCTGTTTGCGCAGTTCAGAGTCCGTTCGAGCCACAAATTCTCGCAGCTTCCCAAGCTGAGGGCACAACGCACTGAACGAGGGTGATGACCATCCTCGGCGGGGACTCACGTCAGCCTGTCGGGGCAGTGCTTGCCAGCGTCACCATCGAAAGCGCAGAGCTCGCCAAGTTCCTTCTCCATCACGGCGCGCGCACGGCGTATCAATCGGGACCGGCGTGGCGCGACGAAGAGAGGAGCCTGGGCGGGTCGCCGGGCTCCTCTTCCCGTGGAGGTGGAACGACAGGTCGTCGTCGGCAGGCGCCGTTTGCAGCCACCGCTTCAGAGGCAGCGCGTTTCACTCGCTGCTAGGAGGTGACCGCGACTGGTCGCAACGCGAAGCACGTCTCGCAATGCCCCGGTCAGTTCCTTCGCCAACCGTCGCATGTCATCCGGACCCGCGTCCTGGTCGTCGAGGGCTTCCAAGGCCTGCTCCAGCAGCTCAGCTGCTGTTCCCAGTGGCACCGCTTCGATGTTGTCCGCCAGGCGGGACATGTAGCCGTCCCTGTCATCGGTGGGTCTGTCAAACGAGCGGCTGCTCCAAGATTTTCGTAGGCGTTGATCGTCCGTGACCGTGCGTCAGTTGAGCAGGATGATGTGACGCAGGAGGCGGTGGCTGGCGCGGCCGTACATCAGCCGCTTGAGTAGCTTGATCTTGGTGTTGGTGCCTTCGGTGCGGCCGTTGTGGTGGGGCAGGGTGAGGGAGGCGTCGACAGCGGCGCGGTCACGTTCCAGGCCGTTCGCGAAGGAGTGGAGAAAGGGCAGGTCAGCGCTGCGGGTCCGGGTGATCCAGGCCGTCAGCGTCTCGGCGTTGCCCTCGCGCGGGATGAGCAGGTCGGCAAAGGTACGGATCTGGCCGGCCAGCACGGCCATCTCGGGGCAGACGTGGGCGAGTTGGCCGCGCAGAGTGTGCTGGTCGTCGTCGAGGCGGTCGGGGTGGCGGGTGAGCAGGCCGGTGACTTTGCGGGGTGAAAGGGCGGCGTGGTCGGCCTCGACGCGGCCCTGGTTGATGTAGCGGACCAGGAGGTTTGCGCTGCCGGTATAGCCCTGCTCACGGATCTCCGCCAGCAGGTGGGTGACGGGGGCGGCCGGGTCTTCGGCTCGTCGTTTGTGCAGGTGGTCGCGGTAGGGATCGACGAGGCAGGCCCGGTAGACGGGGGCGCGGACCATACGGTCCGGCTCGCTGTGGCGGGCGTGGCGCTTGACCGTGTTGCGGGAGACGCCCAGACGCCGGGCGCATGCGAGCAGGCCGACGCCCTGGTCGAGGAGGTCATGGACCTGCCGCCACCGTTCCCGGGTGGTGGCGGCGCGTTTGCCCTCGCGCAGGGGCGGGCCGAACTTGCTCCAGCACGAGGCGTGCGCGCCGATCTCCTTCAGGGCTGTTTCGGCCAGGCCGTGCCAGAGGTGCCAGCGGTCGCCGACCTGCACGATCGTCGGGTCGGCGTCGGTGGTGGCCTGGGCGAAGGCGCCCGAGCCGTCGCGGCACACCACGCGGACGCCGGGATGCTCGCGCAGCCAGGCGGTCACGGTGGCCGCCTTCCGGTCGGGCAGTACGTCGACGCGCTGCCCGCTGTAGGCATCGATGATGTTCGTTGCGTAGCGGTGTTCCTTGAGCAGGGCGAATTCGTCGATCCCGGCCACCAGGGGCGGCGGCCGGTCCGGCAGCGCGATGCGCATCAGGCAGTTCAGCACCGTTGCCCAGGACAGCTTCTGGTGCAGCACCGCCAGCACCGGGCCCCGGCCGAACCCACCAGCGCCACCGCGACCGCCTCGACGATCCGCCGCAGAGCCGGGGTCCGGCGCTGATAGCGCTCCGTCAGCCCGTCGACCTGCTCGACGAACGTCTTCCTTGGGCAGGCGGGGTTCTCGCAGTACAGCCGCCGTACCGACAGATCGATCACCACCGGCCGTCCGCCGACCGCCTCGTCCGCGACATGCCGCGCATAGCGCGAGTGCGTCCAGTCCGACTTTTGTCCGCACCCCGGGCAGGCCTGGGACACGTCATTCCTGGTGAGCGCGGTGATTCTCAACATCACCGGGCTGGCATCCACACGCTCGATCCCTAACCCCACGAGCTGGGGCAGCAGTTCCTCAACAGCGGCATCACACGTCAGCAGCCTGGCAGCAGCGGCCCCCTCCACGTGGCAGATCACCGGAACGATCAACGCCTACGAAAATCTTGGAAGAGCCGAACGATTTACAGTCCCGGCCACGGCCCACTCCGCGTCCGTCATGTCTGAGGGGTACCGCCGAACGCGTTCCGGATGATCGGCCGCGTTCCCGAACCGGTGAGCGACACAATCACACGTCGGTGCAGCGGAGTTGAACTCCACCGGCGCGAGCACGCACAACTGCCGCAACAGGGTCTCCCGGATCTCGGTTGGCTTCGCAACCCCGAGCTACCAAGAGGCCCTGTTCTCATGCCCGCGGCCAGCAGCATCACTCGATCGAGGCTCCCGTTCGACGCGCACCACCCCTCAAGATCGGAACGACAACAGCTCTCCGCGATCGGCATGTCTGGACGTAGGTGCCTACGGTGCTGACGCAGGTGGCGGGACCGGGATGAGCGTTTCCTTGTCGGCGGATCAGTGCCCGATAACGCAGGGCAATGGGCACCCCAGACAGCCGTGTTACCTTCTCGTGCCGCCTTCTCAGGCCGGTCACAGACTTGATCCAGAAAGAGGCAGAATGCGCCCGTTGCGGTTCCTCACCGCCACCCTTGCCTGCACCGCACTCACCGCACTCGCCACGGGGTGCGGGTCCCATACCGCGGCCTCCGCCAGAGTGGGCGGCACCCCCGCGGAGCCCTCAACCGCGCCGACCTCGCAGCTCACCGGTCTCACCGCCCAGCAGATCTCCGACAAGGCGGAGAATGCGCTGAAGCATGCCTCGTCGCTGACCATAACCCTCGAATCGAAGGGAAACGGCAAAACGAGCGGCACCATGAGGATGGACCGGGTAGGCCACTGCGACAACCGGCTGAGCATGGGCGCCCAGGGCAGCTTCCACATGATCAAGTCGGACGGGCAGGTCCTGATGCAGCCCGACCAGGCCATGATCACAGCAATGGGCGTCCCCGCCGCCGCGAGGAAGCGGCTCGCGGGGAAGTGGCTCAACCTCACATCCTCGGCGGACATGAAGGATCTGGCGAAGTTCTGCGACCTGAACGCCTTCCTCAAGGAGGTAGCGACGGACGACAACGAAACCGACATCGCCAAGTCCGGCACCGCGACGATGGGCGGAGTGCCAACGGTGGTACTGAAGGGCCGTGACACCGACGGCTCGCTGATGTACCTCTACGTGGCAGCAACCGGCACGCCGTATCCGCTGAAGATCGCAAGGCCTACCGGCAAGGACGCCGGCACGGCGCTCTTTTCCGGCTACGACGACCCCGTCACCGTCCAGGCTCCGCCGAAGGACCAGATCATCGGCGTCTCACAGCTGACGAGCTGATATCCGCCGTCAGAGGGTCAGGCCTCACGCGTCGTCGACACGAGGTGGACTCCGCGGCCACGAACGCGAAACACTGCAACAGCAGGGCCTCCTGGGGCTGCTCGTGGCTTCAACAACCTCCGAGCTACCAAGAGGCCCGCCTTCATGCGCCGCCCTGCCGAAGACCACTCAGCCGAGGAACGTCACCGGGACTCACGTTAGAGCGACCGACACCAACATCGGTACAGCACAGCTTCTGAGACTTTCCCTACTTCATTCGAGGCCCGCGCACGGCGCGGGCGCGCGCCGCCTCTGCGGCGCGGCCTGCCTCCTGTCTCCGCCCCGGCTGGCCGCGACCGGCGGCGCGCTGCGTGCATGCGGGCAGAGATGGGAACCCGCTGTGGCTGGGGCGGTCGGCTCCGCGACTTTAGCCAGCCACTTTGGCGCGAGCCTCGAAGATCTTGGCCTCAACGTCGTGCTTTAACGGGCAGGCCCACAGACTGCCCGACGCGCCGCAAGCTTACGAGGCCGTGATCACTCGCCCCAAAGCAGCTCCCGGCCAAAGTCGCTACGCCCACCTTGGCGTGTTCGCATCACCGGTTACGGCACTAGAGTGAGGCGGCGACCCATCTGCCAGAAGACTCGCCGTTACGGATCACTGAAGAGGACCGCGACACGGCCGTGCAGCGCTTGCAGGAGGCGTACGCCCAAGGGCACATCTCGCACGAGGAGATGGACGGAGGCCTCCACCAGGTACTCACCGCCAAGACGCACAGCGAGCTCATGTCGGCTGTGGCCTCGCTCCCGGAGGGGAATGCGAGCACCACGTCCACGATTGCCGCCGCCAGCGGACGGATCCAGCGGCGCGGCGCATGGCGGGTACCTCGGAGCCTCAAGGTCGAGTCCGCATTCGGAAGGGTGCACCTGGACCTGTCCCGAGCAGTCATCGAGCATCCGGTAGTCGACATCGAGTTGCAACTTGGCACCGGCAGAGCCAAGATCACGGTGCCTCGCGACACGATCGTTGACGTCGAGAACCTGAGGACCGGGTGGAAGGACCTGCTCTATAAGCCCCAGCGCCGTCCCCGCCCCGGCGGGCCGAAGATCCGGATCTCCGGGGCTATGGGATATGGACGTTTGAAGATCCGCCACGCGCGGCGTTGAGGCCCCTCCGGTACCAGGACGAGCATCTCGGACACATGTGTCCTCTATAGAGGACGCTTCCCACCGGCGGCAGTGACGGCAACGCTGACGGCAACGACGGCAGACGGCAGCAGCGCTCGGCGGCCCGGCACGGCAGTGGCATGGGACGATCGAACCGCCCCACCACGGTGTGCCCGCAACCGAGATGGAGGGGCGCCGTTCGCGAGTGCCGGCCGGAGTGTGGCGTGCGCGGGAAGCTCCCTTCCCGCCCGTCATCGACCCAGGCAGAGCCGAGCGGGCGTGGGTCGACGGCAGACGGGATGGGAGCTGGGTTCTCCTTCCCTCCGGATACCTTGAGCCGCATGGACGCTGCACAGGATCAGACGGGCCCGCTGTCAGACGAAGAGTTTCAGCAGTTCACCAACCTGCTGCGCCGTTACCTGCACTACGAACTGGATCAGTGGGAGGGCGTCGTCACCGAGTCCGCTCACGGGCCGATCTACGCATTCTTCGTGAACAAGCTGCCAGACGGCTGGACGCACGAGTCGTTCCGGCCGTTCTAGCTTTGCCGGGCCGTTCCGGGGCCGTCGAAGGGCGCTCAACGACGACCAACGCTGACAACCAGCGACAGCCAAGCCGCAGGTCGCAGCGTTGATCGATAACACGGCCGCAGGTTAGGGACCCGGCCCTTCACTTCTTCGGCTTCTGTTCCAACTCGGCGACCGTGCTACCGGCTGAGCGGAGCCTTAGGAGTCGTCCTCCTCCGCGACTGGCAGCTCACCCGCCCCTGTTCCTCGTGCATACATGTACCGTCGGCTGGGCAGTGCCAGAGTCCGCCCCATCGAAAGGATGACGGGGGTTCCGGACTGCCATCGCCAGTGACCCGCTCGGCGAGCTCCCGCTGGACGGCCCGGGGCAGTTCCATGCCTCCAACCCGGCAGACCAACTCGCCGTCCGAGCCCTCCAGCAGGTCCCGCAGCGGGGACATCTCATGGGACAGCACATTAGTCGGTTGGGCTCCCCGCTACTCCCCCTACGAACGGGCACGCAGCGGGCACGCTTTGGGGTGGAAGTTGCCCCGTACACCTTTCCGGCTACCACGGGGAACCAGAGCCAAAGCGCGAGCCATCACCGGAGGTCAGCGACTCGTCAGACCAGGCCTGACGGGCAACCAGGCTCCTCCAAACTCGGGACACAGAGGGCGGCTACCGGTACCAGTCGCCATCGCCCCCGAGGGAACGGTGCAGGTAGTCCGCCAGCTCGCGTGCAGCCCACAGCCGACTGTCATCCTCGTGGTCCCAGACGAAGATGTCCGGACGCTCAGGCGTTAGCACGAACGCGAACTGGTTGCCCCCGCCGTTGTCGCCGAAGAACAACAGTGGATCGAAGGGCATGTACAGGCCCGGAAACGTATCGGGGGACCAGAACAGCAGGTTCTGCTCCACAATCCGATCCAAGGACCATACGACGTCAGTCCCGTACTCGCCGACCACCCCGTTGGTCTCCATCAGCAGAGCAGTCAGCTGCGCCGGCAAGCCTCGGCCAAGGCGCCGCTCCGCCTCGGCTAGAGCAGTCGCGTCAACGGGTGCGCGGAACTCGACCGCGGGCAATGCTTCGGCAGCGGCTTCTTTCCACATGGGCGCAGCTTAGGTTTACGGATCAGAAGGTGCCCGTGCCCCACCCGTGCCCGATCGTGCGGCAAACCCGGGGAACCACGGGGACGTGCGGGCTCCGCACAGCGAAGCGGCCCCGACCGTATTACCTGGTCAGGGGCCGTTCCGCCTGGCGGAGGGTGTGGGATTTGAACCCACGGTGGCTTGCGCCACGACGGTTTTCAAGACTGCTCCACGCCCTGAGACGGCTCCTCGCCGACACCTCCGTAAAGCCCCCACTCGTCAAGGCCGGAGTAGACCAACGCGGTACGCCCCCTCGGATACGACAAGCCTTGCGCCTCACCCGTGTAGATCGCGACCAGCGAATCTGCACCGCGCCACCAGGTATCGGCGAGCCCTTGTACCTCGGGGACCGGCTTCATGGCGTCGAGTTTGAGGCCATCGACGTCATCGCCCGTGATCTTCGTGATCTGCTTGGCCCACATCGACGCGTGATGAGTCAGCGCGAGCGCCTCGATCCACCCTTCGACGGTCGCGTGCAGTGGCACCCAGTGATTCGCGTGGATGCCGAACTCACCGGTCGGCCCGATCATGAATGCGTAAGGAACGGCGGTCCGTTGCCTACCGGCCTCGAACCACCAGCCTTCGGAAGACGTTCCTTCGGGTGAGTCGGCGTCGAAGTACTTCGGCCCTCCGTCGTATTGAGAGGCCGGCGGCAAGAGCAGGCCGCCCCAGCGCTCCTGGTAGGACGCCATACGGTCAACGGCATCCGCCGGGATACCGCGGTCAAGCCACCACTGCCTGTGCTGGTCGACGGGCCGGGTATCGACCCTGATGCCGTGCACAGCGACAAAGTGGCGAGCCCTCCGAGTCAGCCCGTCGGGCACATCGTTGATGAGGTTGAGATCCACCACGCGGACGCTACCCGTACAGCAGCGACGTACCACAACCCCAGCGACCGCCCTCGTTCTGCGATGCTCGCCAAAGCCTCGACTTCGGCCGGTATAACGGGTCTGCTGCACGTGCTACTGGCGGCTGATCGCCCGGGAGATGCCGGTGGCTACGGTCGTGGCGAGGACCCAGCCGGCAGCGGTCAGCCCGTAGGCGAGCCATTGGCCGGTGCCGTGGGGCACGAAGGCGGCTTCTTGGCCAAAGCCAGCGATCGGGAGCAGTAGGTCCACCGTGTAGAAGAGAGCGTTGAACGGTGGCGCCTTGCCCGGTTCGATGGACGCCGGTGGATGCAGTGTGAAGGAGAGCGTGCCGACGGCGAGCAGTGCCAGGAGCCACAGGGCGGCGCGAAGGGGCCGGTAGCCGTAGCCGACAGTGGCGTCCTGTATGTGACCCCACAAGCGGCGATGGAGCGGAAGAGCGGCGCGGCGGTGGCGTTGTTTGGCCAGGAGTACCGTGCGTGCTTCGTCTTCGTGGCCAAGGCGGCGATAGGAGGCCGCAAGTTGCTCGTACGGTTGCGGAAGATATCCGCCGGTGCCGCGCTGGAGCCAGCGGAGGCGATCGGCAGCCGTGAGCGGTGTGGCCAGAGCGTCGTACGCGGTCTCGGCGAGTCGGAGGTCGGCGGGCCAGGAGTCCGCGGCGTCGTAGAGAGTGCCGAGTTGGGCGTGGCTCAGGTCGGCAGTGCCGCCGATCGGCTGCCGGGTGCGGAGGTCGGTCTCCCGAGCCTGAGCCAGGCGCAGGGACACTGCCGTGCCGCCGGGGTTCCTCACGGTGGCGTCGCGGAAGCTGAGCCGCGTACCGATGCGGGCGCCGTCCAGTTTGATGCCGCCTTCGGCGCTCAGGCCTTCCCCCAGGTCGAAGTTTCGGTTCACGCTGACGTCGACGGCCTCCAGGGCGATGTCGCCGGGGTTGCGCAACCGGGCGCCGCAGAAGCCGATCGCCGCGCCGACCGTGGCGCCGGAGAGGATGATCCGCCCCTCGGCTGTGAAGCTCGGGTGGAAGGTGAGGTCCTCGGTGATCTGAACGTGGTAGGCATCCAGGGCGTAACCCTGCGGGTTGCGCAGAGTGGCGCCCTCCAGGTCGAACTCGCCGGAGACGGCGGCACCGGACAGACGGAATCCGCCGTGGACCTCCAGGTCGGCGCACAGCATGTCGCCGCCGGCGCGAAGATGGACGGCAGATATCGCCTCGGTGCCCGGCGCACTGATCACCGTGCCCGTCAGGTCCACGTCGCCGTGAATCTGGGCCCTGGTGAGCACGAGGGGGCCGCTCAGGTGGCACTGGGACAGCACCAGCCTGCCGTCGACCTGAATCGTGCTGACGTCTATGCCCGGCAGGACGCATCCAGCGAGGACCACCTCATGCATCCTGGCACCCTGCAGCAGCGGGGCCTCGTCGAAACGACAGTCGGTCACGATGACAGGCGCGGGGATCTCGGCGAAGCGTATGTCCAGGCTGCCGGTGATGTGGGCTCCGCTCAGGCGCAGTGCTGGACGCTCCCCTCGGGCGGGCTCGTCGCCGGCGCCGAGCAGCAGCGCCGCGATGATCTCGGCCCGTACGGCCGGTTCCTCCGATGACGCACCGTCGCGCACATCCACGGCGCCTCCCTGCGGGAAGGAGACCCACAACTGGCGCTCGCCGGGGCTTAGTTCATCAAGGCGCATGATCGACGATCATCTCGGGGCGGACGTTGTCGGGCAAGGCCTGATTTTCATACCCGCAGGAACTCCTCGGCCGGCATCGCCTCCGGCGGATCCTCTTCCGGATCGATCGCTCGGCCTGTCAGGAGCGCTCCAGGTCAACCACGGGACCAGAGTGTCAGCGAGCGCATGCGGTGGCCCCGTCCCGACATCCACCAGTGACATCAACGGCGCCGGGCGTCAGCACTCCCGGGCGGTCTGGCACGGCCGGCGTGGCCAGACGGCACCCCGGCAGTGCCACGCAGTGACCGAGCTCCTAAAGCGGTGCTCGGCGCCAGCCGGTTCAGGCCGATGCGGTGACGCCGCCTGACTGGTGGATGCCGGCGCCCGCGGCGGAGTCACTGGCCGAGCTGAGCGGCCAGGAACACCGCCGCCACCGAGGGGCGGACTGCGTACGTTGCGCCCGCGCTCCCCTCAGGAGCTTCCCACCAGTAGAACGGAAGCCGCCGCCCACTGTTGCTGTGTCCCTTGCTCATTCCCCTCACCACGCCTGCCACACGCTGCGCCGGAGCACCCTCATTCGGACCGCCCAGGGCCATATCCACCAGTTCCGTGCAGTGGATCTTCCGGCCGGGGTTGCGCAGCAGGTACTCGAGCATCTGCCGGGCCTGCGGTGCGAGTTCAGCCAAGAACCTTGTAGCGCGCTCCAGGTCCTCCGGGCCCCATTCAGGGGCACCGTAATGCGCCTCTTCGCCAGAGTGCTCAGCCCATCGCGGATCAACCTCAGACAGATACTCCGTCATGCCCGCCCCCAACAGTTTCGTCCCTAGCATGTGTGTCGTTGGCACCGTACCGACCCGCCAGGACACCACGTGTCGAATCCGTGTCGAAGTTCCACCGGCGACCCGCTCCGCAGAGGCGGTGATGCTTCTCCCGGCCCACTCCGCCACCTGGGCGGGCGGGATTGCGGGCTGCGCCGCTGTCTCCGCCCCGCTCCGGCCCGGCCGGCGCCCGTCCGCGCGGCAGCGATCAGCCGCCTGACGTCAGACCCGGCAACCGTTCGCCTGCACCCTCGCGCTTGATCGACTACCAGAGCATCCGCAGCAGTCGGTGTCCTTTGCTCGCCAGGCAGTCCTCCCCCGAGGAACGCTGCCAGTAGCCCTCTGAGCAGGCCGCGAGAGACCAACCACACGGGTGCGATCGCCAGCACCGCTCCGATCACCACACCGAGCAGTGATCCCACTCCCAGGCTGCCCACAACGACGAACAAGCCTTGCCCGAGGATCGCGAGTGGGTCATGGCGAAACGAGAACACTGTCCCGACGAGGAACAGGTCGCCCCAGACGATCGCTGGAAGCGTTCCCACCCGTAGACCGAATCGCAGACCGCGCAGCGCTGCCCCCCGCCCCACCATCCCCCACCCCCGCACGGCCGACGCTTCAGGCTGTCGCAGCGTGTCAGCTTAGCCGTGCCCATCCGTGACCGGCACAGCAGAACGCCGGGCTGGAGGACGTCTGCAGCGCGTGATCCGTACGGGAACAGGCCGGTGGAGCCGCGATCAGAACAGCCGCGCCCCGAAGGCCGCGATCGCCAGGCCGACGGCGAGGAAGACATTGACGGTCGTACCGAGGAGGCCGTCGCCGCGCAGGATGTCGCCGGCCGTCCCGGTCAGGCGCGCATCCGCGGTTCCGGCCGCCGCGGGTGAACGCCGCAGTACCGGCCGCGGCGCGGCTGCCGGCGGTGAAATCCGCGCCGACGGTCACCGGCTGGCCGTGGACGGCCTGGTTCAGCATGAGCTGCCCGAGTCGACCACATGGACAGCCGCCAGCATGCCCCGGTCAACGTTCCTCCGGAAAGGATCTCTACGTACTCGGAACCGGCACTGACACACAGTTCGAGCGTCTCTGGCCAAGCCAATGCCTGGAGTTGTGCACCGCCTCGGGCGTCTGCCGTCTCCGGTCCTTCGTCCGTGTGGCACGATCGCCGGCGTGGAGTGGGGAAGCCTGGTAGGTACCGGCCTTGGAGCAGTGCTTGGTGTGGGAGCCACTTTGGCCGGTGACCACGTGCGGTGGCGACGCACCAGCAGGGCGAGCAGGCTCCAGGATCGGCGGACCGCGTACGTGGACTGTCTCGTCTCCTTTCGCCGCGCACACGAGGCCATGCGGTTGGCCGCGGACGAGGACCATGAGAGCCCGCAGGCCAGGGCCACCAGGATCAGGCAGGCGTTCCAGACGTCGGGATGTGATGAGGCCCGGGAACGTCTGATACTCACAGCAGCCGAAGACGTGGCGGCGGCGATCGACGCGTCCTACCACTCGCTGCGCGAGGTCCGTGAGGTCCTTGCTTCGGGTTGCACCATCACATCGGCGGACTATGACGCCGCCAGGCAAGCGCACGGAGATGCGACCCGAGCCGCTCGCACGGTTCTTCGTCGGGACCTGAGCAGCCTGGAGGCTTGACGCTGCTGTCCGCCCCCCACCTCGACCGGGGCTCACGATGCCGGCGCAGTACGTCGACGCACACGGCGGGGAGCAGGGTACGGGTCGCTCCGAGCGGCGCGTCTCGGGCGCGGTCGCGTCAGCCGGCCGTTGATCCGCTGAAAGCCCGTAGGGACCAACATAGGGGAAGCTGCATACGTATCAACGAAGTTGAGGCTAGCGCCCACCGTCCACTGCCGCGTCCACTGCCGCGCCGGCCCGAACCCGTCGCCGACCTCGACCCGCCGGATCGCCTGAATGCCCATCAGCCCGGCGCCGGCCGCACGCCCAGTCAACCCGGCGGCCGGCCGCACGCCCAGCCGCCGGTCCGTTGGCCGCCGCGGCACCAGTGGACGCCCCGCCCCGGTCGGAGCCTTGCACGGATCCGTACCGGTGACCTCGGTCCTCGACCAATCAGAAGGGCCACGATCACGACGTCAGCCGACGCGCGTCTTCGATAGGCTCGTCGACATGGCCATGACCAGCGCATCTCCGCAGGTCACAGGGGATGTCTAGGTCACCACGACGTACGACGAACGGAGCGACCATGACAGACGCCTCTGAAGCCATCGACTCCGCCGGTCCGTCGGTCTTCGCGGACATCCCCACGACCACCCTCGCCGACATCCTGGGCCGCGAGCAGGTCATGGACATCGGCATACGCCCCCTGTGGTCGCCGGTGCCGCGCACGGCCGGACCGGCGTTCACCGTGCGGTGCGCTCCCGGCGACAACCTCATGCTGCACGCGGCCGTCCACCGCGCCGCGCCCGGGTCGGTCGTCGTCGTCGAGTCGGGCGACCTGGACTACGCGCTCGCCGGTGGAAACGTCTGCGCCGTGGCCCGGCGACGCGGCGTCAGGGGCTTCGTCGCCGACGGACTGATCCGCGATCTCGCCGAGGTCCGCGCCATGGGCTTCCCCGTCTTCGCGCGGGGCGTCATCCCGATCCCCGGCGGCAAGTCCGTCGTGGAACCCCTCAACGTGGAGGTCCGCTGCGGTGGGGTGTCGGTGCGCGCCGGCGACCTGGTGGTGGCCGACGAGGAGGGCGTCGTCGTGGTCCCCGCCGCCCGCGCGGACGAGGTGCTCGGCACGGCCCGGGCCAAGTTGGCCAAGGAGGCCACCGAGAGCCTGGACGCGTGGGAGGAGGCTCACCGCGCCCGCGTCGACGCGATCCTGCGCGCCCAGGGCTTCGAGGGCTGACGGTAGGCCTGACGGACCGTCGAGGAATGGAAGGCACCGTGCCGGGAGTGCCGCCGGGGGCATTGGGGTGATGCCCGCGGCGCCCCCGTTTGGCAGGAACGGGAAATGTCAACTGGTTCCCCGTCGACGCACGCCCGCGCATCCCATGGGCCGGTACCGAGAGGGAACCTGATGGCAAGGAGGAAACGAATCCCCTTCCGTTGGATTCGCATCTGGGCCACCGCGGGCATGGCATTTCCCATGACGCTCGCCGTCACCTCGGCGCCTTCGGCCGCGAGCACTCCTCACATCCGCTCCACCGACGACGAAACCCCGGAATGCCGGCTCACCGCGGGACCTTATCAACGACAGGTGGAGAAGTATCTGGGCCTGCGCCAGGACGGGGAGCAGTCCGCGGCGGACTGCGCGGCCATCCAGAAGATGCAGCAGAAGTACGAGATCGACCCGGCGGACGGGTATGCCGGCCTCATCAGCTACCGAGCCGCGAGCGTGACCTGGGCCGCGGCTCACAAGAAGTCCCTCACCGGATGCCCCACGGGGGCGAAAGTCGTCGTCTGCGTGGACCAGAACCGTCAGCTGCTGTGGGTGCGGAAGAACAAGAAGATCGTCTTCGGTCCCGTCCCCGCGCGTACCGGCAGGCCGGGTTACCTCACCCGCAACGGCCGGCACAAGATCTACCGGCGCGTGAAGGACTTCTATTCGACGCAGTTTCCCGGTCCCATGCCGTACAGCCAGTTCTTCGACCGCGGTGAGGCCCTCCACGCGAGCTACCGGCCGATTTTCGAGGACCCGGGATCGCACGGGTGCGTGAATCTGCGGTACGACGACGCCAAGGCGCTCTGGTCCCTGCTCCGCATCGGTGACAGCGTCTACCTCTGGGGCACCAGGAAGGGAGAGTAGCCGCACGGCGCATTCCCGGGCAGCCGTCCACAGGGTCACCAGGCCGCCGTACGGCGTCCGATAAGGTGCCCCGGTTGATCGAAGGGGGCTGACATGCGGCTTCGCTGTGCCGTGCTCGACGACTTCCAGGAGATCGCGACGACCGTCGCGGACTGGTCACCGATCGGGGACCGGGTGGAGGTGGTGTCCTTCACCGAGCACTTCGACGACGAGGACGCCCTGGCCACGGCGCTGGCGGAGTTCGACATCGTGGTCACACTGCGCGAGCGCGTGCCGTTCCCGGGCTCGTTGTTCGCCCGGCTGCCCAGGCTGCGACTGCTCGTCGCCTCCGGGATGCGCAACAGCGTCATCGACCACGCCGCCGCGGAGGCGCACGGGGTGACCGTCTGCGGCACGGAGAGTTCCGGCACACCGCCCGTCGAGCTGACCTGGGCCCTGCTGCTCGGGCTCGCGCGCGGCATCGTCGAGGAGAACAACGCCCTGCGCAGCGGCGGCCCATGGCAGAGCACCGTGGGCGCGGACCTGCACGGACGGCGGCTCGGGCTCCTCGGTCTCGGCAGGATCGGCAGCCGGGTGGCGCGGGTCGGGCTGGCGTTCGGAATGGAGGTCGCCGCCTGGAGCGAGAACCTCACGAAGGAGCGCGCGGACGAGGTGGGGGTGGAACTCGCCGGGTCCAAGGAGGAGTTGCTCGCGGCGAGCGACTTCGTCTCGGTGCACCTCGCGCTCGGTGAGCGCACCCGCGACCTGGTCGGTACCCCGGAACTGGCGCTCATGAAGCCGACCGCCTACCTGATCAACACCTCACGTGCCGCCATCGTCGACCAGGACGCCCTGCTCGCGGCCCTGCACGAGGGCCGTATCGCGGGCGCGGGCGTGGACGTGTTCGATGTGGAGCCGCTTCCGGCCGACCACCCGATGCGCACCGCCCCGCGCCTGCTCGCCACCCCGCACCTGGGCTACGTCTCGCGCGACAACTACGCGACGTACTACGGCCAGGCCGTGGAGGACATCCAGGCGTACCTGGCCGGGAAGCCGGTGCGCCGCCTCGGCTGAGCGGCGGCCGCGGAGGGTCAGCCGCGCAGGCTGAGGGCCGGCACCAGCACGTGCGCTGCCGTGCTCAGCGTCTCCTCGGCGCCCGCGAACGCCGCCAGCAGCTCCGGCTCGACGGGCCTGCCGGGCGCGGCCTCGGGCCAGGGGCGGGTGGCGAACAGGAAGTAGGCGTGGCCGCGTGCGCGGAGGGCGGCGAGCCACTGAGGCGGCACGGTGCACTGGGCGTTCAGATACGGCATCGTGACGACGGCCTGGCCCGCCTCGGCCAGCAGCGTCACGGGCAGTCCCGGGCGCTGGGTGCCGTCGATGAGGGGATCGCCCGGGTGCAGCCCGTTGGCGCGCAGCAGCGCCTCGACGGCGGCCGCCGAGCCCTCCGGACCGCTCTCCCCGTCGCCGAGGGAGTAGGCGAGCAGGTAGGGCATCTCCCCGCCGGGGGCCTCGCCGCTCCAGGCCAGGACGACGAGCGTGCCGAGGTCGGCGGCGCGGAAGGGACGCGTTGCGCTGGAAGTTGTGGTCACCGCGGAACCGTATCGACGCCCCGGCGGGCCACCGGTCTGTTTCTCGCCCGACCGGGGGATGCGGACGGCGGCGACCACACGAACGAGGGACCGGGCCTCGGGGCTGCTGCGAAAGTGGCGTCGTCGCCCGGAGGGCGGCAGGCGCCACTTCGCAACAGGCCTTAGCGGCCCCGGAGCGGAAGACCGCCGAGCAGCCGGGCCGGGCCGGCCTGCCGGTTGAGGGCGGCCGCCGCGCCGTTCACGGTGCTCAGCACGGAGTGCTTGTTCTCGGTGTCCAGGGTGTCGGACTGGTGGGCGATGGGGCGGACGTCGAGGGTCTTCTGGGTGGTGACGGTCTGCAGAGCACCGTTGAGGCTGGTGGGCGTCAGGTCGGAGGCGTCGTCGGCGAAGGCGGGTGCGGCGACGCCGGCGACGACCAGGGACCCGGCGACGACCGCGACGGCCTTGTGGGACTTCATCCGTGTTCCTTTCTTCGGCGACCGAAGTCACCGGAGCTTCGGTGACCCAAGTCACCGGAGGGGACGGTTGCGTCCTGGCTAACGAGCCCCCGACCCGGCGGAAACCCTTACGGCCTCCCGGTGCGGACCGGTCCGGTTCAGCGCTTGGGCGGGTACGGCATGGCCGAGACCGTGTGCTGCGGCGGGTCCGTGGGCGTGCCGGCCGGCGCGAGCTTCGAGCCGGACGTCGGAGGAGCCGTGGGCTTGGCAGTGGGCATCCCGCTCGGCTTCGGCATCAGCGACGGCGGAAGGCTGGGCATGCTCGGCAGGCTGGGAAGGGGCGGCATGGTCACCCCGCCCGCCACGAAGGCGACGAGGACGCTGATGAGCTTGTTGAGCACGGTCGTGGCCGCGGGGAGCACCTGACCGCCGTTGCCGGACGTGGTCGCCGCGGCCAGGTCGTCGACCGCCTTGCGCAGAGCGGCGAGCGCGTCGCCCCGCACGTCGTTGCGCGAGGGTATGGGCACGGTCGGCGCCGGGGAGGGCGGGGCCATCCTGGTGACGGCGTCCTGCGCGGCTCTGCTGAGCTTGGCCGCCTCCTTGGCGGGCAGCTGGTGGTTGTGCGCCGTGAGCGCGGCCTTGAGGAGTTCGGAGACCGGGGCCACGGCACGGTCGGCTTCGGCGAGCCGCTGGACCCGGGGCAGGAGCACCTCCGGGCCGGGCAGGGGGGCGGAGGCGTGGGTACGGCCGCGGGGTGAGTCGTGGTCGGCCGCCACCGCGGCGGGGCCGGTGATGCCGAGCAGCAAGGTGGCGCAGACAGCGGAGGAAGCGAGGCGACGGGCGGACAGAGCGGGCATGAGTGGTCCCTTCATGGTTGGTGAGGGTGCTTGTGCTCACCGTGGAAGGAGCCGCCGGGGCGTGCAACAGATCGGCTGCCCGCAGTAGCGTCCGCCGCCCGTCTTGCACCACGTTTTCGCTGATGAGAGGCCATCTGAGTGGGTCGGCGACGGTGCCACCCGTTCGGTGCAACGCCGAACGGGCGCAAGGACGCCAACCGGCCGTCCCCCCGAGGGGGGAACGGCCGGCAGAAGGGTCCGCTGTCGGGCGTCAGCCGTTGGCGCAGGTGTTGCCGAACGCCGGGTTCAGCAGGCCGACGACGTCGATCGTGTTCCCGCACACGTTGACCGGAACGTGAATCGGGACCTGCACGACGTTGCCCGACAGAACGCCCGGAGAGTTGTCGGCGGCGGCGCTTGCGCCGCTGTCGGCGGCGGCGATGCCGGCGGTGCCCGCCACGGCCGCGGCGGCAACGGAGGTCAGGGCAAGGCCCTTCGCGATACGCGACATGGAGAGGTGCTCCTTGGGGATCGTCACAACAGCCGGGCGGAATGCCCGACGTTGAGTCAACTGCGAGGCACCCGCCCGGGTTGCGCCTCCGATGGAGTGATATCCGGAATGGGCGCGATTCACCCTTCCGGCACACTTGACTGGTTTCGCGCGGCGCGGCAGCCCGGACACCGCAGGAGTCGGCGCCTCGGCCGCGGCCGGGCGGCCGCTGCCGCCCCATGCGAACCGGTGACGCGCACGGTCCCGGCCGACCAGGCCACCCCGGCCCGACCCTGCCCCCCCGTGCAGGGCGGGCCGGACCCGCTGCGCCGGGCCCGGCCCGCCGGTCCGCGCGTTCCCCCCGCAGCGACCGCCACGGGCCCAGCCTGCCGTCAGGCGATCCTTCCGGTCTTGGAAAAATGCGCACTGCCGTTCGGCGAGAGCACCAGGCTCGTCGCCTCCCCCGTCATCCGGTCCGGCCCGGGCAGCCCGGACCGCGCCGCCGCCACCGCCCTGCGCGCCGCGGCGAACTCCCGGGGTGTGCACCCGGTCATCGCCCGGAACTCCCCGCCCAGATGCGCCTGGTCGTAGAAGCCGCAGAGCGCCGCGGTCTCCGCGGCCGACCGTCCGGAGGCGAGCAGCCGCCGGGCGCGTTGCAACCGCAGCACACGGGCCGCGGCCTTCGGGCCGAGCCCGATCTGTTCGCGGAACCGGTTCTCCAACTGCCGTACGCTCCACCCGACCTCGTCCGCGAGCCGCGTCACCGGCACGGCACCGCCACTGCGCCGCAGCAGCGAGCAGGCGCGCACCACGCGGGCCGAACTCGGGGGCCCCGCCTGCGTCCAGCGTGCGAGCACGTCGTCGAGCAGCCGGAAACGGTCCGTCCAGCCGGGCAGCGCGGCCAGTGCGACGGCGAGTTCGGCCACGCCCGCCCGGCCGCCACGACCTGGGGGATGCGGCAACCGGTCGGGGTCGACGGGCCGGTTGGTCAACTCGTACTGAGAGGTGCCGAAGAGCGTGAACCCGGTCCAGGGGGTGAGCAGGATCTCGATGCCGAAGATGCGGCCGCCGTGCTCGCCGACGGCCGCGGTGGTGTTCAATCCGGAGTACACCGACTCAAGGGTCGTCGGGGGCCGTCCGTGCCGCGCGATACGGACGGAGCCCTCGAAGCCGAGCAGCAGCGTGGCCGCGCCGATGGGGGTCTCCAGGCGGCTGCGCGGGCCGTCGAGCGCGAGCCGGATCCCGCGGTAGCCGATCACACCGGGGCGCAGCCGGGGATGCGGCCGCGCGACCACGGTTTCCCAACTCCCGCGCGGTCCGCGCCCACTGCGCGCCACCATCCCGCTCGCCATACGCCCTCCCGGCACCCCCGGAAACCACCCATGGTGCCCACCCGCCACAGCCGCCGAAAGCCCACCGGGCCTCGGTGTCCCGAAACCACGTCAAGGTGTCATCCGAATGTCTGGACAAAACATTGACAGGGCTCCCCGGCACGGCTAGACCTGGGGGACAGCCGATGCGAAGGGAACCCGATGGAGGCCTACGACCTGATCACCATGGGCCGGATCGGCGTGGACCTCTATCCACTGCAGACCGGGGTGCCCCTGCCGCAGGTGACCTCCTTCGGGAAGTTCCTGGGCGGTTCGGCGACGAACGTCGCGGTCGCCGCCGCCCGGCTCGGGCGGCGTACGGCGGTGATCACGCGCACGGGCGACGACCCCTTCGGCACCTACCTCCACGAGGCGCTGCACGGCTTCGGCGTCGACGACCGCTGGGTCACGCCGGTGGCGGGGCTGCCGACACCGGTCACGTTCTGCGAGGTGTTCCCCCCGGACGACTTCCCGCTGTACTTCTACCGGCAGCCCAAGGCGCCGGACCTGGAGATCGACGCGCACGAGCTGGACCTGGACGCGATCCGTGCCGCGCGCGTCTTCTGGATCACGGGCACGGGCCTGTGCGAGGAGCCCAGCCGCACCGCCACGCTCGCGGCGCTCGCCCACCGCGCCAAGGCCGGTACGACGGTCTTCGACCTCGACTGGCGGCCCATGTTCTGGCGCGACCCGGACACCGCGCGCGCCTTCTACGCCCAGGCCCTGCGCCACACCACCGTCGCGGTCGGCAACGTCGACGAGGTGGAGATCGCCACCGGTGAGCGCGATCCGCACACGGCCGCACGCGCCCTGCTCGACGCCGGTGTCGAGCTGGCGGTGGTCAAACAGGGACCCAAGGGCGTCCTCGCGGTCAGCAGCACGGGCGAGTCGGCCGAGGTGCCGCCGCTCCCGGTGCAGGTCCTCAACGGCCTCGGCGCGGGCGACGCCTTCGGCGGTTCGCTGTGCCACGGGCTGCTGGCCGGCTGGGACCTGGAGCGGATCATGCGGTACGGCAACGCGGCGGGCGCCATCGTCGCCTCCCGCCTCGAGTGCTCGTCCGCGATGCCCACGGCCGACGAGGTGGAGGCGGCGATCACGGCGGGAGCGGTGCAGTGACCGCCACGGCTGGAACATAGCGGACAAAAATCAACA
The DNA here is from genome assembly GCF_002920635.1 of Streptomyces sp. Ru72. Taxonomy (GTDB): domain Bacteria; phylum Actinomycetota; class Actinomycetes; order Streptomycetales; family Streptomycetaceae; genus Streptomyces. The sequence continues at coordinate 101,402 of NZ_PQSR01000012.1, read as the reverse complement.
ACTCCCGGGCAGGGACGCCGTCTTCGCGAGGATGACCGACCTCGCGCACGCGTCCGGGTCGCCCGGGCACCGATCGCCTCCGGCGCGGGAGACCGCTTCGCCCTGGCAGGAGCGAAGTGCGAGCGCAGACTCCCCGCCCGCTACGGCCCCGCGCCGGAGGTCCGACCGACGTACGGTCGAGACGTGCAGGGCGGCAGGGCCGTACCCCAGGTGCGGATCTGCTTCCACCCGGACCACACGGAGGGATACCGATGACCTCAACGACGAGGCTCACGGTCGCTCAGGCGCTCGTACGCTTCCTGGCCGCCCAGTACACCGAGCGCGACGGCGTGCGGCGCCGGCTGATCGCCGCCACCTGGGGCATCTTCGGGCACGGCAACGTCGCGGGCCTCGGGCAGGCGCTGGTCGAGTACCCCGACGCCATGCCGTACCACCAGGGCCGCAACGAGCAGTCGATGGTGCACGCGGCGGTCGGCTACGCCCGCCAGTCGAACCGGCTGTCCACGCACGCGGTGACGACGTCCGTCGGACCGGGCGCGACCAACCTGGTGACCGGTGCCGCCCTCGCCACGATCAACCACCTCCCGGTCCTCCTGCTGCCCGGCGACGTCTTCGCCACCCGCCCTGCCGACCCTGTCCTGCAGCAGCTGGAGGTCCCGCAGGCCGGCGATGTGTCCGTCAACGACTGTCTGCGCCCGGTGTCGAAGTACTTCGACCGGATCACCCGCCCGGAGGCGCTGATCCCGGCCGCCCTCCAGGCGATGCGCGTGCTCACCGACCCGGTGGAGACGGGCGCGGTCACGCTGGCGCTGCCGCAGGACGTGCAGGCGGAGGGCTTCGACTGGCCGGAGGGGTTCTTCGCCGAGCGCACCTGGAGCGTGCGCCGCCCGGGCCCCGACCCGGTCGAACTCGGCGAGGCCGTCCGGGCGATCCGCACCGCCCGGCGCCCGCTCGTGATCGCGGGCGGCGGTGTCCACCACAGCCGCGCCGAGGAGGCCCTCGCCGAGTTCGCCGAGGCCACCGGCATCCCGGTCGCCTCCACGCAGGCCGGCAAGGGCTCACTGCGCTGGGACCACCCCCAGGACGTCGGCGGCATCGGCCACACCGGCACGGCGGCCGCCGACGAGCTGGCCCGCACCGCCGACCTGGTCATCGGGGTCGGCACCCGGTACACGGACTTCACCACGGCCTCCGGCACCCTCTTCGCCGGCGAGGGCGTTCGCTTCCTCAACCTGAACATCGCGTCGTTCGACGGGCACAAGATGTCCGGGACGCCGTTGGTCGCGGACGCCCGCAGCGCCCTGGAGGAGCTGACCGAGGCGCTGGAGCTGCACGACCACCGGGTCGATCCCGGGTACGTCATCGAGTACACGGAGGACAAGGAGCGCTGGGAGCAGCGCGTCGAGGCCTGCTTCGAGGCCGAGGAACCGGATCTGCGACCGACGCAGCCGCAGGTCATCGGCGCTCTGGACACGGTGGTGGACGAGTCGGACGTGATCGTGGGCGCGGCCGGGTCGCTCCCCGGTGACCTGCACAAGCTGTGGCGGTCCCGCTCCCCCGACCAGTACCACGTCGAGTACGGCTACTCGTGCATGGGTTACGAGATCCCGGCAGCGATGGGGGTGAAGCTGGCCGCGCCGGACCGGCCCGTGTGGGCGCTGGTCGGCGACGGCACCTATCTGATGATGCCGACGGAGATCGTGACGGCCGTGCAGGAGGGCGTCGCGATCAAGGTGTTGATCGTGCAGAACCACGGCTACGAATCCATCGGCGGCCTGTCGGAGTCGGTGGGCGGCGAGCGGTTCGGCACCGCCTACCGCTTCCGCTCCGACGACGGCACGTACACGGGGGCGAAGCTGCCCGTGGACCTCGCCGCCAACGCGGCCAGCCTCGGGATGCGGGTGCTGCGCGCCAGGACCGTACGCGACCTGGGTGACGCGCTCGCCGAGGCGCGCGCCGCGGACACTCCCACATGTGTCTATGTGGAGACCGAAACCGCAGACACTGTGTCGGGCGCGCCCCCGGCGCAGGCCTGGTGGGATGTACCCGTGGCCGAGACCGCGACCCGGCCGTCCGCGGTCAAGGCGCGCGAGGTCTACGAACGGCACGCTGCCACTCGACGCCGCCATCTGTGAAGGAGTTCTCGGGCATGACGAAGATCGTCAACCACTGGATCGGCGGCAAGACCGCCGAAGGCGCGTCGGGCACATACGGACCGGTGACGGATCCGGCCACCGGCGCGGTCACCACGAAGGTCGCGTTCGCGACCGTGGAGGAGGTGGACGCGGCCGTCGCGGCGGCCAAGGAGGCCTTCGCGACCTGGGGCCAGTCCTCGCTCGCGCAGCGCACCTCGATCCTGTTCAGGTTCCGGGCGCTGCTGGACGAGCACCGCGACGAGATCGCGGAGCTGATCACCGCCGAGCACGGCAAGGTGCACGGCGACGCGCTCGGCGAGGTGGCGCGCGGCCTGGAGATCGTCGACCTGGCCTGCGGCATCAGCGTGCAGCTGAAGGGCGAGCTGTCCACGCAGGTGGCGAGCCGGGTGGACGTGGCCTCGATCCGGCAGCCGCTGGGCGTGGTCGCGGGCATCACGCCGTTCAACTTCCCGGCGATGGTGCCGATGTGGATGTTCCCGATCGCCATCGCGTGCGGCAACACCTTCGTGCTGAAGCCGTCCGAGAAGGACCCGTCGGCGTCGATCCGCCTGGCCGAGCTGCTCGCGGAGGCGGGCCTGCCGGACGGCGTCTTCAACGTCGTGCACGGCGACAAGGTGGCCGTGGACCGGCTGCTGGAGCACCCGGACGTCAAGGCGGTGTCGTTCGTCGGCTCCACCCCGATCGCCCGCTACATCCACACCACGGCCTCCGCGAACGGCAAGCGCGTGCAGGCCCTGGGCGGCGCCAAGAACCACATGCTGGTCCTGCCGGACGCCGACCTGGACGCGGCGGCCGACGCGGCGGTCTCCGCGGCGTACGGCTCGGCGGGTGAGCGCTGCATGGCGATCTCCGCGGTCGTCGCGGTCGGCTCGATCGGCGACGAGCTGGTGGAGAAGATCCGCGAGCGCGCCGAGAAGATCAAGATCGGTCCGGGCGACGACCCGGCGTCCGAGATGGGCCCGCTGATCACGAAGGCGCACCGCGACAAGGTGGCGTCGTACGTCGCGGGCGCGGCGGCGGAGGGAGCCGACGTCGTCCTCGACGGCACCGGGTACACCGTCGACGGCTACGAGGACGGCCACTGGATCGGCATCTCGCTGCTGGACAAGGTGCCGACCACGGCGAAGGCGTACCAGGACGAGATCTTCGGTCCGGTGCTGTGCGTCCTGCGCGTGGACACCTACGACGACGGCGTGGCGCTCATCAACTCCTCGCCCTTCGGCAACGGCACGGCGATCTTCACCCGGGACGGCGGCGCCGCCCGCCGCTTCCAGCTGGAGGTCGAGGCCGGCATGGTCGGCGTGAACGTGCCGATCCCGGTGCCGGTGGGCTACCACTCCTTCGGCGGCTGGAAGGACTCGCTCTTCGGCGACCACCACATCTACGGCAACGACGGCACGCACTTCTACACCCGCGGCAAGGTGGTCACCTCCCGCTGGCCCGACCCGGCCGACGCCCCGGCGGGCGTGGACCTGGGGTTCCCGCGCAACCACTGAGGCCGGCCGGTGTCCCGCCCCATGTGGGGCGGGACACCGGCTGTCCGGGCCGGCTCAGCCCTGCCGTCCGGTGGCCTTCTCCAGCTGTTCGGTGATGTCACCGGTCTGCGCGGCGGGCGGGGCCTTGATCGCGGCGGTGGCACCGAACTTCTCGAAGTCCATCGTCACGGTCGCCCTGCCGAACCGCTGCTTCATCCGGACCGGGAGGTCCTTGGCGCCGACCCAGATGTCCATGGTGATCGAGTCGGCGCCACCGGTCAGCGAGCCGAAGGCGTTGTCCTTGTTGCCGTAGGCCTCCTTGAACTTGCCCATGTGCTCCCGGTCGACCACGGCCCGGTAGTGGGTCGCGCTCTGCCCGTCCACGGTCTCCTTGCCGAGGTCGTCGACGTTGTTGGCGTACTTCAGGCCTCTCATGGCGTCCGCCGGGCTGCCACCGCCGGTGTTCCCCTGGAACGCCTGGGCGCCCTTGTCGCCGAACACGGCCGACGCGTCGATCTTCATCCACTCCTTGCCCTTGAGCGGGCCGGAGGGCTGTGGGTCGATGTCGTAGTAGTAGGCGCCGTCCACGAACACCATGCGGGTCTTCGCGGCGGCGTGCAGCCGCTGCATCTGGACGGCCTTGGTGTCCATCTCGACATCGAACGCGAAGCCGTGGCCCCAGGAGTACGTGCCGTCCATGGTGATCGGGCCGGTCGTCGGCATCTCCGTCGTCATCCTGACTTCGGCGGACCCGACGTTCTCGGTCCGGTCGGTCGCCCGCGCAAGCGCCGCCATGATCTTGTCGGCATCGTCGACCGCCTTGACCGCAGTCTTCGCGCCATCGGTGCCGCACCCGGACATCGCCATCAGCGCCGCGGCCGTGACCCCCGCCCAGGCCGCGGTGTGTCGCAGTCTCATCTGTCCCACCCCATTGCTGTGATTCGGTTGTGAACGGCGACTCTAGCGGGCCCCGCTGACACGCCTGCGACGGGTTGTGGGCCGGGCTCAGCTCCGGCAGGTGTCCGGAGTCCGGACGAAATTCCGCGGATTCCGGCACGGAAAGTACGGTTCCCGTAGGCGTGCAAGAAGCCGAACACACTGACCGATTGCCCTCTGATTCAGTCGTCGATCGCTTTTATTCTGCGGATTCCGTAGGTGAACACCCATTGACGCAGCGGTTTTCGTCGGGGTTCGATGCGTGCGCCGGGAGCGGACCAGAGCATGTACGACCTGAGCCGCGGAGGCGATAACGCTCCCGACCCCACCATGTCGCACGAGTCGATCGGAACCGCCGCATGACCGACACGCTCCGCCCTGTCGAGAACGCCCCCGTCCCGGCATCGGGCAGTCCCCAGAAACTCAAGCGGTCCATCGGCGTCGTCGGCGGCACCCTGCTCACCCTGTCGTGCGTGACGCCCGCGTCCACGCTCTTCGTGGTCGTCCCCGACCTGTTCGGCTCGCTGGGCACGGCCACCGCCCTCACCATCGCCATCGGCTCCGTCCTCTGTATCGCGGTGGCGTTCTGCTACTCCGAACTGGGCACCCTGATCCCCAGCGCGGGCGGCGAGTACGCGATGGTGTCGACGCTGGCCGGACGCCTCGCGGGCTGGCTGGTGTTCGTGCTGTCCCTGCTGGTCGTCATGATCGTGCCGCCCGTGATCGCGATGGGCACGGCGGACTACCTGGCACCGGTGGTGCACCTCGACCCGGCCATGACGGGCGCCGGGGTCATGCTCCTGGCCACCCTCGCCGGCCTGCTGGACCTGCGCGCCAACGCCTGGATCACCGGCGTCTTCCTGGTCCTGGAGGTCGTGGCTGCGGGCGTCGTCGCGGTCCTCGGCTTCGCCCACGGCGAGCGCGGGGCCGGCAGTCTGGTGTCGATGCAGGTGACCGGCGCCGGCGGGCACACGGACCACGTCACGGCCATGATGGTGGTCTCCGGCCTCGCCATCGCCCTCTTCGTCACCCAGGGCTTCTCGACCGCCGTCTACCTCTCCGAGGAACTGGAGAACCCGCGCCGCACCGTCGCCCGCACGGTCCTCGCCACCCTCGCCATCTCCTCGGTCGTCATCCTGGTCCCGGTCGTCGCCATCACCATGGGCGCCCCCGACCTCAAGGCGCTGACCGGCGGCGACCTCAGCAGCATGGTCACCGCCTGGTCGAACACCGCCGTCGGCACCTTCGTGAGCCTGTGCGTGGCACTCGCGATCATCAACGCGGGCATCGTCATGGTCATCCAGAACTCCCGCGTGCTGTTCGCCTCGGCCCGCGACAAGGCCTGGCCCGAGCCGGTCAACAACGCGCTCGCCAAGCTCGGCCGGTTCGGCTCCCCGTGGGTCGCCACTCTCGTCGTCGGCGTCCCCGGCGCACTGCTCTGCTTCGTCAACCTGGACACGCTCTACGGTGTCACGGGCGTCTCGGTCACCGGCATGTACCTGCTCGTCGCGGTGGCCGCCCTGCTCGCCCGGCGCGGCGCGCACGCGCACACGCCGGCCTGGCGGATGCCGCTGTGGCCCGCGATGCCGGTCCTGCTGATCGCGGTCCTGGGCTACATCCTCACCCAGCAGGAGGCGACCTACCTGCTGTGGACGGGCGGCATCACGGCCGCCGCCACCCTCTACTGGGCCCTCTACCTCCGCCCGCGCCGCGCGACCCGCTGGCTGGTGTCGCTCCCGGAGGACGCGCGCGCCTGAGCCGCGTCCCCCTCGCCCCTTCGCCCCTGCCGCCCGCACCATGACTGGCGGCAGGGGCGACCGCGTCGTCGTACCACGGCTGCGGTACGCCGCAGCAGGCCCGTACGCCCGCAGGAGGGGCCGTGGTTCAGCCCTGCGGCTGCCCCGGTTGTCGGTGGTGGCCTCTACCGTTGACACATGGATCTTCGACTGCCCGCATTCCGTGGGCTGCGCCGAGGGGCCGTGGCCGCTGTGGTCGCGGTCCTCCTCGTGCTGGCCGGTGTCGGGACGTGGACGGCCGCCGCATCGGACGACACACCGGCCGTGCACCGCAGCGACAGAGTCATGGACATGGGCGGCGGAGTACGGATCGACACCTCTTTCTTCACGTCCGGATCCGCCGGCCGCCGCCCGGCCGTCCTGCTCGCGCACGGCTTCGGCGGCAGCAAGGACGACATGACGGACCAGGCGGTCACGCTCGCCCGGGACGGATACGCGGTGCTGACCTGGTCGGCACGCGGCTTCGGCAGGTCCACGGGGAAGATCGGGCTGAACGACCCGAAGGGCGAGGTCGCCGATGTCTCCCGGCTCATCGACTGGCTGGCGAAGCGGCCGGAGGTCCAGCTGGACAAGCCGGGCGATCCGCGCGTGGGCATGGCCGGCGCCTCCTACGGCGGGGCGATCGCGCTGCTGGCCGCGGGGTACGACCACCGGGTGGACGCCATCGCTCCGGCGATCACGTACTGGGACCTGGCGGACGCCCTGTTCCCGAACGGCGTGTTCAAGAAGCTGTGGGCCGGCGTCTTCGTGAACTCCGGCGGCGGCTGTGCGAAGTTCACCGCCGAGCTGTGCAGGATGTACGAGCGGGTGGCCGAGTCCGGCACGCCGGACGCCGAGGCGCGTGCCCTGCTCCAGGCGCGTTCGCCGTCCGCCGTGGGCAAGGACATCAAGGTGCCCACCCTGCTGGTGCAGGGCCAGTCCGACTCGCTGTTCCCGCTCGGCCAGGCGGACGCGGCGGCACGGGCGATCCGGGCCAACGGCGCCCCCGTGGACGTCGACTGGATCGCGGGCGGTCATGACGGCGGGGACATGGAGACCAGCCGCGTGCAGGCCCGTGACACCGCCTGGTTCGACCGCTATCTGAAGGGTGACAAGGGCGTCGACACGGGGCCCGCCTTCCGGATCACCCGCACCGGAGGCATCGACTCCACGGACGGCGCGGCCCAGTTGAAGGGCGCGAGCGGCGCCTCGTACCCGGGGCTGGAGAGCGGGCAGCGGACGGTCGGGCTCAGCGGCCCACAGCAGCGCTTCACCAACCCGGCCGGCGCCACCCCGCCCGCGGTCTCCGCGCTCCCCGGCCTCGGCGGCTCGGGCGGCCTCGCCCAGCTGTCGTCGCTGGGCGTCGGGGTGTCGCTCGACTTCCCCGGACAGTACGCGCAGTTCGACTCGCGTCCCGTGCGCCAGGACCTGTGGATCACCGGCTCGCCGACCGTGACGGTGCGTGTCACCTCGACGAGCGACGACGCCGTGCTGTTCGGGAAGGTGTACGACGTCGGCCCCGGCAAGGGACAGCCGGTGCTGCCGTCGCAACTGGTCGCCCCGGTCCGGGTGGAGGGAGCCAAGGCCGGCAAGGACGTCACGCTGACCCTGCCCGCCGTCGACCACGAGGTGCAGAAGGGCCACCGGCTGCGGCTGGTCCTCGCGTCCACGGACCTCGGTTACGCCTCCCCGGCCGCACCCGCCACGTACACGGTCTCCCTGAGGAGCGGACTGAAGGTGCCGACGGCACCCGGGGTCGCGACCGCGGTGGCCCCGCTCCCCTCCTGGGTGTGGTGGCTCCCGGTGACCGGAGCGGTCGTCGCGGCAGCCCTGCTGCTCACGGCCCGCCGCCGTACGACGGCACCGGCGCCCGACCCCGCGCTGGCGGAGGTACCGCTGCAGATCACCGGCCTGAGCAAGCGGTACGCGAAGTCGGCGGACCGGTATGCGGTGAAGGACCTGTCCTTCCGGGTGGAGAAGGGACAGGTGCTGGGCCTGCTGGGGCCGAACGGCGCGGGCAAGACGACCACACTGCGCATGCTGATGGGCCTGATCCGGCCGGACGGCGGCGAGATCCGCGTCTTCGGCCATGCGGTGCGCCCCGGTGCGCCGGTGCTGTCACGGGTCGGGGCCTTCGTGGAGGGCGCCGGCTTCCTGCCGCACCTGTCCGGCCGGGAGAATCTGGAGCTGTACTGGCGGGCGACGGGCCGCCCGCCTGAGGACGCTCACCTGGACGAGGCGCTGGAGATCGCGGGGCTCGGCGACGCGCTGGAGCGCGCGGTGCGCACGTACTCCCAGGGCATGCGGCAGCGTCTCGCCATCGCGCAGGCGATGCTCGGCCTGCCGGACCTGCTGATCCTGGACGAACCGACCAACGGCCTGGACCCGCCGCAGATCCGCGAGATGCGCGAGGTCATGATCCGGTACGCGGCGGGCGGCCGCACGGTCATCGTCTCCAGCCACCTGCTGGCGGAGGTGGAGCAGTCCTGCACCCACCTGGTGGTCATGGACCGCGGCCGGCTGCTCCAGGCGGGCCCGGTCAAGGAGATCGTCGGCTCGGGCGACACCCTGCTCGTCGGCACCGCCGCACCCGTGGAGGAGCCCCTCGTCGAGAAGGTGGGCGCGCTGCCGGGCGTCGCCTCGGTGGTGCGCACGGAGGACGGGTTGCTGGTCCGGCTCGACGCGGGCGGCAGCGCGCGGCGGCTGGTCGCGGAGCTGGTGCGGCTGGACGTCCCCGTGGAGTCCGTGGGCCCCCACCGGCGTCTGGAGGACGCCTTCCTGACCCTGATCGGAGGTTCCGCATGAGTGCGCTCGCCGAGCGGGCGGAGACGGCCGACGGGTACCGGGCGCGGCGGACGCTGCCGCTGCGCGTGGAGCTCGTCCGGCAGTTGAAGCGGCGCCGCACCCTCGTGATGGGTGCCATCCTGGCCCTGCTGCCGTTCGTCCTGGTCGTCGCGTTCGCCGTCGGAGGCGACCCGGGCTCGCGCAACGGCCAGGTGACGCTGATGGACACGGCGACCGCGTCGGGTGCCAACTTCGCCGCGGTGAACCTGTTCGTGTCCGCCGGGTTCCTGCTGGTCATTCCGGTGGCCCTGTTCTGCGGTGACACGGTCGCCTCGGAGGCGAGCTGGTCCTCGCTGCGCTATCTGCTCGCGGCACCGGTGCCCCGCGCCCGCCTGCTGTGGTCCAAGCTCGCGGTGGGACTCGGCATGAGCCTCGCGGCCATGGTGCTGCTGCCGGTCGTCGCGCTCGCGGTGGGTACGGCCGCCTACGGCTGGGGGCCGCTGGAGATGCCGACCGGCGGCTCCCTCTCACCGGGCACGGCGGCTCAGCGCCTCGTCGTCGTGGTGGCGTACATCTTCGTGTCCCAACTGGTCACGGCCGGGCTCGCGTTCTGGCTGTCGACGAGGACGGACGCCCCGCTGGGCGCGGTGGGCGGCGCGGTCGGGCTGACCATCGTGGGGAACGTGCTGGACGCGGTCACCGCTCTCGGACACTGGCGCGACTTCCTGCCGGCGCACTGGCAGTTCGCCTGGGCCGACGCGGTGCAGACCCGACCGGAGTGGGCCGGCATGGTCCAGGGCACGGCGATCTCGGTGACGTACGCGCTCGTGCTGTTCGCTCTGGCCTTCCGCGGTTTCGCCCGCAAGGACGTCGTCTCGTAGCACAGCCCGTCCCCGCAGCACATGGGTCGGGGCGCAGACAGGAGCGGCCCGCCGAATCGTTCGGCGGGCCGCTCCTCGTGCGCCGGACGGGCCGGACTCAGCTGTTGTTGGTGCCGTTCGCGGACAGGACCGGAACGTCGTCCAGGATGTGCGACAGCGGCTCGTCGCCCTTGGCCTGGGTGGAGTTCTCGGTGCACTGCTGGTTCTGCGACGCCGACAGGACCGGGATGTCCTGGACGCCGACCGGCACCAGGCCGACGAGCGAACCGGCGTTGACCTTCGCCGGCAGACCGACACAGGGCTTGTTCAGCGAGCCCTGGATGAGCGCCATCTGGGGGCTCATCGTGCCGTAGGTGGCCGAGTTGCCGTACTGCTGCGTCGAGGTGTTGCCGTTGGTGGACGTCGTCCCGGTGTCGTTGCCGACCGCCAGCGCCTGGGGAGCGGCCGCCGCCGAGACGCCCACCACGGAAGCAGCGACCGCCGCGGCGGCCATGAACCTCTTCATCACTTGCTAGTCCCTTCTGGAGAAACCCCGTCCACCGGAGCGCTCTGGACAACTGCCGCACGGTGTCATGGTTGCTCCCCTTCACTCCGATGGCCGATATCGAGAGGCGCAAGCGGACCCGTATGCCGGGCGCGTATTTCCAGAATTACTGCCCGCAGAACGGCCCGACCGGGTGAATGGCCGCAACCAATTCGAGGGTGCCGGGTTGGTCGCAGAGCAGGAACACGTGTCTTCTGTCAGGAAAGGAACCGACATGTTGAAGAAGGCGATGGCCGCGGCGGCGGTCGCGGCTTCCGTGGTGGGTGTCTCGGCGGCGGCCGCTCCGCAGGCCCTGGCGCTCGGTGACGACACCGGGACCACGTCCACCAACTCGAACACCGTCTCGGAGTCGTTCGGCAACGCGGCGACCTCGGGCGCCATGAGCCCGCAGCTGTCCCTGGTGCAGGGCTCCCTGAACAAGCTGTGCCTCGGTGTGCCGGCCAAGGCCAACGCCGGTTCGCTCGTCGGCCTGGTGCCGGTCGCCGTGCAGGACGTACCGGTCCTGTCGGCTCCGCAGAACCAGCAGTGCACCGAGAACTCCACCCAGGCCAAGGGCGACGAGCCGCTGTCACACATCGTGGACGACGTTCCGGTCCTGTCCGGCAACGGCACCGGCAACAGCTGACCGCTGCCGCGTACCCGTCGGCCGCCCGTCTTTCGCATCGTCGGGCGGCCCTGGTACGGGCGGTTGGCGGAATGTTCTTTCTTGTCCCGGCCTCCTCTCGAATGGCTTTCGATCGCGCGAAGCCACGCGCCGGCCCGCACCGCCTTTCGCGTGTATTCCCGATCGGCGTTCGGGTGAATTGCGCAGCGGCCTGTGCGAGGGAGTTGCTTCGGCCGTCTATTCCTCGTTTCACAGATGCAGGTCGTGCGGCGAGCCGTTTCAAGCCGTGCTCGCTCGGTCTCGGCCGTCACAGGGGCACGACCGCACAGAAGGGAAACTCCGTGAAGTACAAGAAGAGCGCCGCCGTCGTGGCCGGCGCCATCATGACTCTGGGAATGGCCGCCCCGGCCATGGCGGACTCCGGAGCCGACGCGTCCGCGACCAATTCCCCGGGTGTCCTGTCCGGGAACGTGATCCAGGTTCCCGTGCACGTGCCCGTCAACGCCTGTGGCAACAGCCTCGGCATCATCGCGCTGCTGAACCCCACGCTCGGCAACGCGTGCTCCAACACCTGACGCCATGGCCGCGCACGGCTGAGGTCGTCACGCACCAGCCGTCCGGCTGTGTCACGGCCGGCCTTGGACTGCTCTTCTCGGTTCCAGGGCCGGCTTTACCTCTTCTCCCACCTCTACCAGCAGGAAGACAACGAGATTGCGACAGACCCTGAGCAGGGGAATGGTCGCGGCAGCCGCCGCGACGGGCATTCTGTCCCTGTGCGGCAGCCCGGTGTTCGCCGACTCGACCGCCGACGGCTCGACGTCCGGATCACCGGGCCTCGCGTCCGGCAACACCGTCCAGGCCCCCGTGAACGTCCCCGTCAATGTCTGCGGCAACACGGTCAACGTGATCGCCGTGCTGAACCCGGCGTTCGGCAACGCCTGTGCCAACGGCCGGGGCGCCACGGCATCCCCTGCACCCGTGACCCCCGCCCCCACCCCGACCGTCCCGGTGCAGACGCCGCCGCAGGGCAACGGTTCCGGCACCCCGACCACCCCGCCCGGGTCCGGCACCACGAACCCGCCGGGCTCCGGCGCGACGCCCCAGACGCCGGGCACCGGGACGACCCCGCCGGAAGGAACGCTGCCGCCGCAGGGAACGCTGCCGCCGCAGGGAACGCTGCCGCCCCAGGCAGGTGTCCCGCAGGCCAACGTCCCGCAGGGCGGGGCCGGCGTGCAGCCCGTCGCGGCCTCGCGCACCCTGCCCGCGCTGGCCGAGACCGGTAGTGAGGGCCTCCTCGCGGCCTCGGCCGTCAGCGTCGCGATGCTGACCGGCGGGCTCATCCTGTACCGACGGGGGCGGGTCACCTCCCGCCGGTAGCGCGCCGGGTGCCGGGCGTCCCGCGTCCGGCACCCGTGCCGTCGTTCACAGGTCACACCCTCAGTTCTCCGCCCAGGGGCGGCGTCCACTCCGGGCGCTGCCCCTGGGCCGTTTCATCAGCGAAGCACTGCGGCCCCAATGCGCCACCCGCGTCACAAAGAACTCGCTCCGGTCACGCATGTCCCGGCTGTGCGGCCCTTGTGTCACAGCCGGTTCACAGGGCCTTTCCCAGGCGCGCCGCGGATCGTTGACCCGGCACAGGCTTTGTGATCGCCAGCGCGGGCCCGGCTCCCCCGACGACCTCCCCCCGGTCGCCGCCGTGGCGTGCGCGAGGAGGTGCTTGAAGATGACCGACCGTCGCCTCTGGTCCTACAAGGAGATCGCCGCCCACATCAGCGTGCAGCCGGACACCGTCAGGTCCTATCGCAAACACGGGCTGCTTCCACCCCCGGACCACGTGGAGGGCGGAAAGCCCTACTGGTACGCCGACACGGTCCGGGCCTGGGTGGCCTCCCGCCCGGGCAACCGCGGCCGCGGAGAGCCCTGACCGCTTCCCCCGGTGCCCCCGAGTGGCCCGTCCCGGCCGGGGCGGGCCACTCGGCTGTCGCCGCCGGTGGCCGGCCGGCTCAGCGCCACGGCTCGACGACCGTCACGCCCTGCCCCGGTGCCGTACCCATGGCCGCCAGCGCCTCCGGGGACGCGGCCAGCGGGATGGCGGACGTGACCAGGAGGTCGGGGCGCACGGCGCCGGACCGGACCAGTTCCAGCATCGGCGGATACGAGTGTGCCGCCATCCCGTGGCTGCCGAGGATCTCCAGTTCCAGGGCGATCACCCGGGACATGGGGACGGGGGTGGTGCCGTCGCCGGAGGGCAGCAGACCGACCTGGACGTGACGTCCGCGGCGGCGCAGTCCGTTCACCGACGCGGCGCACGTCGCCGGGGAGCCGAGCGCGTCGAGGGAGACGTGGGCGCCGCCGCCGGTCAGGGTGCGGACCGCCGCTGCCGTGTCGCCGGTGCCCGTCGCGTCCACGCACTCCGCCGCGCCGAGCTTCCGTGCCAGCTCGAGGGCCTGGGGCGACACGTCGACGGCCACGACCCGCGCCCCCACGGCCGCCGCGATCATCACCGCCGACAGTCCGACACCTCCGCAGCCGTGCACGGCGACCCACTCCCCCGCGGCCGGCCGGCCCTGCTGGACGACCGCGCGGAACGCCGTGGCGAACCGGCACCCGAGCGCCGCCGCCGTCCGGAACGACATCTCCTCCGGCACCGCGACCAGGTTCACGTCCACGTGCTCCAGCGCCACGTACTGTGCGAAGGACCCCCAGTGGGTGAACCCCGGCTGGGTCTGCCGCTCGCACACCTGCTGATCGCCCGCCGCACAGGACGGACAGCTCCCGCAGGCGCAGACGAACGGCACCGTGACCCGGTCGCCGGGCCGCCAGCGCGTCACCCGGGTGCCGACCGCCTCGACGACACCGGCGAGTTCATGACCGGGCACGTGCGGGAGCGTGACGTCCGGGTCGTGCCCCATCCAGCCGTGCCAGTCGCTGCGGCACAGCCCCGTCGCCTCGACCCGCACCACGGCCCCGTGCTCGGACGGCTCCGGGTCCGCCACCTCACGCACCTCGGCCCGCTCCCCGTACCGCTCGAACACCACCGCACGCATACGACCGACCCTCCGTCCTGTCCGCGATCCCTGCCCGCCGGATCGTCTCCTGCCGAACGCTAGTCCCCCACCCGGGTCCCGTCCCCGGGCCTCGTCCCGCCCTTCGCACCGACATGCGATCCCCGCTGCCGGCGGCCGAACGGAACGCGCCCCACCGATGCGCCCCGCCTCCCCGTCAGGTACCCCCAGGGGGTATAGTGTGATTCTCGTAAGCCCCACACGCCTCCCTGAGGAGTAATGCCATGACCGCGCAGACCGACACCCCGGGTTCCGTGACGACCGTCTACAAGGTGAGCGGGATGAGCTGCGGGCACTGTGAAGGCTCCGTCTCCGGCGAGATCTCCGGCATCGACGGCGTCACCTCGGTCACCGCCGTGGCGTCCACCGGCGAGGTCACGGTCGTCTCCGCCGCCCCGCTCGACGAGGAGGCCGTGCGCGCCGCGGTGGACGAGGCGGGCTTCGAACTCGTCGGCAAGGCCTGAACCACCGGCATCGCCCACCGCACCGGGCCGTGCCGACCAGCTGATACTGGCTCCGCACAGCCCGGTCCGTTGTCTGGAGTCCGGACATGACCAGCACCACAGCACCAGCCCCGATGAACGACACGACCGCGCGTTCCGAGGTCGAGCTCACGATCGGCGGCATGACCTGTGCCTCCTGCGCGGCACGTGTCGAGAAGAAGCTCAACCGGATGGACGGCGTCACCGCCACGGTCAACTTCGCGACGGAGAAGGCGAAGATCTCCTACCCCGAGGGGACCGAGGTCGCCGATCTGATCGCGACGGTGGTGAAGACCGGCTACACCGCCGAGGAACCCCCGCCGCCGCAGCCGGAACGGCCCGCCGGGACCGAGGAGCCCGCGGGGCTCGGGGAAGACCCGGAGCTCGCCTCTCTGCGCCGGCGCCTGACCGTCTCCGCTCTGCTCGCGCTGCCCGTCGTGCTGCTCGCGATGGTTCCCGCCCTGCAGTTCGACAACTGGCAGTGGCTCTCGCTCACCCTCGCCTCACCCGTCGTCGTGTGGGGGGGACTGCCGTTTCACAGGGCGGCGTTCACCAATGCCCGGCACGGCGCGGCCACCATGGACACCCTCGTCTCGGTCGGCACGCTCGCCGCCTTCGGCTGGTCGCTGTGGGCACTGTTCTGGGGACACGCGGGCATGCCCGGCATGCGCCACGGCTTCGAGCTCACCGTCTCCCGTACGGACGGCGCGTCCACCATCTACCTCGAGGTGGCCGCCGGTGTCGTCTCGTTCATCCTGCTCGGCCGCTACCTGGAGGCCCGCTCCAAGCGGCGCGCGGGCGCGGCCCTGAGGGCGCTGCTCGAACTGGGCGCGAAGGACGTCGCGGTGCTGCGGGAGGGACGTGAGGTACGCGTTCCGGTGGCGCGGCTGGCCGTCGGCGACCGGTTCGTGGTCCGGCCCGGCGAGAAGATCGCCACCGACGGGATCGTGGTGGAGGGCGTCTCCGCGGTAGACGTGTCCATGCTCACCGGCGAGTCGGTGCCGGTCGACGTGGCGGTCGGCGATTCCGTCACCGGCGCGACCGTGAACGCCGGGGGCCGGCTGGTGGTCGAGGCGACCCGGGTCGGCGCGGACACCCAGCTCGCGCGGATGGCGCGGCTGGTGGAGGACGCGCAGAACGGCAAGGCCGAGGTGCAGCGCCTCGCCGACCGCATCTCCGGGATCTTCGTGCCCGTGGTGCTGCTGATCGCGCTCGGCACCTTCGGGGTGTGGCTCGGCGTCACCGGGGACACCGTCGCCGCCTTCACGGCGGCGGTCGCGGTGCTGATCATCGCCTGTCCCTGCGCGCTGGGCCTCGCCACCCCGACCGCCCTGATGGTCGGCACGGGCCGCGGCGCCCAGCTCGGCATCCTGATCAAGGGCCCCGAGGTGCTGGAGTCCACACGGCGGGTGGACACCGTGGTCCTGGACAAGACCGGAACGGTGACCACCGGCCGGATGCAACTCCAGGAGGTGCACGCCGTCGAGGACAGCGACGAGAAGGAGGTTCTGCGGCTCGCAGGGGCCCTGGAACACGCCTCCGAGCACCCGATCGCCCGGGCGGTCGCGGAAGGCGCTCAGGAGCGCCTCGGTGACCTTCCCGCGCCGGAGCACTTCGAGAACGTGCCCGGACTCGGCGTGCGGGGCCGTGTCGAGGGACACGAGGTCACGGTGGGCCGCTTCCCCGGCGAGCTCCCGGAGCCGCTGGCCCGCGCGAAGGCCGGGGCCGAGTCGGAGGGGCGTACGGCCGTCGTGGTCGTCCGGGACGATGCGGCACTCGGTGTCGTCACCGTGGCCGACGCGATCAAGGAGACCAGCGCCGAAGCCGTACGGGACCTGCGCGCGCTCGGGCTGCGGCCGGTGCTGCTGACGGGGGACAACCGGGCGGTGGCCGAGGCGGTGGCGCGGGCCGTCGGCATCGACGGCGCGGACGTGATCGCCGAGGTGCTGCCCGAGGACAAGGTCGGCGTCGTCCGGCGGCTCCAGGGCGAGGGGCGGACCGTCGCCATGGTCGGCGACGGCGTCAACGACGCGGCCGCCCTCGCCACCGCCGATCTGGGCCTGGCCATGGGCACCGGGACGGACGCGGCGATCGAGGCGGGCGATCTGACGCTGGTGCGCGGGGACCTGCGGGTGGCCGCGGACGCGATCCGGTTGTCACGGCGCACGCTCACCACGATCAAGGGGAACCTGGCATGGGCCTTCGGGTACAACGTGGCCGCCCTGCCGCTGGCCGCGGCGGGCTTCCTCAACCCCATGATCGCGGGTGCGGCCATGGCCTTCTCGTCGGTGTTCGTGGTCACGAACAGCCTGCGGCTGCGGGCGTTCTCATGAGCGGGCCGCAGGGAAGCCGGCCTCGTGGCGCGGTTCCCGGGACGGAGCGGTAAGAGTCCCTCTAGAGTCGGAAGCGAGCCTCACATAAGCTCTTCACAAGGCCCGCGCAGCATCCTTACGCTGGGGCCTCGATCAACGTGTCGAGGCTCTTGCGCATTTTCAGGAGGTGCGCAAGAGACACAGATCACAGTGACGTGAACGTAACCAGCGGAAGGGTTCGTGGGTCTAAGTTGGCGATGTCGGAAGCGTCTTGGGGGGCGTGACTGACATCTGGGGATGTCTTGGGGGACGTCCCCGGGAAACTGCGTTGCCGGGGCACGTACACCGGGGAGCTTTGAGCGGCCCTCCCGTCCGTACGCGTCCCGGCAGACCGCACCGCAGTGGTACGCCGAGTTCTGCTCGTTTTGCTCACAGCGATTCAGGCGCTGTCCCGCAGACGCCCGGCCGGATCCCGTGGGGGGAATCCGCACCGGGACATGGGAAGGCGCCCTGGTCGTCGGCCCGTGGGGGGACCGGCGCGCCGGGGCGCCTTCTGCTTGTCAAGCTCTGTCACCGACGCTCACGCCACGCGGCGAGTGAGCCGAAGGGGCGTGCCGGTCTCGAGGGCGACGGGGGTCCCCCTGCTCGAGCGAAGCCGAGAGCTCGGGGGAGTGCGGAGGCCCGAAGGGCTGAGCACGATCGCGGTCTCGACACCGGCACTGAGCACCCCGGAGGAACCGAGCCCTGAAGAAGGGGGTCAGCGCTCCTCGACCGGGACGAAGTCGCGCTCGACGACACCCGTGTAGATCTGGCGGGGGCGGCCGATGCGGGAGCCCGGCTCCTTGATCATCTCGTGCCACTGGGCGATCCAGCCCGGCAGGCGGCCGAGGGCGAACAGGACCGTGAACATCTCGGTCGGGAAGCCCATGGCGCGGTAGATCAGGCCGGTGTAGAAGTCCACGTTCGGGTAGAGCTTGCGCTCGACGAAGTAGTCGTCGGACAGCGCGTGCTCCTCCAGCTTGAGCGCGATCTCGAGGAGCTCGTCCTCCTTGCCCAGGGCGGAGAGGACGTCGTGCGCCGCGGCCTTGATGATCTTGGCGCGCGGGTCGAAGTTCTTGTAGACCCGGTGGCCGAAGCCCATCAGGCGGACGCCGTCCTCCTTGTTCTTCACCTTGCGGATGAAGGTGTCGACGTCGTTGCCGGAGTCACGGATGCCCTCGAGCATCTCCAGGACGGACTGGTTGGCGCCGCCGTGCAGCGGACCCCACAGCGCGTTGATGCCGGCCGAGATCGAGGCGAACATGTTGGCCTGCGAGGAGCCCACCAGGCGGACCGTGGAGGTCGAACAGTTCTGCTCGTGGTCGGCGTGCAGGATCAGCAGCTTGTCGAGCGCGGAGACGACGACCGGGTCCAGCTCGAACTCCTGCGCGGGGACCGAGAAGGTCATGCGCAGGAAGTTCTCGACGTAGCCGAGGTCGTTGCGCGGGTAGACGAACGGGTGGCCGATCGACTTCTTATAGGCGTACGCCGCGATGGTCGGAAGCTTGGCGAGCAGCCGGATGGTGGAGAGGTTGCGCTGCTTCTCGTCGAACGGGTTGTGGCTGTCCTGGTAGAAGGTGGACAGCGCGGAGACCACCGAGGACAGCATCGCCATCGGGTGGGCGTCGCGCGGGAAGCCCTTGTAGAAGTTCTTGACGTCCTCGTGCAGCAGGGTGTGCTGCGTGATGTCGTTCTTGAAGGCGGAGAGCTCGTCGACCGTGGGCAGCTCGCCGTTGATCAGCAGGTAGGCGACCTCCAGGAAGGTGGAGCGCTCGGCCAGCTGCTCGATCGGGTAGCCGCGGTACCGGAGGATGCCCTGCTCGCCGTCGAGGTAGGTGATGGCGGATTTGTAGGCGGCGGTGTTGCCGTAGCCGCTGTCCAGGGTCACCAGACCGGTCTGGGCGCGGAGCTTTCCGATGTCGAAGCCCTTGTCACCGACGGTGCTGTCGACCACCGGGTAGGTGTACTCGTTGCCGTCGTACCGCAGTACTACAGAGTTGTCGCTCACGTCTTCCCTCACCGACGTAGTGCCTCATCTTCGAGGTGCCCTGACTGTCTCTACCATCCCCCATTTGGCGCAGGAGAGTGCACTCGGGGTCGGCCGTTGGGCTCATCGGCGGCACTGAGTGCCGTCAACCTGCTCATCCTGCCCCCGTCCGACCGGTTCCGGAAGTGCTCTGTGACCTTCGCGACTCATTTGATCGATCATTTTTTCGATGGCCCAGGTGGGCAGGGCGGCACGCCGGGTCGACGGGAGGGTTCAGCTCTCCAGGGGCCGCGGCGACAGTCTGAAGTCCAGTGCCGTGCAGCGGCGGCCGGCCGACACCGTGCGTACCGCCTGCCCGATCGCCTTGCGTGAACCGACGAGCACCACCAGCTTCTTGGCCCGGGTGACGGCGGTGTAGAGCAGGTTCCGCTGGAGCATCATCCAGGCTCCGGTGGTGACCGGGATGACCACCGCCGGATACTCGCTGCCCTGGGACCGGTGGATCGTCACCGCGTAGGCGTGGGCCAGCTCGTCGAGCTCGTCGAACTCGTACGCCACCTCCTCGTCCTCGTCCGTCAGCACCGTCAGGCGCTGGTCGACCGGGTCGAGCGCGGTGACCACGCCGACGGTGCCGTTGAAGACACCGTTCTCCCCCTTCTCGTAATTGTTGCGAATCTGGGTCACCTTGTCGCCGACACGGAAGACGCGGCCGCCGAACCGCTTCTCGGGCAGGTCCGGGCGGGACGGGGTGATCGCCTGCTGGAGCAGGCCGTTGAGGGTGCCCGCGCCGGCGGGTCCGCGGTGCATGGGCGCGAGCACCTGAACGTCGCGGCGCGGGTCGAGGCCGAAGCGGGCCGGGATCCGCCGTGCCGCCACGTCCACGGTGAGGCGGCCGGCCGCCTCGGTGTCGTCCTCGACGAAGAGGAAGAAGTCCTTCAGGCCGTCGGTGAGGGGGTGCTGTCCGGCGTTGATGCGGTGCGCGTTGGTGACGACGCCGGACTGCTGGGCCTGGCGGAAGACGCGGGTGAGCCGGACGGCCGGGATCGGGCTGCCGTCGGCGAGCAGGTCCCTGAGGACCTCGCCGGCGCCCACGCTCGGCAGCTGGTCGACGTCGCCGACGAAGAGGAGGTGGGCGCCGGGCGGCACGGCCTTGACCAGCTTGTTGGCGAGCAGCAGGTCGAGCATGGAGGCCTCGTCCACCACGACCAGGTCGGCGTCCAGCGGGCGGTCCCTGTCGTACGCCGCGTCGCCGCCGGGCTTCAGCTCAAGCAGCCGGTGGACGGTGGAGGCCTCGGCGCCGGTCAGCTCGGACAGGCGCTTGGCGGCGCGTCCGGTGGGCGCGGCGAGCACGACCTTGGCCCGCTTGGCCCGGGCCAGCTCGACGATGGACCGTACGGTGAACGACTTGCCGCATCCGGGCCCGCCGGTGAGCACGGCGACCTTCTCGGTCAGCGCGAGCCGTACGGCCTGCTCCTGCTCGGGCGCCAGGTCGGCGCCCGTACGCCCCTTGAGCCAGCCCAGGGCCTTGTCCCAGGCCACGTCCCGGAAGCCGGGCATGCGGTCCTCGTCGGTGCGCAGGAGGCGCAGCAGCTGGGCGGAGAGGGAGAGTTCGGCGCGATGGAAGGGGACCAGGTAGACGGCGGTGACGGGGTCCCCTCCGTCCGGCCCGGGCACCTTCTCCCGCACGACACCGGGGTCCTCGCCGTCCTCCGGTGGCTCGGCCAGCTCGGCGAGGCACTCGATGACGAGCCCGGTGTCGACCTGGAGGAGCTTGACCGCGTCGGCGATGAGCCGCTCCTGAGGGAGGTAGCAGTGGCCCTGGTCGGCGGACTGCGACAGCGCGTACTGCAGGCCGGCCTTGACGCGCTCCGGACTGTCGTGCGGGATGCCGACGGACTGGGCGATGCGGTCGGCGGTGAGGAAGCCGATGCCCCAGACGTCGGCGGCGAGGCGGTACGGCTGGTTCTTGACGACGGAGATGGAGGCGTCGCCGTACTTCTTGTAGATGCGGACGGCGATGGAGGTGGACACCTCTACGGTCTGCAGGAAGAGCATGACCTCCTTGATCGCCTTCTGCTCCTCCCAGGCGTCGGCGATCTTCTTGGTCCGCTTCGGGCCGAGGCCGGGGACCTCGATGAGCCGCTCCGGCTCCTCCTCGATGATCTTCAGGGTGTCCAGCCCGAAGTGCTGGGTGATCCGGTCGGCGAAGACGGGCCCGATGCCCTTGACCAGGCCCGAGCCGAGGTAGCGGCGGATGCCCTGGACGGTGGCCGGGAGGACGGTCGTGTAGTTCTCCACGGTGAACTGCCGGCCGTACTGGGGGTGCGACCCCCAGCGGCCCTCCATCCGCAGCGACTCCCCCACCTGGGCACCGAGGAGCGCGCCGACGACGGTGAGCAGGTCACCGGAGCCGCGGCCGGTGTCGACGCGGGCGACGGTGTAGCCGTTCTCCTCGTTGGCGTAAGTGATCCGCTCGAGCACGCCTTCGAGCACAGCGAGCCGCCGCTCTCCGGCGTCGGCCGCCTGCCCTGCCCGACTGGCCTCCTTGGTCATGATCCGACGCTACCGCCGAGGTGTGACAGACGGGGGCGGGCGGTCCGGACCACGATGGGCACCCGGCGGCGCAGCTCCCGGCCGGTCGTGCGCCCCTGACGCGACGTCACACGACGGCCGCCCTCAACGACCGACGCCCCGACGGGGGTTGACGACCGCCCCACCGACCGCCCACCGCCGACTGCGTCGCCCCACGACCCCGCCCGCCCCAAGTGACCCCCGTCACACAGGTCACAATCCGGTCTCGCCCTCGCTCCACCCCTTGAAGGGGGGAATGTAATCGTTTCCAATCCTCTTTGTCATTCGTGAAAACGATTCCACGGACTCACAAGGAGGTGGTCCGGCGATGGCGAGCATCAAGGACGTCGCCGCCGAGGCGGGGGTCTCCGTCGCCACGGTGTCACGCGTCCTGAACGACCACCCGTCGGTCAGCGCCGAGGCACGCACCCGTGTGCTGGCCGCCGTCGAGGCGCTGGGCTACCGCCCGAACGCCGTCGCCCGGTCCCTGCGCACCGACCAGACCCACACCCTCGGCCTGGTCATCAGCGACGTACTCAACCCCTACTTCACCCATCTGGCCCGCTCCGTCGAGGAGGAGGCCCGCGCCCTCGGCTACAGCGTGATCATCGGCAACGCCGACGAGCGGCCCGACCTCCAGGACCACCATGTGCGGACCCTGCTGGACCGGCGGATCGACGGACTGCTCGTCTCCCCGACGGACGGCGGGTCGCCGCTCATGCTGGAAGCCGCGCGGGCCGGCACCCCCATGGTCTTCGTCGACCGGTGGATCGCGGGCGTCGACGTACCCGTCGTACGCTCCGACGGCCGCGCCGCCGTCCACGACCTCGTCCGTCATCTGCACGGGCTCGGCCACCGGCGGCTCGCGATCATCGCGGGTCCGGCGGCGACCACGACCGGCCGTGAGCGCGTCGAGGCCTTCCGCGAGGCCCTGGCCGAGTACGGACTTCCCCTCCCGGACGCCTACATCGGCCAGGGGGACTTCCAGGCGGAGAGCGGGCGGCGCGCCACCGAGGAGTTCCTCGACCTGCCCGAGCCGCCCGAGGTCGTCTTCGCCGCCGACAACCTGATGGCGCTCGGCGCGCTGGACGCCGTCCGGGCGCGCGGACTTCGGGTGCCGGACGACATCGCGCTCGCCGCGTTCGACGACATCCCCTGGTTCGTGCACACCGATCCGCCGATCACCGCGATCGCCCAGCCCACGGGCCGGCAGGGACGCGCCGCCGTGCGCGCGCTGGTCGACCGCATCGAGGGGCGGCACCCCGAGTCCCTCACCCTCCCCGCCCGTCTCGTCGTACGCCGCTCGTGCGGCGAGCCGCCTGCACAGGCCCCCGCTGTGCAGTTCCCCGTACAAAGGAGCCAGTCGTGAGCAACCCTGACGAGTTGCTGCGCATCGAAGGCATACGCAAGACCTTCCCCGGCGTGGTCGCGCTCGACGGCGTCGACTTCGATCTGCGCCGCGGCGAGGTGCACGTGCTGCTCGGTGAGAACGGCGCGGGCAAGAGCACCCTCATCAAGATGCTCTCCGGCGCCTACCGCCCCGATGCCGGGCGGATCCTGGTCGGCGGCAAGGAGGTGCGCATCCACGGTGCGCAGGACTCCGAGCGCCTCGGGATCGCCACCATCTACCAGGAGTTCAACCTCGTCCCCGACCTGACCGTCGCCGAGAACATCTTCCTGGGCCGCCAGCCGCGCCGCTTCGGCATGATCGACCGCAAGAAGATGGAGGCGGACGCCGCCGAACTCCTCGAACGCGTCGGCGTGAACGTGTCGCCCCGCGCGCGGGTGCGTGAACTGGGCATCGCCCGGCTCCAGATGGTCGAGATCGCGAAGGCGCTCAGCCTGAACGCGCGCGTGCTCATCATGGACGAGCCGACGGCCGTGCTCACCTCCGAAGAGGTCGAGAAGCTGTTCGCCATCGTGCGCACACTGCGCGAGGACGGCGTCGGCATCGTCTTCATCACCCACCATCTGGAGGAGATCGCCGCTCTCGGGGACCGGGTGACCGTGATCCGCGACGGCAGGAGCGTCGGCCAGGTGCCCGCCTCCACGCCCGAGGACGAACTCGTGCGCCTCATGGTGGGACGGTCCATCGAGCAGCAGTACCCGCGCGAACGGCCCGATACCGGAGCGGCGTTGCTCACCGTCGAGGGGCTCACCCGGGACGGGGTCTTCCACGACGTGTCGTTCGAGGTGCGGGCCGGCGAGGTCGTCGGCATCGCGGGGCTGGTGGGTGCCGGCCGTACGGAGGTCGTACGGGCCGTGTTCGGCGCCGATCCCTATGACCGGGGAGTCGTGCGCGTGGCCGGCTCTCAGGTGCGCCGGTACGACGTGAACGCCGCGATGGAGGCCGGGATCGGGCTCGTGCCCGAGGACCGCAAGGGCCAGGGGCTCGTCCTGGACGCGTCCATCGAGGAGAACCTCGGGCTCGTGACCATGCGGGCCGCGACCCGCGGCGGGCTCGTCGACCGCAAGGGGCAGCACGCCGCCGCGTCCGAGGTCGCCGACCGACTCCGCGTGCGGATGGCCGGTCTCGGCCAGCACGTGCGCACGCTCTCCGGTGGCAACCAGCAGAAGGTCGTCATCGGCAAGTGGCTCCTGGCGAACACCAAGGTGCTCATCCTCGACGAGCCGACGCGCGGCATCGACGTCGGCGCCAAGGTCGAGATCTACCAACTGATCAACGAACTCACGGCCGCGGGCGCCGCCGTCCTGATGATCTCCAGCGATCTGCCCGAGGTGCTCGGCATGAGCGACCGGGTGCTGGTGATGGCCCAGGGCCGCATCGCGGGCGAACTCTCCGCCGACGAGGCGACGCAGGACTCCGTCATGGCGCTCGCCGTCAGCACACCCACCACGTCTGTGAACGAAATGGAGGCCACCCGTGGCCACTGACACGCTCAAGAGCCGGGCGGGCGCCGGTGGCGCCGGGGGGGTCCGCAGACTCCTGCTCGACAACGGCGCGCTCACCGCGCTGATCGTCCTGGTCATCGCGATGTCCGCGCTGTCCGGTGACTTCCTGACGACCGACAACCTCCTCAACATCGGCGTCCAGGCGGCCGTCACGGCCATCCTCGCCTTCGGCGTCACCTTCGTGATCGTCTCGGCGGGCATCGACCTGTCGGTGGGGTCGGTCGCCGCGCTGTCGGCCACCGTCCTGGCCTGGAGCGCCACGTCGGCGGGCGTCCCCGTCGCGATAGCGGTGATCCTCGCGATCGCGACCGGCCTCGCCGCCGGACTCGTCAACGGCATCCTGATCTCGTACGGGAAGCTCCCGCCGTTCATCGCGACCCTCGCCATGCTGTCGGTGGGCCGCGGTCTGTCGCTGGTCATCTCGCAGGGCTCCCCGATCGCGTTCCCGAACTCGGTGTCGCACCTCGGTGACACGCTGGGCGGCTGGCTGCCGGTGCCGGTCCTCGTCATGGTCGTCATGGGCCTGATCACCGCGTTCGTCCTCGGCCGTACGTACATCGGCCGCTCCATGTACGCGATCGGCGGCAACGAGGAGGCGGCCCGTCTGTCGGGTCTGCGGGTGAAGAAGCAGAAGATCGCGATCTACGCGCTGTCGGGTCTGTTCGCCGCGGCCGCGGGCATCGTGCTCGCCGCGCGCCTTTCCTCCGCGCAGCCGCAGGCCGCCAACGGCTACGAGCTGGACGCGATCGCCGCGGTCGTCATCGGCGGCGCCTCCCTCGCGGGCGGCACCGGCAAGGCGTCGGGCACGCTGATCGGCGCGCTGATCCTGGCGGTGCTGCGCAACGGCCTCAACCTCCTGTCGGTGTCCGCCTTCTGGCAGCAGGTCGTCATCGGTGTGGTGATCGCCCTGGCGGTGCTCCTCGACACCGTGCGCCGCAAGGCCGGGGCAACCCCCGTGGCCGCCGGCACCTCTCCGGGCGGCCGGGGCAGGCAGACGCTGACGTACGCGCTCGCGGCCGTGGTCGCGGTGGCCGTGGTGGGCGGGATGTCCTTCCTGCACGGAGGCTCGTCCTCCACCACGCCGAAGGTCGGCCTGTCGCTGTCCACCCTCAACAACCCCTTCTTCGTGCAGATCAAGCAGGGCGCGCAGGCGGAGGCGAAGAAGCTGGGCGTCGACCTGACCGTCACGGACGCGCAGAACGACGCCTCGCAGCAGGCCAACCAACTGCAGAACTTCACCAGCTCGGGCCTCGGCGCGATCGTCGTCAACCCGGTGGACTCGGACGCCGCGGGCCCGGCCGTGCGGGCCGCGAACAAGGCGGGCGTCCCCGTCGTGGGCGTCGACCGCGGCGTCAACAAGGCGCGGACGGCCGCGCTGGTCGCCTCCGACAACGTCGAGGGCGGCAAGCTGGGCGCCAAGGCGCTGGCCGAGAAGCTCGGCGGCAAGGGCAAGATCGTGATCCTGCAGGGTCTGGCCGGCACGTCCGCGAGCCGTGAGCGCGGCGCGGGCTTCGCGGAGGGCCTGAAGGCCTACCCGGGCATCCAGGTCGTCGCCAAGCAGCCCGCCGACTTCGACCGCACCAAGGGCCTCGACGTGATGACGAACCTGCTCCAGGCCCACCCGGACATCCAGGGCGTCTTCGCCGAGAACGACGAGATGGCCCTCGGCGCGATCAAGGCGCTGGGGTCGAAGGCCGGGACGTCCGTCCAGGTGGTCGGCTTCGACGGTGAGCCGGACGGACTCGCCGCGGTCAGGGCGGGCACGCTGTACGCGTCGGTGGCGCAGCAGCCCTCGCAGCTGGGCCGGATCGCGATCGACAACGCGCTGCGGGCCGCTGAGGGCAAGAAGGTCGAGGAGACGGTCATGGTGCCGGTGAAGGTGGTCACGAAGGAGAACGTGGCCGGGTTCACCGGCTGACCCGCCCCGTCCGGTCGCCACGGCGGCGGGCCGCGCAGCACGCGCGGTCCGCGGCCGTGGCGCCGGATTCACCGCTTTGTCGGATCCACGGGGATCCGCTGGGATCCGTTGGGAGACAGTTCATGTACGACTACGACCTGCTGGTCGTGGGATCGGCCAACGCCGACCTGGTGATCGGGGTCGAGCGGCGGCCCGCGGCCGGGGAGACCGTGCTCGGCTCCGACCTGGCCGTCCACCCGGGCGGCAAGGGCGCGAACCAGGCGGTGGCCGCCGCCCGCCTCGGTGCCCGTACGGCGCTGCTGGCCCGGGTCGGCGACGACGCGCACGGCCGGCTGCTGCTGGACGCGCAGCGCGAGGCGGGCGTCGACACGGTGGGGGTCCTGGTCGGCGGGGCGCCCACGGGGGTCGCGCTGATCACGGTGGACCCGTCGGGGGACAACAGCATCGTGGTCTCACCTGGCGCCAACGGGCGGCTCGCCCCCGAGGACGTACGGGCCGCGCAGAGCCTGCTGCACGCCTCCCGGGTGGTGTCGGCGCAGCTGGAGATCCCGCTGGAGACCGTGGAGGAGGTCGTGCGGAACCTGCCGTCCGGCACCCGGTTCGTGCTGAACCCGTCGCCGCCGAGGCCACTGCCCGCCGAGGTGCTGGCGGCCTGTGACCCGCTGATCGTGAACGAGCACGAGGCACGGGTCATCGCGGGCGACGAGCTGGGCGGGACGCCCGAGGACTGGGCGCGGGCGCTGCTGGCGCTGGGCCCCCGCTCGGTGGTGGTGACGCTGGGCGCGGAGGGCGCTGTGGTGGCGGCCGACGGCTCGATGACCCGCGTGCCGTCGGTGAAGGTGGACGCCGTCGACACGACGGGCGCGGGCGACGCGTTCACGGCGGCGCTGGCCTGGCGGCTGGGCACGGGCGCGGCGCTGCCCGACGCGGCGGCGTACGCGGCGCGGGTGGGGGCGGCGGCGGTGACGCGCCCCGGCGCTCAGGAGTCCTACCCCACCGCCGAGGAGGTCGACGCACTGTGCCGCGCCGGCCGCGGGGAGGGCCCCCGGCCCCCCGCCCGAGTCGGCGAGCCGGGAACATCCCCGCGAGGTGAGTCCCTGTGAAGAAGGCCGGAATCCTGAACCGTCATCTCGCGGGCGCCCTGGCCGAGTTGGGGCACGGGCACGGGGTCCTGATATGCGACGCCGGGATGCCGATCCCGGAGGGCCCCCGGGTCGTGGACCTGGCGTTCCGCGCCGGGGTGCCGTCCTTCGCCGAGGTCCTGGACGGTCTGCTGCAGGAGCTGGTGGTGGAGGGCGCCACGGCCGCGCACGAGGTGCGGGACGCCAACCCGCAGGCCACGGCGCTGCTGGAGGCCCGCTTCCCGGACCTCGAGCTGGTCCCGCACGAGGAGCTGAAGCGGCTGACGGCCGACGCCCACCTGGTGGTCCGCACCGGCGAGGCCCGCCCGTACGCGAACGTACTCCTGCGCTGCGGCGTCTTCTTCTGAACCGGCGGCTCTGCCCGGGATACTTCGAGGGGCCCGGTCACGACCCGGGCCCCTCGGCTTTCCCCCTCCTCGCCAGAACCCCCTTGTCCCCCCGGATCCCCCCGGGGAGTCCTGACTCCCCTTACGACACGCAGAGGGCGGCAAGGGTTGCACTTCTCGCCGGGGATTTTTCCGAGGCGTCCGGCGCGGGCGGCGCAAGAACTGGCAGGGGATGTGGACAGGGTCGATGATGGAAGAAGAGCAAGAAGGTGATGGATCACGAACGACCGTGAGCCGGACAAGGCAGACTCCTCGTCGCGGGAGGCGTCCGCTCCTCAGCGAGTGAGCGCTCCCCAGGCCATGCGGAGCGCGGCCGAACAGCTGACCGAGCTGCTCGGGCGGGCTCCTCAGTCCGTTTCGGCGCTGAGACCGACGGACCATGGCTGGGAGGCCCTCGTCGAGGTCGTGGAGCTGGAGCGCGTTCCGGACACGAGCAGTGTGATGGCCAGCTACCGGGTCGTTCTGGACCCCGCGGGCAATCTGATGGGCTACGAACAAGTACGCCGCTACACCCGCGCGCAGGTCGACAAAGAGGGCCGCTGACAGCGGCTGACGCCCTTCGCTTGAAGGGACAGAAGATTGTGACTGTAATGCCGCAGGGCGGTGGTCTGCCGGCCGGCGGGGGCGGCGGAGGCTCCGGCAACCTCTACGACGTACTGGAACTGGTTCTCGACCGGGGCCTCGTCATCGACGCATTCGTACGGTTGTCCCTCATCGGAATCGAGATTCTGAAGGTGGACGCCCGCGTGGTCGTCGCCAGCGTCGACACGTATCTGCGCTTCGCCGAGGCCTGCAACCGGCTGGACCTGGAGTCCGGCCGCAAGGCCCCCGCGACGCTGACGGACATCACCCAGAGCATCACCGAGGGTGGTGCCCGGGGCAAGAGCAAGGGCGCGCTGACCGGCGCGGTGGAGGCGTTCACCGAATCGCTCCAGAAGGGGAGCAAGGAGCGCGAGAGGGAGCCCGAGCACATCGAACGCGGCTCGAGCCACCGCTCCTCGAAGGACCGGGAGGAGTGAGCGAGCCGATGTCGCTGTACGTGTACGCGATCACCAAGGACTCGCATCCGCTGGATCTGGACGGTGTCAAGGGCGTGGGCGAGGCCCCCGCCGAGTTGCGGACCGTCCGCAGCGGCTCGCTGTGCGCCGTGGTCAGTGACGCCCCCCAGGACCTGTCGGTCGCGCGCCGCGACCTGGAGGCGCACAACGAGGTCCAGGGACGTCTGTGGGCCGGCGGGAGCATCCTGCCGCTCGGCTTCGGATACGTCGCGGAGAGCGAGGACGCCGTGCGCGCCGTGCTGGAGTCGCGGGCCGAGGAGTTCTCCCAGCGTCTGGACGAGCTCACCGGGCGGGCCGAGTTCAACGTCAAGGGCGTGCAGGAAGAGGACGCCCTGCTGCGGACCATCCTCGAGGAGTCCGAGCAGGCCCGGGCGCTGAGCGCGCGGACCCGCGAGGGCGGCAGCTACGACGACCGCCTGGCGCTCGGTCAGCTCATCGCGCAGGAGGTGCAGAGCCGCCAGGACGCGCAGGCGGAGGAGGTCCTCGCCGCGCTGCGGCCGCTCGCACTGTCCGAGAAGGTGTCCCCGCCGTCCAAGCAGTACTTCGTGAACGCGTCCTTCCTGGTGGAGGGCGAGCGGGCGGAGGAGTTCACACGGGCCGGGCAGGAGCTGGCCGAGCGCCTCGGCGAGGGCATCGAGGTGCGGGTACGGGGGCCGCTGCCGCCGTACAGCTTCGCCTGACCGCCCTGACCGACCGGCCCGGACGGCATGAGGAGGAAGCGCTGTGGGAGGACTGGTCAGCGGCATCCTGGGGCTGCCGTTCGCCCCGGTCAAGGGCATCGGCTGGGTGCTCGACAAGGTCGTCAAGACCGCGGAGCAGGAGTACTACGACCCGGCTCCCATCCAGGAGGAGCTGGTGAACCTGGAGCAGGCGCGGACCGAGGGCCGTATCGCCGAGGAGGAGTTCGCGCAGCGCGAGGAGGCGCTGCTGCACCGCCTGGAGGAGATCAGGGCCTACCACCTGCGGCGTGCGCAGGGCGGGCTCTGACCGTCGGCGAAAGAAGGAAGAAGGAACCATGAACAACGCCAAGATC
The DNA here is from genome assembly GCF_002920635.1 of Streptomyces sp. Ru72. GTDB lineage: Bacteria > Actinomycetota > Actinomycetes > Streptomycetales > Streptomycetaceae > Streptomyces. Next base: position 71,341 of record NZ_PQSR01000012.1, on the reverse strand, counting down.
GGCGCGGCTGTTCTCGGCGGCTATCTGCTGGGCCGGACGAAGAAGGGCAAGCTCGCGCTGAGCCTGGGGGCGGCGATGGCCGGGTCGCGGATGAGGCCCGGGCAGGTCGGCAAGCTGCTCCAGGACTCCCCCGTGCTCGGCAACGTCAGCAAGCAGGTGCGCGGTGAGCTGGCGAGCGCGGGCAAGGCCGCGGCCACCACCGTGCTGTCGGCGAAGGCCGAGAGCCTGGCCGACGCCCTGCACGAACGCACCGCGGGGCTGAAGGAGAGGGCGCACGGCGAAGGCGGGCGCGGTCGGCACGAGGAAGCCCGCGACGAGGAGGACGCGGACGAGGAAGGGGACCGGGACGGGGGCGGCCGGGACGAGGGCGGCCGGGACGGGGGCGGCCGGGACGACGGAAGCCGGAGAGAACGCCGGAGCGGAGCAGGTCAGGAGCCGGGGCGCCGGAGCGAGGGGCGGGAGAAGAAGGCGAAGAGCGGGTCCGCGCGATCAAGGAGGCCGGACGATGGTTGAGGGCACCCTCAACAAGGTTCGTGATCAGGTGCAGGGGAACCCTGGCGCGGACCGGCTCAAGGCAGAGCTGGAGGACTACCTGCAGGCCCGGCTCCAGGTGATGCTCGAGGGCATGGGCGAGCGGCTGGGTGAGGGGGCACGCCGGCTGGCGGAGACGCACGTCGGTCCCGGCATGCTGGGCAAACTCGCCCTCAAGGGCGGCAAGAAGCTCCTCGGAGGGGAAGGCGCGGGGGCGGGGGCGGGCGGGATGCTGTCCCAGGCGAAGGACACGCTGCTCGGCAAGGCCAAGGAGGCGGCGGGCGTAGGCGGCAAGAAGAACAAGCCCGGCGGACCGCAGCGGGGACTGACCATCATCGAGGACGTCGACGTGGGCGTGCCCGTCCGCGAGGCCTACAACCAGTGGACGCAGTTCCCGGACTTCGAGAAGTTCGCCAAGGGTGTCGAGGACGTCCGGCAGGACGACGAGACCTCGACCCACTGGCAGGCGAAGATCGCCAAGTCACGTCGCCAATGGCGGGGCGTCGTGACCGAGCAGGTGCCCGACGAGCGCATCGCCTGGACCACCGAGGGTCCCAAGGGCACGAACAAGGGCGTCGTCACCTTCCACCCGCTCGGCGACAACCTCACCAAGGTGCTGCTGGTCCTGCAGTACTACCCCAAGGGCCTGTTCGAGAAGACGGGCAGCCTGTGGCGCGCCCAGGGGCGGCGAACGCGGCTCGATCTCAAGCTGTACCGCTCGTTCGTCATGACCCGCGGTGAGGCCACCGGCGCCTGGCGCGGCGAGATCCGCGACGGGGAGGTGGTCCGCAGCTCGGAGGAGGTCGAACGCGAGGAAGAGGAAGAGGCTGAGAAGGAGGGCCGCGGGGAGCGCGAAGAGAAGGCCGAGGAGCGGGAAGAGGAGCCCGAGGAGCGCCGCCGGGACGAGGAAGAGGAAGAAGAGGAAGAAGAGGCGGACAGAGAAGAGGGACGCCGGGGACGCCGGGACGAGGACGAAGAGGACGAAGAGGACGAGGGCGACGAGGAGCCCGAGTCCTCCGAGGAGGAAGACGAGTGGGAGGAGGACGAAGACGAGCAACCCGACGACCGCTACGACGAGAGGGAGGCACCCGAAGGGCGTCGGCGCCGCGAGTAGTCGCGGGCGCTGAGGTGCGTGAGCTCGCCGGTCTTCGCGTGGCCGGCGTCGGGTGCGCAAGGAAACGAGGTCGAGTGTGCCGTGTCCGAGCCCGCCGTCCCCGCGTCGCGGCCCCTGACCCCCTACAGTCAGGGGTCCTCCGGCGCGAACCTGGCCGACATCCTTGAACGTGTGCTCGACAAGGGCATCGTGATCGTCGGCGACATCAAGATCAACCTGCTCGACATCGAGTTGCTCACCATCAAACTCCGGCTCCTGGTGGCCTCCGTGGACAAGGCCCGGGAGATCGGCATCGACTGGTGGGAGCACGACCCGGCGCTGTCCTCCCGCGCCGACGGCCGACGCAACCTGCGGGAACAGAACGAGCGGCTGCGGGCAGAGGTGGAGGAGCTGCGCAAACGACTCGCGTCGTCCCCACCGCCCGAGCTGTCGGAGGGCGCGTCCGGTCGCCGCAGCCGGCCGCGGGAGGACCGTGAAGCCGAGCGGGAGCCACGACGGGAACGCGACGTCGAGCGGGAGCCACGACGCGACCGCGACACCGAGCGGGAGCCACGACGGGAACGCGACACCGAGCGGGAGCCACGACGGGAACGCGACACCGAGCGGGAGCCACGACGGGAACGCGACGTCGAGCGAGAGCCACGACGCGACCGCGACACCGAACGAGAGCCACGACGCGACCGCGACACCGAACGAGAGCCACGACGCGACCGCGACACCGAACGAGAGCGGCGCACCGAGCCGCGGCGCACCCGGCGCAGGGCCGATGAGGACGAGGACCGGAGCTGAGGACGGTGGACGAGCGGCTGTGCTATGCGTATGCCGTGCTGGGAGCTTCGGCCCTGGACGAGACGGCGCTCGCGCCTGTCCGGGGCGTGGCGGACGCCCCCGTCACCCTGGTCCGCCACGGCCAGGTGGCGGCCGCGGTGAGCGCGGTGCCCGCGGCCGAGTTCTCGGAGGCGGCCCTGAGGGCCGGTCTCGAGGACCTGCGGTGGCTGGAGGCGACGGCCCGGGCGCACCACTTCGTGATCGAGACCCTGGCCGGGCACACCACGGTCCTTCCCCTGCGGCTGGCCACCGTCTACCTGGACGAGAGCCGGGTGCGGGAGATGCTGGCCGGGCGGGAGGCGGAGTTCGCCGCGCTCCTAGACCGGCTCGCCGCGCACGTGGAGTGGGGCGTGAAGGTCTACGTCGAGGCGCCGCCCGAGCCCCCGCCCGCCCGGTCGCCCACCGGCGCCCCGGCGGGCGAGGAGACCCCGGGTCGGGCGTATCTGCGCGGCCGTCGGCACCAGCGGCGGGCACGCGAGGACGCCTGGCGGCTCGCCGAGGAGGCCGTGCGGCGGACCGAGCAGGAGGCCAGGGGCCTGGCGGTGGAACGCACCCGGCACCGGCCGCAGCAGGGGGGCCTCGCGCAGGTGCCGGGCGAGAACATCGCCAACGACGCCTATCTGGTCCCGCGTCGGCTGTCCGAGGAGTTCCGCGACCGGATGCTGCACGCCGCCGACGGCCTGCCCGGGGTCCGCGTGGACGTCACCGGGCCGTGGGCGCCGTACTCCTTCACCGCGCCGCTCGCGCCCGACGCGCGGGAAGGGGCCGGGCAGCGGTGAGCGAGTACGGCCCGTTCGACGAGCGCCCGGTCGCTCAGCCGCAGGTGGCGTTGATCGACCTGCTGGACCGGCTGCTGAGCGGCGGTGTGGTGCTCACCGGCGATCTCGTGCTGTCCATCGCCGACGTGGACCTGGTGCGGATCTCGCTGCGCGCGGTGATCGTCGCGATCCGCGAGGAGCTGGACGAGGGGTGGGCGACGTTCCTGCCCCCGGGGAGCTCCGCGCTTCCCGTCCACGGGAGCCACGGTGACGGGCCCGCCTGACGGCCCGGGCACGGACCGGCTGCGGGAGGTCGCCGAGGCGGCGACCCGCGCCTTCTCGCTGCTGCCCGCCCGCCCGGACGAGGTCCCCCCGCCGTCCACCGGCCGGGGCACGGAACTCGCGCGCCGTCTGCACGCCGACCCGGACACGGTGGAACGGGACCTGGTCAAACTGGTCCTCACCATCGTCGAGTTGCTGCGCCAGCTGATGGAGCGGCAGGCGCTGCACCGCGTCGACGAGGGCGACCTCAGCGAGGAGCAGGAGGAACGGCTCGGACTGACCCTGATGCTGCTGCACGACCGGATGGCCGACCTGTGCGACCAGTACGGCCTCACCATGGCCGACCTCAACATCGACCTGGGCCCGCTGGGCACGCTGCTTCCGCCCTGAGAGCTGTGAACGGACCGGGCCGCGCGGGCCCGGTCCGCCCGGGGCGTCACCGGATCACGTGCTCCACGAACCGCTCCACCGTCTCCGCGAGGACCTCCCGGCCGTCCCGCGCCCACAGCGCGTCGTTGAACAGCTCGACCTCGATGGGGCCGGTGTAGCCGGCGGCCTCCACGTATCCCTTCCACTCGCGCATGTCGATCGCGCCGTCGCCGATCTGCCCGCGGCCGTTGAGGACGCCCTCCGGCAGCGGGGTGGTCCAGTCGGCGAGCTGGAAGGTGTGGATGCGGCCACCGGCGCCCGCGCGGGCGATCTGCTCGGGGGCCGTGTCGTCCCACCAGATGTGGTACGTGTCCACCGTGACGCCCACCTGCTCCGCCGGGAAGCGCTCGGCCAGGTCGAGGGCCTGGGCCAGGGTCGAGACCACACAGCGGTCCGAGGCGTACATCGGGTGGAGCGGCTCGATGGCCAGTCGCACACCGCGCTCGGCCGCGTACGGGCCCAGTTCCGCGAGCGCGTCCGCGATCCGCTCGCGCGCCCCGCGCAGGTCCTTGGAGCCGGCCGGAAGCCCGCCCGAGACCAGGACCAGCGTGTCCGTGCCCAGCGTGGCCGCCTCGTCCACCGCCCGGCGGTTGTCGTCCAGGGCGCGCGCCCGCTCGTCGGGGTCGATCGCGGTGAAGAAGCCGCCCCGGCACAGGGTCGTCACCGTCAGCCCGGCGTCGCGGACCAGCTTCGCCGTCGCCTCCAGGCCGTGCGACTGCACGGGCTCCCGCCACAGGCCCACGCCCCGCACGCCCGACTCCTGGCAGGCATCGACCAGTTCGGGCACGGACAGCTGCTTCACCGTCATCTGGTTGATGGAGAACCGCCCCGGTGCCGTGCTCACTGGGCCACCCCGTACAGGGACAGCAGCGTCTTCATCCGCGTCTCGGCCAGTGACGGGTCGGGGAACAGACCGAGTCCGTCGGCCAGTTCGTACGCCTTCGCGAAGTGCGGCAGCGAGCGCGCCGACTGCAGGCCGCCGACCATCGTGAAGTGCTCCTGGTGACCCGCGAGCCAGGCCAGGAAGACCACACCCGTCTTGTAGAAGCGGGTGGGCGCCTGGAACAGGTGGCGGGACAGCTCCACCGTGGGGTCGAGGAGTTCCCGGAAGCCCTTCACGTCACCGGTGTCCAGGACCCGTACCGCCTCGGCGGCCAGTGGGCCGAGCGGGTCGAAGATGCCGAGCAGGGCGTGGCTGAAGCCCTGCTCGTCTCCGGCGATCAGCTCGGGGTAGTTGAAGTCGTCACCGGTGTAGCAGCGCACGCCCTGTGGGAGGCGGCGGCGCAGGTCGATCTCGCGCTGGGCGTCGAGCAGGGAGATCTTGACGCCGTCCACCTTGTCCGGGTGGGCGGCGATGACCTCGAGGAACACGTCCGTGGCGGCGTCCAGGTCGCTCGAGCCCCAGTAGCCCTCCAGCGCGGGGTCGAACATGGGGCCGAGCCAGTGCAGGACGACCGGTTCGGCGGCCTGGCGCAGCAGGTGGCCGTAGGTCTCCAGGTAGTCCTCGGGACCCTTCGCGGTGGCGGCCAGGGCGCGGGACGCCATGAGGATCGCCTGCGCGCCCGCCTCCTCCACCACGGCGAGCTGCTCCTCGTACGCCTTGCGGATCTCCTCCAGGGACCCGGCGGCGAGCTGGTCGGTGCCGACGCCGCAGGCGATCCGCCCGCCGACCGCCTTCGCCTCGGCGGCGGACCGGCGGATCAGCTCCGCCGCTCCCGCCCAGTCGAGGCCCATCCCGCGCTGCGCGGTGTCCATGGCCTCCGCGACACCGAGCCCGTGCGACCACAGATGGCGGCGGAAGGCGAGCGTGGCGTCCCAGTCGACGGCGGCGGGCGAGTCGGGCGAGACGTCCGCGTACGGGTCCGCGACGACGTGCGCCGCCGAGAAGACCGTACGGGAGGTGAACGGCGTGCCGGAGGTGAGGGCGAGGGGCTCGCGGCGCGGCTCGTACGCCCTGAGCCGCCCACTCGCGTCGGGGAGGTGGATGGTCACAGCGAGATCTCCGGTACGTCGATGCGGCGGCCCTCGGCCGAGGACTTCAGCCCCAGTTCGGCGAGCTGGACGCCGCGGGCGCCGGCCAGCAGGTCCCAGTGGTAGGGGGCGTCGGCGTAGACGTGCTTGAGGAACAGCTCCCACTGGGCCTTGAAGCCGTTGTCGAACTCGCCGTTGTCCGGGACCTCCTGCCACTGGTCGCGGAAGACCTCGGTGGCGGGGATGTCCGGGTTCCACACGGGCTTCGGGGTCGCCGAACGGTGCTGCACGCGGCACTTGCGCAGTCCCGCGACCGCCGAGCCCTCCGTGCCGTCCACCTGGAACTCCACCAGCTCGTCGCGGTTGACGCGCACCGACCAGGAGGAGTTGATCTGGGCGATCGCGCCGCCCTCGAGTTCGAAGATGCCGTACGCGGCGTCGTCCGCCGTCGCGTCGTAGGGCTTGCCGTTCTCGTCCCAGCGCTGCGGGATGTGGGTCGCCGCCAGGGCCTGTACGGACTTCACACGGCCGAACAGCTCGTGCAGCACGTACTCCCAGTGCGGGAACATGTCGACAACGATGCCACCGCCGTCCTCGGCACGGTAGTTCCAGGAGGGACGCTGGGCGGGCTGCCAGTCGCCCTCGAACACCCAGTAGCCGAACTCGCCGCGCACCGAAAGGATCCGGCCGAAGAAGCCGCCGTCGATGAGCCGCTTCAGCTTCAGCAGGCCGGGCAGGAAGAGCTTGTCCTGGACGACGCCGTGCTTGACGCCCTTCTCATGAGCGAGGCGGGCCAGTTCCAGGGCGCCCTCAAGGCCCGTGGCCGTCGGCTTCTCGGTGTAGATGTGCTTGCCCGCCGCGATCGCCTTCTTGATCGACTCCTCGCGTGCGGAGGTGACCTGCGCGTCGAAGTAGACCTCGACGGTCGGGTCGGCGAGGACCGCGTCCACGTCCGTCGACCAGTGCTCCAGGCCGTGCCGCTCGGCGAGCGCCTTCAGCGCGTGCTCCCGGCGGCCGACGAGCACCGGCTCGGGCCACAGCACGGCGCCGTCGCCCAGGTCGAGGCCGCCCTGCTCGCGGAGGGCCAGGATGGAACGGACGAGGTGCTGGCGGTAGCCCATGCGCCCCGTCACGCCGTTCATGGCGATACGCACCGTCTTGCGTGTCACGTCGATCCCTTCGTACGCGTCCGGCGCCTCGTACGCTCCGGGACGAGCGTGACAGCAAGCGCTTTCTATACAGGAAGACGCTAGCCTCTGTGCGGCGGCTCGGACAAGACCGCGGGGCCGACGGGATGCACGTGTCCGCATACAGCGTCACAGCACGTGACACGACGGACACGGTGCCGTGAAGTCGGCCGGTCCGGGAGCGTGAAGTTGGTCGGTCCGTCGAACACGGAGAACCGCGGGCCTGTACACGGGTGTCTGTAGAGCTGTAGATGGATCTCGGCGGATGTCGGTGGATGTCGCTGGACGGACACGACGGACGCCGCCGAGCACGACGGGTATGACGAGACAGGCGACCGGAGGACGACGACGATGACGGTGACCCTGGCAGACGTGGCGGCACGCGCACAGGTGTCGCCCGCCACCGTGTCGCGCGTGCTGAACGGGAACTATCCCGTGGCGGCGTCGACCCGGGAGCGGGTGCTGCGGGCGGTGGACGAGCTGGACTACGTCCTCAACGGCCCGGCGAGCTCGCTGGCGGCTGCCACCTCCGACCTGGTCGGCATCCTGGTCAACGACATCGCCGACCCCTTCTTCGGCATCATGGCGAGCGCGATCCAGTCGGAGATCGGGGGCCCGGGCGGACGGGCCGGTGGTGAACGGCTCGCCGTGGTGTGCAACACCGTCGGCTCGCCGGAGCGGGAGCTGACGTATCTGACGCTGCTGCAACGGCAGCGGGCGGCGGCCGTGGTGCTCACCGGTGGCGCGGTGGAGCTCAGCACACATGTGGAGGCCGTGGGCGCGAAGCTGCGCAAGCTCGCGGCGGCGGGGACGAAGGTGGTGCTGTGCGGCCGGCCCCCGGCACCGGAGGCCATCGCACTCACCTTCGACAACCGCGGCGGCGGCCGGCAGCTCACCGAGCACCTGATCGGGCTTGGGCACCGGCGGCTCGGCTACATCGCGGGCCCGGAGGAGCGCACGACGACGCGGCACCGCCTGGAGGGCCACCGGGAGGCGCTGGCCGCCGCCGGGCTCGAGGACGACCCGAAGCTGACGGTGCACGGCCGCTACGACCGCCGCGCCGGTTACGAGGCGACACTCGAACTCCTGCGCAGGGACCCGTCGCTCACGGCGATCGTGGCCGCGAATGACACGGTGGCGCTGGGCGCGTGCGCGGCGCTGCGGGACTCCGGGCTGCGCATCCCCGACGACGTGTCGGTGGCGGGCTTCGACGACCTCCCCTTCGCGATCGACGCGGTACCGGCCCTGACGACGGTCCGCCTCCCGCTCTCGGAGGCGGGGGCCCGCGCGGGCCGTATCGCGATGGGGCGCGAGGAACCGCCGCCGGGCGGGATCGCGACGGTGCGGGGCGAGTTGATGGTGCGGGGTTCCACGGGGGCGCCGCGGAGATAGGCGCGTACGGGGTCCTCGGGCGCGCCGCGCGGCCGGGGCGCGCCCGAGTGTCGCCGACGGGCGCTCCCCACACGTGCCGAGTAGGGTCCATGAGCATGAAGCTCGCGTTCTCCACCCTCGGTGTCCCCGGCCTGCCCATATCCGATGTGGTCCACCTCGCGGCCACCCACGGCTACCACGGTGTCGAACTGCGCGCGCATCCCGACGAACCCGTGCACCCGGGCATCGGCCCCGGCGAACGGGCCGACGCCGCCGCCGCGTTCAAGGCGGCCGGTGTCGAGATCCTGGGGCTCGCGGGGTACGCACGCGTGGCCGCGCCCGGTGACGACGCGCCGGTCCTGGCGGAGATCCGCGACCTCCTGGACCTGGCGCGCGACGTGGGCGCGCCCTTCGTCCGCGTCTTCCCCGGCGGTGGCACCGAGCAGAGCGCGGAGGAGGCCGACGCGACGGCCGCCCGGCGCCTGGGCACCGCCGCCGAGTACGCCGCCGACGCCGGTGTGCGGATCCTGCTGGAGACGCACGACTCGCACCGCACCGGCGCGGACGCCCTGCGGGTCCTCGGCGCCGTCGGCCACCGGAACGCGGGCGCGCTGTGGGACGTGATGCACACCTGGCTGGGCGGCGAGCAGCCGCAGGAGACGTACGCGGCGCTGTCCCCGTACCTCGGCTACGTCCAGGTCAAGGACATCGCGTCCGCCGACGACAGGACCCCGCTGCCGCTGGGCTCCGGCGTCCTCCCGCTCGCCGAGTGCGTGGAGGTCCTGTCCCGTCACGGCTGGGACGGCTGGCTGTGCTGGGAGTACGAGAAGCGCTGGTACGAGTCGGCGACACCGCTTCCGGAGCTGCTGGGCGCGGGACGGGAGCACTTGGGGCGGCTGCTGAACGAGTCGGCTTAGGAACCCGGCTCGACCAGTCGGCTGGGGGAGCCCCGGCCCGGCGGCCGCCGTTGTTCGGTGGCCGCCGGACAGGGCGCCCGTCGACCTCACGCGCCGCGCCCCGCGACATGCCACCCGCCGCCGGCTCACGAGCGTGGCCCGTACGCTGCGCGCCCGGATCACGCCGGACGTGCCGTGAGGCGCGCCGAGCCGTCCAGGCACCACTCCAGCACGGCGGGCCAGGAGCCGTAGCCGGCGTCCAGGTCGAGATGGGCGGCGCCGGGGATGAGCTCCGTCGGGATGCCGAGGGGGTCACCGAAGTCGGTGCGCGCGCCCTCCGGGCAGTACGGGTCGTCGTCGCCCGCGACGAGACGGGTGGGGCCGGGCGGCGTCAGGCCGTCCAGGGGCGGCGGGGCGAAGGCTGCCACCTCCGGGTGCCGTACGAGGACGGAGGCGGACGGCGGGGCGACGAGCAGCACGCGGTCCACGTCGAGGCCCTTCATCCCGCGCGCCACGGCGTGCAGCCACAGCACGGCGGACAGACTGTGGGCGACGACGACCCGCTCCGGGCCCGCGCCCGGCAGCTCGTCGAGGTGGCGGGCCAACTCCGCGAGCCACACCTCCAGTTCGGGATCGTCGGGGTCGGGCAGCTGCGGATAGGCGACGTGGTGGCCGAGTCCGGTGAGCCGGTCGGCCAGCCAGTGCTGCCAGTGGTCCTTCGGGCGGTGGTTCTGCCAGCCGTGGAGGATGAGGTAGGCGCTCATTCGGCGATCGTTCCCGATCGGCACCGACAGGTCCAGTTCTCGCACGCCTTGATCAGTTCCCCCCGCTCGGCGACACCCGTCGGCCCACCCGGGTCCTGCCGCCTCCCGGAGTGCGACAGATCCGCCGGATGTGTCGCACGACAGCCCTCTCCCACCCCGCACCAGCCGTCCGAACTCCCCAGTCCCACAACGGGCTTCCCATTCCCCCAATACACTGGAAGCCGCCGTTGAACAGGGGGACGAGATGGCGGCAGACCCTCCAGAACCGGCCCCTCCAGCTTGAACGTCAACGCTCTCCAGCCCTCTCAGCCCGGCAACCCCGCCCCGCAGCGCCGCGGACACCTCGTCAGAACCCGGAAAATTCTTTCGTACGCACCCGGGTTCGTCGAACGAAATGCGCGGGCCGACCCCGCGCACCCCCGCACCGCGACAGATCCGCCGCACGTGTCGCACCGAGAGCCCCCACCGTCACCCGCCCACATGCCGGCTCGGGCAGGGCCTCAGGCCGGCTCGCCGACGGACTCGCGCGCCGGCACGCCCGCCGACTGGACCTTCTTCGACAGGACCCGGACCCTCCCCGCCGGGGCCAGCGACGTCAGCGCCACCCCGCCCACCAGCAGCGCCGCGGCGCCCCAGCGCAGGGGGCTGATCGGTTCGCCCAGGAACAGGGCCGCCGACGACATGCCGAAGACCGGGACCAGGAGGGAGAAGGGGGCGACCGTGGACGCGGGGTGACGGCGCAGCAGCCAGCCCCACGCGCCGAAGCCGAAGACCGTGGTGATCCAGGCGACGTAGAGGACGATGCCGGCGCCCTGCCAGTCGAGGGCGCGCAGCGCGGCGAGGTCGCGGGACGGGCCCTCCGTGAGGAGGGACAGCCCGAGCAGGGGCAGGACCGGGACCGTGCTCACCCACACCATGAAGTTCAAGGGGTCCGGCGGGGACGCCTTGCGGGTGAGGACGTTGGACAGGCCCCAGCAGGCCGCCGCCACCATGACCAGGGCGAACGCGCCGAGCGGGCCGGCCGTTCCCTCGTCGACGGCGGCGAGGGCGACGCCGCCGAGGGCCACCACCATCCCGAGCGCCCTCAGGCGCGTGGGGCGCTCGCCGAGGAACGCGAAGGCCATGAGCGCCGTGAACACGGCCTGGATCTGGAGCACCAGGGAGGACAGTCCGGCGGGCATCCCGGCGGCCATGCCGAGGAACAGCAGCCCGAACTTCGCCACGCCCAGCACCAGGCCCACCGCCACGATCCACTTCCACGCCACCTTGGGGCGGCCCACGAGGAAGACGGCGGGGACGGCCGCGGCCAGGAAGCGCAGGGCCGAGAACAGCAGCGGCGGGAAGTGGCCGAGGCCGAGTTCGATGACGGTGAAGTTGACGCCCCAGACGGCGGCGACGAGGACGGCGAGGCAAAGGTGTGCGGGTCGCATACGTCGATGATCACGGCCCACGACCGTGAAGCACCAGCGATGATTGCTGCATGGTGGGATGAAGTACCTCTAATCCTTGAGGGGGTCGTCTTGCTCGATCTTCAGCGCCTGCGCGCTCTGCACGCCGTCTCCGTCCACGGCACGGTCGGCGCCGCGGCCACCGCGCTCGGCTACACACCGTCCGCCGTCTCCCAGCAGATCGCCAAGCTGGAGCGGGAGACCAGGACCGTCCTGCTCGAACGGGAGGGGCGCGGCGTACGGCTCACCGACGAGGCGCTGCAACTGGTCGCCACCGCCCAGGAGTTGATGGCGATCGTGGAGCGTGCCGAGACCGAGCTGGAGGAGCGGCGGGGGCTGCCCGCAGGGCGGCTGACGGTGGCGGCGTTCGCGTCGGCCGCGCGGGGGCTGATGCCGGGGGTGCTCGCGGATCTGGCGCGCCGGCACCCCGCCCTGGACACCCGGCTGACCGAGGTGGACCCGCATCTGTCCGTCGACCTGGTGGCCAAGGGCGTGGTCGACGTCGCCGTGGCGCACGACTGGGACATCGCGCCGCTGCCCGCCCCGGAGGGGGTCGAACAGGCGGTGATCGGGGACGACCTGTGCGATCTGCTCGTGCCCGCCGGCCACCGTTTCGCCGGGCGGACGGCGGTGCGCCGCGAGGAGCTGGGCGGCGAGCGGTGGATCTGCCAGCCGCCGGGCCGGGTCTGCCACGAGTGGCTGGTGCGGACGCTGCGCGCGGCCGGACACGAGCCCGAGGTGGTCCACCAGGCCGACGAGAACCCGACCCTGGTCGCCCTGGTCGCCGCCGGGCTCGGGATCGCCCTGATCCCGCGGCTGGGCCGGGGCCCGCTGCCCGAGGGGGTCGTCGAGGTGCCCCTGGACCCCCTGCCCGTACGGCACCTGTACGCACTGTGGCGCAGGGGTGCGGCCCGGCGCCCGGCGATCGCCGAGACCGTACGCACCCTCCAGCACCACTGGCCCACGGTGTCGGCGCACACGCCCCGTTGACCACCCTCGTACCGAATTCCGGCGTCCGGCCGTTTCCGGGGAACCCGACCCGGTACGCCTTCGTCCCATGGGCAGGTTGCCGGATGAGTCTCCGCGCTGCGGTGTCGGCCCTCGCTGCTGGCTGCGATCGCTGACCACCCTCTCCGCCGCACGCGGCCGGCAGCACGCCGCCGTCGGCGCGCCCCCCTCCACAGCGCCGATGGCGGCCCCTCATTGCGGTACCTCGTGTGCGGCGCCTTGACCGGCAGAAACTTCCCGGATATTGGTGATTCCTCGGAAGTTTCCTTCAGCGTTCTCCTCCGGAAGGAGCGCACGTGCACGACTCCGGCACGGGAAGCACCGCACAGCCCTCCAGACGCACGCTCCTCGCCGCCACCGCTGGTGTGACGGCGGCCCTCGCCCTCACCCCGGGCGCCGCTCGGGCCGCCGGGTACGACGACGAACGGCTCAAGGGCCTCATCTCCCGCATGTCACTCGAGGAGAAGGCCGGGCAGCTCTTCGTGATGCGGGTCTACGGCCACTCGGCGACCGCCCCCGACCAGGCCGACATCGAGGCCAACCTCAAGGAGATCGGCGTCCGCACGGCCGCCGAGCTGATCGCCAGGTACCGCGTCGGCGGCATCATCTACTTCACCTGGGCGCACAACACCCGCGATCCCCGGCAGATCGCCGAACTGTCCAACGGCATCCAGAAGGCGTCGCTCGACCAGCCCCGCGGACTGCCCGTGCTCATCGCCACCGACCAGGAGCACGGGATCGTCGCCCGCGTGGGCAGGCCCGCGACCCTGTTCCCGGGCGCGATGGCGATCGGAGCCGGCGGCTCCCGGGCAGACGCGCAGACCCTGGGCCGGATCGCCGGCGCCGAGCTGCGCGCCCTCGGCGTCGGCCAGGACTACTCCCCCGACGCCGACGTGAACGTCAACCCGGCCAACCCGGTCATCGGCGTACGGTCCTTCGGCGCCGACCCGGAGGCGGTGGCGGGCCTGGTCGCCGCGGAGGTGAGGGGCTATCAGTCCTCCGGCGTCGCGGCGACCGTCAAGCACTTCCCGGGTCACGGCGACACCGCCGTCGACAGCCACTACGGCTTCCCGGTCATCACGCACAGCCGCGAGCTGTGGGAGAGGCTGGACGCGGTGCCGTTCCGGGCGGCGGTCCGGGCCGGGGTCGACGCCGTCATGACCGCGCACATCATGGTGCCCGCGCTCGACGACTCGGGCGACCCCGCGACCCTCTCCCGTCCCGTCGTCACCGGCATCCTGCGCGAGGAGCTCGGCTACGACGGGGTCGTGGTGACCGACTCGCTCGGCATGGAGGGCGTACGGCAGAAGTACGGCGACGACCGTGTGCCCGTGCTCGCCCTCAAGGCGGGGGTCGACCAGCTGCTCAACCCGCCGAACCTGGACCTCGCCTGGAACGCGGTGCTGGACGCGGTGCGGGGCGGCGAACTGACCGAGGCCCGGCTGGACGAGTCGCTGCTGCGCATCCTGCGCCTGAAGGCGAAGCTGGGGCTGCTGGACCAGCCGTACGTGACCGCGGCCGGCGTCGAGCGGACGGTCGGCACCCCGGCGCATCTGCGCACCGCCGACCGCATCGCGGACCGCACGACCACGCTGCTGGTCAACGAGGAGCGACTGCTGCCGCTCTCGCACCGGACCCACCCCCGGCTGCTGGTGGCCGGCGCGGACCCCGCGTCCCCGACCGGCACCGACGGGCCGCCCACCACCGTCCTGGCGAACGCCCTGACCGGGCTGGGCTTCACGGCGACCGCGCTGTCCACCGGCACCGCCCCCTCGGCGGAGACGATCGCGAAGGCGGCGGCGGCGGCGAAGGACGCGGACGCGGTGGTCGTGGCCACGTACAACGTGAGCGCGACCAGTTCCCAGCGGACGCTGGTGAGCAGGTTGGCCGCCACCGGGAAGCCGGTGGTCGCCCTCGCCGTGCGGAATCCGTACGACGTCGCCCGGCTCCCGAACGTGGGCGCCTTCCTGGCGTCGTACTCCTGGACGGACGTCGAACTGCGCGCCGCGGCGCGGGTGATCGCGGGGCGGGTGAGGCCGCGCGGGAAGCTGCCGGTGCCGGTGCAACGGGCGGACGACCCGGCGCAGGTGCTGTACCCGACCGGGTACGGGCTGTCGTACTAGCCGTACGCCGGGAACCGGGCACCCCGCCCCCACATGTCGCAAAGCGCCCGAGACGTCTGGCGTGGGCCGTGGCCGCGGGTCACGCTGGACGGGGGTGGACCGGGGGGTTTGCGATGCGAGGGACGCGAGCGTTGCTGGGTGCGCTGATGGCCGCTGCGCTGGCGGTGGGCGGACTCTCCGGGTGCCAGACGGTGTCGGGGGCGGCGCGGGACCGGCCGAGCGGGCGTGCCACGTCCGCGGTGCCGTCCGGGTTCGGCGCCGAGTTCCTCGCCGTGGACGAGTGCAGTTCCTTCGGGACGACGGGTTTCACGGAAGTGCCGTGCACGAGCGAACGGGCCGCCGCCCGCGTGGTCGCCCGTTACGACGGCGACCCGGCGCAGGGCCCCGCCTGCCCCGCCACCACCGACTTCGTGCTGCACATCAGCCCCTCCGGGGTGGTGCGGCGCGGCTATGCGTGCATGCGGAACCTGGAGCCGCCGCACCCGGGCGACCCCGGTGGCGGAGGCGGCCCGCGGACGATCGTCGGGGACTGCGTGTACGGCACGGGCAGGGGCGAGGTGCGGGAGACGGCCTGTGACGGCAAGGGCGGGCGCACGCCCGAGTACAGGGTGACGTCGGCAGTCGCGCGCCGCTCGCAGTGCCCGCCGTCGACGGCGCTCTACGTCCAGCTGGGCGGCAGCAGACCGGTGGGGTGCGCCCGGCGGCTGTGAGCGCGGGGCCGCGTCAGCAGAGGGTCCACCCCGAACTGACCGATCCCGACCCGACGGAGCCGCGGATCCACACGCACCGGTGGCCGGCGTGCACGGTGACGGGTCCGGCGTGGTGCGTGTACTGCCCGACGTCGGCCGCGGGACGGCTGCCGCGCGCCTGCACGCTCACCGACATGGTCTTCCTGCCGGAGACCCGCTTGGCGAAGGTCACCGCGCACACATAGCCGTCGCGCTTGTAGACCTGTACGGAGCCGGTGGAGAACGAGAGCGTACGAACCTGGCGTCCCGGGCAGTAGCCGGCCGCCTCCGCGTGTCCCGGACTCGCCAGTGCGATCAGCCCGGACGCCGTCAGTACGGTCATGCCGAGCGCCAGGCGCCGGCGTATCGCACTCTTGTCCACCTTTGTGGTCCCTCCCCGCGACGATGAGCGTACTGCTGTACGGACGCATGTCGTAGGGCAGATGGTTGCATCACGCTGATGCACACAGGCCACATTTTCGAACGTTTGGGGCAACCTCCGCAGAATTTCCTGAATTCGACGGAGCGTCAGGCCGAGGAGCCGACCGGCTCCTCCTGCCCCGGTTCCGGCGCCCCCACGAACGTCCGCCACAGCTCGGCGTACCGCCCGCCGCGGCGCAGCAGCTCCTCGTGGGTGCCGTCCTCCGCGATGCGGCCGTGGTCCATCACCACCACCCGGTCGGCGCGGGCCGCCGTCGTCAGGCGGTGCGCCACGACCAGCGTCGTGCGGCGGCCGGCCAGGCGGTCCGTGGCCTGGTTGACCTGGGCCTCGGTGGCCAGGTCGAGTGCTGCGGTCGCCTCGTCGAGCAGCAGGACGTCGGGGTCCACCAGCTCCGCGCGGGCCAGCGCGATCAACTGCCGCTGTCCGGCGGACAGGTTGCGGCCGCGCTCGGCGACCTCGTGCAGATAGCCGCCCTCGAGGCGGGCGATCATGTCGTGCGCGCCGACCGCCCGCGCCGCGGCCTCCACCTCGGCGTCGGTCGCCTCCGGACGCCCGTACGCGATGGCGTCCCGGACGGTTCCCTGGAACAGGTACGCCTCCTGCGGCACCACGCCGAGCCGGTGCCGGTACGAGGTCAGGTCCAGCGAGCGCAGATCGGTGCCGTCGACCAGCACCCGGCCGCGCGTGGGGTCGTAGAACCGGGCGACGAGCTTGACCAGGGTAGACTTGCCCGCGCCGGTCTCACCGACGAACGCGACGGTCTGCCCGGCCGGGATCGTCAGGTCCACGCCGGTCAGCGCCTCCTCGTCGTCGCCGTAGGCGAAGTGGACGCCCTCGAAGGCGATGTCGCCGCGCAGCGACAGCACCTGGAGCGGCTCCTCGGCGGCCTTCGTGGTGGTGGGCTCCTGGAGGAGTTCCTGGATGCGGCCCAGCGACACCGTGGCCTGCTGGTAGCCGTCGAAGACCTGCGAGAGCTGCTGCACCGGCGCGAAGAACAGGTCGATGTACAGCAGGTACGCGACCAGGGCACCCGTCGTCAGCGTCCCGGCCTCCACCCGGTGGGCGCCGGAGATCATCACGGACGCCGCGGCCACCGAGGACAGCAGCTGCACGAAGGGGAAGTAGACGGAGATCAGCCACTGGCCGCGGATGCGCGCCTGGCGGTAGGAGTCACTGCCCTCGGCGAACCGCCGCCCGCCGTCCCGCTCGCGCCGGAAGGCCTGAAGGATCCGCAGCCCGGACACCGACTCCTGGAGGTCCGCGTTGACCGCCGAGACCCGCTCGCGGGCGAGTTCGTACGCCTTCACGCTGGCCTGGCGGAAGAAGACGGTCGCCACGATCAGCGGCGGCAGCGTGGCGAACACGACGAGGGCGAGCTGTACGTCGATCACCAGCAGCGCGGCCATGATGCCGAAGAAGGTGACGACGGAGACGAAGGCCGTCACCAGCCCCGTCTGCAGGAACGTCGACAGCGCGTCGACGTCGGTCGTCATCCGCGTCATGATCCGGCCGGTCAGCTCCCGCTCGTAGTAGTCGAGGCCGAGCCGCTGGAGCTGGGCGAAGATCTTCAGTCGCAGGGAGTACAGGACGCGTTCGCCGGTGCGTCCGGTCATCCGGGTCTCGCCGACCTGCGCCGCCCACTGGATCAGGACGGTGACCAGCGCCAGCAGGGACGCGGACCAGACCGCGCCGACGGCCATCCGGGACACGCCCTGGTCGATGCCGTGCCGGATCAGGATCGGCAGCAGCAGCCCCATGCCCGCGTCCACGGCGACGAGGGCGAGGCTGACCAGCAGGGGCAGCCCGAAGCCGCGCAGCAGCCGGGTGAGGCCGTAGGACTCCTCCGGCCGGACGGCGCGTGCCTCGTCGACGCCCGGGGTGTCGGTGGCCGGGGGCAGCTTCTCGACCTGGGCGAGCAGCTCGGGGGTCGCCGGGGTGCCGGCGAGGGCGTGGTCCTTGGGCTCGCGGTCGCCGGTCCACAGCCGCGGGGTGACGCCGCGCTCGGCGTCGAACTCGGCGTCCAGCTCGTCCCGGACGCTGGTGTCCTCCTCCGGTGCGGAGGGCTGGGCGTGACCCGGCGAGACACCGCCCAGCTCGTCGGGGTCGGTGAGGAGACGGCGGTAGAGGGCGGAGCGCTCCTGCAGCTCCTCGTGGGTGCCGATGTCGGCGAGACGGCCGCCGTCGAGGACCGCGATGCGGTCGGCGAGGTTGAGGGTGGAGCGTCGGTGGGCGATGAGCAGGGTCGTGCGGCCTTCCATGACCTGCTTCAGGGCCTCGTGGATCTCGTGCTCGACGCGGGCGTCCACCGCCGAGGTCGCGTCGTCGAGGACCAGCAGCCGGGGGTCGGTGAGGATGGCGCGGGCGAGCGCGATGCGCTGGCGCTGGCCGCCGGAGAGGGTCAGGCCGTGTTCGCCGACCTTGGTGCCGTAGCCGTCGGGCAGCTCGGCGATGAAACGGTCCGCCTGGGCGGCGCGCGCGGCGGCCTCGATCTGCTCGTCGGTGGCGTCGGGGCGGCCGTAGGCGATGTTGTTGCGGACGGTGTCCGAGAAGAGGAAGGAGTCCTCGGGAACCAGCCCGATCGCGGCGCGCAGGGACGTCAGGGTCAGCTCCCGCACGTCGTGGCCGCCGACCAGGACTGCACCGTGCGTGACGTCGTAGAAGCGCGGCAGCAGCAGCGAGACCGTGGACTTTCCGGAGCCGGAGGATCCGACGACGGCGAGGGTCTCGCCGGGGCGGATCTCGAAGGAGAGCCCGTCGAGGACCGGACGCCCGTCCTCGTAGGCGAAGGAGACGTCGTCGAACTCGACCGTCGCGGGGGCGTCGGCGGGCAGCTCCTTGGTGCCGTCCTTCAGCGACGGCTCGGTGTCGATCAGCTCCAGGACCCGCTCGGCGCCCGCGCGGGCCTGCTGGCCGACGGTGAGGACCACCGCGAGCATGCGGACCGGGCCGACGAGCTGCGCGAGGTAGGAGGAGAACGCGACGAACGTGCCGAGCGTGATGTGCCCGTGCACCGCGAGCCAGCCGCCGAGCGCCAGCATGGCGACCTGGCCGAGAGCGGGCACGGCCTGGAGGGCCGGGGTGTACTTGGCGTTCAGCCGGATGGTCCGCAGGCGTCCCGCGAAGAGCCGGCGCCCGACCTCCCGGAGCTTGCCGGTCTCCTGCTCCTCCTGCCCGAAGCCCTTCACCACCCGAACGCCGCTGACGGCGCCGTCGACCACCGTCGCCACGGCGGCGGCCTGGGCCTGGGCGTACCAGGTCGCCGGGTGCAGCCGGGACCGGCTGCGCTTGGCGACGAACCACAGAGCGGGCGCGACCGCCAGGGCGACCAGGGTCAGCGGCAGCGACAGCCAGGCCATGACCATCAGGGAGACCAGGAAGAGCAGGAGGTTCCCGATGGTCATCGGGAGCATGAAGAGCAGGCCCTGGATCAGCTGGAGGTCGCTGGTGGCGCGGCCGACCACCTGCCCGGTGGACAGTTCGTCCTGACGCCGCCCGTCCAGCCGGGTGATCGTCCCGTACATGTCCGTCCGCAGGTCGTGCTGGACGTCCAGAGCGAGCCGTCCGCCGTAGTAGCGGCGGATGTAGGTGAGGACGTAGACGAGGACGGCCGTGCCGATCAGCGTGCCGGCCCAGGGGGCCATGGGCCTGCTGTGGTTGCCGATGACGTCGTCGATGATCACCTTGGTGATCAGGGGCACCAGGGCCGTGAGCGCCATGCCGGCGAGGGAGGAGCCCAGGGCGAGGACGACGTCCCTGGGGTACCGCCAGGCGTACCCCGCCAGTCGCCGCGCCCAGCCGCGATGCTCCCCCTCGTGCTCAGCCACGCCGGTGCCCTCCTTCAGACCTGGTCTACCGGAAGGCACCAACGCCGTCAGCAGCGGATTTCATCCCTCCGCAACATTCGGACTCCTACCAGCGGGTAGGAGAGCCGCGTGCTCCGGACCGGCTGCGCGGATCATCGGGAGTTCGGCCGTGTCAGTTCGCGGGGACCGCCGGGTACGCCTCCTGCGGCGTGCTCGTGGGCACGAACGTGCTCGTGGTGGACGTCGTCGGCACCAGGTCCTTGTGGATGACCCTCGCCACGTTCTGGATGGTGGTGACGCCGTAGTTCATCGTGCTGTTGTCCCAGGTCAGCACGGTGATCATGTAGTCGTGCCCGCGGCCGTTGAACGTGCCGACGCTGTGCACCCGCCAGCCGTGCGTGGAGCGCTGCAGCCAGCCGTTCTTGACGTGCACGGCCACGCCGGAGGGCGCGCCGGCCGGAGTGCCCCAGCGCTGCGAGGAGATGACGTTCGCCATCAGCTTCAGGATGTAGGCGCGGGAGTTGTCGCTCAGCACGGAGTTCTTCGCGGTGATGAGCTTGAGCAGCTTCTGCTCGTCCTGCACGGTGATCTGGGTCAGACCCCAGTAGCCGTTCGCGCCCGGCTTGGTCTGGGACATGCCGGCGGCTGCGAGGAAGCCCTTGATCTTCGTCAGGCCCAACTGCTTCCACAGCGTGCTGGTGGCGTTGTTGTCCGACTTCGTGATCATGGCCGTGGCGAGGCTGTTCTCGCGGCTCGTCAGATAGCGGTTGTGCTTCTTGGCGTCCCACAGCAGGGTGGCGAGCACGGTCACCTTCACCACGCTGGCCGAGTCGTAGGCGGACGTGCTGCGCAGCGAGCAGGTGGTGTTGGTCGAGCGGTCGTACAGGCCGACCGCGACGGTGCCCCTGCGGCCGGCGAGGGCCGAGGTGATGTCCCTCTGCAGCTTGGCGGCCAGGCCCGCCTTGCCCGAGGTGCAGCCGACGGTGGGCGTGGCGGCGGCAGCGGGTGCGGCGGCCGCCACGAACGGTACGAGCATACCGACGCCGAGCCCGGCCGCGAGGACCCGAGCTCTCTTAAATGTCCGGAAATTGCCGGATATCCAGTGACTCATGGAGGTTAACCATCCTCTTACATGGACAAAAGCGCGCCCCCGGCACGCTCGTGCCCTATTGACTCACGGGAATATCCGAAAGTTGTAGGCGAGTTCGCTCACACAGTCGTTCGCAGGCCGGTTCACACCCGCAATGGCGGCACCCTTGTGAGGAAGCTCTCACTTGCCGTCCGCTTACCATGCTCTCACCCACCAACGGCTCACGCGCAGGCTGACCACGGTCCGTGCAGAAGCACGGCACGGCGGTGAAGGAGAGCGCCTGCACCGCACGAGCCGTTGTTCAGGTGATCCGCACACGGCCCCGTCTCAGCTGAGGTGCGTCGGTGCGAACATCCGCAGGAGCGCCGGCAGGACGACCACCGAAGGCCCCGGTTCCGCCAGGGCCTTCGCCAGGTCGGCCTCCAGGGTCTCGGGGGTCGTACGCACGCCCGGGACACCGAAGGACTCCGCGAGGGCCACGTAGTCGGGGCGGACCAGTTCCGTCGCCGTGGCCTGGCCGAAGGCGTCCGTCATGTACTCGCGCAGGATGCCGTAGCCGCCGTCGTCGACGATCAGCCAGGTGACGTCGAGGCCGTACTGCCGCGCCGTCGCCAGTTCCGCGACGGAGTACAGGGCTCCGCCGTCGCCCGACACCGCCAGGACGGGGCGCGTGGGGTCCGCCGCCGCCGCGCCGAGGGCCGCCGGGAAGCCGTAGCCGAGACCGCCCGCTCCCTGCGCGGAGTGCATGGTGTTGGGAGCCTGCGCGTCGAAGGCCGACCAGGCCCAGTAGGCCAGGATCGTCATGTCCCAGAAGGACGGGGAGCCGGCCGGCAGGGCGCGGCGCACCGACGCCAGCACCTCCTGCTCCAGGGTCAGGTCCTGGGACGCGATCCGCTCGGCCACCTTCGACAGCAGCGTCCGTACGCGCTGCGGAGCCCCCTCGTCCTCCCGGGCCTCCACCGTCTCCAGCAGCGCCTGGAGCGCCAGGCGGGCGTCCGCGTGGATGCCGAGGGCCGGGTGGTTGGACTCCAGCTTGCCGAGGTCCGCCTCGATCTGGACGACCCGGCCGCGCGGCTTGAACGTGTGGTAGTTCGAGGACAGTTCGCCGAGGCCCGAGCCGACCACCAGCAGGACGTCCGCGTCCTCGAGGAGGTCCGTGGTGTGGCGGTCCTCCAGCCAGGACTGGAGGGACAGCGGGTGCTCCCAGGGGAAGGCGCCCTTGCCGCCGAAGGTGGTGACGACGGGGGCGTTCAGCTTCTCGGCGAGCGCCAGCAGTTTTCCGGACGCGTCCGACCTGACCACTCCCCCGCCCGCGATGATCGCCGGACGGTCGGCACGCGACAGCAGATGCGCGGCCACCGCGGTGAGTTCGGGGCGCGGCGGCAGCTCGTCCGGGGTCGCGTCCATCGCCGTCACCACCGGCAGCCTCGTCTCGGCGAGCAGCACGTCCTGCGGGATCTCCACCCACACCGGGCCGTGGGGCACCGTCAGCGCCGACTTCCAGGCCTGCGCGATGGCCGACGGGATCTGCGACTGGGTGCGGACCGTGTGGACCGACTTGACCACGCCACGGAACGAGGCCGCCTGGTCGGGGAGTTCGTGCAGATAGCCGTGGCGACCGCCGCCCAGGCCCGCGGTCGGGACCTGGCTGCTGATGGCCAGCACCGGCGCCGACGCCGCCGCGGCCTCCTGGAGCGCGGCCAGGGACGTCAGCGCGCCGGGGCCGGTGGAGAGCAGCAGCGGTGCCGCCTCACCCGTGATCCGCCCGTACGCGTCCGCTGCGAACCCGGCGTTGTTCTCCACCCGCAGCCCCACGTACCTGAGGTCGGAGCGGCGCAGCGCGTCGAACATGCCGAGCGCGTGCTGGCCGGGCAGGCCGAAGACCGTCGTCGCGCCCAGCCCGGCCAGGGTCTCCACGACCAGGTCTCCGCCGTTGCGGCCCGTCGTCACGTGGCACGAAGCGCCTCCATGAGGGGTGGTGGCCGGGCGACGGGTGGGAGGGTTGAGCGCGGCCTCCGTCTGGGCGGTGGTGGGACGGAGCACCAGGTCGTGGTCGTGCGTCACTTGCTCTCGGTCTCCTCACCGGTGCGGGCCGCCGCGATCTGGCGGGTCATGATCGTCGTCAGTTCGTACGCCGTGTGGGACGCGGCCACCGACGTGATCTCCGCGTGGTCGTAGGCGGGCGCCACCTCGACGACGTCCGCCGAGACCAGGTTGCAGGACGCGAGGCCCCGCAGGATCTCGAGGAGTTCGCGGGAGGTCATGCCGCCCGCCTCCGGGGTGCCGGTGCCGGGGGCGTGCGCCGGGTCGAGGCAGTCGATGTCGATGGAGATGTACAGCGGGCGGTCGCCGATGCGCTGGCGCAGCTGGTGGGCGACCTCGTCGGCGCCGCGCCGGTAGACGTCGGCGGAGGTGACGATGCCGAAGCCCATCTTCTCGTCGTCGGTCAGGTCCTGCTTGCCGTAGAGCGGGCCGCGGGTGCCGACGTGGGAGAGCGCGGAGGTGTCGAGGATGCCCTCCTCGACGGCGCGGCGGAACGGGGTGCCGTGGGTGTACTCGGCACCGAAGTAGGTGTCCCAGGTGTCGAGGTGGGCGTCGAAGTGGAGCAGCGCGACCGGGCCGTGCTTCTTGGCCACCGAGCGCAGCAGCGGGAGTGCGATGGTGTGGTCGCCGCCGAGGGTCATCAGGCGGGCGCCGGTGCCGAGCAGTTCGTCGGCGGCGGCCTCGACGGTCTCCACCGCCTCGTGGATGTCGAACGGGTTCACGGCGATGTCGCCGCCGTCCGCGACCTGGGCGAGCGCGAAGGGGGAGGCGTCCTGCGCCGGGTTGTACGGGCGCAGCAGGCGGGACGCCTCACGGATCGCGTTGCCGCCGAAGCGGGCGCCCGGGCGGTAGGAGACGCCCGAGTCGAACGGCACGCCGACGACGGCGACGTCCGCGGTGCCGACCTCGTCGAGGCGGGGCAGCCGGGCGAAGGTCGCGGGGCCCGCGTACCGCGGGATGCGGGACGAGTCGACGGGGCCGCGGGGCCGGCTGCCGCCTGCTGCGGGGTTCTCGGTGCTGCTCATCGTCGGACTCCTCCAGGAAATGCGTGTTTCTTCCAGTGTCGCGGAGCCCTCCGGCGGGCCCCGCACCGCCCGGCCGCCCCCTGGCGGCCGGGCCGAGGCAACAGGGTCAGGTCCCCATCACCACGGGCTCCTCCGTGCTCGCCGCGCCGCGTCCGGCGAGCCGCTCCCGCCACGCGGCCAGGACGGCCTCGTCGGTCGGCCTGGTCACCAGCGACACGACGACGTAGGCGGCGAGAGAGGCCGTCAGACCGTAGTAGACGGGCTCGTTGGCGAGGATGCCGTAGGACGCCATCAGGACGATGACGGCGAGACCGCCGACCACCACCGAGGCGAGCGCGCCCTGGACGGTGCCGCGCTTCCACAGCAGGCCGCCCAGGATCGGGACCAGCAGACCGCCGACGAGCAGGTTGTACGCGACGGTCAGCGCCTCGACCACGTTGTTCAGCGCGATGGCCGTGCCGATCACCGCCACCCCCATGATCAGGATGAAGACGCGGTTGCCCTTCACCTCGTCGTGCGCCCCCTCGTCGCGGCGCACGACACCGCGCAGCCGCGACCAGATGTCGTTGTTGGCGACGGTCGCACATGCGATGAGCGCGCCGGAAGAGGTCGACATCACCGCGGCGAGGGCGGCGGCGAGCACCAACCCCCTTACACCGACGGGGAGTTCCTGCTTGACGATGGTCGCGAACGCGTCGTCCGCGCTGCCCAACTCGGGGAACAGGACCTTGGCGGCGGTACCGATGACGGCGCCGGCGAGCGCGTAGGCCAGGCAGTAGGTGCCGGCGACCGTGCCGCCCCACCTGGCGGTCGTGTCGCTGCGCGCGGTGAACACGCGCTGCCAGATGTCCTGCCCGATCAGCATGCCGAACGTGTAGATCAGGATGTAGGTGAAGATCGTCTCGCCCCCGATGCCCAGCGGGTCGAAGTACGAGGTCGGCAGCTTGGCCTTCATCTCGCTGAAGCCGCCCGCCTTGACGACCGCGATGGGCAGCAGGAGCAGCAGCACGCCGATCGTCTTGACGACGAACTGCACCATGTCCGTCAGCGTGATGGACCACATGCCGCCGAGCGTGGAGTACGCGACGACGATGGAGCCGCCGAGGACGATCGCGAGCGTCCTGTTCATGTCGAAGAGGACGTCGAAGATGGTGGCGTAGGCGATGGTCGAGGTGACCGCGAGCATCAGGGTGTACGCCCACATGACCACGCCGGAGATCACACCGGCCCGGCCGCCGTATCTGAGGTCGAGCATCTCGGAGACGGTGTAGACCTTCAGGCGGGCGATGCGGGCGGAGAAGAAGACCGAGAGCGCGAGCAGACCGAGGCCGATGGTGAACACCATCCAGGCGCCGGAGAGCCCGTACTGGTAGCCGAGGCCGACACCGCCGATGGTGGACGCGCCGCCGAGGACGATCGCGGCCATGGTGCCGGAGTACATGGCGGGCCCCAGGCGGCGCCCGGCCACCAGGAACTCGCTCTTGGAGCGGGCGCGGCGCATGCCCCACCAGCCCATGGCCAGCATGCCGGCCAGGTAGACGACGATCACTGTGTAGTCGACGGCCATGTGGGGCCCTCCTTCGCGCACTTCCCGGTGGCGTGTCGTGCAGATGGATCTCGGGGACGCGGTCGGCCGCTCGGCTCGACCGGGGGCGGCAGGGGCTCGCGGGGACATCCGCCCGTACCCGCGGCTGCCGGTCTGGACTGACACTAGGTGGCCGGAAAGCGACTGCGAAGTGTACGTTTCATCCATCTGAACCGAACGGGATGGAGGAACCGTCCACCATGCCGGACACGCCCTCCGCGCCGGCGGTACCGCCGACCCCACCGGTACCGCTCTCCGCCCTGCTGGCCCGCGAGGACCTTGCCCTGCGGCAGATCGCCGGGCCCAGGGACGCCGACACGGCGATCCACTGGGCGCACACCTCGGAGATGGCGGACCCCTACCCGTACCTGCTGGGCGGCGAGCTGCTGCTGACGGCGGGCGTGCACATCCCGGAGGCGGCGGGCTCGGGGACCTATTTCGACGACTACGTGTCCCGGATCGTGGCGGCGGGCGGCGCGGCGCTCGGTTTCGGTCTCGCGCCGGTGCACGACACGGTGCCGCGGGCGCTGGTGACGGCCTGCGACCACTACGGGCTGCCGCTGCTCGAGGTCCCGCCGCAGACGACGTTCTCGGCCGTGGCCCGCGCGGTGTGGCAGCTGATGGCCCAGGCGCGGCTGGCGGAGCTGCGCCGCGTCACGGAGGCCCAGCAGAGCCTGGCCGCGGCGGCGTCCCGCCCGGACCCGGTGCCGTCGGTGCTGCGGCAGCTGGCGCAGCGGGTGGGCGGCCGGGCGGTGCTGTACGGACCGGACGGCGCCGAACTGGCGGGAGCGGGGCGTGCCCCCGGGGAGGCGGCCCGGGCGCTGGGCGAGCTGGCGGGAGTGGTCCGCCCGGGCGGCCCCGCGGGCCCCACCCCCGCGTCGGCGACCGACACCGTCGCCGGGACCCGTCTCGCCGCCTACGTCCTCGGCTCCGGGCAGGGCTTCGTGCTCGGAGTGGCGGCACCACGGCGGGACCCCGGCGACCACACCATCGCCTCCGTCGCGGCGGTGCTCCTCACGCTCCTCACCGGGGAGCAGCAGAGCGGCACCGGCGCGGCCCGCTCCTCGGCGCTCGTACGGCTGCTGCTCGGCGCCCCGCCGGAGGCGGTCGCGCCCCTGCTCGGCGGGGACCGGTGGGTGGTGGTGCACGCCCGGCCCACCCGGGACGGACCCGCGCCCGACGCCGTGGCCGCGTCCGCGCTCGGGACCGCGCTCGGGTCCACGTTGGTCGATCTCGGGGACGGGTCCGTACGGGTACTGGTCCCGGCCGACCGCGCCACAGCCCCGCAGCCCGGCTGGACCCTGGGCCTCAGCGCCCCTGCCGCCCCGAGCGACTGGGCCGCCGCCGACACCCAGGCCGCCCGCGCCCTGGCCCGCGCCCGCGCGACCCGCACGGCGCTGGTCCGGCACGGCGAGCGCACGGGCCTTGCGGACCTGGTCCCGCCCGCGGAGGCCGAGCTGCACGCCCGCACGCTGCTGGCACCGCTGGCCCAGGGCACCGCCCTCACCGAGACACTGCGCACCTGGCTGTCCCTGCACGGCAGCTGGGACCGCACGGCGGTCGCCCTGTCGGTCCACCGCAACACGGTGCGGCAACGGATCGCGCGGTGCGCGGCCCTGCTGGAGGTGGACCTGGACGATCCGGACGTACGGATGGAGCTGTGGTTCGCGCTCGGCCGACGGTGAACTCCGCCGAAGATCAGGACCCGGTGCTCGCGGCATCCCCCGTCGGCGGGACGTCCGCTGTCCTCGACCAGGTGATCGTCACCTGCAACTGCCCCTCCATCCCGGTCTTGGCGATCACCGCGCCCGCTTCGGCGGTGAGCCGTACCCCGAACTGGATCTGCACCTCGTCCGGGCGCTGAGCGAGACCGCGGAAGCTGCGCAGGGCTGCGTCGGCGGCTCCCCGTACCCCGTCGAGTGCCCGGTCGAAGGTGGTCACGCCCGTCGCGACCACCCCGTCGGCTCGGCTCGCGCCGACCAGTCCCGGTTCGTTCTCCCGCGCCTCCACCAGCACCTCTCCGCCGTCCTGCAGCGGGAAGCGCACCAGCTCACTCATGCCGTCCTCACTCCGGTCATCGCTCGTTCGGTCGATGCGGCGTCGTGGTGCCCGCCAGGTCGGACGGAGTCGGACGACTCGGAGCCGTCGTACGGCACGACGTCGTGGACGACGTCCGCCGCGCAGCGGAACCCGACGGCTGTGCTGGCGTAGTCGACATGGGCCTGGCTCTGGTACGACACCAAGCCGTACACCGGCAGCACCTCGCCTGCCGCTCCTCCGCACGCTCCGCGAAACCCGGGCGTCTTCCCCTCCGAGACCCACTCGTTGACGTTGCCCACCAGATCGTGCACGCCCCACGGGGACTGTCCGCCGGGCAGCCGGCCGACCGGCCCCGTCCGCACGGTCCGCGCAGTCGGCATCGCTCCGGGCGCCCTGCGGTGCACGCACCGCTCGGCTTCGAAGGTGTTGCCCCACGGGTACATCCGGTCGTCCTCGGCGCCGCGTGCGGCCTTCTCCCACTCCAATGGGGTCGGCAGCCGTTTGCCGCGCCACAGGGCATAGCACAGGGCGTCCTTCCAGCTCACCGAGGTCACCGGGTGATCCGGCGCCTCGGCGAGAGCCGCCTTGAAGCCCTCGGGTTCCGGGTAGCCGACCTTCTGCAGGAACACGGCGTACTCCTCGTTGGTCACCGGTGTGCGGTCGATGTCGAAGGCCGGGCAGTGCACGCGCCGGACCCCGGAACCGGTGAGCACGCGCACCTGGTCGTCCGTGGGGGCCATGTTCGCCATGATCAGCGCGTGCCGGACCTGGGCCTCGGTGAGCCCGTGGACGAACGTCCCGGCGGGCACCCGCACCATTCCCGGAGCGGGCTCGCGGGCCACCCGACGCCGTACCTCCCCGCCGCAGACGGCACACGGGACCGCCCGGCCGACGAGACCGCAGTCCCGGCAGAACGGCTGGGTCAGGTCCCGTTGCGCGAGCGCGGCCGTCATGTCGGGGTGCAGCAGCGTTCCGGCGATCGACCGCGCCTCCGGCCGGTTGTCGGGTCGCGGCGACAGCATCGCCACGACCATGTTGGCCAGTTCCTCCGGCACGTCCGGGCAGCGCTCCGCCAGATCCTGACGCAGTCTCCCGGTGCCCCCTCTGACGTCGTAGCCGGGGAACCGGCCGGTCAGGCACTGGTGCAGCACCATGCCCAGGGCGTAGACGTCATCGGCCGGATCAGCCAGGTCCATGTCCGCGGCCCGCTGCGGGGACAGGTACTCGATGCGGACGGAGAGCCCGGACACACCCTTGACCTCCGACAGACCCCAGTCGATGAGGCGTACCTCGTTGGCACGGGTCAGCAGGATGTTGCTCGGCTTCATGTCCCGGTGGACCACCCGTGGCTCACCTGCCGAGTCGAGGGCCCTGGCCAGTGACTCGGCGACGTATCCGCAGACCCGGGCGGACTGGCTCAGCGACAGCGGTCCGGTGCGCAGCAGATCGGCGAGGGACGGGCCGTTGACGTAGTCCATGTACAGCGCGGGTCCCAGCAGCTCGATCCCGACGTCATCGGGCCCGCTCTGCGAGAGGACCGGAATGGCGATCCGCGGCCGGGCCGTGTGCGGGACATCCCCGAGCACCTTGACCGCGAGCTCGCACTCGCGCAGGAACGCGCGGTCGACGCCCTCGCCCACCTGCGCCCGGACCTCGTCGCTGATCCGCTTCACGGCGAGGAGCTCGTCGTGCGCCCCCTTGACGACGGCGACCTCGGAGAAGCCTCCTCTGCGCACTTCGAGCACCACGTGTCCGGTGCTCAGGCGTGCGCCTCTCCTGAATCCCATCCGTCAGTACCTCCGCCTGCGCCTGCGCCTGTTCACCACGCCCTCCGTGCCGCGGACCACCTTGTCCGGTTCGCCGAAGATGACGGCCTTGACGATGAGCGCCACGTTCAGCGCCCCGAGAAGCCCCAGCAACGCCACCAGCACCACCACCCACGGCGGGAAGCTCCAGCCGTCGTCCTGCTGGGCCGCCACCTCCCCGACGGAGAGCCGCACTTGCTGCACGGCCTGCGCCCCGTTGTGGTCCGTCACCCGCACCTGGAAGGTGAAGCTCCCGGCCTTGGCGGGCTTCCCGCCGAGCTCGCCGCCCGCGCTCAGCGTCATGCCGTCCGGCAACCCCTCCACGGCCTGCCAGGTATAGGGCGCCGTACCCGCCTGTGCCGTGAACCGGTGCGGCCGGTACGTCTG
Organism: Streptomyces sp. Ru72; assembly: GCF_002920635.1. Classification (GTDB taxonomy): domain Bacteria; phylum Actinomycetota; class Actinomycetes; order Streptomycetales; family Streptomycetaceae; genus Streptomyces. Next base: position 41,683 of record NZ_PQSR01000012.1, on the reverse strand, counting down.
ACCGCGCCTGCCGTCGGGTACGGACAGGGTCTCGGCCGTCACCCGCAGACTGGGCTTGGCGGCGCCCTTGTCCTGGGCCCGGCGCACGGACCAGGACAAGGTCCGCTCCGCCGAGTCCCCGCCGAGTCCTGGACACGGACGGTCGCCGTGGTCTTCGCCGATCCCTTTGCGCCGGCCAGCTCCGGGCTGCCGCTCACCACGCCGTCCCGGGACAGCGACAGCCCCGGGGGCAACGTGCCACCGGACTGCACCCACCGGTATGTGCCCTGCCCGCCCTCGGCCGCGAGGGTGAGCGCGTACGGCTCGCCGGCCAGCGCGTCCGGCGCCCTGGCCGTGGTGATCGCGACCTTGCGGACCGGCGGCTGCTTCGCCTCGCTGGCGGGTGCGTTGGCACTGACCAGGCTGAGGAGAACGGCCATGAACATCAGGATGGCGATGATGATGAGCAGCAGGTCGATGAACCGCAGCTCCACGGGAGCGTGGTCGCCCCCGCCGCCACTCCGACCGCCGAACCCGCCGCCGCCCCCGAAGGCGCGCATCACCGTGCCCCGTCACCGGTGCGGGGCGTCTGGCCGTTCTGCTCCGGGAACTGCTGAGGCCGGCGGACCGGTGCCAGCACCATCTCCTGGGACAGGCCCTCCCGGATGTCGGCCTGGATCCCCATCAACTGCCGCCCGATTCCGGATAGTTGCTGGATGAGTTCGGTGTGCCGCTCGGGCGCCCCCGATCCCTGTCCCTCGATCCGGGCCTTCCTCGCCTCCTCGCCCAGCCGGCGGAGCTCCCCCGTCAGCGACGTCAGCGACTGGGCCGCGCCGCTCATGGCGTGCTCCAGGGTGAGGGCCGCCTGAGCGGTGCTCTGCTGCGGGCGCAGCGCGCCCATCCGCTCCAGCACCAGTTCGTCCAGGTCCAGGGCGAGCCGCTCCTCCCGAGTGTGCACCATGGTGAGCAGCACGTGCCCGACGACACTGCTGCCGAGCGCGAACAGCGTGATGCTGAAGGCCCCGGCGAGCGGCTGGATGACATGCGGTACCAGCGTGTTGGCCAGCTGGTTGTAGGAGCCGGTCTCCTTGACCGCACTGCTCAGCCCGCCGATGGCGCGCGCCATCTCCGCGGCCGTGCCGATGAATCCAAGCGCGGGCAGCGCCCAGACGAGGGCACGCAACAGGGTGTACGGGGTCTCGGCGCGCGCCGCTCGGACGGAGGAGTACCCGGAGGTGAGGAAGGCGGCCTTGCCGTCTCCCGCCTGCGTGGAGGCAGGGAGTTGCGCGACCTTGACGAGGGCCCGGTACACCTCCGTATGCACAGCGGACTGCGAGGTCAGTGGTCCGACCGCGCGGGGTCCCTGTTGCCTCTCACGGGCGAGTACCGCGCCCTCTCGGCGGATGAGGACGAGTTGGACGCCGAGCAGCAGCAGGACCCATACGTCGACCGCGAGCACCGCCGTCGCCAGGACGCGGGACGCGCCACCGTGGTCGACGAGCCGGCCGAGCGGCGGTACGAGCCTGGTCGCCCCCGTGGCGACCAGGAGCATCGCCGCGCCCGCCCCCAGCACGCCGCACCATAAGAACTTCCATCGCAGTCGGGACATGAGGGATTCGATTCTCTCGTACGGCAGGTGGTTCGGGAGGTGGGCGCCACGGGCCTGAGGCGCCGTGAGGGCGCACGCCGACGCCGCGACACCGCCCTGTCACCCACCCGGGTTCAGTCGGGGGGCAACGTACGCCTGTCGTCGACGAACTCCAACTCCCAGTGGGCAACAGTAGATCGACCCGGCACAAGGGCCGGGATCAGCACAGTGTCACCACTGTGCAACCGCAACTTCCCCCGATCCGGAACCGCCTCCTCGTCGGTCCGGCCCGCGCGGCGCACATAGGTCCGGGGGCCGGTCGACGGACTTTCGACGAACCAGTGCGCGTGCTCGCCGGCCAGTCGGCAGTGCCAGCGGCCGACCACGTGCGGGGGTCTGGACGCCAGCACGATGTCCGGCAGTTCGGGTGTGCCCCCGTCTCGCCCGATCCAGTACTCGCGGCGTTCCCTGCCGCCGCCGCGCAGCGGCACCATCCTCGGGGGCGCCCCGTAGGGGTCGTGCACCCACAGCCGGACCGGATGGGGCTCCGACAGCTGGGGCCAGTGCTTGCGGAGCCCGTCCACCGGAACGGCGTATGCCGTCCGCAGTCCGGTGTCCCCCTCCACGGCGGCCACCAGCCCGATGACGGTCCGCGTCTCCTCGTGCCACAGGGGGGAGCCGCTGAAGCCGGGGGCCGTCGCGTGCCCCTGGAGCCGGGCGGACTCGAACTGCACGAGACCGGAACCCGTCCGGCCCATCAGGAGCCCGTCGGCCCACACCCCTTCCGGATGCCCGCCGGGGAATCCGTACGCCCTGCACTCGCCCCGGGGGTCGGGCTCGTCGGTCTCTGCGAAGGGCGCGGGCATCGCACCTGGCGGTACCCGTTCCGGCCGCAGTACGGCGACGTCGTCCTGGCCGCCCACGGTGACGGCGTCCGGTGCCGCCACGACCCGGGCGCGGACGGCCCCGCCGCCCCGCAGGAAGGGGAAGTCGACGTGCACCTCGGTGCCGACCGGGCCGACGACATGGGCGCAGGTGAGCACCATGTCGTTGGCGCACAGGGTGCCACCGCCCACGACGCGCCCCTGTCCCCTGTGCACCCGTACCTGCCACGGCGGCCGTGTCGCCAGGCTCACCGCCGACCCCCTCACCTCTGCCGCACCCGTCGTTACGTCAAACGCACGGAGGGTAGTGCACGGTTCCAGGCGCCGTGACATCCGTCCCTACCGCGGATGTGACCAGAAGTACGGAGCATCCGTGCTGCGACCGTTCCCCGGCGCCTGGAAGGCCCCGGCAGAATGGGGCACATGCCGATACCCGGGATCCCCAGCCGTGCCGAGCTCCTCGTCCACCTCGTCCGGACCCGCATCGCGGGCGAGGTCGCCACGCCCCGCGAGAACAACCTCTCCCACTACCGCAAGCTCGCGAACGGCGACCGCGACTACTGGCTCGGCCTGGAGCTCGGCGACCGCTGGAGGGACGAGCAGGACGTCCTCGCGGTCATGGCCGAGCGCTGCGGCGTGAACGACGACGCCGAGTACCGCTACGGCCAGGACACCATCGACCCGGAACTGACGGTGGACGCACTGGAGCGGCTCGCGGCCCGCCTGGGCAAGGCCGCCGACGGCGGGCAGCGCGTACTGTTCGCCACCGGCCACCCCGGCGGCCTCCTCGACGTGCACCGCGCCACCGCCGCCGCCCTGCGCGCGGCCGGCTGCGAGATCGTCGTGATCCCGGACGGGCTGCGGACGGACGAGGGGTACGTCCTGCAGTTCGCGGACGTGGCCGTCCTGGAGCACGGCGCCTCCCTGTGGCACACGCACTCGGGTGAGCCGATGCGGGCGATCCTGAAGGGCCTGGAGGCCGAGGGACGCCCACTGCCGGACCTGGTCGTCGCCGACCACGGCTGGGCGGGCTGCGCGGGACAGTTCGGCATCGACTCCGTCGGGTACGCCGACTGCAACGATCCGGCGCTCTTCATCGCCGAGGCCGAGGGCACCGTCCAGGTGACGGTCCCGCTCGACGACCACGTCACGAGCCCTCGCCACTACGACCCGCTGACGGCGTACCTGCTGCACGCGGCGGGCCTGACCGACGACGACTGAGCCGCTCAGCCGAGCCCCCGCAGCCGAGTCCCCTCAGCGGGGGACGCGGACCACGCCCTCCTGGATCACCGTGACCGCCAGCCGCCCGTCCTGGGTGTAGATGCGGGCCTGGCCCAGCCCGCGTCCCCCTGAGGCCGACGGCGACTCCTGGTCGTACAGCAGCCATTCGTCGGCCCGGAACGGCCGGTGGAACCACATGGCGTGGTCCAGCGAGGCCCCGACCACGTCCCCGACGGCCCAGCCGCCGCGCCCGTGCGCGAGCAGCACGGAGTCGAGAAGCGTCATGTCGGAGACGTAGGTGGCGAGGACGACATGCAGCAGTGGGTCGTCGTCGAGCTTGCCGTTGGTGCGGAACCACACCTGGGAGTGCGGCTCGCGCGGCTCCCCGAACCTGCCGTACGGCGGCTCGTCGACGTACCGCAGGTCGACGGCCTCGCGGGCCTCCAGGAACCGTTCCACGACCTCGGGGGCGAGGTGGCCGTAGCCGCGCAGCCTCTCGTGGGAGGTGGGCAGCGTGGCCGGGTCGGGCGCGGGCGGCATCGGCGCCTGGTGCTCCAGGCCCTCCTCGTACGTCTGGAACGAGGCGGAGAGGTGGAAGATCGGCTGCCCGTGCTGGACCGCGACCACCCTGCGGGTGGTGAACGAGCGGCCGTCGCGGATGCGGTCCACGTTGTAGACGATGGGCGCACCGGGGTCGCCGGGGCGCAGGAAGTACGCGTGCAGAGAGTGCGCGTGCCGTTCCTCGGGGACGGTGCGCCCGGCGGCGACCAGTGCCTGGGCCGCCACCTGCCCGCCGAAGACGCGCGGAACCACGGCGGACCGGGACTGGCCGCGGAAGATGTCCCGCTCGATCCGCTCCAGGTCGAGCAGATCGAGCAGGGACTGAAGTGCCTGACTCATGGCGTCAGTTGTATCCGGCACCTTCTTCGCGGACCTTACAGACCCATGTCCTTGGCGATGATCGTCTTCATGATCTCGCTGGTGCCGCCGTAGATGCGGTTGACGCGGTTGTCGGCGTACAGACGGGCGATCGGGTACTCGTTCATGTAGCCGTAGCCGCCGTGCAGCTGGAGGCAGCGGTCGATGACGCGGTGGGCGACCTCGGTGCAGAACAGCTTGGCTGAGGCGGCCTCGGCGGGGGTCAGCTCTCCGGCGTCCAGGGCCTCCAGCGCGCGGTCGGCGACGGCCTCCGCCGCGTCCACCTCGGCCTGGCAGGCGGCCAGCTCGAACTTCGTGTTCTGGAAGTGGGCGACCGGCTTGCCGAAGACGGTGCGCTCCTGCACGTACTGCTTGGCGAACCGGACGGCGGCCTTGGCCTGCGCGTAGGCGCCGAAGGCGATGCCCCAGCGCTCGGACGCCAGGTTGTGCCCGAGATAGTAGAAGCCCTTGTTCTCCTCGCCGAGCAGGTCCTCGACCGGCACCTTGACGTCGACGAAGGCCAGCTCGGCGGTGTCGGAGGTCTTCAGGCCCAGCTTGTCCAGCTTGCGGCCGATGGAGTAGCCCTCGGACTTGGTGTCCACGGCGAACAGGGATATGCCGAAGCGGCGGTCGTCCTCGCGCGGGGCGGCGGTGCGGGCGCAGACGATGACGCGGTCGGCGTGGACGCCGCCGGTGATGAACGTCTTGGCGCCGTTGAGGACGTAGTGCGTGCCGTCCTCGGAGAGCTTGGCGGTGGTCTTCATGCCCGCGAGGTCGGAGCCGGTGCCCGGCTCGGTCATCGCGATGGCCCACATCTCCTCGCCGGTGACGAACTTCGGCAGGTAGCGCTTCTTCTGCTCGTCGGTGGCGAGCATCTTGATGTACGGCAGGGCGAGCAGGACGTGCACGCCGGAGCCGCCGAACTGCACGCCCGCGCGCGCGGTCTCCTCGTAGAGGACGGCCTCGAACTTGTGGGTGTCCAGGCCCGCGCCGCCGAACTCCTCGGGCACGCTGATGCCGAAGATGCCCAGCTCGCCGAGCTTGTAGTAGAAGTCGCGCGGCGCCTGACCGGCCGCGAACCACTCGTCGTACACCGGTACGACCTCGGCCTCGATGAAGGCGCGCAGGGTCTCCCGGAACGCCTCGTGGTCCTCGTTGAACACAGTACGGCGCACCGCCGCCACCTCCAGCTGGATACTTCCGGCCATGTCTAAGCGCTTGCTCAGACATCACCGTACCGGCGAGTACGGACGGCAGTCCAGAGGCCCCCGGCCGTAACGCTCGTCACGCTTGCGGAGCAGACCCCCGGCTCATTCCGCCCCCGCCGCCGCGAACGCCCCCCGCGCCATCCGGTGCAGCAGCCCCGCCGTCGTCCCCCGCCCCGGCAGCGAGCCCGGCCGCCCAAGGTGCGGGGTCGAGTTGAGCAGGCCGAAGACCGAGTGCACCGCCGAGCGGGCGGCCGGCTCCGCCAGCCCCGGGTACACCTCCCGCAGCACCTCCACCCACAGCTCCACGTACTGCCGCTGCAGCTGGCGCACCAGCTTGCGGTCGCTGTCCCGGAGGCGGTCCAGCTCGCGGTCGTGCAGGGTGATCAGGGGACGGTCGTCCAGCGCGAAGTCGATGTGCCCCTCGATCAGCGAGTCGAGGACCGCCTCCGGGTTCCGCCCGCCGGGACCTCCGTCGGCCTCGGCGACCCGCCGCCTGGCCCCGGTCAGCAGCTGCCCGCTGATCCCCACGAGCAGCTCGGCGAGCATCGCGTCCTTGCCCGCGAAGTGCCGGTACAGACCGGGTCCGCTGATGCCGACCGCGGCCCCTATCTCGTCGACACCGACGCCGTGGAAGCCGCGTTCGGCGAACAGCCGCGCGGCCTCCTTGAGGATCTGCTCGCGACGGGTGGGGGCGTCGGTTCTCGTGGCCATGAAAACAATTCTAGACAGGGAGGTTAGCGGTCGTTAACCTGAAGGAAATGCGTTAACGCTCATTAACAAGGTGAGGGGACCGCAGGATGCACGAGGCACCGGAGCTGACGAGCGCGGCAGACCCCGCGTCGGAGGCCTGGCGGGCCAACGAGGCGGCGCACCGCGCGCTGGTGGAGGAGTTGCACGCCAAGCTGGCCGCGGCCCGGCTGGGCGGCGGCGAGAAGGCCCGCGCACGCCACACGGCGCGCGGCAAACTGCTGCCGCGCGACCGCGTGGACACCCTGCTGGACCCCGGCTCGCCCTTCCTGGAGCTGGCCCCGCTGGCCGCCGAGGGGATGTACGACGGCCAGGCGCCGGCCGCCGGGGTGATCGCCGGGATCGGGCGGGTCAGCGGCCGCGAGTGCGTGATCGTCGCCAACGACGCCACCGTCAAGGGCGGCACGTACTACCCGATGACGGTGAAGAAGCACCTGCGGGCGCAGGAGGTGGCCCTCGACAACCGCCTGCCGTGCGTCTACCTCGTCGACTCGGGGGGTGCCTTCCTGCCCATGCAGGACGAGGTCTTCCCCGACCGTGAGCACTTCGGGCGGATCTTCTACAACCAGGCGCGGATGTCCGGCGCCGGCATCCCGCAGATCGCGGCCGTCCTCGGCTCCTGCACGGCGGGCGGGGCGTACGTCCCGGCGATGAGCGACGAGGCCGTGATCGTGCGCAACCAGGGCACCATCTTCCTGGGCGGTCCGCCCCTGGTGAAGGCGGCCACCGGTGAGGTCGTCACCGCGGAGGAGCTCGGCGGCGGCGAGGTCCACGCGCGTGTGTCCGGCGTGACGGACCACCTGGCGGAGGACGACGCGCACGCGCTGCGGATCGTGCGGAACATCGTCGCCACGCTTCCCGCGCGCGGTGCGCTGCCCTGGGAGGTCGTCCCGTCGGTCGAGCCGAAGGTGGACCCGTACGGGCTGTACGGGGCGGTGCCGGTCGACTCCCGCACCCCCTATGACGTCCGCGAGGTCATCGCGCGTGTGGTGGACGGCTCCCGTTTCGCCGAGTTCAAGGCGGAGTTCGGGCAGACCCTGGTCACCGGCTTCGCACGGATCCACGGCCACCCGGTGGGGATCGTCGCCAACAACGGCATCCTGTTCTCCGAGTCCGCCCAGAAGGGCGCCCACTTCATCGAGCTGTGCGACCAGCGCGGCATCCCGCTGGTGTTCCTGCAGAACATCTCCGGCTTCATGGTGGGCCGCGACTATGAGGCGGGCGGCATCGCCAAGCACGGCGCCAAGATGGTGACGGCGGTCGCCTGCACGCGCGTACCGAAGCTCACGGTGGTGATCGGCGGCTCGTTCGGCGCGGGCAACTACTCGATGTGCGGCCGGGCTTATTCACCGCGCTTCCTGTGGATGTGGCCGAACGCCAAGATCTCGGTGATGGGCGGCGAGCAGGCCGCCTCGGTCCTCGCGACCGTCAAGCGCGATCAGCTGGAGGCACGCGGCGAGCCCTGGGCGGCGGAGGAAGAGGAGGCGTTCAAGGCGCCGATCCGCGACCAGTACGAGCGCCAGGGCAACGCCTACTACGCCACGGCCCGCCTGTGGGACGACGGCGTGATCGACCCGCTGGAGACCCGTCAGGTCCTGGGCCTGGCCCTGACCGCGTGCGCCAACGCGCCCCTGGGTGAACCCCAGTTCGGCGTCTTCCGGATGTGAGGGGGGCTTGACGATGTTCGAGACAGTGCTTGTGGCCAACCGGGGCGAGATCGCCGTCCGCGTCATCCGCACGCTGCGGTCGATGGGCGTGCGCTCGGTGGCCGTCTTCTCCGACGCCGACGCCGACGCCCGGCACGTCCGCGAGGCCGACACGGCGGTACGGATCGGGCCGGCGCCGGCGGCCGAGAGCTATCTGTCCGTGGAGCGCCTGCTGGAGGCCGCCGCCCGGACCGGAGCCCAGGCGGTGCACCCCGGGTACGGCTTCCTCGCGGAGAACGCGACGTTCGCGCGTGCGTGCGCCGAAGCGGGGCTGGTGTTCATCGGGCCGCCTGCGGACGCGATCGCGCTCATGGGCGACAAGATCCGGGCCAAGGAGACGGTACGGGCGGCCGGAGTGCCGGTCGTACCGGGGTCGAACGGCAGCGGGCTGACGGACGCGGAGCTGGCCGATGCCGCCCGCGAGATCGGCATGCCGGTGTTGCTCAAGCCCAGCGCGGGCGGCGGCGGCAAGGGCATGCGGCTGGTGCGGGACGCCTCGGCGCTGGCCGACGAGATCGCCGCCGCCCGTCGCGAGGCCCGCGCCGCCTTCGGCGACGACACGCTTCTCGTCGAACGGTGGATCGACCGTCCCCGCCACATCGAGATCCAGGTCCTGGCGGACGCCCACGGGAACGTGGTGCACCTGGGCGAGCGCGAGTGCTCCCTCCAGCGCCGCCACCAGAAGATCATCGAAGAGGCGCCGAGCGTGCTCCTCGACGAGGCCACGCGTGCGGCGATGGGCGAGGCGGCGGTCCGGGCGGCCCGCTCCTGCGGCTACGAGGGCGCGGGCACGGTGGAGTTCATCGTGCCGGGCGGCGACCCGTCATCGTACTTCTTCATGGAGATGAACACCCGCCTCCAGGTGGAGCACCCGGTCACCGAGCTGGCTGTATCCATTGGTGCGGCTGACGCCGCGGGCGGCCTGGACCTGGTCGAGTGCCAGCTACGGGTGGCGGCGGGCGAGCGGCTGTCCTTCAAGCAGGACGACATCACCCTCACGGGGCACGCGATCGAGGCCCGTATCTGCGCCGAGGACCCCGCACGGGGCTTCCTCCCCTCGGGCGGCACGGTGCTGAGGCTGCACGAGCCGCAGGGCGACGGCATCCGCACCGACTCGGGCCTGTCCGAGGGCACGGAGGTCGGCAGCCTCTACGACCCGATGCTGTCGAAGGTCATCGCCTACGGCCCGGACCGTGCGACCGCGCTGCGCAGGCTCCGCGCGGCCCTCGCGCAGACGGTCACCCTGGGCGTGCAGACGAACGCCGGTTTCCTCCGGCGACTGCTGGCCCATCCGGCGGTCGTGGCGGGCGAGCTGGACACGGGACTGGTGGAGCGCGAGGTCGACTCACTGATCCCGACGCAGGTGCCGGACGAGGTCTACGAGGCCGCCGCCTCCGTGCGCCTGGACGCGCTGACGCCGCGCGGGGAGGGCTGGATCGACCCGTTCTCCGTGCCGAGCGGCTGGCGGCTCGGGGGCGAGCCCAGGCCGGTCGCCTTCCCGCTGCGGGTGCACGAGCCGGTGCAGTACACGCCCCGCGGCACCCACACGGTCACCGAGGACCACGTGTCCGTCGTCCTGGACGGCGTACGCCACACCTTCCACCGCGCCCGCGACTGGCTGGGCCGCGACGGCGACGCCTGGCACGTGCGCGACCACGACCCGGTCGCCGCATCCCTCACCGGCGCCGCCCGCTCCGGCACCGACTCGCTGACCGCGCCCATGCCCGGCACGGTGACGGTGGTCAAGGTGGCCGTCGGCGACGAGGTGACGGCCGGGCAGAGCCTGCTGGTGGTGGAGGCGATGAAGATGGAGCACGTCATCTCCGCCCCGCACGCCGGGACCGTCACCGAACTGGACGTCTCCCCCGGCACCACGGTCGCCATGGACCAGGTGCTGGCCGTGATCGCGGCGCACGAGGAAGGCCCCGAGGACGGCACGGAGGCGGAGCGATGACCGTTCGTGAACTGCCCATGACCGTACCGGCGCAGGGCCTCCCCGCCCGGGTGAGGATCCACGAGGTCGGCCCGCGCGACGGCCTGCAGAACGAGAAGCGCACGGTACCGACGGAGGTGAAGGCGGACTTCATCCGCCGTCTCGCGGACGCGGGCCTGACGACGATCGAGGCGACGAGCTTCGTCCACCCCAAGTGGGTGCCCCAGCTCGCCGACGCGGAGGACCTGTTCCCGCTGGTCGGTGAACTGCCCGTCGAGCTCCCGGTCCTCGTGCCGAACGAACGCGGCCTGGACCGCGCACTCGCGCTGGGCGCCCGCAGGATCGCCGTCTTCGCCAGCGCCACCGAGTCCTTCGCGAAGGCCAACCTCAACCGCACGGTGGACGAGGCGCTGGCGATGTTCGAACCGGTGGTCGCGCGCGCAAAGGCGCAGAAGGTGCACGTCCGCGGCTATCTGTCGATGTGCTTCGGGGACCCCTGGGAGGGCGCGGTCCCCGTCCACCAGGTGGTCCGCGTCTGCAAGTCCCTCTTGGACATGGGCTGCGACGAGCTCAGCCTGGGCGACACGATCGGGGTGGCGACCCCGGGCCATGTGCAGGCCCTCCTGTCACAGCTGAACGAGGAGGGCGTGCCGACCAGCGCGATCGGCGTGCACTTCCACGACACCTACGGCCAGGCGCTCGCCAACACCCTGGCGGCGCTCCAGCACGGCGTGACGACCGTCGACGCCTCCGCGGGCGGCCTCGGCGGCTGTCCCTACGCCAAGTCCGCGACCGGCAACCTCGCCACCGAAGACCTCGTCTGGATGCTCCAGGGCCTCGGCGTCGACACCGGGGTCGACCTCGGCCGGCTCACCGCCACAAGCGTGTGGATGGCCGCGCATCTGGACCGGCCGAGCCCCTCCCGCACCGTCCGAGCCCTCTCCCACAAGGAATGACCATGGACCACCACCTCTCCCCCGAGCTGGAGGAACTCCGGCGCACGGTCGAGGAGTTCGCGCACGACGTCGTCGCGCCCAAGATCGGCGACTTCTACGAGCGGCACGAGTTCCCCTACGAGATCGTCCGCGAGATGGGCCGGATGGGCCTGTTCGGGCTGCCGTTCCCCGAGGAGTACGGCGGCATGGGCGGCGACTACCTGGCGCTGGGCATCGCGCTGGAGGAGCTGGCCCGCGTGGACTCCTCGGTCGCCATCACCCTCGAAGCGGGGGTCTCCCTCGGCGCGATGCCGATCTACCGCTTCGGCACGGAGGCCCAGAAGCAGGAGTGGCTCCCGCGCCTGTGTTCGGGCGAGATCCTGGGCGCGTTCGGCCTGACGGAGCCGGACGCCGGCTCGGACGCGGGCGGGACCCGCACGACGGCCCGCCTGGACACGTCGACGAACGAATGGGTGATCAACGGCACCAAGTGCTTCATCACCAACTCCGGTACGGAGATCACGGGCCTGGTCACCGTCACCGCGGTCACCGACCGCACGGAGGACGGCCGCCCGAAGATCTCCTCGATCATCATCCCGTCCGGCACACCCGGGTTCACGGTCGCGGCCCCCTACTCGAAGGTCGGTTGGAACGCCTCCGACACCCGGGAGCTGTCCTTCGCGGACGTCCGCGTCCCCGCCGAGAACCTCCTGGGCGAGGAAGGCCGGGGCTACGCCCAGTTCCTCCGCATCCTCGACGAGGGCCGCATCGCGATCGCGGCCCTGGCGACGGGCCTGGCGCAGGGCTGCGTGGACGAGTCGGTGAAGTACGCGAAGGAACGTCATGCCTTCGGCCGTCCGATCGGCGCCAACCAGGCCGTCCAGTTCAAGATCGCCGACATGGAGATGAAGGCCCACACGGCCCGTCTGGCCTGGCGCGACGCCGCGTCCCGTCTGGTCTCCGGCGAGCCTTTCAAGAAGGAGGCGGCCCTGGCGAAGCTCCACTCCTCCACGGTCGCGGTGGACAACGCCCGCGACGCCACCCAGATCCACGGCGGCTACGGCTTCATGAACGAGTACCCGGTGGCCCGTATGTGGCGCGACTCCAAGATCCTGGAGATCGGGGAGGGCACGAGCGAGGTACAGCGGATGCTGATCGCCCGGGAGCTGGGCCTGGCGGGCTGAGCGGTCTGGAGCGGAGGTCTCAGTCAGCTACGCGCATGGACTACGCGAAGATGCGCGCCATCGCCGAGGAGCTGACGGCGTACGCGGAGCACCTGGAAGGGGCCGGGAACGTCGAGATCGGCCCGTCCGGCCCCTTCCTCGCGATGATGAGCCCCTCGAGGCGGCACGGGGGGACGGTCCGACGCATCCGCAGCAGCTGAACGCCCAGCTGCCTGCCACCCGTCCCGGGTACATCTGCGAGAACGGCCCCGAGGTCGAGCACGCGGCGATCGGCCGCATGCGGCGCCCTGACGCCGTCGTCATCCCGGAACTCGCGCTCGACGAGGAAGATTTCGCCGTGGACGCCACACAGGTGCCGGCCGTCGTCGAGATCGTTGCACCTTCCGACCCGGGCAACGACTACGGCGAAAAGCTCAAGCTCATCGAGTATCCCGCGACGGGCATCGGCCACTACATGATCGTCGACCCTCGCACCGGCACCATCGAGGTGCACTCCGATCCCTGCACGAACCGCTGTACCCGCAAGGAGCCCTACATCTTCGAAGACTCGATGCCGTTCGGGCCCTGGACGATGGACACGTCCGCCTTCCGCCGCTACGGCAAGGCCGGGAACGGCACGAGCACGGCCGACGACGGGGCGCCGGCCACCTGACGACCTCTCGGACGAACCCGCACCCCGACGGACACCGCGACCACCGGACCGTCGGGGTTCTTTTGTGCCGTGCGGGCACGGCCCCTCTCGCTGACCGCCGCCCGGACCCGACCGGCCCTCTGGACAGGACATGAGGTTAGGCTAACCTAACCTCGATCCGGTCAGTCGTCCCGTACGCACGAAAGCAGACCTCACCCATGCCCAAAGCTCCCTCCACCCGTCTCACCCGCCGCGGCGTCCTCACCGCCGGCGGCGCCCTCGGCCTCGGTGCCGTGCTCGCGGCCTGCGGGGACGAGAAAGCGAAAAGCGGCGGTTCGGGCAGCGGGGCCGCGGGCGGCAAGTCCGGTCCCTGGTCGTTCAAGGACGACCGCGGGCAGACCGCCAAGGCCGACAAGGTGCCGTCGAGCATCGTCGCGTTCGTCGGCGTCGCCGCCGCGCTGCACGACTACGGCGTCGACGTGAAGGGCGTCTTCGGCCCGACGAGGACCAAGGACGGCAAGGCCGACGTCCAGGCCGGCGACCTCGACGTCGACAAGGTCACGGTCCTCGGCAACGAATGGGGCCAGTTCAACATCGAGAAGTACGCGGCCCTCGCCCCCGACCTCCTCGTCACCACCATGTTCGACGCGGCCGGGACGCTCTGGTACGTGCCCGAGGAGTCCAAGAAGAAGATCCTCGCCGTGGGTGCTCCGAGCGTCGGGATCTCCGTCTACGACCGCCAGATGCCCGAGCCCCTGCAGCGGATGCTGGAGCTCGCCGAGTCGCTCGGTGCGGACACCGCCTCCGCGAGGACCGCGCAGGCGAAGAAGCGGTTCGAGGACGCCGCCGCCCGGCTGCGCGCCGCCGCCAAGGCCAAGCCGGACATCAAGGTGCTGGCGGGCTCCGCGAGCCAGGACGTCTTCTACGTCTCCGGAACCGACCTCTCGATCGACCTCGAGTACTTCAAGGCCCTCGGCGTGAACTTCGTCGAGCCGCCCGCCTCCGCGCTGAAGGCGAGCGGAGGCTGGTTCGAGAACCTCAGCTGGGAGAACGTCGACAAGTACAAGGCCGACGTCATCATGATGGACAACCGCACCTCGGCCATCCAGCCCGCCGACATCACCGAGGCGACCTGGAAGAAGCTCCCCGCGGTCAAGGCGGGCCAGGTCATCGCCCGCAACCCCGAGCCAATCCTGTCGTACGACAAGTGCGCCCCGCTGCTCGAGGACCTCGCCAAGGCGATCGAGACGGCCAAGAAGGTCAGCTGAACCTCCCTTCCCGCCCCTTCCCGCTCCCCTCCCGCTCCCCCTTCCCTGACGACGGCTCAGGAGTACTCATGACGACGGCCGTAGCCGCCCCGTTCCGTTTCTTCTCCCTTCAGGTCGTACGGACGAGGCGGCTCGGCCCGTCTCTCGTCCGGGTCACCTTCGCCGGAGACGACCTGAACGCCTTCCGCTCCGACGGACGCGACCAGAGCCTGTCCCTGTTCCTGCCGCACCCCGGGCAGCCGGAGCCCGTCATCCCCCTTCACCTCGGCGACGACTGGTGGCACAACTGGCGCGAACTCCCCGACGACGTACGGGCGGTGATGCGCTCGTACACGCTGCGCGCCCTGCGCCGCGACCCCGACGAGATCGACATCGACTTCGTGCTGCACGGCATCGAGCCGGCCGCCACGGCACCCGCCGGCCCCGCCTCCCGCTGGGCCTCCCGGGCCACCCCCGGCGACCGGGTCGTCCTCCTCGGTCCGGCCGTCGAGGACAACCGCGCGATCCGTTTCCGTCCGCCTGAGGACACCGACCTGGTGGTGATCTGGGCCGACGAGACCGCCGTACCCGCCGCCTCCGCGATCCTCGAGTCGCTCCCCCCGGGCGCGCGCGCCCAGGTCTGGCTGGAGGTCGGGCAGGCCGGCGACATCCAGGACCTGGTGACTCGGGCCGACGCCGAGATCACCTGGCTCGTACGCGACGGCGAGAGGTCCCCCATGACTCTCGCCGCGCTGCGGGACGCCGAACTCCCGCCCGCGAAGGCCCCGTACGTGTGGATCGCGGGCGAGGCCGGCCGGGTGAAGGAGCTGCGCCGGCACTTCGTCGGCGAGCGCGGCGTCGACCGACGGCGTGTCACCTTCGTCGGCTACTGGCGGCACGGGCTGAGCGAGGAGCAGGTACGCGAGCAGCAGTGACGGCGGTCACGACGGGGCGGAGTTTCCCTAGATCAAACTTAGGTTAGGCTAACTTAAGTGTCGAGAGAGACGACTTCGCCCCTCTGCTGTCCCGCCCGGACTCCCCCACCGGAGGACCCACATGCGTTCGCACCTGCTCAATGACATCACCGCGGAGCACTACCGCCGCTCCGTGACCGAAGGAGTGGAGCGGGTGGCCGACCGACTCGCCACCACCGACCGTCCGTTCACCGGCGTCACGGTCGACGCCCTCGCGCCCCGCATCGACGGGATCGACCTGGACCGCCCGCTGCACGACACCACCGCGGCCCTGGACGAGCTGGAGGAGCTCTACCTCCGCGACGCGGTCTACTTCCACCACCCCCGCTACCTCGCCCACCTCAACTGCCCGGTCGTCATCCCGGCCGTGCTCGGCGAGGCCGTCCTGTCCGCCGTCAACTCCTCCCTGGACACCTGGGACCAGTCGGCGGGCGGCACCCTGATCGAGCGCAGGCTCATCGACTGGACCGCCGGGCGGATCGGCCTCGGCCCGGCCGCCGACGGCGTGTTCACCTCCGGCGGCACCCAGTCCAACCTCCAGGCCCTGCTGCTGGCCCGCGAGGAGGCCAAGCCGGGGCGGTCAGGGTGGGGAGCATCGGACACGCTCGCCAGGCTGCGCGTCTTCACCTCCGAGGTCAGCCACTTCAGCGTCAGGAAGTCGGCGAAACTCCTCGGCCTCGGCCCCGAGTCCGTCGTCGCCGTCCCCGTGGGCCGCGACCGGCGCATGCAGAGCGTCGCCCTCGCCCGCGAGCTGGAGCGCTGCACCCGGGACGGTCTGATCCCGATGGCCGTGGTCGCCACCGCCGGCACCACCGATTTCGGCTCCATCGACCCGCTGCCCGAGATCGCCGAGCTGTGCGCCCAGTACGGCACCTGGATGCACGTGGACGCGGCCTACGGCTGCGGACTGCTGGTCTCGCCCCGCCGCCGGGGCCTCCTCGACGGCATCGAACGCGCCGACTCGGTCACCGTCGACTACCACAAGTCCTTCTTCCAGCCGGTGAGTTCGTCGGCCGTCCTGGTCCGCGACGCCGCCACGCTGCGGCACGCCACCTACCACGCGGAGTACCTCAACCCGCGCAGCGCGGTGCGGGAGCGCATCCCCAACCAGGTGGACAAGTCGTTGCAGACCACCCGGCGCTTCGACGCCCTCAAGCTGTGGATGACGCTGCGCGTGATGGGCGCCGACGGCATCGGACAGCTCTTCGACGAGGTCTGCGACCTGGCGGCCGAGGGCTGGAAGCTGCTCGCCGCCGACCCGCGCTACGACGTCGTCGTCGAGCCGCAGCTGTCCACGCTCGTCTTTCGCCACATCCCCTCCGCCGTCACCGACCCGGCCGACATCGACCGCGCCAACCTGCACGCCCGCAAGGCCCTGTTCGCCTCCGGTGACGCGGTCGTCGCGGGCACCAAGGTGGCGGGCCGCCACTACCTGAAGTTCACCCTGCTCAACCCCGAGACCACGGTGGACGACATCGCCACCGTCCTCGATCTGATCGCCGGCCACGCCGAGCAGTACCTGGGAGAGTCCCTTGACCGCGCGTCCTGAAGCCACCGGGAAGACGTACGACTTCGTCGGGATCGGGCTCGGCCCCTTCAACCTCGGCCTCGCCTGCCTCACCGAGCCGATCGACGGCCTCGACGGCGTCTTCCTGGAGTCCAAGCCCACCTTCGAGTGGCACTCGGGGATGCTCCTGGAGGGCGCCCACCTCCAGACCCCGTTCCTGTCGGACCTTGTCACCCTGGCCGACCCCACCTCCCCGTACTCCTTCCTCAACTACCTCAAGGAGCGGGGCAGGCTGTACTCGTTCTACATCCGCGAGGACTTCTACCCCCTGCGCGTCGAGTACGACGACTACTGCCGCTGGGCCGCCGAGAAAGTCGCCGGCGTCCGCTTCAACACGACGGTCACCGAGGTGACGTACGCGGACCAGGACGAGGTGTATGTCGTACGGACGCAGGACGGAGGCACCTACCGGGCCCGTCATCTCGTCCTCGGCACCGGCACCCCTCCCCACATCCCGGAGCCCTGCCGTGGTCTGGGCGGTGACGTCATCCACAACTCCCGCTACCTGGACCACAAGCACCACCTCCAGGCCAAGGAGTCGATCACCCTCGTCGGCAGCGGCCAGTCCGCCGCGGAGATCTACCGCGACCTGCTCGGGGAGATCGACGTCCACGGCTACCGGCTGAACTGGGTGACCCGCTCCCCGCGCTTCTTCCCCCTCGAGTACACCAAGCTCACGCTGGAGATGACCTCCCCGGAGTACATCGACTACTTCCACGCGCTGCCCGAGCGGACCCGCTACCGCCTCAACGAGCAGCAGAAGTGCCTGTTCAAGGGCATCGACAGCGATCTGATCAACGAGATCTTCGACCTGCTGTACCAGAAGAACCTCGACGGCCCGGTCCCGACCCGCCTGCTCACCAACTCCGCGCTGACGAGGGCCACGTACGGGGACGGCACCTACACCCTCACCTTCCGCCAGGAGGAGCAGGAGAAGGACTACGAGCTGCGCTCCCAGGCCCTGATCCTCGCCACCGGATACAAGTACGTCGAACCCGAGTTCCTCAGGCCGATCCGCGACCGTCTGCGCTACGACCGGCACGGCAACTTCGACGTGGCCCGCAACTACGCGATCGACGTCACCGGCCGGGGCGTGTTCCTGCAGAACGCCGGCGTCCACACCCACTCGATCACCTCACCCGACCTGGGCATGGGCGCCTACCGGAACGCGTACATCATCCGGGAGCTGCTCGGCACCGAGTACTACCCCGTCGAGAAGACGATCGCCTTCCAGGAGTTCGCCGCATGAGCACCGTCGGCATCGGCACCTTCGCCTTCCGCCCCGTCGACCCCGGCAGGGACGCCGAGCTGCTGCACGCCTGGGTCACGCACCCCAAGGCCACCTTCTGGATGATGCAGGACGCCACGGTCGGCGACGTGGAGCGCGCCTACCGCGAGATCGCGGCCGACGAGCACCACCATGCGCTCCTCGGGCTGCACGACGGCGACCCCGCCTTCCTGGTGGAGAGGTACGACCCGGCCCACCGGGAGCTGGTCGGGCTGTACGAGCCGGAGCCGGGCGACGTCGGCATGCACTTCCTGGTGGCACCGGCCGACACACCCGTGCACGGGTTCACCCGGGCCGTCATCACCGCTGTGATGCGGCACCTGTTCGAGGACTCCGCCACGCGGCGGGTCGTCGTCGAGCCCGATGTGCGCAACACGGCCGTGCACGCCCTGAACGAGGCGGTCGGGTTCGTGCCCGAACGCGAGATCGAGAAGCCCGAGAAGAAGGCCCTGTTGAGTTTCTGCACCCGTGAGCGGTTCGAAAAGGCGGTGCCGGCATGACCCTCGCCGACGCCGTGGCCCACCTGTCCCCCGAGCGCTGGGAGAGGGCCAACCGTCTCCTCATACGCAAGGCGCTCGCCGAGTTCGCCCATGAACGGCTGATCACGCCCGAGCTGGAGGAGGACGGCCGGTACACCGTCCACAGCGACGACGGGCTCACCCGCTACCGCTTCACGGCCACCCTGCGTGCCCTCGACCACTGGCAGGTCGACGCGGAATCGATCACCCGCCACCGCGGCGGTGGCGAACTGCCTCTCGCCGCGCTGGACTTCTTCGTCGAGCTGAGGCGGTCGCTGGGCCTGAGCGAGGACATTTTGCCCGTCTACCTGGAGGAGATCTCCTCCACCGTCTCCGGCATCTGCTATAAGCTCGCCAAGCCGCAGGTCACGTCGGCGGAGCTGGCCCGCTCCGGTTTCCAGGCGATCGAGACCGGGATGACGGAGGGCCACCCCTGCTTCGTCGCCAACAACGGGCGTCTCGGCTTCGGCATCCACGAGTACCTGTCGTACGCGCCCGAGACCGCGAGCCCGGTGCGGCTGGTGTGGCTGGCGGCGCACCGCTCGCGGGCGGCGTTCACGGCGGGCGTCGGTCTCGAGTACGAGTCGTTCATCCGGCAGGAGCTGGGAGCGGAGACCCTCGAGCGGTTCCACGGCATCCTGCGCGACCAGGGCCTGGACCCGGCCGACTACCTCCTCCTGCCCGTCCACCCCTGGCAATGGTGGAACAAGCTCACCGTCACCTTCGCCGCCGAGGTCGCCCGCCGGAACCTGGTGTGCCTCGGTGAGGGCGACGACGAGTACCTGGCGCAGCAGTCCATACGGACCTTCTTCAACACCTCGCACCCGGAGAAGCACTACGTCAAGACGGCCCTGTCCGTGCTCAACATGGGCTTCATGCGGGGGCTGTCGGCCGCGTACATGGAGGCCACCCCGGCGATCAACGACTGGCTGGCCAGGCTGATCGAGAACGACCCGGTACTGAAGGCGACGGGCCTGACGATCATCAGGGAGCGTGCGGCCGTCGGCTACCGCCACCTGGAGTACGAGGCCGCCACCGACCGCTACTCCCCGTACCGCAAGATGCTGGCGGCCCTGTGGCGGGAGAGCCCGGTGCCCTCGCTCCAGGACGGCGAGACCCTGGCCACCATGGCGTCCCTCGCCCATGTCGACCATGAGGGCGCGTCCTTCGCGGGGGCGCTGATCGAGCGCTCGGGGCTCCCGCCGAGGGAGTGGCTGCGGCACTATCTGCGGGCCTACCTCACCCCGCTGCTGCACAGTTTCTACGCCTACGACCTGGTGTTCATGCCGCACGGCGAGAACGTCGTCCTCGTCCTGAAGGACGGCGTCGTGCAGCGGGCGATCTTCAAGGACATAGCGGAGGAGATCGCGGTCATGGACCCGGAGGCGGTGCTGCCGCCGGAGGTGGCGCGCATCCGTGTGGAGGTCCCGGAGGACAAGAAGCTCCTGTCGGTCTTCACGGACGTCTTCGACTGCTTCTTCCGCTTCCTGGCGGCGCACCTGGCCGCCGAGGGGATCCTCGAGGAGGAGGACTTCTGGCGGACGGTCGCGGAGGTCGCCCACGAGTACCAGGACGCGAACCCGCAGCTCGCCGAAAGGTTCCGCCAGTACGACCTGTTCGCACCGGAGTTCGCCCTGTCCTGCCTCAACCGGCTGCAACTGCGGAACAACAGGCAGATGGTGGACCTGGCGGACCCGTCGGGGGCGCTGCAACTGGCCGGGACCCTGAAGAACCCGATCGCGGGCCTGTAGGCCCTTCGTGGACGGGCGGGCACCCCGGTGCACGGTCCGCCGGGGTGCCCGACACGCTTCGGCCACCGGGCTCCGGACCCGATGGGTACGGACCACTGTCTCGCGAACGGGGTGGAACAATCCCCGGCATGGCGGAAATCATCCAGAAGGACGGTACGTGGATCTTCGACGGTGACGCCTTACGGCTGACCCCGGGCCGCGACAAGAGCGTCGGGCTCTTCCGTCGCACCTTGGGTGAACTGACCGTTCCGCTCGAGGCGTTGGCGGGGATCTCCTTCGAGCAGGGGAAGAGGACCGGACGGCTCAGGCTGCGGCTGCGCGACGGCGCCTGCCCGCTGCTGCAGGCGACCGGGCGCAGGCTGAAGGACTCCGACGACCCGTACCAGCTGACCGTCGAGTCCGACCGCTACGGCGTCGCCGAGTACGTGGCGGACGAGGTGCGGGACGCGCTGGTGCTGGCCCAGGTGCCCACCGAGCCGGTCGACCGCTATCTGCTGCCCGGCCCCTCCGTCCCGCTGTCGGTGTCGGCCGGGGACGGCACGGCGAGCTTCGACGGCGAGCAGGTACGCCTGGAGTGGAACTGGAAGACGGAGGACGCGAAGCAGGCCGCCGGCATGCGCACACTGCCGGTCGCCGACATCACCGCCGTGGAGTGGCAGCCGGCGGTCGGTCTGGAGAACGGCTGTCTCCGCTTCACCGTGCGCGGGGCCGAGACCAAGGCGCCGCCGAAGTACGACCCCAACTCGGTGGAGCTGTGGGGCTTCAAGAAGGACGCGCTGATGGCGCTCGTCGCGGCGGCCGTCCAGGCCCGGCTGCCGCACCCGGCGGCGCCCGTGGACGCCGTACCGCCGCCGAAGGAACTGCCCGCGCCCGCGCGGGACGCCGCGGAGAACGAGCACGACGCCCTGCTGCGGCGGCTGCGGGAGCTGGGCGAGCTGCACCGCGAAGGGGTGCTCACCGACGAGGAGTTCGCGATGGCCAAACAGGCGGTCCTCAAGAGGATGTGAGGACCGCCTGCCGTGGGGTTCCGCTACTTGGCCCGGCGCGCCACCGTGAAGTGGTCGATGCGGTCACCGGTCTCGGCGATGCCCGAGACCTTCAGCTTGGCGTAGTGGCCGCGCGGTGCGGGCTCGACGTCCACGCGCAGGAACGAGTAGTTGAGGTAGCGCACCCGGGACCAGGCGACGGTCTCGTCGACCTTGCCGTCCTTGGTGTTGACGAAGGAGGCGACGGAGTCGACCTCGTTCAGGTGTCCCTCGTAGGAGTCCGGCGCGCTGAACGCGTACAGGCTGCGGCCGGCCGCGCCCGCCGTCACGTAGACGACGCCCTCGGTCTCGGGGTAGGCCGTCTCGCCGATCGGCAGCTTCTTGGCGACCTTGTCGCCCTTGATCACGTCGGTGCGCTCGTACTGGTGGTTGTGTCCGTTGATGACCAGGTCCACCGTGTACTTCTCGAACAGCGGCACCCACTCCTGTCGCACGCCCCCCTCCGAGGCGTGCGCCGTGGAGGTGCAGTACGCGCAGTGGTGGAAGAACACGATGATGAAGTCGACGTCCTTCGACGCGCGGTACTTCTTCAGCTGCGCCTCGAACCACGTGGTCTGGGTGCCGCCGGAGATGCCGAGGTTGGCCGGGATCTCGAAGGAGACGTCGTTCGGGTCCAGCGAGATGATCGCCGTGTTGCCGTAGACGAAGGAGTAGACGCCCGGCAGGTTCTTCTTGTCCGGCCCGTTGTCGGGGAGCGTGAAGCGGGCCTCCTCGCCGCCGTAGCCGTTGGGCGAGTACCAGGCCTCCATGTCGTGGTTGCCGTAGGAGACCATCCACGGCACGGACTTGGCGACCGACTCGGTCTGGGCGAGGAACTGGTCCCAGGTGCGCGAGTCGAAGCCGGTGTCGGAGGTCTTGCCGGCGCCGGACGGGTCACCGTAGGCGATGTCGCCCGCGTGCAGGTGGAAGACCGGGTTCTGGCCGAGGATCAGGCTGTCGTTGGCCAGCGCGTGGTAACTGACACCCTGGTCGCCGAAGGCCGTGAAGGTGAACGGCTCCTTGTGCGCGGGGGCGGTGGTGAAGGTGCCGAGGGTACCCAGCAGGTGGCGCTCGGCCGGGTCGAAGCCCTCGTGGCCGACGCCGTAGTAGTAGGTCCTGCCGGGGCGCAGGTGGGTCAGCTGGGCGTGCAGGTAGTACTGGGTGTGATCGCCGCTCGCGCCGACGCCCGCCGGCGTGTGGAGGGCGCGGACCTCGGCGGGGATCTTGCGGGACAGGTCCCAGGGGTGGGCGCCGATCCGGATGAACGGGTTCCGCACCGCGACCGGGACCTGCCAGGAGACGGTGATCTCGGTGCGCGGGTCGTCGCCGAAGGCGAGGTGGCGGCCGAAGGGGGCGACCAGGGCGCCGTCGACACTCTCGACGGCGGGGGCGGTGCTCTGGGTCGGGACGGCGGCCCGGGCGGTGGCACCCGGTACGAATGCGCCACCCGCTACGGCGCCCAGGGTGACCGCACCGCCTCTGATCATCGTGCGCCGGGAGAATCTCGCGCGCAGGTACTCGTGCTGCTCCGCCATGCTCATGCGGGCCGCGAGCTTCTCCGGTACTCCCATACGAGGTATGTCCATGTGGCCAGAACTTCCTCCACCCAATCAACGTGTCGCAGGACACAGGATGGACAGCCGTCGAACGGGACCCCATAAGAACTTCAACCGTCATCTGCCCGAAATCGGGCACGATTCTTGCGATTCCGGCGCTCTTACCTCAGGATCTACCGGGTGCACGACGAACTTGTTGATCACCTGACGCGAACCACGCCCCTGGGCCGGGGCGAGGCACTGCGTGTGGTCCAGGACGTGCTCGCCTACTTCGACGAGACGACCGAGGAGTTCGTCCGTCGCCGCCACCGCGAACTGCAGGCCCAGGGACTGGTGAACGCGTCGATCTTCGAACGGATCGAGGCGGACCTGAAGTACCGCGCGGTGGCACCGCCCGAGCTCACGCTCCGGCAACTGCGGCGCATCGTCTACGGCTGAGTCCACGACTGAGCCACCGGACGACCGCCCCATCCAGACGGGGTAAAAAGGGACTTAAGGAAACATATGTGCGGAATCGTCGGATACATCGGTAAGCGCGATGTGGCCCCGCTCCTGCTGGAGGGTCTGCAGCGGCTGGAGTACCGCGGCTACGACTCGGCGGGCATCGTCATCACCTCGCCGAAGTCGGCGGGCCTGAGGATGGTCAAGGCCAAGGGCCGGGTCCGCGACCTGGAGGCCAAGGTCCCCGCGCGCTTCAAGGGCACCACCGGCATCGCCCACACCCGCTGGGCCACCCACGGCGCCCCCTCCGACGTCAACGCGCACCCGCACCTGTCGGCCGACAGCAAGGTCGCCGTCGTCCACAACGGCATCATCGACAACGCCGCCGAACTGAGGAAGAAGCTGGAGGCGGACGGCGTCGAGTTCCTCTCCGAGACCGACACCGAGGTCCTCACCCACCTCATCGCCCGCTCCCAGGCCGAGAAGCTGGAGGAGAAGGTCCGCCAGGCGCTGCGGGTCGTGGAGGGCACGTACGGCATCGCCGTGATGCACGCCGACTTCCCGGACCGGATCGTGGTGGCCCGCAACGGCTCCCCGGTCGTCCTCGGCATCGGCGAGAAGGAGATGTTCGTCGCCTCCGACGTGGCCGCCCTCGTCGCCCACACCCGCCAGATAGTGACGCTGGACGACGGCGAGATGGCGACGCTGAAGGCCGACGACTTCCGCACCTACACCACCGAGGGCACCCGTACGACGGCCGAGCCGACCACCGTGGAGTGGGAGGCCGAGTCGTACGACATGGGCGGCCACGACACCTACATGCACAAGGAGATCCACGAGCAGGCCGACGCCGTGGACCGGGTGCTGCGCGGCCGCATCGACGACCGGTTCTCGACCGTCCACCTGGGCGGCCTGAACCTGGACGCCCGCGAGGCGCGGCAGATCCGCCGGGTGAAGATCCTCGGCTGCGGCACCTCGTACCACGCGGGCATGATCGGTGCCCAGATGATCGAGGAGCTGGCCCGTATCCCGGCCGACGCCGAGCCGGCGTCGGAGTTCCGCTACCGCAACGCCGTCGTGGACCCCGACACCCTGTACGTGGCGGTGTCGCAGTCCGGTGAGACGTACGACGTGCTGGCGGCCGTGCAGGAGCTCAGGCGCAAGGGCGCGCGGGTCTTCGGCGTCGTCAACGTGGTCGGCTCGGCGATCGCCCGGGAGTCGGACGCCGGGATCTACGTCCACGCGGGGCCCGAGGTGTGCGTGGTGTCCACCAAGTGCTTCACGAACACGACGGTGGCGTTCGCGCTGCTGGCGCTGCACCTGGGCCGCACCCGCGACCTGTCCGTCCGTGACGGCAAGCGGATCATCGAGGGCCTGCGGAAGCTGCCCGAGCAGATCTCCGAGATCCTCGAGCAGGAGGAGGAGATCAAGAAGCTGGCGGAGCAGTTCGCGGACGCCCGTTCGATGCTGTTCATCGGGCGTGTGCGCGGCTACCCGGTGGCCCGTGAGGCCTCGCTGAAGCTGAAGGAGGTCTCCTACATCCACGCCGAGGCCTACCCGGCCTCCGAGCTCAAGCACGGTCCGCTGGCGCTGATCGAGCCGGCCCTGCCGACGGTCGCGATCGTGCCGGACGACGACCTGCTGGAGAAGAACCGCGCGGCCATGGAGGAGATCAAGGCCCGCAGCGGCAGGATCCTCGCGGTGGCGCACCAGGAGCAGGAGAAGGCCGACCACACCATCGTGGTGCCGAAGAACGAGGACGAGCTGGACCCGATCCTGATGGGCATTCCGCTGCAACTCCTCGCCTACCACACGGCGTTGGCGCTGGGCCGGGACATCGACAAGCCGCGGAACCTCGCGAAGTCCGTGACGGTGGAGTAGTCCGCACCGGCCGACTGCGCCGCGGTCTGGCGGGTTCGGACGTCGGCAACCCCCTGTGTGCCACCACCACAGGGGGTTGCTCTTTCGGAAGGCCGGGGCCGCCCTCCCCCAAGTTCTCGACTTCGCTCGAACAGGGGGGACCCCCATCCCGGCCGGTCGCTGCCTCAGCCGGCGGCCGTCACCCCCCGGCCGGCAGCGCGTCGCGGAAGGGTCGTGGGCCAGTGGGCGAGGGCCGCGGTCGCCGCGTACCAGGCCACCGCTCCCGCCGCCACGGCGAACCAGCCGCCGGCCTTGCCGAGCGCGTCGTTGCCGGCGAGGCGGCCGATGGCGAGCAGCAGCAGCGAGACGAAGAACAGCCCGTAGGTGCCCTGGTCGAGCAGGCCGCCGGCCGCTCCGAGCGCCAGGCTCAGGGTGACCAGGGCGAACAGCAGGAGGAAGAGTCCGGCGGCGTGGTCGGACATCTGGTTGCCGGCCGTGACGGCCCAGGTGAACCACAGGGCGCCGAGCGCCGAGAAGGCGGTGCCCCTAGCGGTGTCACGGTCGCGGAGGGCGAGCAGGCCGGCGACGAACAGGGCCACTCCGCCGACATAGTGGGCCAGTGACACGGCGTCGGCCGTCGTCACGCCGTCGATGACCTTGGTGGATCCGAGCCCGAAGGCCAGCAGCGTGACGCCGAGCGCCAGCCGGCCGACGATGGTGGTGGTGCCTCCCGCAGAGACGTCGTTGTCCACGGCGGGCTCCCTTCTTATCCTGCGTGTACGGTGCGCGGTGACCGATATATGCCCTTCACAAGGGCACAAACACCTCTGGACGCGAAAGAATTCAGGGGGCGCGGAAAGGGAGTTGCCCGTACCCACGGCGCATCTCACCTGGGCCAACGGGAAGTTGCGGAATCACAACGGCTCGGGTGCGCGCCGAGGGCGCGCGGTGGCTGTAAATCGCGCCCCTCCAGGGGACGGGGAACGGCGTCAGCAACCGCGTACGCCCGCGGGCGGCGCACACTCCGCAGGGGCACACCGGCAGCCGAGCCGGTCAGCACACGCCGGGCGGCGACTCAGGGGATGACGATCACCGGGCGCTGGGCGCGCTTGGCGAGGCGGCCTGCGACCGAACCGAAGATGCGGCCGACGATGCCGTGCGTGGAGCCGACGACGATCGCGTCCGCCTCGTACTCCCGGCCCACCTCTTCGAGTTCGTGGCAGATGTCGCCGCCGCGCTCGACCAGGATCCAGGGCACGTCGGCGAGATGATCCGCACAGGCCAGCTCCAGCCCCAGAACCTCCGTACGGTGGTCCGGCACGTCCACGAAGACCGGCGGCTCGCAGCCCGCCCACACCGTGGTGGGCAGCCGATTGGCGACATGGACGATGATCAGGCCCGACCCCGAGCGGTACGCCATGCCGATCGCGTACGCGAGGGCGCGCTCGCTGGAGGTGGAGCCGTCGAAGCCGACGACAACGCCGTGCTTGAACGCGGGATCGCATGAAGGGCGTGGCTCTTCCGCCGCCAGGGGATCGGTCGCCGTCGGGTCGGCGACCGGCCGCTTGCGGTCCGCGGGTTCGGAGAATTCGTGACCGGCCATGGCTGTCTCGGCGATGTGATCCTTTGTCGGGGACGACGGTGTGCGGCGGACCTGTGTCCGGGAATCGTCTTCCCGTCCCCATACCCTCAAGGGTACGGCGGCACGCCTCCTTGGCCCAGATCCCGCGCAGGGTGCACAGGGTTCCAGGGAGCATGCACGAGGGAACGCCCGTAACGCAATGGTTGCTGGCCCGTACAGGCGGTTCGCACGGCGTTTCGCACGGCGTTCCCTCAGGGGCGCCGCGTGTCTGCGTGGCCGCTGCGACCGCTGAGCGCCGCAGTGACCGACGGGACGGACCCGCGTTGAACCGGGCGAACCCCCGCCCCAGGGAGCACCCCGTGCCCGCACCCCGCACCGCACCCCGGAACCGCCCCGCGCCGGACACCGCGAGCGACGTGATCCGCTGGGCCGCCTTCTGCTGCGTCCTCGTCCCCGTCGTCCTCGTCTGTTACGGCATCTCCCTCGCCGCCGCCATCAGCACCGCTCTCGGCCTCGTCGCCGTCACCGCGGCCTGCCGCACCCTCCTGCGGCAGTCGGAGCGGGGTGCCGCGCGCCTGCGGGCCGAGGAGATCGCCCCGCATCGCGGACGCCACAGCCGGACCGGAACGGGGGCGCACAGAGGCGGACGTCACAGTGGTGGACACACTCCGGTCGACTGACCGGTTTCCGCGCACGCGCCCGTATCTTTTCAGCCAACTTCTCAATCCCGTGCATTACATCGTCGAGCGGCCCCTCACCCCCCGTTCGACCTGCGCGGAAAGGGCCCCGGGCGACGCGCGCACCCTACGGGGATTGGCCACCGGGACGAGGCGCACTTCCCTGCACGCTCCACGAGTGCAACCCTTCGTGATCGAATGCTTCACGCCAAGTTGCCATGTCGACAATGTGCCGGATGGTGAACTGGTCACGCCGGCACCGCGCGACACAGTAGATTCGATCATGACTGTCTACGGCGGGGGACTCGTGCAGGACCGAGGGGAAACGTGCAGGAGCGACACAACCGAGGAGCCGCGACCACCGAGGGGGGCTTAGCAGGATGAGCCACGACGCAACTGCCGCGCCGGACGCCGCGGCCCGGAAGCTGTCGGGGCGACGCCGCAAGGAGATCGTCGCGGTGCTGCTGTTCAGCGGCGGCCCCATCTTCGAGAGTTCCATTCCACTGTCGGTGTTCGGGATTGACCGCCAGGACGCCGGAGTGCCGCGCTACCGCCTGCTGGTGGCGGCCGGCGAGGAAGGCCCGCTGCGGACCACAGGGGGCCTGGAACTCACCGCGCCGTACGGCCTTGAGGCGATCTCGCGGGCGGGCACCGTCGTGGTGCCGGCCTGGAGGTCGATCACCTCTCCGCCGCCGGAGGAGGCGCTCGACGCACTGCGCCGGGCGCACGAGGAGGGCGCCCGCATCGTGGGGCTGTGCACCGGCGCCTTCGTACTGGCCGCCGCCGGGCTGCTGGACGGGCGGCCGGCCACCACCCACTGGATGTACGCACCGACGCTGGCCAAGCGCTATCCGTCGGTGCACGTCGACCCGCGCGAGCTGTTCGTGGACGACGGGGACGTCCTGACGTCGGCCGGTACGGCCGCCGGCATCGACCTGTGCCTCCACATCGTGCGCACGGACCACGGCAACGAGGCGGCGGGCGCGCTCGCCCGGCGCCTGGTCGTCCCGCCGCGCCGCAGCGGAGGCCAGGAGCGCTATCTCGACCGGTCTTTACCCGAGGAGATCGGCGCCGACCCGCTCGCGGAGGTCGTCGCCTGGGCGCTGGAGCACCTCCACGAACAGTTCGACGTGGAGACGCTGGCGGCGCGCGCGTACATGAGCCGGCGGACGTTCGACCGGCGCTTCCGCTCGCTGACCGGCAGCGCGCCGCTGCAGTGGCTGATCACCCAGCGGGTGCTGCAGGCGCAACGACTGCTGGAGACCTCCGACTACTCGGTCGACGAGGTCGCCGGACGCTGCGGCTTCCGCTCGCCGGTCGCGCTGCGCGGCCACTTCCGGCGCCAGCTCGGCTCGTCGCCCGCGGCCTACCGTGCCGCCTACCGGGCGCGTCGCCCGCAGAGCGACCGGCAGGCGGACGCCGAGAGCTCCGGCGGCCCGCCGGCGTCGCAGGCCGCGGCCGAGTCCGCCCCGGTCCCGATGCAGACCCGCCGGACGGCCGCGACGAACGGGATCGGCCCCTCGGCGCCCCTGTCCACGGACCACTCGGGCAAGCACGTGCCCGAGCTGTACGCGGCGGGCCGCCCGGGCGTGCCGGGGCAGCGCAGCGCGCCGTAGCACCACCGCCGTGCCGGCGCACCGGCAGCACCGGCCCACCGGTGAGGACGGGCGGGACGGGGGTCGCACGACCCCGGTCCCGCCCGTCGCCGTATCCGCCCGTGCACAGGTCACATGCACGGGCGGTCCGCATGCCACGCCCGGGCCATAAGGTGGGACACATGAACGATCGCATGGTGTGGATCGACTGCGAGATGACCGGCCTCTCGCTGTCCGACGACGCGCTCATCGAGGTGGCCGCGCTGGTCACCGACTCCGAGCTGAACGTACTCGGCGAGGGGGTGGACATCGTGATCCGGCCGCCGGACGCGGCACTGGAGACGATGCCGGAGGTGGTGCGTCAGATGCACACCGCCTCGGGACTGCTCGACGAGCTGGCGGCGGGCACGACGCTCGCCGACGCCGAGGAGCAGGTCCTGACCTACGTACGGGAGTGGGTCAAGGAACCTGGCAAGGCGCCCCTGTGCGGCAACTCCGTCGGCACGGACCGCGGCTTCCTGTCCCGCGACATGCCGACGCTGGAGGACTACCTGCACTACCGGATCGTGGACGTCAGCTCGATCAAGGAGCTGGCCCGGCGCTGGTACCCGCGGGCGTACTTCAACAGTCCGGAGAAGAACGGCAACCACCGGGCGCTGGCCGACATCCGAGAGTCGATCGCCGAGCTGCGCTACTACCGGGAGGCGATCTTCGTACCGCAGCCGGGCCCCGACTCCGACACGGCGCGCGCGATCGCGGCCAAGCACGTGCTGCCCGCTCGGTAGCGGCCTCGACGGGGCCCGACGGGGCGCCACGCCCGACGCCCGGGGAAACGCTGGCGCGAGCACCCCTTCGGACCCTGTACACTTTTTCTCGGCCGGTGGGGGAAACCACTGCGAAAACACCGGTCATGGTGGGTGTAGCTCAGCTGGTAGAGCACCTGGTTGTGGTCCAGGATGTCGCGGGTTCGAGTCCCGTCACTCACCCTCAGTCAGAGGCCGACAACCTTCGGTAACGAGGTTGTCGGCCTCTTCTGTTCTTCCGGCGGCTCCTCCAGTGACCTGACCACCGGGCGCCCGAGGAACCGTCCCCGACTTCGGCCGGCTGACAGCCGCCCGCCACCCGGCATCGAGCCAGTCTCTTGTGCTCTGAATCACACTGGACCGCCCATCTGCGATCCGACATGATCATGCGGTGGTGAAACATTCACGTGTGAAGGTCACATCCTTCACGTTCCTGGCCATCGCCATGACACTGGCGGGCTGTACGACGCACCAGACCGTCACGGCGGGCCACGACGAGCCCAAGCCGAGCGCCACGAGACCGTCCACGGCCTCGTCCACCTCACCATCTGCCTCTCCATCCGGGTCGGCGACCGGCGTCGGAGCACAGCTGCTGGCCAGGGTGCTCCCGCTGCCGGCCGGTGCTCAGACGTGGACCAGGACCCCGACGGGGGTGTTCGACCTGACCGGCTTCGTCGACAACTTCTACCGCCCGGACGCGCGGGCGTACGAGAAGGCAAGGGCAACCCAGCGGGGCTTCGTCACAGCGGCGCGCCGAGGCTGGTTCGGTGACGACGGCAGCCAGACCGAGGTGTTCATGGTGCAGTTCCGCTCCACGCGGGGCGCCCGGAGCATGTACGCCGACCTCACCGCGAGCTGGAAGCAGAACTCGCTTGCAACCTTCACCGACTCGGCCGTGCAGGGGGAGGGCTCGGTCGCCGAGAAACCGGACAGTCTGGGCAACGTCCGGGTGGAAGTCGCCGCGGTCCGGGGCGACGTCTTCGTCCGGATCAGCCGATTCACCGACGCCACCGCGGACAAGGCGGCTGCGGAGGCCGTGCTGCAACGGCAGATCGACTCGCTCGGTGGCTCTTCCTCTGCGACCGGGTGAACGGCAGGGCCTGCGAGGAACGCAGGTTGTGATCGGCCTCCGATGACGTCGCCTCCTCCGAGGCGTCGCGGAGGCTTTGCGGCTTCAGCGGCTCGGCCGCCGAGCGGCCTCCGGGCAGGACCGCACGGGACCTGGCGAAGGTCCCGAAGTCCTGGGGCAGGAGCCCGCCGAACGTGGGGGTGAGTCATTGGATCTGCGATCTCGACACGGGCGACAGCGTCCTGACCGAGCCTGGCACACAAGCGGTGGTCAGCCGGTGGCCTGCGGGTGTGGGGTCACCGGCTGACCTGCGTGTCAGGGCCTGCGGCGTGCCACAGCGCACCGATGAGGTCGGGACGGCTGAGCAGGTCGGTGCTGTCCGCCCACTGGTCCACGCCTCCGACCAGGGGCAGGCCGCGAAGACAGGGGTCCGTGACCGTGCGGGCCAGGGCCTGTGCGAAGCGCTCGGCGTGCAGGACGAGGAACGGGCGCGCGTGGTAGGGGCGGGGCCTCGGGTCCACCGGGGTGGCCAGTCCGGAGGCGTTCTGCAGGGAAGCGACCGCTTCGTACGCGTCGCACAGGTGCCCTTCCCGGTCCGGGTGGTCCGTCGCCGCGAGCGCACCGCGCAGTGACGGAGCGAGCGACGCCGCCACCGGCAGCCGGGCGAACGCGCTGCCGAGCCATTTGCCGTAAGGGGCGTACCGGCGCTCCAGCAGCAGGCACAGCCGCATCAGGTCCCGTACGAGGCGGGCGGCCGTGACGGCGGAGCCGATGTCGTCGCCGACCTCCGCGCAGCGTCCCACGAACGCCTCTTCCTGCGAGATGCGCTGCCACTGGCACGCCAGCAGGTACCGCCACACCTGCTCCGGGTACCAGGCCAGCCGGCGCCGGGCGGCGGTCAGGGTGCCGGGCCCGTCGTGGAACACCGCGCCGCCGGTGGTCTCGGCGAGCCGTTGCTGGGGCATCGCCAGCCAGGCGCGCACGCTCGGTTCCGTGTCGCCCGAGCGCAGCCCGAGCCGCTCTGCCAGCCACCCTTCCACGTCGTGCACGTCGACACGGTGGTTGACCGGCCCGTCGGTCGGCCGCATACGTCCGACCGGGTCCAGCGGGTCGTCGCTCTCCTGGAAGTGGGTGGGCCAGCCACGCAGTTGCTTGGGCAGCCGTTCGGACAGAAGGCGGCGGATGTCGTCGCCGTGCCGGGCGCGGTCCTCGGCCGTGAGGAAGAGCTCCAGCCGGGGTCCCCATTCGTGATCCGCCGAGCGGGGCGTGTCGAAACCCAGCACCTCGGAACCACTGCCGATCCGCGCCGCCGCGTACCGCAGTCCCGGGAAGGCCTCGCGCAGGAGCGGCCCCACGGCCTCCTCGTACAGGATCGCGGACAGCTTCAGGCCGGGCATGAACCGGGCTTCGGAGGTCGCCATGACCTCACTGTGCCGGGCCTGTTCCCGCCGGGACCACCGGTTATCCGCGCGGCATCCTCGCCACAGGCTCCGCGGGAGGCCCGGCCAGAGGCTCCGTCAGTCGTTCAGCTCCGTCCCGTCGCCCATCACCACGACCGGGTGCTGCTTCGGGTCGAGGGTGCGCGGCAGGGCATGGTCCGCCCGGCCGTCGGCCGCGGAGGCGAATTCGAACTCGCGCACGCCGCCAGGGACATCGTCGGCACACCGCACGCCCCCGCCACGACTGCCCGTATCGCACCGCCTTCTCGCATGCGTCCCATGGTCGCAGTCCGTCCGGGACCGGTTGGCACGGCCCCTCACACGGCCCCCGAGTACTCCAACGGCGGTGCGATCGCCTGGGCGTCCGCCCCCTGGCCCACCCACAGTCCGATGAGGAAGGCCGCTGTCGCCTCCAGCAGGGCCGCCCGCTCCAGCCGCCCGCCGTCCAGCGGCCGGCAGCCGAGGTCGTGCACCAGGCGGCGTACCGTCTCCAGGGCCGAGGCGTCGTCGCCGCACAGCGGAACCGCCAGGGGACGGCCGTCGAAGACGGGCGGGGTCAGCCGCCACACGCTCTCATGGCAGAGGTTGAACGCCTTGACCACGCGTGCGCCGGGGGCGGCTGCGGCGATGCGCTCGGCGGCCGAGGGACCGCCCGCGGTCTCCAGGAGGAAGCCCGGGCCGACCGGGTTGGTGCAGTCGATCAGCGTGCGGCCCGCCAGGGTGTCGGACAGACCGGACACCACGTCGGCGGCCACCGCGTACGGCACCGCCAGCAGCACCGCGTCCCGACCGTGCTCGACAACGTCGCGCAGGCTTCCCGCCCGTCCGCCGATCCTTTCGGCCAGGGCTGCCGAGCGGCCCGCGTCCCGGCCGCCCACCAGTACGTCGTGGCCGACCCGTGCCCACTGGCCGCCCAGGGCGTTCGCCATGGCGCCGGTGCCGGCGATCCCGATCCTCATCGTTCCCACTCCCGTGTGGTGGTCCGGTTCCCGTATTCGGAACGACAGTAGGAAGCTGTTCGGGCACCATTCGGTAAGTGACCGTCGACCAGGGCTTCATCGCCGACTGCCGCGCCCGGCTCGCCTTCGACCTGCTGGCCAACACCTGGAACCCGGTGGTGATCTGGGCGCTGCGCGAGGGCCCCGAGCGCCCCGGCCGGCTGCGCGAGCGGATCGGCGGCGTCAGTCCCAAGGTGCTCACCGAGACCCTGCGCCGACTGGAGTTCAACGGGCTGGTCGAGCGCCGCGCCCGCCCGGGCGCCCCACCCCGCGTCGACTACGGACTCACGGAACTGGGGCGGAGCCTGCTGCCGCCGATCGAGGCGTTCGGCGCCTGGGCGTTCGAGCACGGCGACGAGGTGATGGCGGCGCAGGAGCGCGGGGACCCGGCGACGGCCCGCGCGACGTTCGCTGCGTCCGGCCGGCCACGGCCCGCACGCACGCACGGGGCGGCTCTCGCTTCCGGTCACCCCGCCGAGTGAGAAGACGCAGAGAAGGCCCCACCGAGTGCTCAGCCCCGAACCGATCCGCACCGCCCGCCTGGGCCTGGACCTGCTGCCCCTGCGCGTCGACCACGCCGAGGAGATGGCCGAGACCCTGGCCGCCCCGAGGCTGCACACGTACACCGGCGGCGTGCCGCTCTCCCCGGCCGCCCTGCGCGCACGCTGCGAACGGCTGGTCTCCGGCTCCCCCGACCCGGCCGTCTCCTGGTGCAACTGGGTGCTGTTCCAGCGTGGGGAGTCCCGTCTCGTGGGCACGGTGCAGGCGACGGTCACCGACCGCGCCACGGAGATCGCGTGGGTCGTCGGAACGCGTGGCAGGGCCGGGGGCCGGCCACGGAGGCGGCCCGGGGACTGGTCGACTGGCGCGCGCGGCAGCACCTCACCACCGTCATCGCGCACATCCACCCGGCCCACCGGGCGTCGCAGTCCGTGGCGGCGGCGACCGGACTGGCACCGACGGACCTGTGCCAGGACGGAGAGGTCAGGTGGGAGCTGTCGCTGCCGGGCTGACACGCACGCGGCGCAGGGGCGCGTGCCCGGGCGACCGCTACGGGCGCGTCAGGACGAGTCCCGCGCCACCAGTTCCGTCGGCAGCACCACCTGCCGCCGGTCCAGTGTCCGGGAGGCCACCGGGCGGCGGTCCGCTATCTCGTCCAGGAGCAGGTCGATCATCGCCCGGCCCATCTCCTCGATCGGCTGGCGCACGCTCGTCAGCGGCGGGTCCATGTGGCGGGCGATCGCCGAGTCGTCGTACCCCACGAGCGCCACGTCGTCCGGGATACGGCGCCCCGCCTCGCGCAGCACCCGGCGCGCGCCCGCCGCCATCACGTCCGACTCCGCGAACACCGCGTCCAGGTCCGGGCGGCGGGTCAGCAGTTCCGTCATGGCGCGCCGGCCGCCCTCCTCGGTGAAGTCACCGGGCAGGATCAGGGCCTCGTCCACCTCACGGCCCGCCTCCCTGAGCGCGTCCCGATAGCCGTCGATGCGCCGCTGGGCGCCGTAGACGTCGAGGCGGCCGGTGATCGTGGCGATGTGGGCGCGGCCGCGGGCGATCAGGTGCTCCACCGCCGAGCGACCGCCGCCGTAGTTGTCCGAGTCCACCGACGGCAGGGTCTCCGACGCCGAGCGGGGGCCGCTGATCACCGCCGGGATCTCCAGCTGGGCCAGCATGTCGGGCAGCGGGTCGTCCGCGTGGACGGAGACCAGCAGGACGCCGTCCACCCGGTGCGCCGCCAGGTACTGCGCCAGCCTGCGCCGCTCCCGGTCGCTGCCCGCGAAGATCAGCAGCAGCTGCATCTCGGTGTCCGACAGCGCGGCCCCGACACCCGTCACCATGTCCGAGAAGTACGGCTCCGCGAAGAACCGTGTCTCCGGCTCGGGGACGACGAGCGCGATCGCGTCCGTTCGGTTCGCGGCCAGTGCCCGGGCCGCCGTGTTCGGCACGTACCCCAGCTCGGCGACCGCCGCCTCGACGGCCGCGCGCGTCGCGTCGCTCACCCGGGGCGAGCCGTTGATCACCCGGGAGACCGTGCCGCGGCCCACGCCGGCCCGTGCGGCGACCTCCTCAAGAGTCGGCCGCCGGCCACTCCGGCCCCGCGTTCCGTGGCCTGCCATGGTCGCCTCCCGTCACACCGCGCGTCGCGCGCCTGGCCTGGAATGTAACAGTCCCGTGCGGCTCCGCGACCGCCGCTTGGGGACGATCGCGCCCGGGGGCGGTCCTCCACGGCGGCCAGTTAACGTCCCGATAACTGAACGCGTCTGACAGCGTCAGCTCCCTTGACACCCCCGCCCGGACGCACGACCCTTCAACACATCACTTGTGGGAGCGCTCCCACAGTACCTGCCCCATACACATCCCGCACGTTCCCCGCCCGAGCCGCAGCGACAAGACACGGGCCCAGCAAAGAAGTTGGCCGGGGGGTCGGCACGTCAGGGCAACTGGAGGACGACATGCGAGCACGTACCCTCCCCCACTCTCGACTCCGCTCGAGCGGGGGGACCCCCATCGGCCACAAGGCGATAGCCCTCACGGCCGTCGCAGTGCTGGGCGCCGGGCTGCTGGCCGGCTGTGCCGACGACGGCGGAGACAAGTCCGGCTCGCCGCAGGACGGCGGTGGCAGCGGCAAGACCACGATCAGCCTCGGTCTCTTCGGCACCTTCGGCTTCAAGGAGGCCGGCCTCTACGCCGAGTACGAGAAGCTCCACCCCAACATCAAGATCACCGAGAACGTCACCGAGCGGAACGAGAACTACTACCCGGCGCTCGTCAACCACCTCACCACCGGCAGCGGTCTGCAGGACATCCAGGGCGTCGAGGTCGGCAACATAGCCGAGGTCGTCAGCACCCAGGCGGCCAAGCTCACGGACCTCTCCAAGGTTTCCGGCGTGAACAAGAGCGACTTCCTCGACTGGAAGTGGGCGCAGGCCACCACCAAGGACGGCCAGACGATCGGCCTCGGCACCGACGTCGGCCCGATGGCGGTCTGCTACCGCAAGGACCTCTTCCAGGCGGCCGGTCTGCCCACCGACCGCACCGAGGTCGGCAAGCTGTGGTCCGGCGACTGGAGCAAGCTCGTCAGCGTCGGCGAGCGGTACCAGAAGAAGGCGCCGCAGGGCACCACCTTCTGGGACTCCCCCGGCGGTCTGCTGAACGCCGTCCTCAGCAGTGAGAAGAAGAAGTTCTA
This sequence comes from Streptomyces sp. Ru72, assembly GCF_002920635.1. Classification (GTDB taxonomy): domain Bacteria; phylum Actinomycetota; class Actinomycetes; order Streptomycetales; family Streptomycetaceae; genus Streptomyces. The sequence continues at coordinate 5,172 of NZ_PQSR01000012.1, read as the reverse complement.
CGACTCCTCCGGCAACGTCATCTACAAGACGAACCCGGCCGTCAAGGCCGCCTTCGACCTGACCGCGGACGCCGCCAAGAAGGGGCTGGTCGGCGCCCAGACGCAGTTCCAGCCGACCTGGGACCAGACGATCGCCAACGTGAAGTTCGCCGCGATGGCCTGCCCGCCGTGGATGCTCGGCTACATCAAGGGCAAGTCGAAGCCGGACGCCAAGGGCAAGTGGGACGTGGCCGTCGCGCCCAGGTCCGGCAACTGGGGCGGTTCCTTCCTGACCGTGCCGAAGAACGGCAAGCACGTGAAGGAGGCCCAGGAACTGGCCGCCTGGCTGACCGCGCCCGCGCAGCAGGCCAAGCTGTTCAGCGTCCAGGGCAGCTTCCCGAGCGCGCAGGCGGCGTACAGCTCCCCCGAGGTCACCGGCGCCAAGAACGAGATGACCGGTGACGCCCCGATCGGCACGATCTTCGCGCAGGCCGCCAAGTCCAGCCCGGTCCAGATCATCGGCCCGAAGGACCAGATCATCCAGCAGGGTCTGACCGACAACGGCGTCATCCTCGTGACGAAGGGCAAGTCGGCCGAGGAGGCCTGGAACACGGCCACGAAGACCATCGACAACAACCTGGAGAAGTGACCGGCATGGCCACCCGGCACGACACCGCCGCGCCCCCCGCCAAGGAGGGGGGCGCGGCCCCGGGCCGCCCGCCCGCCGTACCCACGGAGGCGGAGCAGCGGCGCCGCGCACGACTCTCCCGGCGCTGGCAGCGTGACCTCCGCTGGAGCCCGTACGCCTTCGTCTCGCCCTTCTTCCTGCTCTTCATCGCCTTCGGCCTGTTCCCGCTGCTCTACACGGCCTGGGCCTCGCTGCACACGGTGGAGCTGACGGCGCCCACCGACATGGAGTGGGCGGGGCTGCGCAACTACACCCGGATCTTCGACGACGACTTCTTCTGGAACGCGGCGAAGAACACCCTGACCATCGGGATCATCTCGACCGTCCCGCAGCTTCTGATGGCGATGGGCCTGGCCCACATCCTCAACTACAAGCTGCGCGCCTCGACCTTCTACCGGGTCGTGATGCTCGCGCCGTACGCGACCTCGATCGCGGCCGCCTCGCTGGTGTTCGTGCTGCTCTTCGGGCGCGACTACGGCATGATCAACTGGGCGCTGCACTTCGTCGGGATCGACGCCATCGACTGGCAGAACGAGAAGTGGCCCTCGCAGATAGCCGTCTCGTCCATCGTCATCTGGCGCTGGACGGGCTACAACGCGCTGATCTACCTGGCGGCGATGCAGGCCATCCCCCAGGACCTGTACGAGTCGGCGGCCCTGGACGGGGCCAACCGCTGGCAGCAGTTCTTCCATGTCACGCTGCCCCAGTTGCGGCCGACGATCCTGTTCACGGTCGTCGTGTCGACGATCGGCGCCAGCCAGGTCTTCGGCGAGCCGCTGCTGTTCGACGCGAACAAGGGCGCGTCGGGCGGCGCCGAGCACCAGTTCCAGACGCTGGGTCTGTACCTGTACGAGCAGGGCTGGGTGAACCAGCACCTGGGCCGGGCCTCCGCCATCGCCTGGACGATGTTCCTGATCCTCATCGTGATCGGGATCGTCAACTACGTCATCTCGCGCCGGTTGCGCGCCAGCAGTTAGGAGAACCGGCCGTGACGACGACCCTGACGAAGCCCGAGGAGAAGACCCGGGAGCCCAAACGCGTACGCCGGCCCAAGGCGGCGCGCGCCGGCGGGCAGCTCCACGCCGGTCCCGTGGCCTACGCCATCCTGATCCTCTTCAGCATCGGCTCGCTGCTTCCGCTGGTGTGGACGGCGATCGCCGCCTCGCGCAACAACAACCGGCTCGCGCAGACGCCCCCGCCCTTCTGGTTCGGGTCGAACCTGTTCAACAACCTGGAGATCGCCTGGAACGACGCCAATCTGGGCAAGGCGTTCTTCAACACCACGTTCGTGGCGGGTGTTTCGGCGGCGACCATCGTCTTCCTGTCGACGATCGCCGGGTTCGCCTTCGCCAAGCTGCGCTTCAAGGGCAAGGGCGCCCTGATGCTGATCGTCATCGGCACGATGATGGTCCCGCCGCAGCTGAGCGTGATCCCGCTGTACATGATGGTCGCCAAGCTGGACTGGACCGACCAGTTGCAGGCCGTGATCCTGCCGTCGCTGGTGAGCGCGTTCGGGGTGTTCTTCATGCGGCAGTACCTGCTCCAGGCGCTGCCGGACGAGATCATCGAGGCTGCCCGGATGGATGGCGCGAGCAGCTGGCGCGTGGTGTGGCACGTCGTGTTCCCGGCGGCCCGCCCCGCGATGGCCGTCCTGGGCATGCTGATGTTCGTGCAGACGTGGAACGACTTCCTGTGGCCGTTCCTGGTCCTGACCCAGAACGGCAACCCGACCGTGCAGGTCGCGGTCGCGGGCCTGGGCCGCGGCTACACCCCCGACCAGTCGCTGATCATGGCGGGCGCGCTGCTCGGCACACTGCCGTTGCTGCTGGTCTTCGCGATCTTCGGCAAGCAGATCGTGGGCGGCATCATGCAGGGCGCGGTCAAGGGCTGACGCGCATCCGTCGTGTTCGCCCGTCGTGGACGCCCACCGCCGACGGGGCCGGATCACCGCCGCTCCGGCCCCTTCCCTTCCCCCCTCCTCCTCATCTCCAACTCATCGGTCTTCACGACCTCGTATGGGAGCGCTTCCATGTCTGAGTCCGCACAGTCGGCACCCCCGGTTACCTTCCCCCCCGCCTTCCTCTGGGGCGCCGCGACCTCCGCGTACCAGATCGAGGGGGCGGTGCGGGAGGACGGCCGCACCCCCTCCATCTGGGACACCTTCAGCCACACGCCGGGCAAGACGGCCGACGGCGAGACCGGTGACATCGCTGTCGACCACTTCCACCGCTACCGCGAGGACGTCGCGATGATGGCCGAGCTGGGCCTGAACGCGTACCGCTTCTCGATCTCCTGGCCGCGCGTGCAGCCCACCGGCCGGGGCCCGGCGGTCCAGCGGGGCCTGGACTTCTACCGCCGTCTGGTGGACGAGCTCCTCGCGCACGGCATCCGGCCGGCGATCACCCTCTACCACTGGGACCTCCCCCAGGAACTCGAGGACGCGGGCGGCTGGCCGGAGCGGGACACGGCGTACCGGTTCGCCGAGTACGCGCAGATCGTGGGCGAGGCCCTCGGCGACCGCGTGGAGCAGTGGATCACCCTGAACGAGCCCTGGTGCAGCGCTTTCCTGGGCTACGGCTCCGGGGTGCACGCCCCGGGCCGTACGGACGCGGCGGCGTCGTTGCGCGCGGCCCACCACCTGAACCTGGCCCACGGCCTCGGCGCCTCGGCCCTGCGGTCCGTGATGCCGGCCCGTAACGCGGTGACGGTCAGCCTCAACCCCTCCGTGGTGCGCACGGTCTCGCAGGACCCGGCAGACCTGGCGGCGGGTCAGAAGATCGACGACCTGGCGAACGGCGTCTTCCACGGCCCGATGCTGCACGGCGCGTACCCGGAAACCCTGTTGGCGGCCACGTCGTCGGTCACGGACTGGTCCCACGTCCGTGACGGCGACCTGGAGACGATCCACCAGCCGCTGGACGCGCTGGGCCTGAACTACTACGCGCCGACGCTGGTCTCGGCGGCCGACGAGCAGGCGAGCGGCCCACGCCCTGACGGTCACGGCGCCAGCGCCTACTCGCCCTGGCCGGGAGCGGACGACGTGGCCTTCCACCAGACCCCGGGCGAGCGCACCGAGATGGGCTGGACGATCGACCCCACCGGTCTGCACGAGCTGCTCATGCGCTACACGCGGGAGGCGCCGGGCCTGCCGCTGTACGTGACGGAGAACGGCGCGGCCTACGACGACAAGCCGGACCCGGACGGCCGCGTCCACGACCCGGAGCGGATCGCCTACCTGCACGGGCACCTGTCGGCGGTGCGCCGGGCGATCACGGACGGGGCGGACGTGCGGGGCTACTTCCTGTGGTCCCTGATGGACAACTTCGAGTGGGCGTACGGCTACGGGAAGCGCTTCGGGGCGGTGTACGTGGACTACACGACCCTGGAGCGGACCCCGAAGTCCAGCGCGCACTGGTACAGCCGGGCGGCGCGGACCGGGGAGCTGCCGCCGCTGGAGGACTGACCGGCCCGGGGGGGGACAAGGGCTCGGGGCGCGGCACAGGAGGGAGGTGCCGCGCCCCGGTGGTCCGCCGTGCCGCCCGAAGCCTGCCGCAAAGGGGCTCCCTCGCGTGGCCCACTCCCCTAGGGTTCGGTCGCGTGACCACCGAAGCCGCGGACAGAGCGGCAACCACCTACCCGTCCTCGCTGCGGCGGACCTCACTGACGGCCTTCGGCTCGCTGGCGTTCGTGGCTCTGGGCGTCTGGCTGCTGATCGACCACGCCACGCTCAAAGGCGTCCTCGCGGGCGCGGCCGCCGTGCTGTTCTTCGGCCTGTGCGCCTGCGTGGCGATCGGCCGCCTTCTGCGACGCCGGCCCGAACTGGTGCTGACCGGCGAGGGCCTGACCCATGTGATGCTGGGCTCGATCCGCTGGACGGAGATCGCGGAGGTCACCGTCCGCGAGATCAGGGTCCGCTCCACCTCTCAGCGCGTGATCGAACTGGTGCTCAATGATCCGGACGCCTACCTGGCGCGGGCACCGCGTACGGCCCGGATCGCCGGCAAGGCCAACCTGCGCTTCGGTTACAGCCCGGCGACCATCTCGGCGACCACGCTCCCCGTGGACCTCGACGAGGTGGTGGCGGCCATGCGCCGCCACCACCCCGAGTTGAGGATCAGGCGGTAGCACCCTGGAGAACAGGCACTACTTGTAGGCGCCGAACGCCTTCGAGAACGCGAACCTGTCCTGGGTGATCGAGCTGCACGTCGGGTCCGCCGTCGGCTTGGGGCCGCCGTCGCACTGCTTGTCGCGTGCGGCCGACCACATCGACAGCCAGCCGAGGCCCTTGGACTTGGCGAAGGTCACCAGTTGGGCGGCGTCCTCCACCTTGAAGATCTCGGAGGAGACGTCGTTGACGCCGATCATCGGGGTGACCGCGACCGTCTTCCAGGCCGCGCTGTCGGTCAGGCCCAGCACGCTCTTGATCTGCGCCTGCGTCGCGGTCGCCGCCTGCTCGGCGTAGGTGCCCATGTCGCCGCTGTACGCGGGGCCGTAGTCCATCGCCA